>JAKFDU010000138.1:0-70088 GCA_036675975.1 Devosia sp. | reverse complement strand
GTGCTGTTCAACGACAGCATCGGCTACAACATCGAATACGGCCGCCCCGGCGCCAGCGCCGAAGAAGTACGCGCCGCCGCGGCAATGGCTCAGGTCGGCCCCTTCATCGAAACCCTGCCCAAGGGCTACGATACCCCCGTCGGCGAACGTGGCCTAAAGCTGTCGGGCGGCGAGAAGCAGCGCGTTGCCATCGCCCGCACCATTCTCAAGGCGCCGTCCATCCTCATCCTTGACGAGGCGACCTCCGCGCTCGATACCAAAACCGAGCGTGATATCCAGTCAGCCCTCGACGTGGTGTCCAAGAACCGCACCACCGTCGTCATCGCCCATCGCCTGTCCACGGTCGTCAATGCCGATGAGATCCTTGTCCTGCGCGAGGGTGTGATCGCCGAACGCGGTAATCACGCCGCGCTTCTGGCCCATGACGGCCTCTACGCCCAGATGTGGAACCGCCAGCGCGAGGCCACCGAGGCCGAAGAGAAGCTGCTGCAGACCGCCAACGACCCGGATGGTTTCGTCAAGCGAGGCCTGCCGGCGGCGGAGTGAGGGCGGCTCAGGCCGCCATCGCCATTTCGCTCTCGATGGCCGCCAACACCGTCGGCGCGTCGCGGCCCAACAGGGCAAAGGCGCGCGCCGATGGGCCGTGCTGCATTGCCGACACAACCTCGAGCACATGAACGCCAACCAGCGGCCCAGTCACGCCGCGCTTGCGTAGCGCCGCCAACCCCTTCAACACCGCCTCACCGGACGGCGCCGCATTGTAAAGCTCGACAGGCCGGGGCAGGGGCGGCACGTCCCGTTCCGAGCCAGCGATCTGCTCGGGGCTCACCCCGGCCGCCCTCAGACTGACCCGATGCACTTCCCGGAGCGCCTCACGGAATGTGCCACCATCGATCCCGAGCTTGCTGAACACCCGCGCTGCCGATCCGTCCGGCAGTTCCAGCGCCGCGAGCACGAAGTGCTCCGCGCCGGGCGCTGCCTGATGCTCCGCATTGGCGATCCGCTCCGCGGCCTCGCACAGGGTCTTGATGGTTCCCATATCCCGGAACGTCTGCGTCAGCTTCTTGAGCATGCTGGTTTCCTTCACGTCTTGATTATCGGAGCGACGCTGGACAGCCGCTTATGCGCCGCCTGCTTGCTCACACCCAGCGCCTGGGCAATGCGGGCCCACGACCATCCTCGCGCCAGCGCTTCGGCGACGGCCTTGCGTTCCAGCCTGTCGGCCATGAGCCGCAGGGCCACCACGCTGGCAAAAGCCTGGTCCGGATCGTCCGTCTCGGACGCGTCATGTGGTGTCTGGTTCATGCGTCAACCATAGTTGACGATTTGTGTGTTGTCAACACTTGTTGACGACTGGTGTCTTGCTGGCAGTCGGGCGCGCAGGCACAGTGGCTGCCATGACAGAGACAACCATTGCACCCGCCCGCGAAGATCAGCGCCCCGTCATCGCCACCCTGATCCAGCTTTACCTCTACGACATGACCGAAAGCATGCCGTTCCCGGTCGGTCCGGATGGACGCTTCGAATACGACTTTCTCGATCGCTTCTGGCGCTTTCCATACCTGATCCATGTCGACGCCGAGCTGGCCGGCTTTGCTCTCGTCATCGACGAATGCCCGCTCACCGGCCGCAAGCCGTGCTGGTTCATGGCCGAGTTCTTCGTGCTCAAGGCCTACCGCCGGCGTGGCGCAGGGCGGGCGGCACTGGCCGCTGTCCTGCAAGCGCATCCCGGCGATTGGCATATCGGCGTACCCAAAGCCAACCAGCCTGCCCAGGCATTCTGGGACAGGGCCCTGACGCCCCATGAACCCTCGGTGCGCGACATCACCTTCGAAGGCGACGACTGGCGTCTCAACGCCTTCCGCATCTGACAAACAAAAAGGCCCGCATCGCTGCGGGCCTTTGACTTTGGACTGAACCGGCTTACTCGGCCGCTTCCGGCCGACTGACCACGGTCACACCGTTCTGTTCCTTCTCCACCAGCCCCGCATCGGAGCTGACGATGTAGCGCTTGGCCCCATCGACATCGGCGGGGATTTCCACGGCCATGCCGTCGAAACCAGCCGGCGTTGCCATGGCCGGCTGCCGTCCGCGGCCGGTAGCAAACCGACCCAGGCGAGCGAACTGATGGCCCACCCACTTGATCTGCTTCCACAGCACGGTCGGCGCCACCACCATCACCGGCACCATCACCAGCGTCAGGGCAGTGGAGACGAAGAGGCCCGATACCAGAGCAGCGCTGAGATGGGTGAACCAGGAGCCGGCGATGCCGCCCACCACGATTTCGCGGCGGATGAAATCAAACTCCACGTTCAATGCCATCGGGATCACGCCCAGGGCCGTCACGGTCGCGGTGAGCAGCACCGGCCGGACGCGCTGGCTGATGGTGATCAGCATGGCCTTGATCGGCTCGACATGCTCGTCGCGGTTGTAGTGGTTGTAGGTGTCGATCAGCACGATGCCGTTCTTCACCACGATGCCCGCCAGCGCCACAATGCCCAGACCCGTCATGATCGCCGAGAAGCTCATGCCGGTGACCACCATGCCCAGCAGCACCCCGGCCAGCGACATGATCACCGTCGAGAGCGTCACCAGCACCTGGTAGAAGCTGTTGTACTCGAGCAGCAGGATCAGGAAGATCAGGAACATGGCCGCGCCGAATGCCGACACGATGAAGGCGTTCGTATCGTCCACCTGTTCGGCTGCGCCGCCATAGACGATCTCGACGGTCTCTGGCCATTCCTGGCTATCCTGCCAGGTCTGCAGTTCCGCCACCTTCGCGTCGGTCTGCACGCCTGGCTCCAGATTGGCCGCCACGTTCATCGAATAGAGCCCGTTGCGGCGGGAGATGTTGGCAACCTTGGGCACGGCCGTCCGCTCGATGAAGTTCGAAACGGGAACCAGTCCCTGGGCGGTCACGATACGCAGCGAGTCGAGCGCGTCGAACGTGCGCTCGTCCTCTGGCAGACGCACCCGAATGTCGAGCTCGTCGCCGCCATCGTCTGGCCGGTAGCTGCCCAGTTTCACGCCGGAGGTCACCAGCTGCACATAAGGGCTGAGCTCGCGCACGCCGATGCCATACTTGGCAGCGGCCTCGCGATCGATGGTCACCTGCCAGTCGATGCCCGGCTGCGGACGTCCGTCTTCGACGTCGATGGTCTGGCCCAGATCGTTCTCGATGAAGTCGCGCAGCCTGGCCACGGTGGGGGCGACGTCGTCATAGACGGTACCCTCAACGCGCAGGTTGATGGCCTTGCCAGCCGGCGGGCCGTTTTCCTGGGCGGCAATCTGCACTTCGAGGCCCGAAATGTCGGCCACGCGGTCGCGGATGTTCTGGAAGATCTCCTCGGCCTTGACGCGGTCGTTATAGGGCAGGAGCTGCAGCTGGAACGAGCCAACGGTATCGGCAGGACCCGAGGACGACATGAAGCCGTCACCGCCACCAAAGGCCATGATGACGTCCTGGATGCCTTCCACCTGCAGGATTTCATTCTCGACCTCGACCAGCAGGTCGCGGATTTCCGCCGGCGAGTAGTTGCCGCGGGTGAGAACGTTCACCGTGCCGAATTCCGCCTCCGAAGCCGGGAAGGCCTCGGTGGGGGTCGGGTTGGTGATATAGGCGGCGAACATCATGATGACGATCGCAAAGCCGAGACCTAGCGTCAGCAGCGGCTGGTGCATCAGGTGCTGCATGGTGCGCACGTAGACGCCCGTGACCCCGCCGACCTTCTTGGGGTCGAACTTGTCGGCATACATCACCGTGTCGGCGGCTTCCTTTGCCTTCGGGTCCACATGGCTCGAAGCGATGATCGCGCCGATGATGGGCATGAAGATCAGGGCCGAAACCAGCGAGGCGCACATCACCACGATAACGATGATCGGCAGGTAGCTCATGAACTTGCCGATAATGCCCGGCCAGAACAGCAGCGGCACGAACGCGCCCAGCGTCGTGAACGTGGCCGAAACCACCGGCACGAACATCTTGCGCGCGGCCATGATAAACGCCTCCTTCTTGGAGACGCCCTCCTGCAGCTTGCGCTCGGCATATTCGACCACGACGATCGGGTCGTCCACCAGCACGCCCACCGCGAGCACCAGGCCAAACATGATCATCATGTTGATGGTCATGCCCAGCATCTGCACCACGAGGAACGCGATCATGAACGAGATCGGGATCGACATGCCGATCATGATGGCCGCGCGCCAGCCCAGGGTCGCCACGCAGGTGATGAGCACCAGTGCCACGGCGGTCAGCACGGCCGCTTCCAGCGAGCGGAACAGCCCCTTGGTGGCGTCGGCCTGGTCGATAAGGAAGCTGGTCTCGATGCCCTGCGGCCAGCTGGCAGTAAATGCCTCGGTCGTCGCGCGCACGTTGTCCGAAACGTCGATGACGTTGGTGCCCAGCTTCTTGACGACGCCCAGGGTGATAGCCGGCTGGCCGTTCACATGCGCATAGGACTTGGCGTCTTCGAACGTCCGGGTGATGGTCGCCACGTCGCCGAAGGTCACGACCGTGTCGCCGGCGGTCTTGAGCGGCAGCGAATAGACGTCCTGCGCATTCTTGATCAGGCCGGGCACTTCGACGTTGAACGAACCCTGGCCGGTATCGAGCGTGCCGCCTGGCACCACCATGTTGTTCTTGGCCAGGGCGTCGAGCAGCTGTGCAGCCGTCAGGTCATAGGCCTCCAGGCGATTGAGGTCGATGGTGACCTCGAGCACTTCATCGCGCGAACCGCTGAGGGTCACGCTCTGCACGTCGCCCATGCCTTCGAGCTCTTCCTGCAGGTCCTTGGCGCGCTGCACCAGCTCCCGTTCCGGTACCGTGCCATAAACCGCCACGGAAATGGTCGGCTGGTCCGAGAAAGAGATCTCGGTCACGGTCGGCTCGTTAGCGTCGTCGGGCAGGTCGGCGGTAATGCCGTCCATTTCGGCGCGGATGTCGCTCAGCGCCTGGTCCTTGTTGGCACTGACGTCGAACTCGAGAAACACCGAGGCGTGCCCGGTGGTCGAGGTCGACGTGTAGTTGCTGAGGCCGTCGAGGTCCTTGATACGGTCCTCGATCGGCTTGGCCAGCAATTGTTCGGCGTCACGCGGCGACACCCCGGTCTGGCTGACCGAGATGTAAAAATACGGGATGTCGATTGCCGGGAAGCTCTCCTTGGGCAGCCCGATATAGGCCGCCAGGCCCGCTCCCAGCAGCAGCACCATGACCGTCAGAACAACTCGCGGCATCCTCAGGATGCGTTCGATAAAGTCCAGCATGATGTCAGCTCGCGGTTACGTTGGTGGCTTCGACGGCCTGGCCGTCCTTGACATATTCCTGGCCGACAGTGATCACGTCGGCCGAGGTGGGCAGGCCAAGCACCCACACACCATCGCGCGTGTCGCTGGCAATCTGTACGGGCACGAACTTGACGATCCCGTCGGTGACGATGCTCACGCCGAGCACGCCATCGTCATTGAGCGTCAACACCGACTGCGGCACCAGATGCGCCGGGGCCGAACCCATATTGACGGTGGCCGTCGCCGTGATGCCATCGCGGATCGCGCCGCCGGCATTCGGGACTTCGATCTCTACCGGGAACGAACGGGTGGCCGGATCGGCGGTGCTCGAGATGAACGTCACCTTGCCCGCGACATCCTGCCCGGTAATGGTCTTGATGACAGCGTCAAGACCCAGCCGCGCGAGCGCAATGCGGGCCTCCGGCACCTGGCCGATAAACACCATCGGATCGAGCTGAACGATCGTCGCGCAAGGCTGCCCCATGGCGAGCATCGCACCGGCAGACACCAGCGGGTCCTGCACCACACCAGCAACCTTGGCGCGGATTTCTGTCCGATCCAGTTCGGCCTGCGCATTGTCGAGCGCCGCCTGGGCAGCGCTGATGGAGGCCTTGGCGCTGCTCAGTGCCACTTCGAGCTGGCGGGCAGTATTGGGGGCGGCAAGCCCCTTTTCGCGAAGCTCGGCATTGGTATCGAAATCGGACTGCGCCTGGGCGAGCGAGGCATTGGCTTGCTCGAGCCCGGCCTCGGCCTGGGCAACGGCGGCAGCGCGCGTGCCTTGATCGAGCGTGCAGAGCAAATCGCCCACGGTCACATTCTGGCCCTTGGTGACGTGCACGGTATCGACGACGCCTGCGGTCTCGGCAACGGCCCCCACCGAAGCCTTGGCCTGTGTCCGGCCGCGCAGCGGCACTTCGATGGCCATCGGCTTGGCTACATAGGTGGACGTGCGCACCGACTGAAGCTGGGTATTGGCACCCATGTCTTCTTCGTTGCGCTGCGCGATGGTCAGGTGCGGGTCAATGGCATGTTCGGTTTCATGCTGGGCGAGAACGCCCGCCTCGGCGAGCTGGGTCGCAATTGGCCCGTGCTCTTCGCCTTCGATGACAGAAATGATCGGCCGCTCGCCATTGCCCGGCCCATTGCCGCCCATGACCAGTGTGCCGGTTGACAGCCATATCCCTGCCAGAACCAGGATCAGGAAGGCTATGCCGTAGGAAAACAGTGCACGCATTGAGATTCGCCCCTTTACTCAGCCGCGTCTTTTTTCGGCTCGGCTCGCGCCAAAGTGATCAGTTCGTGCATATGGGAGCGGATATGCCGTTCGGCAACCTCCATTACTGCACGTCCATAATTAATTACCCACGTGTCCGAAGCATTGCTTCCGCGCTCGGCGAAGGCCTCTTCAAGTCGGCGGTGGTCAGCTATATGCTTTTCCAGGTATTCATTGGCCCGCGCCTCTACCAGGTCGCGCGGCAGGATATGCGCGAAGCGGGCAAACAGCAGGAATGGGCTGCGAAACATGTCGTCGCCAAGTGGGCCCGCCAATTCGTCCGCAAAGGCCGCACGGCCCTGGTCGGTGATTGAATAGACCTTCTTGGCCGGCTTGCCGCTCTGCTGTTCGGTCCGGCTCACCACGAACCCCTCGTCCTCCAGCTTGGCGAGGGCGGGGTAGATCGAGCCGAAGCTTGCCTCGATGAAGTACGAGCATTCGCCTTCGACGCAAAGCCGCCGGATTTCATATCCGGTTGCTTCGCCCTCGTAGAGGATCGATAGACAGAGAGTTCTGACGTTCATGCGCTGGCTCCGCCCTGAGCATATGCCGGGCCGATATATGCCGGTTCTGTATAGCCGCGGAATGAATAGCGCAAGTTCTGGAACCCAGCAGTTCCGGTAGATCAGTTAAGATCAGGTTGCATGGCTGGTCGCCACGTCCAGCAGCCGGGTCATCTCCACAGCCGCTCGTTGCGCCAGTTCATGGCTCGACGCCGCCACGAAATACGGGTTGAGAAAGGCAAGGTCGCCCTTGCCGTAACGCATGCGCTCGCCATCCAGCGTCACCACGGCGCCGCCTGCCGCTTCCAGAACAGCTTGTCCGGCGGCCGTATCCCACTCCGAAGTTGGCGTGAAACGGGGGTAGAGCTGGGCGTCGCCGCGCGCCAGCAGGCAGAATTTCAGTGACGAGCCGATGGACATATCGGCCTCCACTTCGAGTGTCTCGCACAGCGCCGCGAGCGCGGCATGCCCATGCGACCGGCTTGCCACGATGCGCAGCCGTTCCGCAGAAGCCACTGAAATCCTGAGTCTTTCTACGTCCGAACCGGCTTGGGTGTTGCAAAACCACGCACCGGTGGCATCGCCGATAAAGGTCTCGCCTGTCGCCGGCGCCAGCACCACGCCAAGCACCGGCACGCCATGTTCGACCAGCGCGATGTTCACGGTGAACTCGCCGTTGCGCTTGATGAACTCTTTGGTGCCATCAAGCGGATCGACCACGAAATAGCGATCGCCCAGCACGGGGATGATGCCCGCGGCCACGCTCTCTTCGCCCAGCACGGGAATGCCTGTTGGCTTCAGCATATCGAGGATCACGGCCTCGGCCGCCGCGTCGGCCTCGGTCACTGGCGAGCCGTCGGCTTTGGCGACAGCAGCAATGGGTCGCGCATAAACATCGAGAATGACACGCGCCGCCGCAACTGCGGCCTCCAGCGCCAGTGTCGTCAGATCGTGGTCAGTCGGTGCCTGCATGATGACGGCCATCAGCGTTCCACCACCACGTCGAGCCCCAGGTCCAGCGGCTTTGCCGCCATGGTGATCTGGCTGGTGGATATGTAGTCGACGCCGGTTTCGCCGATCGAGCGCACACGCTCGAGCTTCACCCCGCCCGAGGCTTCGAGCCTGGCCCGCCCGGCATTGATCGTCACCGCCTGGCGCAGCATCTCATTATCCATATTGTCGAGCAGCACAATCCGGGCACCCGCCGCCAGAGCTTCTTCAAGCTCGGTCAAATTAGTCACTTCGATCTCAATGGCCACCAGATGTCCGGCAAAAGCCTCCGCCGCCCGGTAGGCGGCGGCCACGCCGCCGGCGACTGCGATGTGGTTGTCCTTGATCAAAATGGCATCGTCCAGGGAGTAACGGTGATTGGCTCCACCCCCACACCGCACCGCATACTTTTCGAATGCGCGTAGCCCGGGCGTCGTTTTGCGCGTGTCGCAGATTTGCGCGCCCGTGCCATCAACCGCATCGGCATACTCACGCGTCAGTGTGGCTATGCCGCTCATGTGATTGAGGAAATTCAGCGCCACCCGCTCGGCCGACATTACCAGCCGGGCCGGGCCCGCTACATCGGCAACCACGCCATCTGCCGCCACCCGGTCGCCATCCATCAGTTTTGGGGTGAAGGTCACCCCGTCACCAACCAGGCGAAATGCCGCCGCTGCCAGGTCCAAGCCGGCCACGACACCTGCCTCCCGCGCGGAAAGGCTCGCCGTAGCCCAGGCTTGCGGCGCCAGCGTCGCCTGGCTTGTCAGGTCCCCGGCCAGCCCAAGGTCCTCCTCGAGCGCGGCAGCGACGGCGCGATCCACCAGCAGGCGCGGCAGTTGGGCAGGCAGGCGATCGGGGCGCGACATCAGCGAAGTCCTGTTTCAGTGCCGCTGATTTACGCGCCGTCAGTGCCGGTGGCAACAGTGACAGGCCGGCAGCTTGCATCTGTCTCGTTGGCGCAGGACCTCCGCCTGGCCAGGTCGCACTACAAATGGTGTCTCACGGTGTGATCCGCCTCGATGATGCCCTTGGTCAGGCTGCCATTGGTCGGATAGAGCGGGATCAGGCAGGCTTGCAGTGCGTGATAGATATCGGGCTTGCCCACGAAAAGCCGCGACGTCGGCCTGAGGTCTTCCGTCAGCTCGCTGAGCCAGCCGCCGCGCTTGTGGTCGATGACATGGTTCTCGGCATAGTCCCAGAGCTTGCGATACCAGGCCTGGAAGTAGTCGCCACTGTCGAAGGCCGAGATATAGGCAGCTGCCCCGATCGCCTCGCTCAGCGGCCACCACAGCTTTTCACGCATAATGGGCTTGTTGTCCCAATCGAGGGTATAGAAAAACCCGCCATGCGCCTTGTCCCAGCCCAGCTCGATGGACTGGTTGAACAGCTCCCGCGCCGCGCCGGTCATCCACGACAGCCGCTTTTCCCCCAAAATCCAGAGCTGATACAGCAGTCGCGACCATTCCAGCCAATGCCCAGGCGTCGTGCCGGACGGGCGGAACATCTCGTTGCCCTCGTAATGCTTGTCGAGCACCCAATGCTGGTCGAAATGCTCGGCCACCCGGTGCCCCAGCGGAACGGCATTCCTGGCGATGATCAGCTCGGCGATGCGTTCGGCCTTGAGCAGGTAGGCTCGATCGCCGGTGGCTTCGAACGCCGCCATCAGCGCTTCGGTCATGTGCATGTTCGCATTCTGCCCTCGATAGGGCAGCAACTGCGACCAGTCCTGGTTGTACTCGTCCTTCACCGAGCCGCTCTGCTCGTCCCAGAAGCGCGTGTTGATGACCTCGGTCACGTCGGCCAGCATCTGCTCGGCCAGCGGATGCCCGACAAGCTTGGCGCTGGATGCAGCAAGCAGAACGAAAGCATGCCCGTAGGCCTGCTTGGACCCGTTGGTCACACCCTTGTCGTCAAGGCTCCACACATAGCCCCCACGCCTGGCATCGCGATGCTTCTCCCAGATGTAGCGCATGCCATGGTCGACGATCTCATCCGATCCCGGCCGCCCGATCAGGCTGCCAATGACCGCGCAATGCACCATGCGCGTGCTGACGTGGATCTGCCTGGTCGCATTGTCGCGGTCCAGCGGCGCGCCGTCATTATCGAGCTCGAAGAAGCCGCCTTTCGGGTTCATCGACGGTGATTCGAAGAAGTCGAACAGGTTATTGGCCTGCCGCATCAGGTACTGCCGGTGAAACGGCCGGTTCTGCCACAGGCTCGAATTGGTCTTTGGCAACGTCAGCTTGGCGTCGGTCATGTCTGCTCCCGGCCGGCAAAATCGGTGCACCGGCTCCTCTCGTCGAGCTATAGCCAGACAATAAGAACGTTGCAATTACCGCAATCCGCGACCCGACTAGTCCGCTGACGTTTTCGCGTACCAGCCTTCCACCCGCGCCACTTCCTCGGCCGAACCGAGAATGACCGGCACCCGCTGGTGAATTCCAACAGGCATCACATCAAGGATGCGCTGTGTCCCGGTCGTCGACGTCCCGCCCGCCGCCTCGATCAGCAACGCCATCGGATTGGCCTCATAGAGCAGCCGCAGCCGTCCACCTTTGGCTACGGTCTCGCTATCGAGCGGATAGAGAAAAATTCCCCCCCGCATCAGGATCCGGTGGATGTCCGCCACCATCGAGCCGACCCAGCGCATATTGTAGCGCTTGCCGGCAGGCCCGGTTTCACCAGCGACATTCTCGGCGACATAGCCGCGGGTGGCGGCATCCCAGAACCGCTCGCGCGCGGTATTGATCGCGTACTCGCCCGATGCGGCCGCCACGGCGACCTTGTCCTGCGTCAGTTGGAATATCCCACGCGCATCCAGCGTAAACACCGCCGTTGACGCGCCGAATGTCAGCACCAGGCTCGTCGCCGGGCCATAGG
This sequence comes from Devosia sp., assembly GCA_036675975.1. Taxonomy (GTDB): domain Bacteria; phylum Pseudomonadota; class Alphaproteobacteria; order Rhizobiales; family Devosiaceae; genus Devosia. The sequence continues at coordinate 59,159 of JAKFDU010000138.1, read as the reverse complement.
CGGCATATCCCGCCGCCAGTTGCGCGGTCCCCTTCTGCAGCAGCCCGTCGCCCGCGTCCAACACGGAAAAAATCGTGCCCACGGTGACGTTTACGTCGAGATTTGAAGACCCATCCAGCGGATCGGTTGCCACCATGAACCGTCCCTGATTCTCGATGTGAACCGCTTCATCCAGCTCTTCCGACACAAGAATCGAAATCTCCGGGTTTGCTCGTATGTGATTCAAGACAATGTCGTTTGAGATCACATCCAGCGCCTTCTGCGCTTCGCCCTGCACATTGGTATGCCCGGCCAAGCCAGTCTGCCCGGCGATCGGCGCCAGCCGCAGCACATCGGCAATTTCCGCGCTCGCCGCCGCCATGGTGGCCACCACCGAAGCGAGCTTGGGGTCCACGGGTTGGGCGGCAAGCCAGTCGGAAAGTGTGGTCATGGGGAACTCGGCAACAGGGAAGGTGCTTCCACTGTCGCGATGTGGTCGCCGGTGGCAAGGGCGACTTTGGCATGAGCCTAAGAAAGCTCGAACGCCCAACACCCACCGGCCGTCACCCTCGGGCTTGACCCGAGGGCTCTATACTTGCGGGACTATAGTTACGTGCAGACCCCTCGGGTCAAGCCCGGGGGTGACGATCGAGTATTTGGCCACAACGGTGGAGCTACTTACTTCCACATGCCCCGCATTTGCGCCCCGATATCCATCCGCACCGGAGCCGGCGACAGCCCCTCGATATAAGCCGGCGTCACCGGCGGCCACAGGATGTCCTCGAACAGCGGCACCATCACCCGCGGGATGAACCGCGTCCGCTGCGCATAGAGGTGCTTGTCCCCGTGCTTGTGCTGCTGCGTCACGAAGAAGCGCTGCGGCACAATCAGGTTCAGCTCGTCCCGCGCCCGCGTCATCGCCACATAGAGCAGCCGCCGCTCCTCTTCCAGCTCATGCGTCGAGCCCGTGCCGAGATCCGACGGAATGCAGCCATCCACCACATTGAGCACATGCACCGCCTTCCATTCCTGCCCCTTGGCCGAATGGATGGTGGAAAGGATCAGGTAGTCCTCGTCCAGATGCGGCACGCCCGATTGGTCGCTGGTCGCATCGGGTGGATCAAGCGTCAGTTCCGTCAGGAACCGTTCACGGCTGGGATAGCCCGAAGCGATCTGCTCAAGCTGCAGGATATCCTGCACCCGCACAGCTGCGTCTTCATAAGCCTGCTCCATCAGCGGTTCGTACCACAGCCGTGCATAGCCCAGCTCCAGCGGCCAGCCGGCATCCTTGCGCGAGAGCCGCCCGATCATCTCGACCAACCCAGCCCAGCCCTCGGCCGCCCGCGGCGGCGGCGGGATTTCACTCAGGGCCCAGACCGGGTCCGGCCCCGTCGCCATCGCATCGAGCACCTTGCCCGCGGTGCCCGGACCGACGCCCGGCAGCAATTGCAGCACCCGGAACCCAGCCACCCGGTCGCGCGGATTCTCCGCCCAGCGCAAAATGGCCAGGACATCCTTGATATGCGCCGCGTCGAGGAACTTGAGCCCGCCGAACTTGACGAACGGAATGTTCCGCCGCGTCAGCTCGATTTCCAGCGGACCGGAATGGCTTGACGTCCGGAACAGCACCGCCTGGCTCTTGAGTCCGATACCACCCTCGCGCGCTTCCAGCACCTTGTGCACCACATAGCGCGCCTGATCCGCCTCGTCGCGCACCGTCACCAGCAGTGGCCTGGCGTCAGACTGACGCTCGGTCCACAGGTTCTTGGTGAAACGCTCGCTGGCCATGTCAATCACTGCATTGGCGGCAGCGAGGATCGGTTGCGTCGACCGATAATTGCGGTCCAGCGTCACGATGTCGGCCGGCGGACTGAACGCTGCAGGAAAATCGAGGATATTCCGCACGGTCGCGGCTCGGAACGAATAGATCGACTGCGCATCGTCGCCGACGACTGTCAGCCCGCTGCCATCGGGCCGCATCGCCAGCAGCACGCTGGCCTGCAGCCGGTTGGTATCCTGGTATTCATCCACCAGCACATGGTCGAACCGCCCGGAAATCTCGGCGGCAATCCCGGGATCGGCCATCATGCCGGCCCAGTAGAGCAGCAGGTCGTCGTAATCGAGCACGTTCTGCTGCTGCTTGGCCTCGACATAGGCGCCGAACAGCGTCCGCAACTCGCTCGCCCACATGGCGCACCACGGAAACGTCTCCTTGAGTACCGTTTCCAGTTCGGCCTGCGCATTGACCGCCCGCGAATAGATGGCGAGGCACGTGCCCTTGGTCGGGAACCGGCTCTTGGCCTCGCTCATCCCCAGCTCGTGACGAACCAGGTTCATCAGGTCCGCCGAATCTTCCCGATCATGGATGGTGAAGGCCGGATCGAGCCCGATCTGCGTCGCGTGCTCGCGCAGTAGCCGTGCTCCGATACCGTGAAAGGTCCCCGCCCAGTTGAGCGCATCCGTCAACACGCCGGAGCTCTTGCCCAGCACCTGCGCGGCAATCCGCTCTACGCGCCGGCTCATCTCGCTGGCGGCCCGCCGCGAAAACGTCATCAGCAGGATGCGCCGCGGATCGGCACCATTTGCGATCAGGTGCGCCACCCGATGCGCCAGCGTATTGGTCTTGCCCGACCCGGCGCCGGCAATCACCAGCAGGGGGCCCGGCTTCTCCTGCCCAACGCCATGCTCCACCGCGCGGCGTTGTTCCGGGTTGAGCTTGTCGAGATAGTCGAGGCTGGCGAGCACGAATCGAGGACCTGTGAGCGGAATTCTCACAGAAGGCTATTCTGGTTTTGTTCGCAATGGGTGAACGGACAAAGCCCGATCACACCTCCTGCGCCAGATCCGCCAGCAATCCCGCCGCCACACTCAACCGCGACACTGTGAGCACTCCCTGCGTCAGTTCCGCCACAGCGGTCGCGGTTCGTCCGATCGCCGGCCGTGCCGTCCAGCCGCCCAGACCCCCTTCGGTCTTGAGCACATCGGCGGTCAGGTCGCGTTTCGCGCGCATCAGGTTGGCGAGCGCGCGGTCCAGCGCCATGCGGTCGAACCGATCACTGAGCTGGATGGCGCGCCCTTGCTCGATCACCGGCCACAGCTCGAATGCCGCGAACACGCCGAAGAACGCTGCCGCGCCATCGGCCACCGCGACGCCCGAGCGCTCGCTGACCAGCACGATATCGCTGGCATAACTGAGCACTGACAGTTCGGCGATCCGCTGCGCCGTTGTCTCGGGCACACCCTTGGCCACCAGCTCCGCCGCCCGCTCGGCAACGCCCTGCGCCAGCGAAGCGGGCAGGGTGCTACCAAGCATGGCCTTGAGGGTTGCCACACCCGCCGCATGGCGTTCGACTAGTCCCGCCAGTCCCCGCGTGACATCCGCGTTGCGCAAGAACCACAGGCTCTCCTGCCGCAGCAGGTCCATCACCTCGGCGTAAAGCGCCAATTGCACCTCGCCTGCGACGGCGCCATCCAGCGCATCAATCGCTGCATTGAGCTCAATCAACCCATAGACATCGCGTGTCGCTGCATAGGCCAGCGCCACCTCGCCGGGGCTGGCGCTGGTCGCCGCCGTCAACTCGGTGACGAAGGCCGGCCCACCGCGATTGATCATCGCATTGGCCAGCACCGTCGCGATCACCTCGCGTTTCAGCCGATGGTTGGCGATCGCGTCGGGATAGGCCGTATGGAGCGTCTCGGGGAAGTAGCGATAAAGTTCGCCGGCCAGATAGCTATCGTCGATCGCCTTGCTCTCAAGCAAATCCGCATAGAGCGTCAGTTTCGCATAGGCCAGGATTACTGCCAGTTCCGGCCGCGCCAGCCCCTTGCCCGCCGCCGCCCGGGCGTCGAGCGCCGCATCGACAGGCAAAAACTCCACGTTCCGGTCCAGCAGGCCGCGATCTTCCAGCCGCTCGATCAGCTCGCGATGATTGGGCAACTCGCCCAAGCCAGAGCGCTCGGCCAGCGAAATGGCCAGCGATTGCAGGTAATTGTTGCGCAGGCACAACGCCGCGACCTCGTCGGTCATGGTGACGAGGAAGCTGTTGCGCGCCGGAAGCGGCAGCGTTCCAGCGGCCAGCAATGGCGCCACCGCGATCTTGATATTGACCTCGAGATCGCTCGAATTCACTCCGGCCGAATTGTCGATGGCGTCGGTGTTGATGCGCCCGCCCTTGAGCCCGTATTCGATACGCGCCCGCTGGGTAACCCCCAGATTGGCGCCTTCGCCGACCACCTTGGCCCGCACATCGCTGCCGGTGATGCGGATCGCGTCATTGGCACGGTCGCCCACATCGGCGTCGGTTTCCAGGCTGCTTCGCACATAGGTTCCGATACCGCCGAACCATAGCAGATCGACATCAGCCTTCAGGATCGCCGTCATCACCTGTGCCGGCGTCGCGTGCTCGGCCGCGATGCCCAGTGCCGTCCGGATTTCTGGCGTGAGGGGAATGGATTTGAGCGAACGCGAGAACACCCCGCCTCCATCAGAAATCAGCCCCTTGTCATAGTCCTGCCAGCTTGAGCGGGGCAGGGCGAACAGCCTCTGCCGTTCAGCCAGGCTCCTGGCTGCGTCGGGCCGCGGATCGATGAAGATGTCGCGATGGTCAAACGCCGCCACCAGCCGGATTTCGGGCGAGAGCAGCATGCCATTGCCGAACACGTCGCCACTCATGTCGCCCACGCCGACGACGGTGAACGGCTCGCGCTGAATATCCCGGTCCATCTCACGGAAATGTCGCTTCACCGCCTCCCAGCCGCCGCGCGCCGTGATGCCCATCTTCTTGTGGTCATAGCCGGCTGAGCCACCCGAGGCAAAAGCATCGCCCAGCCAGAACCCGCGCGCCGTGGCGATCCCATTCGCAGTGTCCGAAAAGCTCGCCGTGCCCTTGTCGGCGGCCACCACCAGATATGGATCGTCCCCATCCCGTCGCACCACGTCCCGCGGCGGCACCACCGCGCCATTGACGAGGTTGTCGGTCACGTCGAGCAGCGCGCCGATAAAGATCTTGTAGCTTGCCACACCCTCGGCAGCGAAGGCTTCGCGCGGCATGCCGGCCACCAGGTGCTTGGGCACAAACCCGCCCTTGGCGCCAACTGGCACGATCACGGCATTCTTCACCTGCTGTGCCTTGACCAGCCCCAGCACCTCGGTGCGGAAATCCTCCGGCCGGTCCGACCAGCGGATGCCGCCGCGCGCAATGGCGCCGAACCGCATATGAATGCCTTCGACGCGCGGCGAGTAGACCGAGATTTCGCGGTACGGTCGCGGCGCCACCATGCCCTCGACCTTGGACGAGTCGAACTTGATCGCCAGTGCCGGCATGCGGTTGCCGTCTGCATCGCGCTGGTACGCATTGGTGCGGACCGAAGCCTCGACCAGGTTGAGGAACCGGCGGATGATGGTGTCTTCATCCAGCGATGCCATGGCGTCGAGCGCCGCTGCGACCCGTTGCCGTGCCGCCTCGGCACTGGCCTGTCGGTCGAGTTCCGCCGGATTATGCAGCGCATTGAACAGCGCGACCAGGGCCGCCGCAGCGCCCGACTGATTCACCAGTACGTTGGCAATGTAGCGCTGCGAGTAGGAAATCCCGATCTGCCGCAGATATCGGGCCAGCGCCCGCAGCAAGGCCGCGTCATTCCACGCCAGCTCGGTCCGGCTCACCAGCGCGTTGAGCTGGTCGCTTTCTGCCAGCCTGTCCCACACCGCCAGCAGGCCCGCCTCGACGGCCGCCCCGCGATCCTCCACGTCAAAGTCGCTGCCATCCTGCGGCTCCAGGACCATGTCGTGCAGATACCGCTCCACCCCATCCCGCGGTACGATCGTATAGGTCCGCTCGTCGATCACCCGGAAGCCGAACGCCTCCAGCATCGGCACGCGATCGCTCAGCGGAATGGCGCTTTCCCGATGGTAGAACTTCAGCCCCAGCGAGCCGTCGGTGCCGGTTCGCTCATAAAGCCTGAGGGCCACGCCTGAGCCATCCCCCAGCCCGCGCAGCACGTCGATATCCTCGAGCGCATCCCGCGCCGAATTGCGCGACTGATAAGCCGGTGAAAACGCCGCGCGATAGTCGCTGATCGTGGCCGGATCGATTGCTGCCGCTGCCAGCATGTCGCCGAAATTGGAGGTCAGCGCGTTGACCCTGTCTTCGAGCTCCGCCCGCTCGGGGCGCGGTGTCGGCCCGGCGACCCTGCCGATGATGACGTGCAGCCGCACCAGTTCCCCTTCCGGGAAGTGGGGATAGAACGCCGATACCCGACCATCATAGATCTGCGCCAGGTAGCGCGTGATCCGCGCCCGCGCCTCACCGTCATAGCGGTCGCGCGGCACGTAGACGAGAATGGAGACGAAATTGTCGAACCGGTCGATGCGCGGCAGCACCCGCACCCGCGGCCGGTCGTAGAGCCCGGCTATGGCTGTGGCGAACTCGAACAGCTGCTCGACGCCGATCTGGAACAGCTCGTCCCGCGGATAGGAATCCAGCGCACTCAGCAGCGTACGGCCGTCATGGCCCAGCGGATCGACGCCGGACTTGCGCATCACATCGGCAATCTTGCGCCGGATGATCGGCACTTCGGTATGCGGCGTCGCCAGCGCCTGCGCCGTGAACAGCCCGACGATCCGCAATTCCCCAATGGCCTCGCCGCCGGCGCCGAAAATCTTGATACCCACATAGTCCAGATGCGCGCGCCGATGCACACGCGAGCGCACATTGGCCTTGGTCACCAGCAGCGGCTCGCCCGAGGCCATGAACGCGGTGTGCTGCGGTGTCGATTCCACGAAGGTCGGCCCGCTGCGCAGCACCTTGAAGTCCGGGTCCCGCAGGATACCCAGCCCGCTACCGGCGACCGGCATCAGGCCACCTTCAGCCAACTGATATTCCCGCACCCCCAGGAAAGTGAAGTTGTGCTCGATCAGCCAGTCGAGAAAACGCAGCGGCTCATCCTTCTGCGCATTGGTGCTGGCTTCCAGCGCGCCGATACCCCGGCGCAACCGTTCCAGCATGTTCTGCCAGTCACGCACCGCCCGCGTCACGTCGGCCATTGTGGCCTCGATCTCGGCCGTCAGCGCCTCGACATCGGCCACCGGGTCACTGTGGATATGCAGCAGGCTCAAGGGCCGCCCGGCGGTCTCACCCACGATGCCCCCTTCCAGCCGCACCACGGGGTGGGTGAACATCCGTACCGTGCCACCTGCGGCGCGCAATGCCGCCAGCGCGCTGTCGACGATGAACGGCATATCGGGGGAGACGATATCGAGAAGCAGAGGATCGCCTGACCTGGCCGGCGGGGTGGTCGTCAGCTGGCTGCTGTCGCCCGAATAGGCCAGCAGGTGCCGGTAGGAATGGCGCAAAGCCGCCTCGAACTGCTGCGGCGACTGGCGCTCCAGGTCCTCGCTATCAGTCGCCAGGATCGCTGCCTTGAAGAAGCGCGCGAAGCTTGCATCTTCTCCTGCCAGAGCTTCAGCACGACCCAGCAAGGCCGGACGGCTCGATTGTCCCAGATCCATTCAACGACTCCCCCGCTCGCCAATCCAGTCTAGGCAGCCCGAGCGCGTCTGTCTGCCATCCCTTTGCATCATAGCGACCGTGCGCGATGGCCTGGTGACAACAGGGGAAAATCGCGCGCCGGTCCACGACTGGAACCAGTCTGCGCATTGCCCCTTCCTTTCTGACCTTTGGTGGGCTTTTTCTCGTTCTAGCGTCATTTGCAGCAAACCATTTTCTCTGGCGCCATAACGCAGCGAGCCATCGCCTTGCGATACACGAGTGATCTGGTAGTCTTTTGGTCATTCGATCTCAGCGGGAGACAGAGATGAAGAACGCGTCCACATTCATCGCCTACGCGGCCCTTGCTGCCGCGTTGGTGCTGGGTTTCGCGGTGACGGCGCATGGTCAGGACCGCACCTTGGTCAATGTCAGCTATGACCCCACCCGTGAACTCTACCGGCAGTTCAACGAGGCTTTCATTGCCCATTGGCAGGCCGAAAAGGGCGAGACCGTCGCCATCGAAAACACCCATGGCGGCTCTGGCGCCCAGGCCCGCACGGTCATCGACGGCCTCGAGGCCGACGTAGTGACGCTGGCGCTCGAAAGCGACATCAACGCCATTTCCGATGCTAACCCGGCGCTGATCCCGGCCGATTGGCGCGGCACCTTCGAAAACAACAACGCGCCCTATACCTCGACCATCGTCTTCCTGGTCCGCGAGGGCAACCCCAAGGGTCTCAACGACTGGGGCGACCTGATCAAGGACGGGGTCGAGGTCATCACCCCCAACCCCAAGACATCCGGCGGCGCCCGCTGGAACTTGCTGGCTGCCTGGGCCTGGGCCAAGGCACAACCCGGTGGTTCCGACGCCACCGCACAGGCTTTCGTCACCGACCTCTACAAGCGCGTCCCCGTGCTCGATACCGGCGCCCGCGGGTCCACCACCACCTTTGTGCAGCGCGGCATCGGCGACGTCCTGCTGGCCTGGGAAAACGAGGCCTATCTGGCCCTCGAAGAACTTGGCCCTGACGCCTTCGATATCGTGACCCCCTCGGTCTCGATCCTTGCCGAACCCCCGGTCGCCCTGGTCGTCGGCAATGCTGAACGGAAGGGCAATACCGATCTGGCCCAGGCCTATCTGGAGTATCTCTACTCGCCCGAGGGTCAGGCTATCGCTGCCGCCAACTACTACCGTCCGTTCAAGCCCGAACTGGCAGCTCCCGAAGACGTCGCCCGCTTCGGCGAGCTCAACCTCGTGACCATCGCCGATTTCGGCGGCTGGCGCGAAGCCCAGCCCAAATTCTTCGGCGACGGCGGCATCTTCGACCAGATCTATTCCGGCGTGCCGGCGGAGTAACGTCGTCCTCCCAGACGCAAAACGCCGGCCCCAAGGGCCGGCGTTTTTGTTTATTCAAGACGGCGCGCCGATCAATGCACCGTCGTTGGTTCTATCGGTTCCTGCTCGTCGCCATCGGCACCCACTTTCGGGCCGGCCCAGAACACCAGGTAAAGTAGCTCCTCCCCCGCGGCGTCGGTGATCTCGATCGACCGCGGGATTCGCGTATCCCCACCGGTGCTCGCCGCCTGCTCCACGATGGCCTTGGCCAGCGCCGCGGCATTGTGCTCGGCCGCCTCCAGGTCAGGCAGTTCGCTGCCGTCCTGGTCGGGAATAAGCTCGTCATCGGTGCGATAATGGAAGAAAAATCGGGGCATTTTCGACTCCCTCGGCGGAGGAAACGCAGCTTCGGGACAAGGGTTGCCGAAGCGATATGCCCCAGCTTGGCAGCTTCGTGCCGCTCAGTCGAGCCCGCCAAGGGCATGATACTGATGGCGCTGCCACAGTAACGGCGCGCGGCTCGTCGTCGTCTCCGCCTCGATAACCGCTCCGGCGAACAGCACATGCGTGCCTGTCTCGATCGAGCCGATCACATCGCAATCGAGCGCCGTCACGGCGCCCAGCAGCATCGGGTGCCCCGATGGCCACTGGCTCCAGCTGCCGGTATTGAACCTCTCCTCCGGCGCCACATGCCCGGCAAAGGCGTCGGCGACTGGCACTTGATCATCCGCCAGCATCGCGAACGAAAATCCGCCGGTCTTGGCGATCAGGTCCGCCAGGCGACTCATGATGTCGATCGACACCAGGATCGTCGGCGGGTTCATCGACAGCGACAGCATCGAGGTCACCGTTCGCCCGATCCGTTCATCGCCGCGCCGGGCCGTCACCAGGCTCACCGTCGTCGCCATGCCGGACATAGCCGCCCGGAATTCCACGTTGCTCACAACGGGCTGCCGTGGCGGATGCAATTTCATCGTATCGGGCAGTTCGAAGTCCGCCATTGCCGTCATGAGTTCCGAGACCTGGTGCGCGGCGCTGCGCTCGAATAAACCACTACGTCATTCCCGCGCAGGCGGGAATCACCGTTTCTGGAGGTCACCAAAAGGCGAACCCCACCTGCGCGAACAACTCACCCCAGATTGGCTTCGGCAAACTCGTAATTTGCCAGCTTGTCGAGGAAGTTGGTCACGTAGTCCGGACGGCGGTTGCGAAAATCGACGTAATAGCTGTGTTCCCACACATCGAGTCCCAGCAGTGGCTTGCCCTCGCCGGTCGCCAGCGGATTGCTGCCATTGGGCGTCTTGGTCACCTTGAGCTTGCCGTCGGAACCCAGCACCAGCCACGCCCAGCCCGAACCGAATTGCGTCGTCGCCGCCGTCTTGAACTGCTCCTTGAACGCGTCCACCGACCCCAGATCGCTGACGATCTTGGCTTCCAGCTTGCCCGGCAGGGCGCCGCCCTTGGGCGACAGGGCGTTCCAGAAGTGGATATGGTTCCAGTGCTGGCCGGCATTGTTGAACACCGGCGCGAGGTCCGCCTTGCCGTTGGCAAAGACAATGATCTCCTCCAGCGACTTGCCGGCAAGATCGGCATTCTTTTCGACGAAGCCGTTGAGCGCGGTCACATAGGCCTGGTGATGCTTGTCGTGATGCAGCTCCAGCGTTTCCTGACTCATGCCGCGCTCAGCGAGCGCGGCGTGTGAATAGGGCAGTGCGGGGAGTTCAAAGGCCATTTTCGGCTCCTGGGTTCGATGCGACAACGGCGGCGCTTGCATTCGGCGACCGCTCCGTTTAATTTCCAAGCAATGACTTTGAAAACCTCTGACAGCAATATGTCAAGCCAGAACTTGGAAAACCTGTCCCGAGTGGATGCCGCTCTCGGCAGCGTATCGTGGTCGCCCCGCAGCCCGGCCGAACGGGTGCTGATGGCGCTCAAGATGCATGGCGCTTTGTCGTCTGCCGCGGTCGGCGCAAGGCTCGGCACCTCAGGCGAAGCGGCCCGGCAGCAGCTTGCCCGGCTCGCCGAGGAAGGTCTGGTTGTCGCCAGCAGTGCGGCGAAGGGGGTAGGGCGTCCCACGCAGAGCTGGAGCCTGACGTCGGCGGCTCAGGCCCGTTTTCCCGATACCCACGCCGCCCTCACGGTGCAGTTGTTGGGCATTGTCCGCAATTCACTGGGGGAAGCGGCGCTCGATACCCTCATATCGAGTCGTGAAGCCGAGACCCGCGCAGCTTATGAGGCCGCCCTCAGCGATTGTACCAGCCTGCGCGAAAGGGTCGCCGCGCTTGCCGATCTACGGACTGCAGAAGGCTACATGGCCGATTGGCGCGAGGAAGCCGATGGCTCCTTCGTTCTCGTCGAAAACCACTGCCCGATTTGCGCTGCTGCCACCGCTTGCCAGGGCTTCTGCCGCGCCGAGCTCGATGTTTTCCGCGCTGTCCTCGGTCTTGAAACCGAGGTCGTTCGATCAGAGCACATCGTCGCTGGCGGCCGTCGCTGCAGCTACGCCATCCGCGAGGCCGTTGCATGACCGACGACAATCCCCGTCCATCGCCAGGCACGCGCCACCAGCGCGTCGGCTGGGACACGCCTGAGGGTCTCGATGAGGGCATGATCCGCGCCGTCGTCGACAGGTTCTACGCCGATGCCCGCCGCGATCCCGTCATCGGCCCGGTCTTCAACCGCGTCATTGCCGAGGAGGCCTGGCCGCACCACCTGTCCACCATCGCCGATTTCTGGAGTTCCATGCTGCTCGGCACCGGTCGCTATGCCGGCCGCCCCATGCCCAAGCACATGGCGATCCCGGAACTGTCGGACGCTCATTTCACGCGCTGGCTGGCGCTCTTCCGCCGCACCGTGGAAGAGCTTTGCCCGCCCGAAATAGCTGCCGTGTTCATCGAACGCTCCGAACGCATCGGCAACTCCTTCCGCATGAACATCGCCATGCGCCGCGGCGAGGATATCACCGGCATGAAGCCCCTGGAGCGCGAAACCCCGGTATGGTCGCCGCCGAAGTAGCAGTGGCAGTTTGTGCGGCGGACTGCCCTAACCACCAGCCCATCGAGTGTGGGCGGGCAGAGGTGCCCAACGTCATAGATTGCTCAGCAACCATCTCAACTCGGGCACACGCCCCTTCGGAATCTCCCCTTTCGCTCCGCCGCAGAATTTTTTTCCGCCGCGCTTCTCCCAAACGCCACCGCCTCGCTTTGATAAACCCGACCATTCCACTAGGGTCACGCCGCCGAACCGGTTGAGAGGTCGACATGAACTGCACTGGCAAGACCGCCGCCACCCAGGCCGCCGCTTGAGCACCGCCGTCCCGACCCTTGCCCGCCGCCAGTGGCGCTTCCGGCAGCCGAGTGTCATTCCCGGCTTCGGGCTGACGCTGGGCTTCACGCTCACCTATTTTTCGCTGATCATCCTGATCCCGCTGATCGCCCTCGCGGTTCGCTCAGTGGGGCTGGGTCCCGAAGGCTTCTGGAAGGCCGCGTCCGACCCCCGCGTGCTGGGGGCGCTCCGCGTCAGCTTCGTCACCGCACTCATTGCGGCCGCTATCAACGTGGTCTTCGGCACGCTGATCGCCTGGGTGCTGGTGCGCTACCGCTTTCCCGGCCGCCGCATTTTCGATGCCATTATCGACCTGCCCTTCGCCCTGCCGACAGCAGTCGCCGGCATTGCCCTGACCGCGATCTATGCGCCCAACGGTGCCGTTGGCGCCATCTTCGCCCCCCTGGGCTGGCGCATCGCCTACACTCCGGCTGGCATCGTCATCGCCATGATCTTCATTGGCCTGCCTTTCGTGGTCCGCACCATCCAGCCCATCCTCGAAGAGGTGAGCCACGAGGTCGAAGAGGCCAGCGCCACCCTGGGCGCCACCCGCTTCCAGACCATCACACGCGTCATCCTGCCCAGCCTGATGCCGGCCATCCTTACCGGCTTCGCCTTGGCCTTCGCCCGCGGCGTGGGTGAATATGGCTCGATCATTTTCATCGCCGGCAACATCCCGTTCGTGTCCGAGATCGCGCCGCTGCTGATCTATATCCGCCTGCAGGAATTCAACTATGTCGGCGCCACCGTCATCGCCACGGTCATGCTGCTCATTTCATTCGCCCTGCTCTTTGCCATCAACCTGATCCAGGCCTGGTCGCGCCGGAGGTATGGCTATGGCAACTAAGCTCCGGGCTCGCGGCAATCGCCGCACTTCGCCCACCAGCGAAAGCCGCCTTGTCCAATGGCTGTTGATCGGCCTTGCCTTCCTGTTCATGGCCGTCATCCTGCTGCTGCCGCTTTATGCCGTGTTCCACGAGGCCCTCATTAACGGTATCGGCGAGTTCTTCGCCTCTCTGGCAGAGAAGGACGCCCAGGCCGCAATCCGCCTGACCATGCTGGTTGCCGCCATTGCCGTCCCGCTCAACGTGGTCTTCGGCCTGGCCGCCTCCTGGGCCATCGCCAAGTTCGAGTTCAAGGGCAAGGCTTTCCTCATCACCCTCATCGACCTGCCATTCTCGGTCTCGCCGGTGATTTCGGGCATGGTCTATGTGCTGCTGTTCGGGGCAGGGAGCTTCCTCGGCCCCTTCCTCAAGAGCTACGGCATCGAAGTGCTGTTCGCGCTGCCCGGCATCGTGCTCGCCACCATCTTCGTCACCTTCCCCTTCGTCGCCCGCGAGCTGATCCCGCTGATGCAAGATCAGGGCACTGGCGATGAAGAGGCCGCGCTGTCGCTCGGCGCCAATGGCTGGCAGACTTTCCGGCGGGTCACGCTGCCCAATATCAAATGGGGCCTGCTTTACGGCGTGCTGCTCTGCAACGCCCGCGCCATGGGCGAGTTCGGCGCCGTCGCCGTGGTCTCGGGCAAGATCCGCGGCCAGACCACCACGATGCCGCTGCAGGTGGAAATGCTCTATAACGAATACAATGCCTCCGCGGCCTTCGCGTTGGCCTCGCTGCTCGCCTTGCTCGCCTTGGTCACGCTCGTACTGAAGACGGCGCTGGAGTGGCGCTTCGGCGAAGAAATCGCCGCTGGTGCCAGCCACTGATAGGATTTGAATGTCTATGGAAGTTCGCGTTCAAAATGTGCGCAAGGAATTTGACCGGTTCCCGGCGCTGCATGACGTTTCGCTCGATATTCGCTCGGGCGAACTGATCGCGCTGCTCGGACCCTCGGGTTCGGGCAAGACCACGCTGCTGCGCCTGATTGCCGGCCTCGAAATGCCCACCCAGGGCAAGATTTTCTTTGGCGATACCGACGCGTCCGAAAAGACCGTGCAGGAGCGTAATATCGGCTTCGTGTTTCAGCACTATGCCCTGTTCCGCCACATGACGATCCTCGAGAACATCTCCTTCGGTCTCAAGGTCCGTCCGCGCTCCACCCGGCCGCCGGCAGGCGAAATCCGTCGCCGCGCCATGGAACTGCTCGATCTCGTCCAGCTTTCGGGCCTCGAAAAGCGCTACCCCAATCAGCTCTCCGGCGGCCAGCGCCAGCGCGTCGCCCTGGCGCGCGCCCTGGCCATCGAGCCCGCCGTGTTGCTGCTCGACGAACCCTTCGGTGCCCTCGATGCCCAGGTTCGCCGCGAGCTGCGCAAATGGCTGCGCGAGATCCACGATCGCACCGGACACACCACCGTCTTCGTGACCCACGACCAGGAGGAGGCTCTCGAACTCTCCGATCGGCTCTGCGTCATGAGTCAGGGCAAGATCGAGCAGGTCGGCACCCCTGACACCGTCTACGACGACCCCACCTCGCCCTTCGTCTTCGGCTTCATCGGCGAATCCAGCGAGCTGCCCGTTACGGTCGAAAACAACGAACTCTGGGTCGGCGGTCGCGCCATCGGCATCCCGGCCGGCGATGCCAAGCCGGGCAATGCCCGCCTCTTCTTCCGTCCGCACGATGTCGAACTGATCGAAGGCGATGCGTCGCTCGCCGGCGTCGTCAGCACCAGCAGGCGCGTCGGCGGCACCCGCCGCGTCGAACTGGAAATCGGTGGTGCCGGTCACCTGGTAGAGGTCGATCTGCCCTTCGATCACCCCGCCGGAGAGAAGACCCGACTGGCCTTCCGCCCCCGGCGCTGGAAGCTGTTCCCCGCGAGCTGACCGGCTCCGCCGGCAGTCTGCAGGAAGTCAGCAAGAAAGCTGCAGGCATGCCGGCAGCAAATCGCGGGCTTGCTTGGCGCAGCATCGACCTAATCTTCGTCCTCCTTGACCGCCTCCATCGATACATGCGTGCTGGTATGCGCCACATGGGGCAGGGCCGATATCCGCTCCCCCAGCACCTCGCGATAGCTGGCAATGTCCCTGGTCCGCACCTTGAGCAGATAGTCGAAGCTCGACGCAATCATATGCGCCTGCTCCACTTCCGGAATCGCCCGTACCGCCCTGTTGAACGCCGCGAGCGCCGCCTTCCGCGTGTCGCTCAGCTTCACCTCGACAAACGCCACATGCGGCAAACCCAGGCGTTTGGGGTCGATTACCGCCCGGTAGCCCAGGATGTATCCGGCCTTCTCCAGCCGCGTGATCCGGGCCTGACACGGCGTCTTGGAGAGGTTCACCCGCCGCGACAACTCAGCCACACTGATGCGCCCGTCCTTGGCCAGCTCATCGAGTATCCGCCGATCGATCTGGTCCAATGTCTCGTAGGTGACGGTCTGCATGGGTGTTTGTCCTGTCCTGGGCCGACAGGATAACGCTTCAAGCTACATTTCGCCACCAGATCGGGCGAAACGTCTGCAAGACCTCTGGCATTGTCATCAGACCTCGTCCTTCGACAAGCTCAGGATGAGGTCTGCTATTGCGTCACGGAGGCCGCCCAATGAACCCCATCACCACCGCCCGCCAATCCCTCCGCGCCCACAACCTCACCGACGAGGCCTCGCTCGTCCGCCAACTCATTGCTGATACGGGCCTTTTCCCGGCTGCACGCGCCGAAATCTCGGCGCACGCCGAAGCCCTCGTCGCCACCGTCCGCACCGGCAACCGCCTCGGCCTGATGGAATCCTTCCTCGCCGAATACGGCCTGGCCACCGACGAGGGCGTGGCGCTCATGTCCCTCGCCGAAGCTCTGCTGCGCGTCCCCGATGCCGAAACCGTCGATGCCCTCATCCACGACAAGGTTGGCGGCTCCGATTGGACCAGCCACTTCGGCGGCTCGCCCAACCCGCTCGTCAACTTCTCTTCCTGGGCCCTCAGCCTCACGGCCGACGTCCTCGGCGATCCCGAGGTCGGCCCACGCAACGCCCTCCACCGTGCCGTCGCCCGCCTCGGCGAACCGGTTATCCGCACTGCCGTCGGCCAGGCCATGCGCCTCCTCGGCAGCCAGTTCGTCTTCGGCCGTACGATCGACGAGGCCATCCACAACGCCAAAAAGCCCGAAGCGTCCGGTTACCGCTACTCCTACGACATGCTCGGCGAGGCCGCCCGCACCTCCGCCGATGCCCGCAGGTATTTGGACGCCTATGCAGGCGCCATCGCCAGTCTCGCGCCTCATTGCACGGCAAAATCGGTCCGCGACAATCCCGGCATTTCGGTCAAGCTCTCGGCGCTTCACCCGCGCTACGAGTTCGCGCAGCGCTCCCGCGTCATGGCCGAACTCGTTGAAGCGACTCGCAAACTTGCCCTGTCAGCCAAAGCCGCCAATATGGGCTTCAACATCGACGCCGAAGAAGCTGACCGCCTCGATCTCTCCCTCGACATCATCGCCGAAGTCCTCGCAACCCCAGAACTATCAGGCTGGGACGGCTTCGGCGTCGTCGTGCAGGCCTATGGCAAGCGCGTCCTGCCGCTGATCGACTGGCTCGACGCGTCGGCGAAATCCCTTGACCGCCGCATCATGGTCCGCTTGGTCAAGGGTGCCTATTGGGACGCCGAGATCAAGCGCGCTCAGATTCTCGGGCTGCCGGATTATCCCGTTTTCACCCGCAAGGCCTCCACCGACATCAGCTACATCGCCGCCGCCAAAAAGCTGTTCGCAGCATCAAGCATTTACCCGCAATTCGCCACCCACAACGCCCACACCGCGGCGGCCATTCTCCACCTGGCAGCGGAAGCGGGCAGGGGCACCGATACGTATGAGTTCCAGCGCCTGCACGGCATGGGCGAGCGCCTGCACGAAGTCCTGCGCACAACCGCAGGCACCCGCACCCGCATCTACGCCCCGGTCGGTGCCCACAAGGACCTCCTCGCCTACCTCGTCCGCCGCCTGCTCGAAAACGGCGCCAACGGCTCCTTCGTCTACCAGATCGCCGACGAACACATTCCGGCCGGCGTCGTTGCCGAGGATCCGCTTGGCAAGGTTCTCGCCCTCGACACGATACCCAATCCTGCCATCCCGTCCCCATCAGCCATCTTCGCCCCGCGCCAGAACTCCGCCGGGCTCGATCTGACGGACCCCGAAGCCTTCTCCGCCGTGGAGGCCGCCCGCTCCGTCTTCTCGCGCACTCTGTGGCATGCATCGGCAATCGTGGCCGACCGTCACCCCCTCCCAGCCTCCCCCTCTGATGGGGGAGGAAGGAGGGGGTGGGACCACGAGATCGAAGCGCAGAGCCTCACCAACCCCGGCGATCCCACCGACATCCTCGGCACCGTCACTAACGCCACGCCCGAAGACGTCGCAACTGCGATCGAAACCGCGCGCAGCTCGCAGTGGCACACCACGCCCGTGGCCACCCGCGCCAACCTCCTCCGCGCCGCCGCCGACCTCTACGAGGCCCATCGCCCCGAACTCTTCGCCCTCCTCGCCCGCGAAGCCGGAAAATCCTGGTCGGATGCCGTCGCCGAAGTCCGCGAAGCCGTCGATTTCCTGCGCTATTACGCCGTGCAGGCCGAGGCCCAACCCCTGGCATCCCCGCGCGGCCCCTTCGCCGCTATCTCGCCGTGGAACTTCCCACTGGCCATTTTCACGGGCCAGATTGCCGCCGCCCTTGTGGCCGGCAATCCCGTCCTCGCCAAACCTGCCCCGCAGACCCCGCTCGTTGCCTTCCGCGCCGTCCAGCTCATGCGCCAGGCCGGCATCCCGGCAGATGCCATCCAGCTCCTCCCCGGTGCCGGCGAAGTCGGCGCCGCGCTCACGTCCAACCCAGCCATATCGGGCGTCGTCTTCACCGGTTCGCTCCCCACCGCCCGCCGCATCGACCGCGCCATGGCCGGCAATCTCTCGCCCACGGCGCCCCTCATCGCCGAAACCGGTGGCCTCAACGCCATGATCGTCGACTCTACCGCGCTTCCCGAACAGGCAGTGCGTGACATCCTCGCATCCGCCTTCCAATCCGCCGGCCAGCGCTGCTCGGCTTTGCGCATCCTCTACCTCCAGGAAGATGCCGCCGACCGCATTATCGAGATGCTGAAAGGCGCCATGGACGAGCTGACCATGGGCAATCCATGGGACCTCGCGACCGATATAGGTCCCGTCATCGACGAAGCCGCCAGATCAAAAATCCAAGCCCACATCGACATTTACGAGCGTTCCGGGAACCTGATTCATCGCTTGAGGACAAGAAGAGGACCGGATGGTGAGCTTGTCGAAGCACGCGGTCCAAGCGCTGGCACCTTCGTGCTACCCACCGTTTTGAAGGTGCAAGGCATCGAGGAGCTCAAGGAGGAAATCTTTGGCCCAGTCCTGCATGTCGCCACCTTCAAGGCCGACCAGCTCGATGCGGTGATATCAGCCATTAACGCTTCGGGTTATGGCCTCACCTTCGGCCTGCACACCCGCATCTCCTCGCGCGTCCGTCAGGTGTCGAACACCGTTCGCGCGGGCAACATCTATGTCAACCGCAACCAGATCGGCGCCGTGGTCGGCTCGCAGCCGTTTGGCGGCGAAGGGCTCTCCGGCACCGGACCCAAGGCCGGTGGCCCGCACTATCTGCCGCGTTTCACCAAGGGAGGCGACAGCGCCGATACGGCGCCGCTACCACTCCCTGGCCCGACCGGCGAGAGCAACGTCATGCATACCGCCCCACGAGGTGCGGTTCTCTGTCTTGGTCCTGCACCTGCCGACCAGCGGGACCAGGCGACCATGGCGGCGACCTTGGGCAATACCGCCATTCTGGCCGAACTCGATCTCGACACCCTGGCCAGCGCTGACACCTTCGATGCCGTGGCTTACTTCGCCGACGACGCCAACCTCCACGCCATCCGCATCGCTTTGAGCGCCCGCGAAGGCGCAATCCTCCCGCTGTTGACCAGTGCGGAGGAGGGCGCCCGCCTGCTGGTGGAACGCCACGTCTGCATCGACACCACGGCCGCTGGTGGGAATGCGACACTCATGGCGCAGACAGGGTAAAAAACCAGAATACCCCCACCTGACCTCCCCTGAAAAGGGGGAGGGACCGCTTTGCGATCGTGGCAAAATGGTGCCCCAAACTCGATCTGTCCCTCCCTCTGTCAGGGGGGAGGCCAGGAGGGGGTATCCTCCTCGCAAATGAGCTTCTTCGCCTACCCCCGCGCTACCAGCGCCGCCAGCTTCGCCGGCACCGCTAGCACCTCGCGGATCAGCTCAACCCGCTCCGGCGTATAGTATCCCCCGACATCGAGCATGTTCACCGTGCCTAACAGCTCGCCCCCAAGCACCACCGGCATATTCACCACCGATTGGCACCCCAGCGAGTCGATCAGCTCATAGTCCGGAAACACCTTGGCGATGTCAGCGATCGTGTTGGCGACGAAATACTGCCGCTCCTTGTGCACGATGTCGAACCAGGAATCATAGCGGATGGGCTTGGTCCCTGACGTCGGATAATTCTGCGGATCGCTGGTATAGGCACGCCGGGCCACCTCCGCCTGCATGTCCACGGTCATGAAAGTGAAAAGCTTCGCCCCCACCGTCGTCTGCACGAGTGCTTGCAGCGCCCCAAAAGCCTCGCTGGCCCCCTTGGCATTGGCAATGGCAGCGTCAAACCGTGCGATGGCTTCAAAATGCTCAGTCATCAATATTGTCCTTAGGCAATCACGCCGGCTCGGCCTTCCGTGGCCGCCAGCAATTCTCTCGAATATGGCTCGGCGAGTTGGCCGCGCTTCAGCAGCCCCACATCCGCCACCTCGACCACGCGCCCGTGCCGCATCACCGCCAGCCGGTCGCACAGAAAGCTCACCACCGGCAGGTTGTGCGTCACCAGCAGATAGGTCAGTCCCTGCTCGCGCCGCAGGCGCTTGAGCAGGTTGAGGATTTCTGCCTGCACCGAAACGTCCAGCGCCGAAGTCGGCTCATCCAGCAGCAAAACCTTGGGCCCCAGCATCAGCGCCCGGGCAATCGCCACCCGCTGCCGCTGGCCACCAGACAGTTGATGCGGAAAGCGGAAGCGGAAGCGCTGATCCAGCCCTACGGCGGCGAGCATCGCCTCGACGCGCTCGCCCTGATTGCCGATGCCGTTGATATCAAGCGGCTCGCTCAGCACGGCGTCGATGGTCTTACGCGGATGCAGCGACCCATAGGGGTCCTGGAACACCATCTGCACCTGTCGTGCCACAGCTCGCTCGATGCCGTGGCTGCGCAGAGCGCCCAGTACCGCAATCTCGCCCGTCCAGTCCGGCGCCAGCCCGGCAATGGCCCGCAATATGGTCGACTTGCCCGAGCCACTCTCGCCCACCAGCGCAAAGCTTTCGCCCTCTGATACGTCGAGGCTTACCCCATGCACGACTTTGGTGTCGCCATAGGAAATGTCGAGGTTGGAAAGCCTGATCGCGCTCATGTGCCTGCCCATTGCGTCCGGTCAAGCACCGGCAGTTCGTCCCGAGTTTCATCGATAGTTGGCATCGCCGCCAGCAGGCCGCGCGTATAGGGATGCTGCGCCCGCTCGAGTTCTCCTGCGGCGCATTCCTCCACCACCACGCCCGAATTCATCACCAGAATGCGGTCGCAATACCGGCTGACGAGGTTGAGGTCATGGCTGATCAGGATCAGCCCCATCCCTTTCCTAGTCACCAGGTCGTCGATGATGTCGAGCACCTGCGCCTGCACGCTCACATCCAGCGCCGAGGTGGGCTCGTCGGCGATCAGCAGTTCCGGTTCGGGGATCAGCATCATGGCGATCATCACCCGTTGCCCCATGCCGCCGGACACCTCATGCGGGTAGAGCCCGGCCACGCGCTTGGGGTCATTGATCCGGACCGCCTCGAGCATGGCCAGAATGCGCTCGTTCATCTCGCGCCGCGGCAGTTTTTCGTGCGCCACCAGCGCCTCGGCGATCTGCTCGCCCACGGTCATGACCGGATTCAGCGAAAATTTCGGGTCCTGCATGACCATGGAAATGCGGGCCCCCCTGATGGCGCGCATTTGCTTCTCGGACTGTGTTCGCAGGTCAATTCCGTCAAACGCCATCTTGTCGGCGGTCACCAGCCCTGGTTTGCGAATGAGCTTGAGGATGGAGCGACCCGTCAACGACTTGCCCGAGCCGCTCTCGCCGACAATGCCCAGGCGTTCGCGCCCAAGATCGAACGAAATCCCCTTCACCACCTCCACCCGCCCGCGATGGGTGGGGAAGCTGACGCGCAGGTTTTTGACTTCCAGCATCGGGGCCATCACTTGCCCTCGCTCTTGGGGTCAAGCACATCGCGCAACCCATCGCCGAGGAAGCAAAATCCCAGGCTGACGATAATGATCGCAAACCCCGGCATCGTCGCCACCCACCACTGATCGAGAATGAACGTCCGCCCGCGCGAAATCATCGCGCCCCATTCCGGCAGCGGCGGCTGCGCGCCCAGCCCGATGAAGCCGAGGCCGGCGGCAGTCAGGATGACGCCGGCCATATCAAGCGTCACGCGGATGATCATCGACGAGGTACACAGCGGCAAAACATGCCGCACGATCACCCGCAGCGGGCTCGCTCCCTGCAGCCGCACCGCTGCGATGAACTCCGCATTGCGGATCGTCAGCGTCTCGGCCCGCGCAATCCGGGCATAGGCCGGCCACGAGGTAATCGCGATGGCGATGATCGCATTGTTGATGCCCGGTCCCAGGGCCGCCACGAAGGCCAACGCCAGGATCAGCTTGGGCATGCTGAGGAAAATATCGGTGAACCCCATCAGGATTCGGTCGGTCCAGCCTCCGAAATACCCGGAGACAGCCCCGACCAGCAGCCCCAGCGGCGCCGAGATCAGCGCCACCAGCCCCACGATGGTCAGAGTAATCTGACTGCCCCAGATCACCCGCGAGAAGATATCCCGCCCGAGCTCATCGGTGCCCATCCAGTGCTCGCCCGAAGGTGGCGCCAGCCGGTTGGCGAGGTCCTGCCCAGTGGCAGAGTAGGGCGCCAGCCACGGCGCAAGGATCGCCGTCAGCAGCAACACGAGAATGATCACCCCGCCCAGCACCGACAGCGGGTTGCGCAGCAGCGCCGTGAACACCCGATAAGCCCGCCCGACGTTGGCTTGCCAGCGCGAGGTCGGGGAGTCTTCAAGCAGCCAGTCGCGCGTGGTCATCGTGCCCTCGGGTCGAGGACGCGGTAGAGCACGTCCGAAATCTTGTTGATGAAGATGAACACTGCGCCGATTACCAGCGTCGATCCGAGCACGGCGTTCATGTCCGCATTGAGCAGCGCCGTGGTCAGATAGTTGCCGATGCCGGGCCACGAAAACACCGTCTCGATCATCACCGATCCCTCGAGCAGCCCGGCATAGCTGAGGCCGATCACCGTGATCAGTGGCACCCTTATTGGGTTGAACGCGTGCCGCCAGATGACCACCCGCTCCGGCAGGCCCTTGACGCGCGCGGTGGTGACGAATTCCTGGCTCAACTGGTCGAGCATGAAGCTGCGCGTCATCCGCGCGATATAGGCGAGGCTGAAGAAGCCCAGCACTGAAGCCGGCAAAATGAGATGGCTGATCGCATTCCAGAAGATGTCGATCTCGCCCTGCAGCAGGCTGTCGATCAGGAGCAGTCCCGTAATCGGGTCCACCAGCCCGTCATAGAAGATGTCGAGCCGCCCAGGTCCGCCGACCCAGCGCAGCCGCGCATAGAACAGCGCCAGTCCCACCAGCCCCAGCCAGAAGGCCGGCATCGAGTAACCCAGCAGCCCCACCACGCGGATGATCTGGTCGACTACCGAACCTTGCCGACTGGCCGCGATGACGCCCAGTGGTACCCCAACCACTACGCCGATGATGATACCCAGCGTCGCCATTTCCAGCGTCGCCGGAAAGAACCGGCTGATATCCTCGGCCACCGAGCGGCCGGTCGAGACCGATTGGCCAAGATTGCCCGAGAACACCCCGACCACATAGTTGAAGAACTGCACGTAGAGTGGCTGCTCGAGCCCCATCTGCACCCGCGCGGCTTCGTAAACCGCGTTGCTCGCCCGATCGCCTACCACCGCCAGCACCGGATCGATCGGGATCACCCTCCCGATAAAGAAGGTGATGGCGAGCAGCCCCAGAAAGGTGAGGAAAACCGTCGCGGCGAAACCCACGACAGCCGAAACCCCGCGCCCCCACTTACGCCGCGAAGGCGCAGCCAGGGCAGGGGTGACAACAATCTGCGGCTCCAGGCTCACGGACTATTCCTCTTGCGAAAACAAACTCTTGCGACCGCAAGATGACTCTCTTGCAGACTGTGACGGGCTTCACATTTCGCTTCCACCATACAGAAAACTTTGCTTATATCAAAAAAATTATGGTGAAACCGATGGCAGGCGAAGCGCTGACCAAGGCTGGAACGGAGGGGCATCCCAAGGTGGGTGCGCTGATCCGTGCCCGTCGCCGCCAGCAGCATATGACGCTTGAGGCCCTGGGCAAGGCGGCCGAGGTTTCGGTGGGCTATCTCAGCCAGGTCGAACGCGATCACGCTACGCCCTCGCTGGGTACGCTGGCCGGCATCGCACGGGCCCTGGGAGTCGGCATTGACTATTTCGTTTCCGCCCCGACCGCGCAGACTGCGCTGACCCGCGCCAACGAGCGCAATCGCTTCTCCCTCGATGGCTCGTCCATCGTCTATGAGCGCCTCGGCACCGAGTTTCCGGGCAATACGCTCTCGAGCTTCGTCATGACCGTCCCACCGGGCTATCGCTCCGAAACGGTGGCGCATGAGGGCGAGGAGATCCTCTACGTGCTCGAAGGCGCCATCACCCAGCGCCTCGACAACGATGAGATGGTGATGAATGCCGGCGATAGCCTGCATTTTCGGGGCAATCGACCCCATTCGTGGTCCAACCACACCGATCAACCGGCGCGCCTGCTCTGGACCGGCACGCTGACCCTCTTCCGCTCCACGGCCAGGCCACCGCGCCAGGCCGTCGCGGTTGCAAAACCCGGTCCCAAGCCGGTGAAGAACAAGAAGATCGTCAAACAGGAGAAACGCTGATGAAGCTCTTTAGGGCTGCTCTGCTTGCTACCGCGTTGTCGCTGCCGCTGGCGGCGGGCGCGGTCTACGCCGCTACCCCCGGCGATGCACTGGTCATCGCCCAGAACATCGACGACATCGTCGCGCTCGACCCCGCCCAGGCCTATGAATTCACCTCGGGCGAGATCAACACCAACGTCTATGACCGCCTGGTCGGCTACGAAGCCGAGGACACCACGGCGCTCGCGCCGGGCCTCGCTACAGAATGGGTGGCCGATGACGCCGCCAAGACCATCACCTTCACCCTGCGCGAAGCCAATTTTGCCTCTGGCAATCCGGTGCGCCCGGAAGACGTGGTGTTCTCCTTCTCCCGCGTTATCAAGCTCAACTTGACCCCGGCCTTCATTCTCGCCCAGCTCGGCTGGACCCCCGAGAACATCGCCGACATGGTCACCATTGCCGATGGCAAGGTGGTCGTGAAGTATGAGGGCGATTTCTCCTCGGCCTTCGTGCTCAACGTGCTGGCCTCGCGCCCGGCCTCGATCGTCGATGAAGTCCTCGTCATGGAAAATGCCGTCGGCGAAGACCTCGGCAATACCTGGCTCAACACCCATTCGGCCGGCTCCGGCCCCTTCGTGATGGAGGACTACCGCCCTGCGGAAATCGTCCGCCTCACCGCCAATGAGTCCTACTTCCGCGGCGCCCCGGCGATGAAGTCGATCATCATCCGCCACGTCGCCGAAGCCGCCACCCAGCAGCTGCTGCTGACCTCGGGCGACGTCGACATCGCCAAGAACCTGACCCCCGACCAGATCGCCGGCCTTCCCGCCGACGCCGTGAAGGTCGAAACCTACCCGCAGGCCGCCGTCCACTTCCTCAGCTTCAACCAGAAGACGGAATCCCTGACCCCACCAGCTGTCTGGGAAGCCGCTCGCTACCTCGTCGACTATGACGGGATGACCCAGTCCTTCCTCAAGGGCCAGATGGAGATCCACCAGGCCTTCTGGCCCAAGGGCTTCCCCGGCTCCTATGATGAAACCCCGTTCACCTATGACGTCGAAAAGGCCAAGCAGATCCTGGCCGATGCCGGCATCACCACGCCGATCAACGTCACCCTGGACGTGATCAACTCGACCCCGTTCACCGACATGGCCCAGTCGCTTCAAGCCACCTTCGCCGAAGCCGGTATCAACTTCGAAATCCTGCCCGGCACTGGCGCCCAGGTCATCACCAAGTACCGCGAGCGCACCCACCAGGCCATGCTGCTCTATTGGGGCCCGGACTTCATGGACCCGCACTCCAACGCCAAGGCCTTCGCCTACAATTCCGACAACTCGGACGAAAACTACACCGCCACCACCACCTGGCGTAACGCCTGGGCGGTGCCCGAAGAGCTGAACGCCAAGGTCACCGCGGCTCTTGCCGAACCGGACCAGGCCAAGCGCAACGAGATGTATATCGAAATCCAGAAGGAAGCCCAGGCGTCCTCCCCCATCGTCATCATGTTCCAGGCCGCGTTGACCATCGCCATGGCCAACAATGTCGAAGGCTACGTCAACGGCGCGACTTCGGACTTCGTCTACTACCGCCTTGTGACCAAGGAATAATCCCGCACCGCAGCGACGACCCCAGACGCCGCTGCATCAGGAGCCGGGTCATGTCCCTCCGGCCCGGCTCCTACCTCCCCACCCGCCGGCCGTCACCCTCGGGCTTGACCCGAGGGGTCTTCACGTCCCGCCATCGGAGTACCCCCTCCTAGCCTCCCTGATAGGGGGAGGGACCGCACAGTGGTTGGGCAAAATATTGCCCCGAACTCGATCTGTCCCTCCCCCTTTTCAGGGGGAGGCTAGGAGGGGGTATCCTTCCTTCTCCCAAACACCAGAGCCCACCATGAACCCCACCCTCACCACCCGCATGGCCAACCTCCGCGCCCGGATGGCCGCCACCAAGACCGACCTCGTGGTCATCGGCCCCTCCAGCCACATGCTCTATTTGGCCGATCTCTCGCCCCATGGCGACGAGCGCCCGGTGCTGCTCATGGTCTCGCCGACCTATGCCGGCTTTCTCATGCCGGCGCTGAATGTCGACAGTGCTCGCCAGCATACCGATCTGCCCTTTTTCCCCTGGACCGACGCCGACGGTCCTGGTGCCGCATTGCAGGACCTCCTCAACGCGTCAGGCGTTCCGCGTATCAGCCCATCCATTGTGCTCGATGAAACCATGCGCGCCGACTTCGCGCTGCTGGTCATCGACGCGCTCCCCGGCGCACATCGCCGCTTCACCAATGACACAGTTGGCTATCTCCGCTCCCGCAAGGACGATGCCGAATATGACGCGCTCAAGAAGTCAGCCGTGCTCAACGACGCCGCCATGGCGGCCGGCTTCGCCGCCCTGCGCCCCGGCATCACCGAGCGCGAAGTCGCCACTGTCATTCGTGATTTCTACAAGGCCAACGGCGCCACTACCGAATTCTGCTCCGTCTGCTTCGGCCCCAACGGCGCCTTCCCGCATCACCACACCGGCGAAACCCAACTCAGGGACGGCGACGCCGTCCTCATCGACACCGGCGCCCGCATCTTTGGCTACCCCTCCGACATGACCCGCGTCGGCTTCCTTGGCTCCGCCCCGGAAGGCTTCGGCCAGGTTCACTCGATCCTCGACCGCGCCGTGGACGCAGCTATCAAGGCGGCCAAACCCGGTGCCAAGGCCAGCGACGTCGACAAGGCCGCCCGCGACGTCATCACCGCAGCCGGCTACGGCCCCAATTTCCTCCATCGCACCGGCCATGGCCTGGGCATCGACATTCACGAAACGCCCTACATCACCGCCACCTCGGACACGGTGCTGGAGGAGGGCATGGTCTTCTCCATCGAGCCCGGCATCTACCTGCAGGGCCAATTCGGCCTCCGCCTCGAAGAGATCGTCATCATCCGCAATGGCAGAGCCGAAATCCTGTCGGATATGCCGCGTACGGCGGTCGTGGGCGGTTAGAAAGAATACTCCCACCTCCCCCTGAAAAGGGGGAGGGACAGTGCGGCGTACTGGGCTAGATGGGGCCCCAAACTCGATGAGATTCCTCCCCTATCAGGGGGAGGCCAAGTGGGGGTATCCAAGAAGGATTCATATGGCACCGACCTTAGAAACGCCCCGCCTCATCCTCCGCACCCACACCGCCGCGGACTTGCCGGCCTGCTGCACCCTTTGGGCCGACCCCGACGTAACGCGCTTCATAGGCGGCCGCCCATCGACGTCAGAAGAAGTCTGGCGCCGCATCATCGGTTATGCCGGCATCTGGCAGCTGAAGGGTTACGGCTTCTTCCTCGCCATCGACCGCGAAACTGGCGCAATTGTCGGGGAATTCGGCCTCGCCGACTTCCATCGCGACATCGTCCCGCCACTGGGCGACACGCCCGAAGCCGGCTGGGCCATGCTGCCGCAATACCAAGGCAGGGGCCTCGCCCACGAGGCCCTCTCAGCCGTGCTCGACTGGGCCGACCAGACCATTCCGCGCACGGTCTGCATGATCAACCCCGATAATGCGCCGTCGCTAAAGCTGGCCGGAAAGCTCGGCTACACCGAATATGCGCGAACGGCTTATAAGGACCACCCGATCACGCTGCTGGCACGCGCGGCGACCTGATCCGCCGCCCATCGTCGGCGTCAGGGCTTCAACAGCGCCGCGCCCCTGGGCACATCCCGCTCGAAGACCAGCACATCATTCACCACCGTCAGCCGGCCGTGATGCACGGCTGTCTTCCGCGCGGCCACATCCGGCGGACCCGCCTTGTCCCGTGTTTCTTCCCATTCCGGATGGGTGAAATAGTACAGCGCTGCATGATCGCCCACGACCACCACATCGGCATGGCGCGCAAACCGGCGGTCCATCGCGTCCGTGCCGGGCTGGTCGGCGATCAGCCCCTGCCGCGTCCAGTTCACCGCATCCTTGGACCTGTACACCCCCTGGCCCCGCCACTCATCGACGATCAGCCAGTGCCAGCCGCCCAATATGAACACGTTGGGGCCCTCGTGCGGGGGACCGTCCGGCGAACCAGGTAGCACCAGCCCCTCAAGCGTCCACTCATAAAGGTCTGTGCTGACGGCACTCCACGTGCTCGATCCGGCATCCTCGTCCTTGTACCACATGCGCCAGAGCCCATCCGGGCACTTGAGCACGCAAGCGTCAATCACCCGCGGTCCGTTGAGCGTCAATGGACCCACGCGCGTCCAGTTTTCGAGATCGGGACTGGTAAAATGCGTGATCGTCCGCGGCACGCCCGGCCAGTTGTCGGGCACGCCCGGAATATAGCTGAGCCACATGTGATATTGGCCTTCGGCCCAGATCACCTCGGGCGCCCAGTGCGTATTGCGCTGCCCGGCGTCCTTGGGATCGTCCAGCCCTGCTACGGTGCCACGATAGTGCCAGCTCGCCCCGTCATCCGTGCTGACGGCCACGCCAATCGGCGAGCCATGGATCCAGGTGAAGTTCGGCCCTTCTGCCGCAGGCTGCCGGTTGGTGTAAAACATCCACCACTCCTGCGTGCCCTGCTTGCGGATCACTGTGGGGTCCGCTGCCCCGTCGGCGATTGGATCGCGGTAAATTGGTGCTGACATGACGGCTATGTCTATCAGCAATTCCCGCGCAATCAACTGTCCGGGCTCCATCAGGCGCGCCTAGACCCACGATACGCTAATACTTGATAATGGACACTGATCATGTATTAGCTTGCGCGACGTCCAAACGGGTCCAGCATGACAAGGTCAGCCGACATAGCCGCGCCGCAGGCGACGCGCGGGAAGCGCAGCGGCGGTCGGCGCGTGACCATGACCGACGTGGCGCGCGAGGCGGGGTGCTCGCAGGCGACCGTATCATTCGTGCTCAATCATGCGCCGGGGATAAAACTTTCTGCCGAAACCAAGCAGCGGGTGTTCGAGGCGGCGCGGCGGCTGGGCTATGCAGTGCCGCTGATGCCGCCGCCGGCAGTGCTCGCGCCAAGGGGCCGGCGTATTGGCTTCATTGCCGATCAGCTGGCAACCAGCCCCGAGGCCATGGTCGCGATCGAGGGGCTCACGCAGGCCACGCGCGCCAGCGGCGATATCGTGCTGGTCGCGCAGACGCATAACGACGAGGAGCTCGAGGCCGAGCTGATCCGCGACTTCGTGGAGCAGCGGGTTTCGGCCTTGGTCTACATGACCATCTTCACCCGCGAGGTGACACTACCCCAGCAACTGATCGGCCTCGAAATGCCGGTATTCCTGCTCAACTGCTACACCGCCAGCCAAGCCTATCCTGCTGTGGTGCCAAGCGAAATCGCCGGCGGCCAGCGCAGCACGCGCTACCTGATCGAAAACGGCCATCGGCGCATTGCAACCATTACCGGCGAGATCTGGATGGAGGCGGCGCAGGATCGGCTCAAGGGTTACCGGCGAGCCCTGGCAACGGCGGATATCCCGTTCGATCCGGCATTGGTGATCGAGGGCGATTGGTCCGCCAGCGCCGGATACGATGCGACGCGGCAATTGCTGGCGCTGCCCCAGCCGCCGACGGCGATCTTCTGCCAGAACGATCGCACGGCAATCGGCTGCTACGAGGCGCTCAAGGAGGCGGGGTTGGATATCCCGACCGACATGGCAGTGGTGGGCTATGATGACGAAGAAATCTCCCGCCATCTGCACCCGCGACTGACGACCTCCATCCTGCCGCATCGCGCCATGGGGCAGTGGATCGTCGAACAACTAGCCGAGTTCGTGCCAGGGCAGGGGCGCTATCCCTTGGTCAAGCTCGAATGCCCGCTGGTCGAACGCGATTCTGTAGCCAGGCCAAAAGCTTAGTCGGCCGCTTTTGCCGGGGCTATCGAACTGCGCGAAATAAACTCGCACTCGATCTTGACCTTCTGCTGTCGCTCGTCCTGGTCGGCGCCATTGTAGCTGTCGAGCAGTTCCGCGACCGCCCATCGCGCCATTTCGTCATGCGGCAGCACCATGGTCGAGAGCGGCGGATCCATATTGGCCGCAATGTCCTCGTCGTCGAAGCCGACGATGGAAATATCACCCGGAACCGACAGGCCCAGCCGATGCGCCGCCTCGTAGCAACCCATGGCCATGCGGTCGTTGAAGCAGAATATGGCGGTCGGCGGATTGGGGCGCGACATCAGGTTCAGCGCCCATTCGCGCCCGGCGCGGATGGTCCAGCCCGCTTGCATGACGAGGTCCTCATCGACCGGTGCATTCCATTCGGCCATGGCCTGGCGGAAGCCATTCTCGCGGTCGACCGCCGCTTCGACGAACTCCTCCCCGGCCATGTGGGCGATGCGGCGGTGGCCGGCGCGCAACAGCGCCTGGGTAGCCGTGTAGCCACCGACGATATCCCCGGGCACAACCGAGGGGTAGCGCAGCTTGCGCTCATAGCAATTGAGCAGCACCAGCGGCAGCTCCGAAAATGCTTCCGGAACAATGACTTGCCGGGTCATGAGCGAGGCATAGATTATGCCGATGGCTTTTTGTGAGACCAGCAGGTCGATCGCCGCCTGCTCCAGCGCCGGTTCCGATCGGGTACAGAACATCGCCACCGTGACGTCCTGCAGCGCCGCCTCGTCCCGGGCTCCTTCGATGAATTGCGCGGCAAAAGGCGTGGTCGAAACTTCATCGAGCATCAGGCCGATCACGCGCTTGCGGCCCTCGGGCACGGGATGCGCCTTGCCGCGCCGATAGGACAGCGACTCGGCGGCCTCGATCACGCGGCGCCGAGTGGCCTTGGAGACGCGGGCATTGGGGACGCCGTTGAGCACCAGCGAAACGGTCGCCTGTGACACGCCGGCCAATTCGGCCACATCGACCATCGTTGCGCGCTTTTCCACCAGATTTCTTGCTCTTTTCTTGTGTTTTGCCCGGGCCTTGCTTGGGCCTTTGCCTGGCAAATGTCGGGGGCAGAGTGCCATCCCTTGCCGCAAAGCAGAAGCCCCCTTGCCAATCCGGAAGAGCGACCATATGGTGATAAATATATAACTAATATTGCTTGAGGGTAGCTGATGGAGCGCGCGGGGCTTGCAAGGGTGGCGGACACGGAATCGGGTGCGCGTCGCCGCCTGTCGCTGGATGGTGTCTGGCAATTTCGGCATGAGGACGGGCCGTGGCGCGAGGCGCATGTACCCGGTCCGTGGCAGGCAGAATTCTCGGATCTGGTCGATACCAGCGGCCGCGCCGTCTACAAGCGCAGCTTCGCTCTGCCGGAGGGCTGGGTCAGTCAGGAACTGGCCCTGCAGTTCGGCGCCGTCAGCTATTTCTGTGAGGTACTGCTGAATGGCCAGCCGGTTGGCAGTCATGAAGGCGCTTTCCTGCCTTTCGAAATCGTCCTGCCGGCTTCGGCGCTGAAGGCGCAGAACGAAGTCGAAGTGCGCGTGACCATGCCGTCCGCCGATCACCGCGCCTATCCGGACTATCCCTTCGGCGAAGTGCCGCACGGCAAGATCAGCTGGTATGGCCGCATCGGCGGGCTATGGCAGTCGGTGGCGCTGGAAGCGCGCGACATCAGCCATGTCGAGGCGGTGGCTATCACCGCTGGCATGGACGGCAAGATGTCCGTCGATCTGGCCTTCTCGGCGGCGGCCAGCGGCATGCCCGCGCAACTGTCGGTGCTCGATGCCAGTGGCGCAGTCGTGGCGGAGACCGGCGTGACCGCGGGGCAGGGGGTTACCGCCAGCCTCGCCGTCGCTGGCGCAAGGCTCTGGTCCACCGATACGCCCAACCTCTATTCGCTCGTCGTTGATCTGGGCACCGACAAGGTGGTCCACAGCTTCGGCTTCCGCACCATCGAGGCGAGGGGCGGTCAGATCCTGCTCAACGGCCAGCCCATCTATATGCGCGGTGCGCTCGATCAGGACTATTACCCCGACGGCATCTACACGCCGCCATCGCTGGAATTCCTCGAGGACCAGGCCCGCAAGGCCAAGCATCTCGGCCTCAACCTGCTGCGCTGCCACATCAAGGTGCCGGACCCGCGCTACTACGACGTGGCCGATCGGCTGGGTCTCCTGGTCTGGACCGAAGTGCCCAACGTGGCCAATTTCACGAGCAAGTCCGCCAACCGCATGCGCGAAACCATGCAGGGCATCCTCGACCGCGATCGCAACCACCCTTCGATCATCGCCTGGACGCTGATCAACGAGGACTGGGGCACCCGGCTGGTGGAAAATGCCGAGCACCGCCAGTGGCTCAAGGACAGCTATGACTGGCTGAAGGCGGCAGACCCGACACGCCTCGTCGTCGACAACTCCGCCTGCTTCCCCAACTTCCACGTCAAGACCGACCTCAACGACTATCACTATTACCGTTCGGTGCCTGAGCGCCGCCAGGAATGGGACGACATCACCGCCCAATTCGCCGCCGGTGCCGACTGGACCTTCTCCCCGCTCGGCGACGCCGAACGACGCGGCGACGAGCCGCTGGTCGTCTCCGAATTCGGCGTCTGGGGCCTGCCTGATCCGAAGCTGCTACGCGGCGCCGATGGCAGCGAGCCCGACTGGTTCGAAACCGGCTCGCTCTGGGGCGATGGGGTGGCGCTGCCGCACGGCGTCGAGGAACGGTTCGCCTCACTCGACCTCGACCGCACCTTCGGCTCGTTCGATGGCTTCATCGAACACGTGCAGTGGTACCAGTTCATGAACCTGCGCTACCAGATCGAGCAGATGCGGCTGCATCCCTCGATCATGGGCTACGTCATCACCGAACTGACCGACGTCCACTGGGAAGCAAATGGTTTGATGGACATCGAGCGCAATCCGCGCGTGTTCCACGACGTCTTCGCCCACATCAACACCGATACCGTCATCGTGCCGCGCCCGGCGCGCTATGCCGCCTACCTTGGCGAGACACTCGACATCGACATCACCGTGGCCACGGGCGGCATTGCCCTGCCCGAAGGCGCCGTGCTGCGCTGGAGCGGCGACGTCACCGGATCGATTCCCGTGCCGGCTGCCGGCGCGGTCTCCATCACCAGCCCGGGCACGCTCAAGCTCGACCTCCCGGCCACCGGCGCCAGCCGCATGGCTAAGCTTGACTTCGTGCTCGAGGCTGGTGGCTCCATCGTGGCCCGCAATAGCTGCGACATCGCGCTCTATGCCACGCGCGACACAGCCAACCTGCCGACCGTCGCCGCGGCCGATGCCGACCTGGCGGCCTATGCCACTGGCCTCGGCTACCGCGTCGTTCCCACAGGGCAGGCAGACATCGTCCTTTGTCATGCCGTCGACAGCGCCGATGTCGAAGTGATGAAGGCCGGTGGCCGCTTCCTCATCCTCGCCGATGGCTCGGTCGAGACCAACCGCAACCTGCGCACCGACATGCCCGATGGCGAACTGCCGCATCGCAGCATCGTCGCGGACGGCAAGAAATTCCGCCCCAGCCTCGATCAACATCTGCCCGGCATCAGCCTCGTCGAACGCGACGGCACCATCTGGCGCGGTGACTGGATTGCCGGCTTCTCCTGGATCCGCCGCGAAGGCGCCTTCGCCAATATTCCGGGTGGCCCGATCTTCGATCTCAGCTTCTCGGGGGTGGTACCGCATCACCTGCTGACCGGCTTCCGGCCCTGGGAATTCGGCAACAACGTCCATGCCGGCATGGTGGTGGGCTGGGTGCACAAGCCGGCCGCCATCATCGGCGAAAAACGCGTGGGCCGGGGTGGGGTGGTCGCCACCACCTTCCGCCTGACCCGCGAAGCACCGGGCGCCGATCCGGTTGCCGCGGCTTTGTTCGATGCACTGGTCGTGGCGACCAAGCAACTGCCGGTGGACGAGGGGACGATCTGAGTTCTGGCAGTCGGCATCTCCCCCCTTGTGGGGAGGGAGGCCCCGAAGGGGTCGGGTAGGGGGTCCACAAGCACTGAGCGCGTGGCCCACCCCACTCTGGATCCCTCCCCACAAGGGGGAGGGAGACGAAAGAGCCGAGAGATCGGCAACGACCAGAAGACAGCAAAGCTGCGCTGGCCAAAATTGAGGAGGAATTCATGGCAGATATCGTTCTGAACGAAGTCAGCAAGTCCTACGGCACCGTGCAGGTGCTCGATAGCGTCTCGATGCATATCCGGTCGGGCGAGTTCATCGTCTTCCTCGGGCCCTCGGGCTGTGGAAAATCCACGCTATTGCGGATGATCGCCGGCCTCGAAGAGGTCAATGCCGGACAGATCCTGATCGGCGATACCAGGGTCGATCAACTGCCGCCCAACCAGCGCGGCGTCGCCATGGTGTTCCAGAACTACGCCCTCTATCCGCACATGACCGTGCGCGAGAATATGAGCTTCGGCCTGCAGAATGTCGGCACCGACAGGGCAGAAATCGCGCGACGCGTCGACGATGCGGCGCGCATGCTGGAAATCACCCCCTTGCTCGACCGGCGGCCGAGCCAGCTCTCGGGCGGCCAGCGCCAGCGCGTCGCCATTGGCCGCGCCATCGTGCGCGAGCCCAAGGCCTTCCTGCTGGACGAACCACTGAGCAATCTTGATGCCGGCCTGCGCGTGCGCACCCGCGTCGAGCTGGCGCAGCTGCATCGGCGCATCGGCACCACAATGATTTTCGTCACCCATGACCAGACCGAGGCCATGACCCTGGCCAGTCGCATCGTGGTGATGAACAACCGCAGGATCGAGCAGATCGGCACGCCCATGGAGGTCTATTCCCGGCCCGCTTCGCGCTTTGTCGCTGCCTTTGTCGGCTCGCCATCAATGAACTTCCTGCCGGTCACAGCAGTCACCGAAAGCGACGGCATGGTCGTCGCGACATCAGGTGGCTCGGTGGTCCCGACCGACATTGCCGCCAATGCGCTGCCATCGCGGAAGGGTTTGACGCTGGGCGTTCGCCCCGATGCCCTCAAGGTCGTGCCGTCAGGCGGCAGCCTTAATGGCGCGGTCGAATTGGTGGAGCGGCTGGGCGATCGGACGCTGCTGCATGTGCGACTGGGCGATGGCGGGCTCGTGGTCGCCGAAGACATCGGCAAGAGCATGCTGGAGATCGGCGCGCCGGTTTCCCTGGCCGCCGACCGCCGCGAAACGCACCTCTTCGACGCCGAGGGCGTCGCCTATCACTCGAGCTGATTTCACCTGTTCCGGCGGTGCGGGACTACAAGCTCAATGCGACGCACCAGCCGCTGAAACAAGCATAGAGCAACAACCTTTTTGGGAGGAAAGAATGACGAAAACTCTACGACGTCTGGCCCTGGCTTCGACCGCGTTTCTCGCGCTCGCATCCGGTGCCTTCGCGCAGCAGACCGTGGTGTGGTGGGACTTCCTCGCCGGTGGCGACGGCGTGCGCATGAAGACGCTGATCGATGCATTCAACGCCGAACACCAGGGTGAAATCACCATCGAAGGCACGACCCTGGAATGGGGCACCCCCTTCTACACCAAGCTGCAGACCTCGGCCGCCATCGGCGAAGGTCCCGATATCGCCACCTATCACCTGAGTCGCATTCCGCTGGCTGTCGATAGCGGCACGCTGAGCGAAATCACCGACGAGGATATGTCCGGCGCCGGCATTTCCGATGCCGATTTCACTACCGCCGCATCGGACGCCGGCAAGGTGGATGGCACGCGCTACGCGGTGCCCTTCGACCAGCATGGCCTGATCCTCTACTACAACAAGGACATGCTCGCTGAAGCCGGCATGATCGGCGAGGACGGCCTGCCTGTTGGCCTTGATGGCCTCGAGAACTTCGACGCCGTGCTCGCCAAGTTCACTGGCGACGGCAAATACGGGCTCTCCACGCCGACCGGCGACCGCTACCGCACCATCTACAGCCTCTTCGGCCAGCAGGGCGGCGTGATGTATGACGAGGCTGCGGGCGGCTTCTTCCCGACCGATGAGGACCTGGGCAAGCTGACCACCGCCATCGAGACCGTCAAGGGTTGGGTCGACAAGGGCTATACCCCCGTCCAGGTCGAGTCGCCGGCCGCGCTGGCGCTGTTCACCTCGCAGCAGTCGCCGTTCTTCATCATGGGCAACTGGGAAATCCCTACCTTCGTCGATCTCCATGCCAAGGGCGAATTGTTCGAATGGGGTGCGGTGGAACTGCCGACCCTGTTCGAGACCAAGGCCGCATGGTCTGACTCGCACGCCTTCGTCATCCCCGCCAATGCTGGCAAAGAGGCCGATCCCGAAAAGCGCGCGGCCGTGATGAAGGTCATCGCCTGGATGGACCAGCACTCGCTCGACTGGGCTGGTGCCGGCCATATCCCGGCCTTCAACGCCGTGCGTGAAAGCGCCGAATTCCAGGCGCTGAAGCCCCAGTCCGACTATGCCGGCTTTGCCGACACCGCCGTCTTCGACCCGCGCACCATCCTCGCCGGCCCCGCAGCTCCGCTCGGGGACGCCTGGAGCAATTACGTCAATCCGGCCACCACGGGCGAAATCGAGCCCGCCGACGCCGCTATGCAGATGCGCGATGACCTGAACGGGCAGCTATAGGCGTCGGCTGAGTTCTCAGTCGACACCCTCCCCCTTGTGGGGAGGATCAAGGGTGGGGGTGGGCTTAGCCCATATACCGGGGCTCACGCACCCCCTCCCAGCCTCCCCCATCGAGGGGGAGGTGCCGCTCGGTGTATGAGGAAGGATCGTGCGATGCTCAGGGACAGAAAACAGGAATATCTGACGGCGCTTATCCTGGTCGGGCCCTTCGTGCTCATCTATGGGGTGTTGTTCGTCTGGCCGACCATCCAGATGGTCATGCTGAGCTTCACCAAGGCGCCATTGATCGGCGCGGGCGCCTTCGTGGGCTGGGACAATTACGTCAAGATACTCGGCCACAAGCTGTTCCACTCCGCCTTCTGGAACACCGCCTATTTCGTGCTGCTGACCGTCATTCCCAATACGTTGGTGTCGCTGCTCGTCGCCATGGCGGTGAACCGCCTCAAGGGCGGTGTGCAGGGCCTGGTGCTCGCCTGCTTCTTCCTGCCCTATATCCTGCCGGTCTCGGTGGTGTTCCTCACCTGGAACTGGATCATCGACGTGCAATATGGGCTGGCCCAGGTCTTCGTGCGACCGTTCAACGGCGGCGAGCCGATGTCGCTGACCCGCACCATTCCCGCCTTCATGCCCACGGTGGCCTTCGTCACCATCTGGTGGACCATGGGTTTCAACGTCCTGCTGTTCATCGCCGGGCTGCGGAACATCTCGCCCGAGATTTACGAGGCGGCGCAGCTCGATAGCGCCAGCCGCTGGCGGCAGTTCAGCCGCATCACCTGGCCGCTGATCTGGCCGATCACGGCGCTGGTGCTGACCATCCAGCTCATCGCCCAGCTCAAGATCTTCGATCAGGTCTACCTGTTCTCGATCGGCGGGCGGCAGGACGCGACCATCACGCTGGTCCAATATGTCTACAAACTGGCCTTCCAGCAGAACAAGGGCGGCGAGGCCGCCACCGCGGCAGTGCTGCTGTTCGGGATGATCATCATCCTCAGCGTGCTGCAATACCAGTTGCTGCGCGCACGAGGTGAAAAATGAGCACCGAAGCCCTTCCCCGCAACGAGGCCATTGCCGCCGAACCGAGCCGGCGCGACCGCCCCCTCGACCTCATCGGCAGCGTGCTGACCGCCATCACGCTGCTCGTGGCTTTGGCCTCGTTCTTCCCGATCTACTGGGCCATCATCACCTCCATCAAACCTGATGGCGAAGTGATCTCGGGCAGCAATTCGCTGTGGCCCGGCCGCCTGGTGTTCGACAGCTACATCCACATCTGGAACAACACCAATATCGCCATCTGGTACGTGAATTCATTCGTGACCTCGCTGGTCATAACGGCGCTGGTGATTGCCAGTTCTGCCGGCTGCGCCTATGCGCTGAGCCAGCTCGATTTCCCGGGACGTCGGATCATCTATGTGCTGATC
The DNA here is from genome assembly GCA_036675975.1 of Devosia sp. GTDB lineage: Bacteria > Pseudomonadota > Alphaproteobacteria > Rhizobiales > Devosiaceae > Devosia. The sequence goes on along the minus strand of JAKFDU010000138.1, from coordinate 21,228 downwards.
CTGGCCTGCTTCATGGTGCCGATGCAGGCGCTGATCGTGAACCATTTCGTGCTGATGGCGCAGTTCAAGCTGCTCAACACCTGGGCCGGCATCATCCTGCCGCAGCTGATCGTGCCGGTCATCATCATCGTCTACAAGCAGTTCTTCGACAGCGTGCCCAAGGAGTTTCGGGAGGCCGCACAGATGGATAGCGCGGGGCACTTCAAGATCCTGTTCCGCATCTACCTGCCCATGAACTGGGGCGTGACGGCCGCTCTTGCCATCATCACCTTCATCGGCGCCTGGAACTCGTTCCTGTGGCCGTTCCTCGCCGCCACGGGCGAAGCGACCATGACCGTTCCCGTCGGCATTACCCAGGTGAAGGACGCCTATGGCATCGTCTATGGCAAGCTCATGGCCTCGGCCGTGGTAGCGGGCCTGCCGGTGGCCATCGTCTACCTCATCTTCCAGCGCCGGGTGACGCAGGCCATCATGCTTTCGGCCGGCATCAAGGGATGATCCAGTCGAGACATCCAGCTGTGGCGACCGGCCGCTGCCTTGATGATGGTCACGGTGGCGATTGGCGTGGCCAGCATTATGTGACAGAGCTGACGAAACCGCAGGCTCGCTAGACCGTTCTACCCGCCTGACTTGCCCGAAAGCTGATCGCCGCCTCTGCCGCGGGTTGGCCAGGAGCGCTGCCGGACGGAGATTGCAGAGTGAGTGTAGCCTTCACCAAGGAAGACAGTGCCGAAACGGCCTCGGAGACCCAGCTCCCCGACCGCCCGATTTCCGCACACCCGAACCTCGTTACGGCAGCGGGTCTGAAGGCGCTCGAACAGCAGCTCGACCAGGCCCGCGCGGCCTACGAGGCGGCGAGCCTTTTAGAGGATGTGAACGAGCGGCGGCGGCAGGCGGCCAGTCCGCTGCGAGACCTGCGCTACTTTGGCGAAAGGCTCAGGACCGCCCAACTGGTGCCGACCCCGGCGTCGACCGACACTGTGGTCTTCGGCTCCACGGTCACCTTCACGCGCGACGATGGCCGCAAGCAGACCTACCGCATCGTCGGAGAGGACGAATCCGACCCCAAGGCCGGATCAATCTCCTACATGTCACCCCTCGCCGTGGCGCTTGCGGGCAAGTCCGTCGGCGACAGCGTGAGCCTGGGCGACCAGGACCTCGAGATAACAGCTATTTCCTGATCAGCGCCGGGGATCGAACAGGCGGTCACGCGAGCCGGTGAGGTGTGTCTTCATCATTTGCCGGGCCGCGTCCGCGTCGCTGTTGGCGATCGCGTCATAGACGGCACGGTGCTCGACAAAGACATGCTGCAACCCGTCGCTGGTGCTGCGCAGGGACAGGCCGTGGAAGCGCATGCCGACGGCAATGTGGTCTTCCAGCGCCTGCATCGCGGTGGCGAAATAGGGATTGGTCGAGGCCTGCGCGATGCTGAGGTGGAACATGAAATCAGCATCGGCGCGGTGGGCCTGGCGATTGGTGGCGTCCCGCAACAGGCTGAGCGCGCTCTTGATCTTTTGCAGGGCTTCGGGCGAGCGCCGGACCGCCGCCATGGCCGCCGCCTCCGGTTCGATGGTCAGGCGGAAATCGTAACAATGCTGCAGGTCGGACAGGTTCTCCATCTGGCCGAAGCCCAGTGGCTCGCGCAGCCCCTGCTCGCGCACGAAGCTGCCGGCCCCGCGCCGGGAATAGATCAGCCCCTGGTCGCGCAGGCGCTGCAGCGCATCGCGCACCACGGGGCGTGACACCTGGAACTCTGCCGCCATGGCGTGTTCGGTCGGCAGGCGCTCATCCACGCCATAAGCGCCCGATTTGATGGCCCGCTGGATGCGGTCGAATACCGCGTCGGAAAGGCTGCGCCGAACGTTGAGAATTTCCGACATGCTAACCGTGTATCTCCCGTTCCGAACCGCCCAGATGACCAAGCAGGCGCAACAATACGTCAGGCTCGCCAAAGCCCCCCGACTTGGTGATTATCGTGAAGCCACCGGCCCGGGCAATAGGCAGGCCAGGCAGCGCTTCGCCATGCAGCTCAAGGATATCGATGCCGAGAGCGCGCAGCACCACCTGCGCGGTGGCGCCTCCCGACAGCACGAGGGTGGTGCCGGCAGAGGGATGCATGCGGCGCAGGCCCTCGCCGAGGCGTCGGGCCACACTGGCGGCGTCAGCACCGGCGCCGCTGGTCGCCCGCAGCACGGTCACGCTTTTTGGTGGCGGCAGGATGGCTGACGGTTCGCCATCTGGCGCGGCAACATAGGCGACATCGGCGGCGGCGCGCAGGCGCTCGACTTGTCGCATGGTGATGGGATCGGTCGAACCGATGACGCAGATGGCAGGAGCAGCTATGGCTGGCGGCTGCGGTGGCGCGGAGATCGGCGCCAGCCGGACAGCCAGCGCCTCGGCAAGGCCGCGGGCGCCCACCGGAAGGTCGTGCACGACTCCGGCGAGCGCGCGCTCGATGTCATCCTGCTCGTCGATATCAGGGATCGTGGCGCCGCCGGCATGACGCCCGAGCCGGGCCGCGATGTCGATCGGCTGGGTCACGCCGAAACCACCCAGCCGCCCATTGCGCATCCAGCGCCCGAAGGCGGGAATGGCCGGAATGACCAGTGCGCGGCGGAATGCGATAGCGTCGAGCTCGGCTGCTATATTGCCCTTGAGACGGGAGTCGATCTTCTTGAAGATCGACAGGCCCGCCGGCAGCATGGCGACACAGTCGGCGACCGCCTGCCTTGCCGCCTCCGGCACGATTTCCCGGCTATCGGTCGAAACCCCGACCACATCGGCGCCGCCAGCCAGCGCGGCACTCAGACCGTCCAGCCCCAGCGCCACGACCGTCGACAGACCACGCGCTGCAAACGGAGCCGAGGCATCGAGTGCCCCGGTCAGGTCATCGGCAACGATGGCCAGTCGCGTCATGGATGGCTTCCGGCCAGCCGCCGCTGCGCCTGGATATCGGGGTCAGGATCGAGATTGGCGGCCAGCAGCCGCTGCGTATAGGGATGCTGCGGCGCCGCGAAGATCTCGCCGGTAGGCCCGCGCTCGACGATCTCCCCCGATTTCATCACGATGACGGTATCGGCAAAATCCCGCACCACACCCAGATCATGGGCGATGAACAGGAACGAGATGCCCAGCCGCTGCCGCAACCCATCGAGCAGCGCGATGACCTGCGCCTGGATCGACACGTCGAGCGCCGACACCGCCTCGTCGCAGATGATCAGTTCCGGCTCGAGCGCCAGGGCCCGGGCGATGGCGATGCGCTGCCGCTGGCCACCGGAAAACTGATGCGGATAGCGCTGCGCATGCTCGGGCGCCAGACCGACCTGCTCAAGCAACTCTGCAACCTTGGCCCGCCGCGCTGCCCGGTCGGGCATCAGCCGATGAATATCCCAGCCCTCGGAAATGAGCTGGTAGACCGACATGCGCGGATTGAGCGACTGGGTCGGGTCCTGAAACACCATCTGGATTTCGCGGCGTATGCCCAACAGGTCGCGCGCATTCATGCCGATGAGGTCACGGCCCTTCCAGAAGGCCTCGCCGCTATCGGCCTCCTCCAGCCGCAGAATGGCCCGCGCCAGGGTAGACTTGCCCGAGCCGCTCTCACCCACCACCGCAAGGCTCTGCCCGCGATGGAGTGTCAGCGACACATCATGCAGCGCAGTGAACTTGCCATAGGTTTTGCAGAGCTTTTGGGCCTCGAGCAGCACAGGGGAGCCCGCGTCGAGCAGCTTGAGCGCGCCCTTGCCCGGCGCGGCGCCGATGAGCTGGCGCGTATAGGGATGCTGGGCATTGTGATAGACTTCGCGCGGCGTACCCGCCTCGACAATCTCCCCCTTGCTCATCACCACCACGCGGTCGGCAATCTCAGCGACGACGCCCAGATCATGGGTGATCAGCACCAGGCCCATGCCGGTTTCGGCCTGCAACTCCTTGAGCAAAGCCAGCACCTCGGCCTGGATGGTCACGTCGAGCGCGGTAGTCGGCTCGTCGGCAATCAGGATGTCGGGCTTGAGCATCAGCGCCATGGCGATCATCAGCCGCTGCCGCTGCCCACCGGAGAACTGATGCGGGTACTTGTGCAAGGCTGCCTCAGGGTCGGGGATGCCGACGCGGACGATCAGCTCCATCGCCCGGGCGCGCGCCGCATCGGCGGGCCGACCGTGCGCCGTCATCATCTCCACGATCTGCCAACCAACGGTATAGACCGGGTTGAGGTGGCTGAGCGGATCCTGGAAGATCATGGCGATCTTCTTGCCGTTGAGCGCGCGATGCGTCTCGTAGCTGACCCTGAGCAGGTCCTGGCCGTCGTAGAAGATCTCACCGGACATGATCTGCGCGGGCGGCATATCGAGCAGGTTCATCACGGCATTGGCCGAGACGGATTTGCCCGAGCCGCTCTCGCCCAGAATGGCCAGCGTCTCGCCACGATTGACGCTCCACGACACGTTCTTGACGGCATGGACCGTGCCGCGGGCGGTATGGAAATCCACCGACAGGTTGCGCACTTCGAGCAGGGCCTTACTCATCTGACGTGCTCCGGGCTTCGAGGCGCCAGCGCTGGGCGGGGTCGAGGGCGATGCGCAGCCAGTTCGACAGCAGGTTCAGCGCCAATGTGGTGATGACGATGCAGACACCAGGCCACAGCGCCAGCCACCAGGCATTGGTGAGGTAGGGCCTGCCCTGGCTGACCATCAGGCCCCAGGTGATATCGGGCGGCTGGATGCCGATGCCGAGGAAGCTGAGGGAGGACTCCGCCAGCATGACGAAGGCGAAGTCGAGGGTCGCGATGGTCACGAGCGTGGGGGCGACCACCGGCAGGACGTGCCGGGCGATGATGCGCCAATGCGATGCGCCCATCACAATGGCCGCCTGCACGAACATGCGTTCGCGCACTTCCAGCACTTCGGCCCGCGTGGTGCGCAAGTAGATCGGAATGCGGGTGATAGCGAGGACGAGGACCATGTTGGGGATGGACGGCCCCAGCACATAGAGCACCACCACCGCGAGCAGCAGCGAAGGGAAGGACATGATTACGTCGGCCAGCCGCATAATCACCTGCGAGACATTCTTGCCCAGATAGCCTGCAATGAGGCCCAGGGTTGCGCCAACAATCAGCGCAAAGGCAACCGCGCCGGCGGCCACCAGCATGGTGCTGCGAGCGGCCACGACCAGGCGGGCCAACATGGGCCGACCGAGCGAGTCGCCGCCCAGCACGAAGGCCCAACCGCGGGCGAGATCGAAGGGCGGGCTGTTGCGGCCGCGCAGGTTCTGGTCGGTCGCCAGCTCGCCCAAGAGGGTTGGCCCCAGCAGCGCACAGGCAATAATCAGCAGCAGCACGATGGCCGAGGTGAAGGCCAGCTTGTCGCGCCACAACATGGACAGCAGGTTGGCGGCGGCAGATCTCTCGGAGCGGGGCGGCTTGGCGAGCGACAGGTCGGTCATGGCGGCGCTCCCTAGTTCCGGATCCGGGGATCGAGCAGGCCATAGGCGATGTCGATCAGGATGTTCATGATGAAGATGGCGGCGGCGGTGACCATGATGGCGGCCAGTACCACGTTGAAGTCGCGCTGCAGTATGGAGTCGATCATCAGCTTGCCGATGCCGGGGAAGCCGAAGATGGTCTCGACGATCACGGCGCCATTGAGCATCGCCGCCGCCTGGTCGCCGATGACGGTGATGACAGGCAGCATGGCATTGCGCAGCGTGTGGACGAAGATGATGGGCAGGTTCTTGACGCCCTTGGCGCGCGCCGTCTTCACATAGGCGGCCGACAGTGCCGAGAGCATCGAGCCGCGTACCACCTGGACGATGAGGCCGAACGGCCGGATGAACAGCACCGCGATAGGCAGCACCCAGTGTGCCGGCGTGCCGACGCCCGAGGTGGGCAGCCAGCCCAGGTTGATCGCGAACACCACGATGGCGACGATGGCGATCCAGAAATCGGGCGCCGACGCCCCGACGAGCGAAATGATGGAAACCAGCCGATCGAAGAAGCCACCGACATTGAACGCGGCGAGCGAGCCCAGCACGATGGCGGCCACAACAACCAACGACAGGGTGATCAGCGCCAGCGGCAGGGTCCAGGCATAGGCTTCCATGACCACATCGATGGCCGGCCGCGCCTTGCGCAGGCTCTCACCGAAATCGAACCGCACCAGATCCAGCACATAGCGCGCGAACTGTTCCAGCAGCGGTGCATCAAGGCCGTGCAAGGCACGGAACTGCGCCTTCATCTCTTCGGTCGCATCAATCGGCAGGAACAACACTGCCGGATCGCCAGTGAGACGCGACAGGAAAAACACCAGGACCATGAGGCCCAGCAGCGAGAGCAGACTGGCGATTGCCCGTTGTCCGATCAGCTTGAACATGGCTCGTCACCAGCTTCCTTGAACGTTTGATGCCGGGGAGTGGTCCCCGGCATCGGAGAGTGTGGACCGCTATCGGGCTTACTTGAAGCCGATTTCGGCGAGCTGGAGCTGCTGGTTGGTGGCGATGGTCGGCGTGAAGTCGAGGCGTTCGCTGACGCGGCTGAGACCGACCATGTGGAACAGCAGGACGTCTGCGACGATCTCGTCGTGGACATAGGCGAACAGCTCGGACCAGAGGGCCGCACGTTCGTCGCCAGTCGCCGCCGAAGCCCGGGCAATCAGATCATCGACCTTTGGGTCGTTGACGCCCGACTGGGTGCCCTTGCTGTCATACTTGAAGAACATCGAGAAGGCCGGGTCGCCACGGCTGTTATCGTGCTGTGCAAGAACCAGGCGCGTGCCTTCGCTCTCGGGATAGGGCTTGGAGTAATACTGCTCGTGTTCAGCGACTTCGACCATGCGCAGCGTTGCGTTGAAGCCGACCTCGTTGAACATCTGCACGATGGCCTCGGCGACCTCGGTTACGTTGGGGAAGTTCTCGGTGCGTGCAACGACCTCGATCGGCAGGCTGGTATCGACGCCGTCGGCCTTGGCTTCGGCAAGCAGCTTCTTGGCGAGTTCCGGATCATAGGCCGGAGGCGACAGGTCCGGATTCCAGCCAAGCGTGGTCGGCGGCACCATGGCCACGGCCAGCTCGGTACCATCGGGCAGCACAGTGCCGATAAAAGCCTCGCGCTCGATGGCGGCGTTCAGCGCCTGACGGACACGGATGTCGCTGGTCGGGGCGTCGGCGCTGTCGATGCGCAGATAGACGGTCTCCGAATTGAGGTAGCTGAAATCGGTTGCCTTGTTGTCGGCGACTTCAGCGGTGATCTGCGGCGCGATGTCGGCTTCGCCGGCTGCAACCATGCCGGCACGCACGGCGGGCTCGGAACGGAACAGGTAGGTCGCCTTGGTCACCTCCGGCTGGGTGCCCCAGTAGTCGTCGCGACGATCCAGCACGATTTGCTGGCCGGCGGTCCACTCGGTCATCACATAGGGGCCAGTGCCGATAGGGTCGCGCACGAATTCCATCGGCGTCTCGGATGGCACGATGGTGACGAGGCTCATCAGCAGCGGCAGGATGGGCTGAGCCGGCTCGGCCTTTACGTCGACCGTCAGGTCATCGACCACGGTGAAGGTCAGGGTGGTGTCGGCGAAGTAGCGCTTGCTCTCGCAGGTCAGCTGCTCGGAAAAGACGCGGTCGAACGAGTGTTTGACGTCGGCGGCGTCAAGCGCGGTTCCGTCCGAGAAGGTCACGCCAGGATGCAGCTTGAACTGCCAGGTGCCGTCGCCCTTGTCTTCCCAGCTGTCGGCCAGGCGGGGCATCAGGCCCTTGTCGCCGCGCACGTCCAGCTCGGTCAGCGTCTCGCTGATATTCTGCAGGATGACGCGGCCGATATTGGAGCGGGTGGCCATGCAGGGCTCGACCAGGTCGAGTTCTTCGCTCAGCACGACGGTGATGTCGGTATTTTCCTGGGCCATGGCAGGGGCCATGGTCGTCGACGCCAAAAGTGCGCCGATCAGAATGTGCTTGATGATCAAGATCGTCCTCCCTTTGCAGCTTTGCAGCGCGTGAACGACGCTGCAGAGCGCCCACGCAAATTCCTCCAAGCGGGTCGCGGTTGAACCCAAGCTTGGTCGGCACTATCATGTTACAACCGTAAGTTGTCAAACGGATTTCAGTTTGATGTTGACAATCTGCATTCTATGTTAACATAAGACATTGAAAAATAACAATAAAAATTGGATTGATGTTAGTTCTAGGTGGCGTGTGTGTGCAATAATAACTTGACAACAAGGCTATCACTGTAAAGTTTGGCGCCACCACGAAGAGGGACGAGATGACTCCGAACGAGATCGAAGCGCGGATGACGGGCCAGTTGGCCGCAATGGGGGACGGGCGTCTCGAAGCCTTCCTGCCATCGCCCATGGTCCAGAACCATGCTGCCTTTATCGAGCTCCTGGAGGACGGTTCGCTCGCCTGCCTGTGGTTCGGCGGCACACTCGAGGGCAAGTCCGACATCTCCATTTACGGCACGACGCTTGCGCCCGGTGCCGACTGCTGGTCGCCATCGGTGCAGCTCAGCAACGACCCTGATCGTTCCGAACAGAACCCGGTGCTGACGCGTGACGGGCAGGGGCGCTGGCAGTTGTTCCACACTGCCCAGCCTTCGGGCAATCAGGACGAGTGCCTGCTGCGGGCGCGTGACATAGACGTCGATAGTGGCACTCTGACCGGATCGGCGCCCCGCACCCTCGACCTGCCTTTGGGCACCTTTGTCCGTGGCCGTTTCGTGCGCCGCACTGACGGCGCCTGGATGATGCCGGTCTTCCGCTGCATCTCCCGCTCCGGCCAGCGCTGGAACGGCAGCCACGACACCGCCGGCGTTGCCGTCAGTCACGATGATGGCGCCACCTGGTCGATGACCGAGGTGCCGGGCTCCATCGGCTCGGTCCACATGACCATCGTCCCGCTTGATGGCGAGCGCATGGTCGCCTTCTATCGCCGGCGCCAATCCGATTTCGTCCATCGTTCCGAGAGCCAGGATGGCGGCGTGACCTGGTCGGCCCCCGAGCCGACCGATGTCCCGAACAACAACTCGTCCATCAATGTCATCCGCCTGGCTGACGGCCGGCTGGCAATGCTGTGCAATCCGGTTTCATCGGCGACCTCAAGCGATCGGCGTGCCTCGCTCTATGACGAGATCGAAGAGGGCGACGACCGCCCTGATGCCACCGGTGGCTGCTCGCCGATCTGGGGCGTCCCCCGCGCGCCGCTGACGCTCTGCCTGTCCAGCGACGGCGGCAAGACCTGGCCGCTGCGCCGCATTGTAGACGACAGCCCGGGTACGTGCCTGTCGAACAATTCGGTCGACGGGCGCAACAAGGAACTTTCCTATCCCTATCTGCTCGAAGGACCGGACGGGGCGCTGCACCTCGCCTACACCTACTTCCGGCGGGCCATCAAATATGTCCGTCTCCCCCAGGGATGGATCGACGGAGAACAGAGTTGAGCGACGTTATCGGCATCACCATGGGCGACCCCGCGGGCGTCGGTCCTGAAATCGCGGTTCGCGCCGTCAGCGAAATGGACGCGGCCGACCGGGCGCGTACCCGCATCTATGGCAATCGCGCCACGCTGGAAAACGCCATGGTCGCGACCGGCCTCGTGCTGGGTCTGGATGACCTCGTCGTCGACCTGCCTATCGAAGGCGGCCCGCTGCCCTGGGGCAGGCTCGATCCGCGCGGCGGCGACGCAGCTTTCCGCTTCATCGAAAGGGCCGTGCGCGACGCCGAGGCGGGCAAGATCGGCTGCGTCGTCACCGGGCCCATCAACAAGGAAGCACTCAACCTGGCCGGCCATCACTATGACGGGCATACCGGCATGCTGACGGCGCTGACGGGCCAGAAGTCGGCCTTCATGCTGCTGGCCTCCGAGCGTCTCAAGGTCATCCACGTCTCGACCCATATTTCGCTCAAGACCGCGATCGATCGCGCCACGCCGGAACGCATCCTGGCGACCATTCGCGCCGGCAACGACCATCTCAAGCGTATCGGCTATGCCAATCCCCGCATTGCCGTCGCCGGTATCAATCCCCATTGCGGCGAAAATGGCCTGTTCGGGACGGAAGACGATGTGCAAGTCGTGCCGGCGGTTGCCATGGCGCGTGCCGAAGGCATCGACGTGCAAGGCCCGATTTCCGCCGATACGCTGTACTATCGCGCCTATAACGGCGCCTTCGACCTGGTCGTCGCCCAGTATCACGACCAGGGCCATATCCCGATCAAGCTCGTGGCCTTCGATACCGCAGTCAACGTGTCACTGGGCTTGCCGATCGATCGCACGTCGGTCGATCATGGCACGGCCTTCGACATTGCCGGTACCGGCAGGGCAAACCACACGAACATGAACGAAGCCATCGCCTATGCGCGCCGCCTGGCCGCGGGGAAGAAGTCATGAATCCCGCCACGAACCTCCCCATTCACGGCGTCTTCTGCGCCGCCGCCACGCCGGTGCTGGTCGACGGCACGCCCGACCACGCCGCTTTTGCGGTCCACGCCAGGGCGCTGCTGTCAGAAGGCTGCGACGGCATTGCGCTGCTGGGCACCACGGGCGAAGCCAATTCCTTCAGCATCGCCCAACGCCAGGCGCTGCTGGACCAGGTCATCGCGTCGGGCATCGACCCGCAACGCCTGCTGCCGGGCACCTCGCAAACCAATGTCGCCGATACCGTGACGCTGATGCGCCATGCCGTTGAAGCCGGGGTGAAGGCGACCGTCGTGCTGCCGCCATTCTACTACAAAGGCGTCAGCGACGAGGGGCTGTTCCGCTTCTATGCCGAAGCCATCCACGGCGTCGGCCGCGATGACCTGCGGGTCGTGCTCTACCACATTCCGCCGATCGCCCAGGTCGGCCTATCGGTCGAACTGGTCGGCCGTCTGCTCGAAGCCTTCCCCGGCATCGTCGTCGGCATCAAGGACAGCTCCGGCAAGCTCGAAAGCATGCAGCAGTTTGCAAGCAACTTCCAAGATTTCTCGGTGCTTGCTGGCGCCGATCCGTTCATGCTACCGCTGCTGCGCTCGGGCGGGGCAGGGTGCATCACCTCGAGCTCCAACCTGATCGGCAGGCACCTGCGGGTGGTGTTCGATCACTTCTTTGACCCAGCAGCGAACGAAAAAGTCGAGGCGGCACAGGCCCGTATCAACGCCTGGCGCGATCTCTCCAACGCCTATGTGCAGCTTCCCACCATCAAGGCCATGCTGGCCCGCCGTCGCAATCACCCCGGCTGGACCCGCGTTCGCCCGCCGCTGGTCGAACTGAGCCAAGCAGAAATCTCCAATGTTTGGAACAAGATGGCCGAGCTCGAGGCGCAGGAAAATGTCTGACCCGGTTCTTTCCATGGCGCGCCTCATCACGCTGCAGCAGCCGGCTCGCCTTGAAATCGGCGCCGGTGCGGTGTCCCGCCTCGCCGCGTGGGCCGAGCCCTATCGTCGGGTGTTCGTGGTCGCCATGGCGCCCACCGTCGGCTTCGTCGATCGCATCGGTCTTGCCGGCGCCGTCGAGACGTTCATCGATATTCCACCCGAACCCGATCTGCCGGCCGTCGAAGCCGTGCTGGCCGCAGCGCGCGCCTTCCGGCCGGACCTGGTGATCGGCCTGGGCGGTGGTTCGGTCATGGACGTGGCCAAACTGGTGGCCGTGTTGTGGGATAGCAAGCAGTCCGTCCTCGACGTCGTCGGCGTCGGCAAGGTCGCCGGGCGCCGCACCGCGCTGGCACAGGTGCCTACCACCTCGGGCACCGGATCCGAAGCCGGTATTCGCTCGCTGGTCACCAATCCGGATACGCTGGCCAAAATGGCGGTCGAAAGCGCGTTCATGCTGGCCGATATCGCGGTGCTCGACCCCGAACTGACCTATTCCGTGCCATCAGCGGTCACTGCCGCGACCGGCATCGACGCACTCGCCCACTGCGTCGAATCTTTCACCAACATCAAGGCGCATCCCCTGATCGACGGCTATGCAAGCCTGGGTATCTCCCTGGTCGGGCGCTATCTCGCCCGCGCCGTTGCCGATGGGCAGGACACCGAAGCGCGCGCCGGCATGATGCTGGCGTCCTACTATGGCGGCGTGTGCCTCGGCCCGGTCAACACCGCCGGCGGCCACGCATTGGCCTATCCGCTGGGCACGCGCCTCAAGCTACCGCACGGCCTGGCCAACGCGATCATCTTCCCGCATGTCCTGGCGTTCAACGCCTCGGCGCGACCGGAAAAGACGGCATCGGTCGCGACGGCCCTGGGCCTGAGCGAAGGCGCCGACGTTTTTTCTGGCGCCCACGCCTATTGCCGCGGCCTTGGTATCGAGATGAGCCTCCAGCGCCACGGCGCGCAGGAGCAAGAGTTGGAGCTATGGGCCGACGAGGCCTTCGCCATAAAGCGCCTGATCGACAACAATCCCCGCACTTTGGCGCTGTCGGATATCCGTTCAATCTATCAAAACGCGCTCTGATATCAGGCCTGCGCGGCTGACGCAGGCCCTACAGCAGGCCCGCCAGTCGCGCTGCCAGTGCCAGCATCGCGGTCGCTGCGATCCACGCCAGCCATTGGCCTGGAGCCCCGCGAACCAGCACCGCCTCAGTCGGTGACAGAGGATTGTAGTACACCTCCACCGATGCGCCGGGCTCGAACCTGAGGGCAGCCCGACGCGCGAACAAGTCGAAGCTGGCATAGGCCTGCGCGCCGAAACTTGTGCGGTCACTGCGGTAGGACACGCCGCCGACTTCGTAGCCATAGGTCGTGCGGTCGCGGATCAGCCTGCGGTTCAGCTCCCACCAGCGGTATTGGCGGCCCAGCTTTACCGCCACCACGTCCGAGGCCAACACGGTGCCCTTCGTACTGGGCCATGTCCTGGTTTCCTCCCCTTTGCGGTGCAACCCATAGCCAAAGGTGGCGATCAGCGCGGCCAATATGGCGCAGAACACCGCCCCGGAGGCCTGCGGACTATTGGGTATCAGGCGGGCGACGGTGGCCATCACATTGTCGCTGATCAGCAGCAGGAACACGCAGCCAAGGCCAATGAGTATGCCGATCAGGATCGCGATCTCGAAGGCCCGCATCGGCATGTCGCGTTCGAGCACGCTCTGGGTCGGGCGATGGCGGTCGTAATAGACGGTCACTTTGGCACCGACCGGATAGCGCTTGAGCTTTTCGGCCACCTGGTAGTTGCCGACATCCCCGGCCAGGCTGATCCGCTGGCCCTCCCGCCGCATGCCGTCGGCTTGGAACACATATTTGACCACGGCGAAGTTGCGTAGCTCGGTATCGCGTATCCGGGTTCGGGTACCGCCAGCGCTGGTCTTTTCCACGCGGCGGGCTTCGCTGCGCGACGAGACGATCTTGCCGGGCACTGCAGCCCAGAAGCTGGCGCGCTTCACCTCGAGATATTTGGTGATAACGGCAGCGAGAAACAGCCCGTCAAAGGCCATGACGATCAGTAGCAGCAACCATTTCAGCTCATCGTCCACGAATGCTTATCCTTCGACAGGTGATCGGATGCTACGGCGCGCAGGCGCTAAGCGTGAATACGTCCATGGATTGGGTCGTGGGGTTGGCCGTAATGAAATCCGTGTCCCAGCGCAGGGCCCTGCCAAAATTGGCGAACAACATCGTCTGAGGCGCACCCATTTCATCGTCGTCAACCAACGTGACGGCGCCATCGCCGATAGCGTAGACATTGCCCACCCAGAGCCAGCACGTATCAGGGTTGTCTGCCCGCTGTTCCGCCGTGCAGGGCCTGCTGATAAACCCATCTGGCCTCGTGTTTCGTCCGGCGCCCCAGGTGATCTCACCGGCCAAGGGCTGGCTCATATTGGGCAATGTCAGGTCGAACACGCCTGGTGTCATCAAGCCATGTTCGGCGGTCTTGGGGTGAAACACCAGGACGGCGCCCGATAGCGGTTCGGTATAGGTTGCTTGCTCGAGCCGGCATTCGACGGCATTGGCGCCGGAGGTGGTCAGGACCAGCACCGCGGCAGCGATTATTCGGCTTGTCATCGAAATTCCCTCAAGCGGCGGCAGCTCAGCTGCAATTGGTTGCCTGGTTGGAGCAGATGCCGCGCCACCAGCCGCGCGTACCATCGACACTGTCGGTCAGCGCCCAGTCACCGGAGCAGGCGAGGAGGGCGGTTAGTGTGCCATCGATGGAAAGACCTTCCCCCGCCGGCCGTTCTATGTCGCCGGCAACGGTCGCGCCGATGTCGGGCGCCTGCAACAGCCAGGCGACCGGCATCTGCGTATTGGCATAGGCGCCCATCACCTGATCGGCCGGTACCCAGCCGCTGCCGGCGAAAGCCGGCGCCGCATGCGGATCGGCCTCGTGGTAGGGCGCGCCCGGTTGTTGGATGTCGTCGATCAGGAACCAATGATCCTTGTAGCCGACGATGGTGAACTCGGCGCGCCATCCCTCGGACGGACCAATCTCGCTTGCCGGATTGACGAAGGGCGGCTGCACCTGCCCGACGATGTCGGCTGCAAGATCGGCGTCCGCGTGGATATCAAGTCCGGCGGGGTTGTCGCTCGCTGACCACCCATAGATGTGGCAGGGCGTAACGCCCGGTGGCACCGGACCGGCAAACACCGGAGTGGCCAATGCCGCCACCAGTGAAATCGAGAGCAGCGGGAAGCGAAATTGGCGAGACATTGCGGATCCTGACCCGGGAGGGGTTTCTGTTCAAGTGAGCGGCAGTCGAACGACAGGAGTGAGGGTCATCAGGCGGTCCTTCTTTTGGGTTGCGGACCCCTATTGGATGGCAGCTGAATTGCGGGCCCTGTCCCCGTTCAGTATCCGTTCATCGCTAGAGTCCGATGAGGGAGCAAAGAGCGGGCCGCGCCCGATAGTGGACTGGAACCTATCATGATGAACCGTGCCGGCTGCTTGCTGGGTCTTGCGCTGATCACGACCGCAGCACTGCCCAATTCGGCCTTTGCCGCCAGCCCGCAGCGCCTTTTCGGCTGCAGCGTCGACCAATCCACCTCCGATTTCATCTCGCTTTATGCCACGCCGCAGGATGACGGTTCGTGGCAGGACGTACACTTCATCATCGAGAAGGGCGGTATCGTCCAAGCCTCGGTGCTTGAACACCAAAATGCCGATCCGCGTGTCTTCTATTTCTCCAATTCCAATGGCCCCGAGGGCTACTACGCCCAGGTTCGCTTCAGCGATGCCGGTCGATCTTACCGTCTGGCTCTGCTCGATATTCCACCCGACCCCGAGGACGAGAATGACATGGGTGGTCGCGCCGGCGTGCTGACGATCACCGAAGCGAACGGCGCCAAGTATGATCTACCCTGCGGGGAGATCGATGAGTATATCGGCTATATGCAGCAGGCCATGGCATGCGACATGACCAACCGCTATGGCCTCGCCGGCTGCGACTTCGATAACCGTCCCGAGCGGGTGGCCGATGATCGCCTGCCGGCGTCGCTGCAATGCGCGATGGTATGCTGGCCGCTCTGAGTTGCAACGAGGATATCGGTGATGAGAAGACTGACGCTGGCAATCGCTGCCCTGTTGCTGTTCAGCCAAAGTGCTGCCGCCGGTTGGTATCGGGTGGACAACTATGAGGGGACAGTGGGTCCTGACGTGATCCACCTGTCGCTGCAAACTTACGATTTCGGCAGCGGGATTACGGTGGAGGGCAGCTATTTCATCGACGGGCATAACAGTCCGGCTGTCGTCTATGGTCAGGCCGCCGATGGCAAGATCAGGCTCTGTGAGATAGCGGACGAGGTTGAATTCGAAAGCAAGCTGGTCCAGGGATCAGCCACCCCCTTCGATATGTCCGATTGTCCAATCGTCCTGGACATGGATGCCAACGGCGCGGTCGGCATCTGGGGCGTCGGCGGCGACGGCCATGCCGTTGCCTTGAGGAAGGTCGCCAGCCTGGATGATACGGGTGAAGGCACGATCACAGGCACCGTCGCCATTCCATTCTGGGACCATACTGCCTCGCATATGTTTTCCGGTCGCTATACCCAGACCGATATCGGCATCTGCATGGAAGAACTGCAGGTCATCAACAAGCAAACGTCGCAGGTCGATCAGGAAATCTCGTTTGATGAAGATGATTTGTGCGGCGCCGGCGCCGTCATGACGCAGATCTACCAGAATGTCGAAATCTACAGCGATGGCGCCACTGAATTGGTTTCCGTGAACTTTGCCGACGGCCGGTGGGGATATGCGATGGACTATTTGGTGGACCCGGCAACCGGGCTGCTCTCGCCGGTGCCATAGCTGGTTGCGCGTGGAGCCCGCGCCTTTTCTGGCTGCGCGGGCCCTACATTGTCAGAGCAGGCGGACCGACATGCCACCGTCTACGATCATGGGGCTCCCGGTCATGAAGCTGGCCCGATCCGACAGCATGAAAACACCCGCCTGGGCAATTTCGTCGGCGTTTGCCATGCGCTTGATCGGGTGCAGGCCTGCCACGAAATCCATGAAATCCTGGTTGCCCTCGCCGCCCGCCGGCGTCACCGTTCCACCCGGCAACAGTGCATTGACGCGAATGCCTTGTGCGGCGTGATCAGCCGCCAAGGACTGCATAAGGCCAATCAACCCAGCCTTGGACGCTGCGTAGGCACCCATGCCAGGCAGGCCGCCATTGCTGAAGCCAACAAAGGACGACGTGAACACGATCGAGCCGCCGCCCCGTCGCAACAGCGCGGGAATTTGCGCCTGGGCAGCAAGAAAGGCGCCCGTCAGGTTCACCGAGATTACCGCGTTCCAATTGTCGAGGGTCATCTCGGCGGCCGGCTTCATGTCACCGACAATACCGGCATTGTTGAAGGCGCCGTCGAGCCCGCCGAACGCGTCTTGCGCGAGTTCAACGAGGGCTTTGGCGTAATCCGGGTTGCTGACATCCCCCGCCATGGTGGCGGCCCGCCCGGCACTGTTGCCATTTATTTCCTCGGCGAGGCTCGCGAGTTCTGGGCCGCGTCGCGCCCCCAGCACAACGTTTGCCCCCTCCCGGGCAAAGAGCCGGGCGGCGGCCGCGCCGATACCGCTGCTGGCGCCCGTGATGACAATCGTCTTGTTCTGCAGTTCCATGACCAGGTTCCTTGGTGGTTGGTCGTGGTCGTCTAGCTGCAGTGCTGTTCTATCGCGACCCGGATTTGCCCAGATGCAGGCCGGCTGACGTGGCACTTGCGAAATTGGTTCGCTTGCAGGACAATTCCTGCGAAAACGAAAGCGAAGCCCGCAGGTACGAGGTTAGCGTCGGTTTGGCGGGGAGGCGTGATGTTTGACGGGCGGCGAGGGGAAATTGTGGAACTGGCCCGACAGGACGGCCAGGTGACGGTGGAGGCGCTGGCCAGCAGGTTCGGCGTGTCGGCGCAGACTATCCGCAAGGACCTCAACGAGTTGTGCGACAACGGCGTCCTGACGCGCACGCATGGCGGCGCCGTGTTCCCGTCCGGAGTCGAAAATGTCGAGTACGAAGCCCGGCGGCGGATAGCAGCGCCCGAGAAGGCAGCCATCGGCGATGCGACGGCCGCGCTGATCCCGTCCAATGCTTCGCTCTTCATCAATATCGGCACCACGACCGAGGCCGTGAGCCAGGCTTTGCTCAATCACTTCGGATTGATGGTGATCACCAATAACATCAATGTTGCCAATAGGATGCGTATCTATCGCGGCATCGAGGTGGTGATCGCCGGCGGTGTGGTGCGTGGATCGGATGGTGGCATCGTCGGCGAGGCCGCGGTCGATTTCATCAGGCAATTCAAGGTCGATTATGCTGTCATTGGCGCCTCGGCGATCGACGCGGATGGTGCCCTGCTGGACTTCGACTATCGCGAGGTGAAGGTGGCGCAGGCGATCATCGCCAATGCCCGTCACGTCATCCTCGTTGCCGATTCCACCAAGTTCGAGCGCACCGCGCCAGTGCGGATTGCCCATCTTTCCCAAGTAGATACCTTTGTCACCGACCGCTGCACACCGGAAACGGTTCGCGCCGTATCGGCAGCCTCAGGGGTGCGGTTGATCGAAACTTCGACACCCGCGCAAGATTTTTGAGCGTAGTGCCAGTAGCTTGGCACAGAGCGGTCAAGGCGCGTTTTTTCTTCGATTGACATTCGTTTCGCTTTCGCTCTAGCCTTCGATCGTTCTTGTAGACCGGAAAACCGGCGGCCGGGACGGGAGGACGTGTTGAGCAGTACGCGCATCCACGACATCGTGGTGGTCGGCGGCGGTATCAACGGCTGTGGCATCGCTCGCGATGCTGCCGGCCGGGGATACGATGTCCTCCTGGCCGAAAAGGATGATCTGGCGAGCGGCACCTCTTCGGCCGCCACCAAGCTCATCCATGGCGGGCTGCGTTATCTCGAGCATTACGAATTTCGCCTGGTGCAGGAGGCGCTCGCCGAGCGCGAAGTGCTTTGGGCGGTGGCGCCCCACATCATCTGGCCGCTCCGCCTGGTGCTGCCGCACCACAAGGGGTTGCGTCCGGCCTGGCTGCTGCGGCTTGGCTTGTTCATTTATGATCACCTCGGTGGCCGCAAGCTGTTGCCGGCAACCCGCACCCTCGACCTGCGCACCGACCCAGCTGGGAAGCCGCTGAAACCCGGCTTTACCCGGGCTTTCGAATATTCGGACTGCTGGGTGAATGACGCGCGGTTAGTGGCCCTGACCGCGCGGGACGCGGCGGACCGCGGCGCTGCTATTCGCACCCGCACGGCGGTGGTCTCGGCGCGAGCTGAAGGTGAGTTTTGGCACGTGGCGCTGCGCGATGGGCTGACCGGGACCACCGAAACGGTGCAGACGCGTCTGGTGATCAACGCCACCGGCCCCTGGGTTGACCAGGTTCTGGCCGGAGCCTTGGGCGACAATGACGCGCACAATGTTCGGCTGGTGCAGGGCAGCCACATCGTCGTGCGCAAGCTCTACGACCACGACCGCTGCTACATGTTTCAGAATAGCGACGGCCGCGTCATTTTCGCCATCCCCTATGAGACGGACTACACCCTGATCGGCACCACCGACCTCGACTATGAGGGCGATCCCAAAGATGTCCGCATCAGCGATGGCGAGATCGCCTATCTCACAGGGGCTGCCAGCGAGTATTTTACCCTGCCGGTAACGCGTGAGGACGTCGTCTGGAGCTATTCGGGCGTGCGACCGCTATTCGATGACGGCGCCAGCAGCGCCCAGGAAGCAACGCGCGACTACGTGCTCAAGAGTGACGGCGGCGATGGCAAGGCCGCTCTCATCAACGTCTTCGGCGGCAAGCTGACCACCTTCCGGCGGTTGGCCGAGTCGACGCTCGAACAGGTGGAAGCCCTGATCGGCGCGCGCGGGAAGGCGTGGACTCGGGGTGTGACACTGCCTGGCGGAGACTTCCCGGCCACCGGTTTTGACGACCTGGTCGCTGGCCTCAAGCAGCGCTACGCGTTTCTGGAGGGGGCATATGCAACACGCTTGGCCCGCCTCTACGGCACCCGAGCCGAGCAGATCCTGAACGGTGCCCTCAGCCATGCCGATCTCGGCCGCCATTTTGGCGCCGATCTCTACGAAGCGGAAGTTCGCTACCTGGTCGACAGCGAATGGGCTGTCACCAGCGACGACATCCTGTGGCGTCGGACCAAGCGGGGCCTGCTGGGTAGCGCCATCGCCGTTGCCGACCTCGACACGTTCCTCGCCACCCTCATGCCCCAGCCCGCCGCGGCTGTGGGATAGGAGAATTTATGCTCGAGCTGCGCAATATCACCAAACAGGTCGGCGCCGAGACGCATCTCAGCGATATCTCGCTGCGGCTGGAGCGCGGCACCCTCAACGTGCTCCTCGGGCCGACGCTCTCTGGCAAGACCAGCCTGATGCGTATCATGGCCGGCCTCGATCGGCCTAGCAGCGGCACCATTCATGTGGACGGTGTCGATGTGACCGGAGTGTCGCCGCAGAAGCGTGATGTGGCCATGGTGTTCCAGCAGTTCATCAACTACCCGTCGATGACGGTCTACGAGAACATAGCCTCGCCCATGCGAGTGGCCGGTGCCGACAGGAAGAGCATCGACGAAGCCGTGCAGCGCGCCGCGACACTGATGAAACTGACTCCCTATCTCGACCGCCTGCCGCTGAACCTGTCGGGCGGGCAGCAGCAGCGTACGGCTTTGGCCCGCGCCATCGTCAAGAATGCCGGGCTGGTGCTGCTCGACGAACCGCTGGCTAATCTGGACTACAAGCTGCGCGAGGAACTCCGCGCCGAACTGCCACGCATCTTTGCCGAAAGCGGCACCATCTTTGTCTATGCCACGACCGAACCATCCGAGGCCCTGCTGCTGGGCGGCAATACGGCGACGCTGTCGGAGGGGCGCGTCACCCAGTTCGGCCGCACCATCGAGGTGTTCCGCCGACCGGCCGACCTGATCACGGCCCGAACCTTTTCCGATCCGCCGCTCAACACCGTGGCGATGCACAAGTCGGCCGGAACCTTCGTGCTGGATGGTGGCGTCAGCTTCCCAGCCACCGATGCGCTACGTGATATCGCGGACGGCGCCTACACGATGGGCTTTCAGCCCCACCACCTGTCGCTCAGCCGATCGGTGCCCGATGCCGTTGCGCTTCGCGCCTCCGTGACCGCGCTCGAAATCACCGGCTCGGAGAGCTTCGTCCACCTCCGCTTCGGCGGTGCGGACTGGATCATGCTGACGCCGGGTGTGCAGAATTTCGCCGTAGGCGAGGAGATCGAAGTGTTCCTCGATCCCCGCCTGCTGATGGTGTTTGACAGCGCCGGTCGCGCCGTTGGGCAGGCAACGGCAATGGCGGCGTAGGAGCACAATAATGGCCCGTATCGTTCTCGATCACATCCGACACTCCTACCTTGCCAACCCTACGCGCGACGAGGATTACGCCCTAAAGGAAGTGCATCACACCTTTGCCGATGGCGGCGCCTATGCGCTGCTTGGACCATCCGGCTGCGGCAAGACGAGCCTCCTCAACATCATCTCGGGCCTGGTCGCACCCTCGCGCGGCCGTATCCAGTTCGGCGATGAGGACGTGACCGACCTGCCGACCGAACGGCGCAACATCGCCCAGGTGTTCCAGTTCCCGGTGGTCTACGACACCATGTCGGTGTTCGATAACATGGCCTTCCCGCTGCGCAATCGCGGCGTCAGCGAACCCGATATCCAGCGCCGCGTCACCGAAACGCTCGAAATCATCGGCCTGGCTGACCGGGCACAGAAGCGCGCCCGCGGACTCACCGCCGACCAGAAGCAGAAGATATCGCTGGGCCGCGGTCTGGTCCGCCAGGACGTGAACGCCATCCTG
>JAKFDU010000137.1:0-54745 GCA_036675975.1 Devosia sp. | reverse complement strand
GCCTGGGAAGGCGGCGACCCGTTCGGCGGCCGCACCTTCGATCGCCCCTGGTATGACAAGGGCATGGAAGGCGCCAAGCTCAAGGCCGACGTGGCCTTCGAGCTGTTCGACCTGCTCGACATGCCCTTCTTCTGCTTCCATGACGCCGATATCGCCCCTGAGGGCGCGACCCTGGCCGAGAGCAACCGCAATGTGCGCGAGATCGGCGAGATCTTTGCCCGCAAGATGGAAACGAGCCGCACCAAGCTGCTCTGGGGCACGGCCAACCTGTTTTCCAACCGCCGCTACATGTCGGGTGCCGCGACCAATCCGGACCCGGAAGTCTTCGCCTATGCCGCAGGCCAGGTGAAGAACGTGCTGGAGCTGACCCACGAACTGGGCGGCGCCAATTACGTGCTCTGGGGCGGCCGCGAGGGCTACGAAACCCTGCTCAACACCAAGATCGGCCAGGAACAGGACCAGATGGGCCGCTTCCTGCACATGGTCATCGAGCATGCCGAAAAGATCGGCTACAAGGGCCAGATCCTGATCGAGCCCAAGCCGCAGGAGCCGAGCAAGCACCAGTATGATTTCGACGTCGCCACGGTCTACGGCTTCCTGAGGAAGTACGGTCTTGAGACCAAGGTGAAGTGCAATATCGAGGTCGGCCACGCCTTCCTCGCCAATCACTCCTTCGAGCACGAACTGGCTTTGGCGGCATCGCTGGGCATTCTCGGCTCGGTCGACGCCAACCGCAACGACCTGCAGTCCGGCTGGGACACCGACCAGTTCCCCAACAACGTGCCGGAAACCACGCTGGCCTTCTACCAGATCCTCAAGGCCGGCGGCCTCAATTCGGGCGGCTGGAACTTCGACGCCAAGGTGCGTCGCCAGTCGATCGATCCGGCCGACCTGCTCTATGGTCACATCGGCGGTCTCGACGTGCTGGCCCGTTCGCTCAAGGCTGCCGCGGCGCTGATCGAAGACGGCACCTATGACAAGGTCGTCGACGCCCGCTATGCCGGCTGGAACCAGGGCATGGGCAAGGACATCCTGGCCGGCAAGCTGTCGCTGGCCGACCTCGCCGCCAAGGTTGACGCCGAAAACATCAACCCGCTGCCCAAATCCGGCCAGCAGGAATATCTCGAAAACCTGATCAACCGCTTCGTCTGACCTCGCGGATCGTCACCCTCGGGCTTGACCCGAGGGCACTTCACTTGAACGACCGCACCGCAAGTACAGAGCCCTCGGGTCAAGCCCGAGGGTGACGCGCGGTGGGTGCCGCTTCGTCAGGAACCGCTTATGCCACATACCCTCAGGGCACTCGAACTTGGCGACCGCGAAGCATGGACGCAATTGTGGAAGGCCTATCTCGCCTTCTACGAAACCGCGCTGCCCGAAGAGGTCTATGCCTCGACCTGGTCGCGCCTGCTCGACCCAACCGAACCCACCTGGGGCGCCCTGGCGCTCCAGGACGGGACGCCGGTAGGCTTGGTCCATTGGCTCTACCACCGCACCAACTGGTCCATTGCCGACAATTGCTACCTGCAGGACCTGTTCGTGGCGCCCGAAGGTCGCGGCCAGGGCCACGGCCGGGCGTTGATCGAACATGTCGCCGCCGACGCCAAGGCGCGAGGCTGTTCCAGGGTCTATTGGACCACGCACCGTACCAATCACACCGCCATGCAGCTTTATGACCGTTTGGCCAGCGAGTCCGGTTTCCTTCAGTACCGGATGACGCTGACCCCTTAGGATTTGCCATGCCCCAGCTTACCAATCCCATCCTGCCCGGCTTCAATCCGGACCCGTCCATCCTGCGCGTCGGCGACGACTACTACATCGCCACCTCCACTTTCGAGTGGTTCCCCGGCGTACAGATCCATCACAGCAAGGACCTCGCCAACTGGGAGCTGGTCACCCGCCCGCTGACCCGCAAGGCGCAGCTCGACATGCGCGGCGATCCCGACTCTTGCGGCGTCTGGGCCCCCTGCCTCAGCCATGACGGCGAGAAATTCTGGCTGGTCTATACCGACGTCAAGCGCAAGGACGGCTCGTTCAAGGACGCGCATAATTACATCGTCTGGGCCGACACGATCGAAGGCCCATGGTCGGACCCGATCTACATCAACTCCTCGGGGTTCGACCCCAGCCTGTTCCATGACGACGACGGCAAGAAGTGGTTCGTCAACATGATGTGGGACCATCGCCGGCGCCCGCTGCTCTTCGCCGGCATTGCGCTGCAGGAGTTCGATCCCGTGGCCGGCAAGCTGGTTGGCCCGCGCACCAATATCTACCAGGGCACCGACCTCAAGCTGGTTGAGGGCCCCCATCTCTATAAGCGAAACGGCTGGTATTATCTGCTGACCGCCGAAGGCGGCACGGCCTATGAGCATGCCTGCACCTTCGCCCGCTCGCGCACCATTGACGGGCAGTACGAAACCCATCCGGACAAGCACATCCTGACGTCCAAGGATGCGCCGTTCGCCGCCATCCAGCGCGCCGGCCATGGCGATCTGGTCGAAACCCCTGATGGTAAGACGTACCTCGTGCATCTGGGCGGCCGCCCGACCACGCAGCAGCGCCGCTGCGTGCTCGGCCGGGAAACCTCGATCCAGGAGGCGTACTGGGGCGAGGACGACTGGCTCTACGTCAAGAACGGTCCCGTGCCGTCGCTGCATGTCGACGTGCCCGGCACGCGTGACGAAGACAAATACTGGGCCGAGCAGCGCTACACCTTCGAGGCGGGCCTGCCGATCGACTTCCAGTGGCTGCGCACACCCGAGACCGAGCGCATCTTTTCCACCGATAACGGCAAGCTGCGCCTCTTGGGCCGCGAATCCATCGGCTCGTGGTTCGAACAGGCGCTGGTGGCCCGGCGGCAGACGCATTTCTCCTACGATGCAGAAACCGTCATCGACTTCTCACCCACCGACGAGCGGCAGTTTGCCGGCCTCACCGCCTATTACAGCCGCTACAATTTCTTCTACCTTGCTGTCACCGCCCATGCCGATGGCCAGCGCGAGCTGCTGCTGATGACCTCCGAGATGAGCTGGCCGGACGGCAACCTGCGTTTCCCTTCCGCCCCGGTGAGCATTCCCAACCAGGGCAAGGTCAAGCTGGCGCTCGAAATCCGCGGACCCAAGCTTCAGTTCTTCTACGCCCTCGAGGGCCAGGCTTTGCAGCCGATCGGGCCGGTGCTCGATGCCTCGATCCTGTCGGACGAATGCGGCGGCCACCAGGCCCATGGCAGCTTCACCGGCGCTTTTGTCGGCGTCGCCGCCAGCGACCTCAACGGCACCGCCCTGCCGGCCGATTTCGATTATTTCATCTATCGCCCGGTGAAGCACGAGACGGACCGTTACGAAATCTAGCCAATATCAAGCCGGTGGGACCCGCCCCACCGGCTCGCGAGGCTTGACTCCGCGCGTCGCGCCATGGCCTAACAAATCCTGAGTGTAACACTCCACTTCAGGATATGACATGAACTTCTCTCGCATCCTCTGCGCCGGAACGCTGGTGGCCGGCCTTGCCTTTGCCGCGCCGGTTTTCGCCCGCGACGTCACCCACGCCATGGGCGTAACCGATGTCCCCGAGGCCCCGCTGCGCATCGTCGCCCTGACCAACGAGGCGACGGAGGACCTGGTGGCGCTGGGCCTGATTCCGGTGGGCGCCGCGCGCTCGGCCAATTCGGACCCCTGGTACGACTATCTGGACGCTTCCCTCGCCGCCACCATCGTCATCGGTGAAGAAGTGGCGCCCGATCTCGAGGCCATCGCCGCCTTGCAGCCCGACCTCATCCTGGGAAACAAACGCCGGCACGAGAAGATCTACGGCCAGCTCTCCGCCATTGCCCCCACCGTCTTTGCCGAAACCATCCAGGGCACCTGGAAGGACAATCTGACGCTCTATGCCGATGCGGTGGGCAAGTCCGCGGAGGGCGCCGTCCTGCTCGGCGGCTATCACGATCGGCTCGCCCAGATCCGCGCGGGCCTTGGCGAACGGATCAAGGATGAAATTTCGGTGGTGCGCTTCCTCGCCGGACAGAGCTACGCTTATTTCCCGGCCAGTTTTTCCGGCTCCGTGCTGGCCGATATCGGCTTTGCACGCCCAGCCGCCCAGCGGGGCGAGGGCTTGGCCGAACCGATCACCAAGGAGCGTATCGGCGAACTGGCGGCCGATCGCATCCTCCATTTCACCTATGAGACCGGCGATGGCCTGGCCGTCAGCGAAGGTCAGTCCTGGATGGCCGAGCCCCTGTGGCAGAATCTGGAGGCGGCCCAGACGGGACGCGTCCATGCCGTTTCCGATGCTGTCTGGGCCACGGCAGGCGGTCTGCTGGCGGCGCAAATGGCGCTGGATGACATCGAGGCCATCTACGACCTGCCAGCCTCGCGCTAGCGCTTTCTCGATCGGTTTGGGTCCCAGTATCGGGGATCCAAACCGGTTTCCGCTCGTCCCCTTGGGAAGAGAGCCGTTCCCTGCAAGGGGGGCCGTCTGCGCCCTCGTTCACAATCCTCCGATCCATAGCGACAATCGGTCGCATCAGGGCTAATCTGGCTGCGTTGCGGTTGCGAATTTCGCGCCGAACGTCTGGGGCAGCGCTCGCGCGAACTTCGGGACCTCCCTCAACGGAGACCCTAGGTCATGTCCAATTTCCACGTCATCGCGGGCGCCGGCAGCAAGCTCGACATGCCCATGATCCGCACGATTCGTGTGTCGGACCTGTTCGACGTCCTGCGCCAGGGCGCCAGCGACTTCTGGGAACAACCCAGTCACTACGTCATGCTGGTGCTGATCTACCCCATTGTCGGCATCGTGCTGACGGTGTGGATGAACGGCTATCACACCTGGCCGCTGCTCTATCCGCTGGTGGGCGGCTTCGCACTGGTCGGGCCGTTTGCCGCCATCGGCCTCTACGAAATCTCCCGCCGGCGCGAGCAGGGGCTGGACACATCCTGGAAGCATGCCTTTGAGGTACTGCGCTCGCCGGCCATCGGCTCGATAGCGGCGCTGGGCGTCATGCTGCTCGCGCTGTTCACCCTGTGGCTGACGGCGGCGCAGGCGCTCTATGAAAGCGTTTTCGGCTCTTCGACGCCGCAGACGCTGGATGGGCTGCTGACGCAGGTATTCGGCGAACCGGGCGGTATGACTTTGCTCATCGTGGGCACCATGCTCGGAGCGCTCTTTGCGCTGGTGACGTTGTGCACCACGGTCATCGCCTTTCCGCTGCTGCTCGATCGCGATGTCGGCGCCTTCGTCGCCGTCGAAACCTCGTTCCGCGCGGTGATGGCCAACCCTGTGCCGATGCTGGCCTGGGGTTTCATTGTCGGCGCCGGACTGTTCCTGGGCTCGCTGCCGCTCTTTGTCGGGTTGGCAGTGGTTATCCCCATCTTCGGCCACGCAACCTGGCATCTTTACCGCAAGGTGGTGGAGCCGGCTTCGATGATCCGGGGCATTTAAGGCTAGTCCCGATGCCATCCCTCCCCCTTGTGGGAGGCCCCGAAGGGGTCGGGTGGGGGTATCTCTCAACGCGCTCAGCGCGTGTGGCCTACCCCCACCCTTGATCCCTCCCCACAAGGGGAGGGAGGCGACTGCCACGTCCCGTCAAAAGCCGGGCAAACCGTCGGGCAACTGTTGGCTTCACCCCCCGAACGCCCTAAGGTCTCGGCTCCCTTGCCGAGACCCCGTAGCCTGATGGACCAGACGCCGATCGAACCCGCCCAGAGTCCGGCTTTGACGCCGATGATGGCGCAGTATTTCGAGATCAAGGCGGTCAATCCGGGCTATCTGCTGTTCTATCGCATGGGCGATTTCTACGAGCTGTTCTTCGAGGATGCCGAGATCGCCAGCGCCGCTCTCGGCATTGTGCTCACCAAGCGCGGCAAGCATCTGGGCCAGGACATCGGCATGTGCGGCGTGCCCATCCACGCGGCCAACGACTATCTCAACAAGCTGATCCGGCTGGGCCACCGCGTCGCCATCTGCGAGCAGGTAGAGGATCCCAAGGAGGCCAAGAAGCGGGGCGCCAAATCGGTGGTGAAGCGCGAGGTGGTTCGGCTGATAACGGCCGGCACGCTGACCGAGGACGATCATCTCGACGCCCGCGCCTCCAATTTCCTCGCCGCGCTGGCCATGGTGCGTCATGGTGAGACCGATTTTGCCCTGGCCTGGGCCGATGTCTCGACCGGCGAGACCTTCACGGCCGACCTCGGCGCCGAGCAGTTACAGGACGAACTGGCCCGCATCGACCCGGCCGAGCTGCTGCTGACCGAGGCGACGCGTGCGGCTTTGCTCGAAAAACACCTGTATGCGCCGGCCTGGGCCAGCATCACTCATATCGCCTCAACCGAGAGCTTTGACAGCGAGGCGGCCAGCGCCAGCCTGCGCGCTGCGTTGCCGGGCGACGTCTTCGACCCGACCGCCTTGTCCCGTGCGGCTCGCGGCGCGCTGGGCGCCGTCTTTGCCTATGTGCGCGAGTCGCAGAAGGGTGTCGGCGTTGCCCTGCGCGCGCCCATCGCCGATACCGCGACCCGCCATATGGCTATCGACCAGGCGACACGCGCCAGCCTCGAACTGCACCAGACCCAGCGCGGCCAGATGAGGGGCTCGCTGCGGCAAGTGATCGACCTCACGGTCACCGCCCCCGGCTCGCGCCTGCTCTCGGCGCGCCTCGCCGCGCCCCTGGCCGATGCCGCCGCCATCAACGAGCGGCTCGATGCGGTGGGGCTCCTTGCCAATGATACGCTGCTGACGGGTCGGCTCCGAGCCGACCTCAAGGCGGTGCCGGACCTCGCCCGAGCCTTGACGCGGCTGGCGCTCGATCGTGGCGGTCCGCGCGATCTCGCGTCCATCGGCAAGGCAGTGAGTGCGGCCTCGGCCCTGGCCCGGCATTTCGACCGTCTCGAAGACATCCCCGCTGTGCTCGCCCGCCTGGCGCGCATCCTCGCCGCGGCGCCGCTGCCTTTGGCTTCCGAACTCGCTTTGGCGCTGGATGACGAACTGCCACTGCTCAGCCGCGATGGCGGCTTCGTGCGCAAAGGCTATGACCAGACCCTCGACGACGAGCGGGCATTGGCGAGCCAGACCCGCGATGTGGTCGCGGCGTTACAGGCGCGGCTGATCGAGGAAACCGACGTCCGCTCCCTCAAGATCCGGCACAATGGCGTGCTTGGCTATTTCGTCGAGGTCCCCGCAGGGCACGGCACCCGCCTCCTCGAAGAGCCGCATCGCCAGAGCTTCATCCATCGCCAGACGCTGGCCAATGCCATGCGCTTCACCACCACGGAACTGGCCGACCTCGAAGGCCGTATCGCCCGCGCCCACGAGGCAGCGCTGGAGATCGAACTCAAGGTCTTTGCCAGCCTGCGCTATGACGTGCTCAGCCGCACCAACGCCCTGCGCGACCTCGCCGACGCACTGGCCGAACTCGACGTTACCAGCGCTTTGGCCCATCTGGCGGCCACCCGCAGCTATGTCAGGCCCGATATCGACAATTCATTGGCCTTCGAAATATCCGGCGGCCGCCATCCCGTGGTCGAGGACATGGTCATGTCGGAAGGCCAGAGCTTCGTCGCCAATGACGCCGACCTCAGTGGCGACGACGCCATCGGCGGCGGGCGGCTGTGGCTGGTCACCGGCCCCAATATGGGCGGTAAATCTACCTTCCTGCGCCAGAACGCGCTGATCTCAATCCTGGCGCAGATGGGCAGCTTCGTGCCGGCGAGTTCGGCGCATATCGGGGTGATCGACCGCGTCTTCTCCCGCGTCGGTGCCAGCGATGACATTGCCCACGGCCGCTCCACCTTCATGGTGGAGATGGTCGAGACCGCGGCCATCCTCAACCGCGCCACAAGGCGCAGCCTCGTGGTGCTCGACGAGATCGGCCGCGGCACCGCGACCTTCGACGGCCTCTCGATCGCCTGGGCGGCCGTGGAGGCTTTGCACGAAACCACGGGCTGCCGGGCCCTGTTCGCCACCCATTTCCACGAACTCACCAGCCTCGCCAAGACGCTCACCCGGGTCAGCAACGTCACCATGAAGGTGCGCGAATGGGAGGGCGAGGTGGTCTTCCTGCACGAGGTCGGTCCCGGCGCGGCCGACCGGTCCTATGGCATCCAGGTGGCGCGGCTGGCCGGGCTGCCCGAGCCGGTGCTGGCGCGCGCTCGCCAGGTG
The DNA here is from genome assembly GCA_036675975.1 of Devosia sp. Lineage (GTDB taxonomy): Bacteria > Pseudomonadota > Alphaproteobacteria > Rhizobiales > Devosiaceae > Devosia. The sequence continues at coordinate 46,594 of JAKFDU010000137.1, read as the reverse complement.
TTGACCGTGCTCGAACAGCGCTCGGCCGGCACGGCCTCTTCCAGCCAGAAGGCCAGCGTGCTAGACGATCTGCCTCTCTTCGCGCATCAGCCGGCTTCACGCCCTGTTGAGAAAGACCCCGTACATATTGCACTCGACGCCGTCCGACCCGACGAGATGACCCCCAAGCAAGCGATCGAAGTGCTCTACGAGTTGAAGAAAATCCGCGATGATGCTCGCCGAAGCTGAGGCAAAGCCGCGAAAACCGCTATTCACCCTCAAGTCCGCCGAGACCATATTCGGCGAGCTCGATGCGATAATCGGTGATCAGGCGCCCAAGTCCGCCACGGCCCGCGCTGCCGTGCTGGCGCATATCCGCAAGACCCTGGCCGAGGCCCGCAAGCAGGCCGAGGCCGAACTCATCGCGACCGGCAAGGGCACCCGCTGCGCCCAGAATCTGAGCGCCGCGCAGGACGAGATCATCGCCGCGGTGCATATGTTTGCCGTCAGGCGCGTCTATCCGGTCGACAATCCCTCTGGTGCCGAGGCCATCGCGCTCTCGGCCGTTGGTGGCTATGGCCGTGGTACCCTGGCGCCGGGTTCCGATATCGATCTGCTGTTCATCCTGCCCTACAAGCAGACGCCCTGGGGCGAGCAGGTCACCGAATACATCCTCTACATGCTCTGGGATCTCGGCCAGAAGGTGGGCCACGCCGTCCGCTCGGTCGATGAATGCCTGCGCATGGCGCGCGCCGACATGACAGTGCGCACCGCCACGCTCGAAGCCCGCTTTGTCACCGGCGACCGCACCCTGTTCGACAATCTCGTCTCGCGCTTCGAGACCGAGATCATGCCGCGGACCGGTCCCGAATTCATCGCCGCCAAGATGGCCGAGCGCGACGAGCGCCACAAGCTCATGGGCAATACCCGCTATGTGGTCGAGCCCAATATCAAGGACGGCAAGGGCGGGCTGCGCGACCTCAACACGCTGTTCTGGATCGGCAAATACTTCTACCAGGTCAAGACCTCCCATGAACTGGTGGGCAAGGGTGTGCTTTCGGCCGCCGAATACCGCCTGTTCTATCGCGCCGAGGATTTCCTCTGGGCGGTACGCTGCCACCTCCATTTCGTCACCGGCCGCGCCGAGGAAAAGCTGACCTTCGACGTGCAGCCTGAGCTGGCCGAGCGCATGGGTTACGCCCAGCGCGTCGGCATGCTGGGGGTCGAGCGCTTCATGAAGCGCTATTTCCTCGTCGCCAAGGACGTGGGCGACCTGACGCGCATCATCTGCGCCAGCCTCGAATTCAACCACGCCAAGGACATGGATCTGGTCGGCCGCGTGCTGGCGCCGTTCCGCTCGGGCAAGAGCAGGATCAAGGGCGAGACCGATTTCGTGCTCGATACCGGTCGGCTCAACATCGCCAGCCCGGACGTGTTCGAAAAGGACCCGGTCAACCTCATCCGCATGTTCCTGGTCGCTGGCCGCGAACAACTGCTGTTCCATCCCGATGCCATCAAGCACATCGCCCGCTCGCTGCGGCTGATCGATAACAAGCTGCGGAACGACCCCAGGGCCAACGAGCACTTCCTGACCATCCTGACGGCGCCGCAATCGGTCGAGCGCATCCTGCGCCAGATGAACGAGAGCGGCGTACTGGGCAAGTTCGTGCCCGATTTCGGCAAGATCGTCGCGCTGATGCAGTTCAACATGTACCATCACTATACGGTGGACGAGCACCTGATCCGCTCGGTCGGCGTCATGGCCGATATCGCCAATGGCGGCTTGCGCGACCAGCTGCCGCTGACCCACGAACTGCTGCCGCAGCTCAACGATACAAGGCTGCTCTACGTGGCCCTGTTCCTCCACGACATCGCCAAGGGCCGGCCGGAAGACCATTCCATCGCCGGCGCCCGCATCGCCCGAAAACTCTGCCCGCGCTTCGGCCTCTCCCCGGCCGAGACCGACACCGTGTCCTGGCTCATCGAGTTTCACCTGCTGATGAGTGAGATCGCCCAGGCCCGCGACATCCAGGATCCTGAAACGGCCAGGGCCTTTGCCGATGTGGTGCAGTCTCCCCAGCGCCTGGCGCTGCTGATGATCCTCACCGCCTGCGATATCCGTGCCGTCGGTCCGGGCGTCTGGACCGGCTGGAAGGGCAGCCTGCTGCGCGCGCTCTATTACGCCACCGAACCGCTGCTGTCGGGCGGCCACAGCCAGGTCACCCAGTCCGATCGCATCAATCAGGCCCGCGACCAGCTGACCCAGTCGCTCGAGGCCTGGCCGGCGGCAGATGTTGCAACCTATGTGGCGCGCCACTACGACCACTACTGGCTGCGCGCCGAGCCCGAATTGCAGCTCGAGCACGCCCGCATGATCCGCCAGGCCGACATGGCCGGCGAACCCTTTGCCGGCTCCATCCGCATCAAGGCCTTCGAGGGCATTACCGAGGTTTCCTTCTATACGCCCGACCATCCGCGGCTGCTGTCGCTGATCGCCGGCGCCTGCACCATGCAGGATGCCTCCATTATCGGGGCGCAGATCTTCTCGACCCGCGACGGCCACGCCATCGACACCTTCCGACTCCGCCGCTCCTTCACCTCGGACGAGGATGAAAAGGTCCGAGCCACCCGCATCATCGATACGGTCAAGCAACTGCTGCAGGGCAAGCGCACCATCCTGATCGACCTGGGCAAGGAAAGCCGCCACAACAAGCGCCTGAAACCCTTCGCGCTGCCCGCGCAGGTATCGGTCAGCAACGCCCTCTCGGAAAAGTTCACCGTCATCGAGGTCTCGGGCCTCGATCGAATGGGCCTGCTGCATTCGCTGACCCACCAGATTTCCGATCTCAACCTCACCATCGGCTCGGCCCATATCGGCACCTATGGCGAAAAGGCCGTCGACGTCTTTTACGTCACCGACCTCACCGGCCAGAAGATCATGGCCAAGCCCCGCCAGCGCAAGATTCACGACGCCCTGATGGCGGTGTTCCACCCGCGCGGCGAGGCGAAGGTCGCCAATGGATAGGGGCCCATGAGCCTCTACCGCAATTTCCTCTCCGTCGGCGGCCTGACCCTGCTCAGCCGCATTGCCGGCTTCGTGCGCGATGCGCTGATGGCCGCCGTGCTGGGCACCGGCCCGGCTGCTGACGCCTTCTTTGCGGCCTTCCGCTTTCCCAATCTGTTCCGGCGCCTCTTCGCCGAGGGCGCCTTCAATACCGCCTTCGTGCCGATGTTCTCGGGTGCCCTCGAACGCAGCGGGCCCGATGCGGCGCTGGACCTGGCCTCCCGCATCATCGCCTGGCTACTGGCGGCGCTGGTTGTGGTCACCATCCTCGCCGAAATCTTCATGCCGCAGCTCATGCTGGCCTTTGTCCCCGGCTTCGTCGACGACAGGGAAAAGTTCGATCTCACGGTGCTGCTGACGCGCATCATGTTTCCCTACCTGGCCTGCATGTCGCTGATGGCGGCTTATGGCGCCATTCTGAACTCGCTGGGCCGCTTCTTCGCCGCCGCCTTCGCCCCGGTCATTCTCAACCTGGTCAATATCGCAGCCATGATCCCGCTGGTGACCTTCTGGGTGCAGGATCCGGCCGGTTCGGCCATCTGGGTGAGCGTGGCGACCATGGCGGGCGGGCTGGCGCAGCTCTGGCTGGTCTGGTCGGCCATCAGCCGCGCCGATTTCGTCCCCGAATTCCGCCTGCCCAGGCTCGATCCCGAAGTGCGCCGCTTCTGGGTCCTGGCCATCCCGGCCATCCTCACCGGCGGCATTACCCAGATCAATATCTTCGTCGGCACCATCATCGCTTCGGGCGCCGACAATGCCATTTCCATCCTCAACTATGCCGACCGGCTCTATCAGCTGCCATTGGGCATTATCGGCATCGCCATCGGCACGGTGCTGCTGCCCGAGCTGTCTAGGCATCTGAAGGGCGGCCGCGAGACCGAAGCGCGCGCCACGCAGGACCAGTCGCTGCTGGCCGCCATGCTGCTCTCCATGCCGGCGGCCATGGCGCTGATCGCCCTGGCCGAGCCGATCGTGCGTGTCTTGTTCGAGCGCGGCGCCTTCGACGCGCTGGCGACCGTGCAGACGGCGCAGGCGCTCATCGCCTTTGCCACGGGCTTGCCGGCCTATGTGTTGATCCGCGTATTGCAGCCAGGCTATTTCGCTCGCGAAGACACGATGACGCCAACTGTCTTTGCCGGCATTTCGGTGGTCGCCAATATCGGCCTGTCGCTGCTGCTGTTCCCGGCCTATGTGCATGTCGGCATCGCGATCGCGACCTCTGCCTCGGCCTGGCTCAACGCCATTCTGCTGGCCGTTTTCCTGGCGCGACGTGGGCATTTCGCGCTCAGTGGCGGGGAGTGGATCAAGCATGGGCTGATCATTCTGGTCAGCGTCATCATGGGTGGCGCCCTCTATCTGCTCGCCCAGCGCGGTGCGCCCTATTTCGCCAGCGGCGCCCCGCTCTGGCAGTCGGCCGGCCTGCTCGCCGTGTTGGTTGGCTTCGGCATGGTGACCTATTTTACGCTGGTCCACGTCTCGGGCGCGCAGCGGCTGGGCTTGCTGCTGCGCCGGCTGCGCCGGCGGGGCTAGTTACCCACCGGGATGACATCGCGGACTATCGGATATAAGTGTTCCCCAATACTGTCTCTTAGGCCCTTCCATGACCTTCATCCCCCGCGTCTTTTCCGGCATCAAGCCTTCGGGCGATCTGCATCTGGGCAACTATCTGGGCGCTATCCGCCGCTTCGTGCCCCTGCAGGACACGCATGAGACCATCTATTGCGTGGTCGATATGCACGCCATCACGGTGTGGCAGGAGCCCGAGGACCTCAAGCGCTGGACCTATGAGATTGCTGCCGCCTATATCGCCGCCGGCGTCGATCCCGCCCGCTCGATCATCTTCAACCAGTCCCAGGTCATGGAACATGCCGAGCTGAGCTGGATCTTCAACTGCGTGGCGCGCATGGGCTGGATGGCCCGCATGACCCAGTTCAAGGACAAGGCCGGCGAGAACTCCGAGAATGTCTCGCTGGGCCTGTTCGCTTATCCGAGCCTCATGGCCGCCGATATCCTGCTCTACAAATCCACCGGCGTTCCCGTGGGCGAGGACCAGAAGCAGCATCTCGAACTGACGCGCGACATCGCCAAGAAGTTCAACCACGACTTCAAAAAGCAGATCAAGGCGCTGGGCTTCAAGGGTGACTTCTTCCCCATCACCGAGACCCTGGCCACCGGGCCGGCCATGCGGGTCAAGTCGCTCAAGGACGGTTCAAAGAAGATGAGCAAGTCCGACGCCTCGGACCTCTCGACCATCTACATGATGGACGATGCCGATACGATCGCCAAAAAGATCAAGCGCGCCACCACCGATGCCGATGCCCTGCCCAGCGAGGCCGCAGGGCTTGCCGGCCGCCTTGAGGCGGAAAACCTTGTCGGCATCTATGCCGCTTTGTCCAACCGTTCGGTCGATGACGTGCTGGGTGAATTCGGCGGCAAGGGCTGGGGTGCCTTCAAGCCGGCCTTGGGGGATCTCGCTGTTGCGGTATTGTCGCCCATCGCCGACGAAATGAAGCGGCTGGTGGCCGATCGTGGCGAGATGGACCGCATTCTGCGCGGTGGTGCCGAGCGGGCCCGGGCCATCGCCCAGCCGATCATGGCCGATGTCAGAAATATTGTGGGCTTCATCCGCTAAGGCGCGGCAAAGAGAACGGGGCGGCCATGGTTTCTCAGACCGAATACAAGCGCAAATTCCTCGTCGTCATCGACGAGACCCCCGAATGCGAGCGGGCCCTGACCTTCGCCGCCTACCGCGTCAAGCGCACCGGCGGCACCGTGGTCCTGATGAGCGTGGTGCAGAAGCCCGAATTCATCGGCCTGGGGGTCGAGGACGTGCTGCGCGCCGAAGCGGTGGAGGAGGCCGAGCGCAATCTCGATACCCGCCTGGCCCGCCTGCGCGATATCGGCGACATCAAGGTGGAGTCGGTGATTCGCGAGGGCGAGGCCTCCGAGGAAATCGAGCGGGTGATCGACCAGGACCGCGACATCGCCATCCTGGTGCTGGCCGCCTCGACAACAGGCGAGGGCCCGGGACCGCTGGTGATGCACTTCGCCAACCGCGCCAACGCGCTGCCCATTCCGCTGACGGTCGTGCCCGGCCGGATGAGCGACGAGGAAATCATTGCTATCTGCTGACTTCGAGCCGTCCCCTTGGGCGAATCGCTTCGGTGGAGCGATTTAGCAAAGCAGGCCATTGACTGGCCCGCCGGTGTTCAACGCTAGCGCCTGGCCGCCATCACGCCTTTCCCCTTGCATCCTGACTGCAAAAGTCTATTTTAGAAGCGTTCTAATCGTAAACGGCAGGCGCCCGATGTTCATCCAGACCGAAGCTACGCCCAATCCGGCGACCCTGAAGTTCCTGCCGGGGCGCGATGTGCTGGTCGGCGAGCCGCGCGATTTCCGCAGCGTCGAGGCCTCGGTCAATTCGCCCTTGGCACAGGGGCTGTTTTCCATTTCCGGCGTCACCGGCGTGTTCCTCGGTTCCGATTTCATTTCGGTGACCAAGGACGACACCAACTGGGCCCATATCAAGCCAGCCATTCTTGGCGTCATCATGGATCACTTCCTCTCCGGCAAGCCGGTCATTGTCGAGGGCGTCGCTGACGTCGCCAACTTTGACGAGGTCGATGAATTCTTCGAGCCCGAAGACAGCGAAACTGTTGAAGTCATCAAGGAATTGCTGGCCACCCGGGTGCGCCCGGCCGTGGCCATGGATGGTGGCGACATCACCTTCAAGGGCTTCAAGGAAGGCACCGTGTTCCTTCACATGCAGGGTGCATGTTCAGGTTGCCCGTCCTCGACCGCCACGCTCAAGAGCGGCATCGAGAACCTGCTCCGCCACTTCGTGCCGGGCGTCGAGCAGGTCCAGCAGGTCTGATTTCGGTTTAGCAGCAAGCCAAAGGCCCGGTGAGTGATCACCGGGCCTTTTGTTTTTTCTTCACCTGACCCCTAAGGTCAGAGGTGCAGTGCCTACCCCGCCGCGGCCTTCTCTTCCGGTGATCGCTGGTCGGTAATGGCCAGTGGTTCGCCGGGTTCGTCCCGCTTCCGCCTGATGCGCAGGCGCTTGATGCGGCGGCTGTCGGCGGCCAGGATTTCGAATTCGAAACCATCGAGGCGCGTCACCCTCTCGCCGCGCTTGGGCACATGGCCGGCCAGATCGAACACCAGCCCGCCAATGGTTTCCACGTCCTCGGCATAGTCGCCCGGGTCGAAATCGGGCCCGATCAGATTGCGCACGTCGCTGAGCTCGGCGCGGGCATCGGCGATATAGGTATCGACGCCGACCTTGCGGATCAGCGACGCGGCCAGCTCGTCATGTTCGTCCTCGATCTCGCCGACCACGGCCTCGAGCAGGTCCTCGATGGTCACGAGGCCATCGGTGCCGCCATACTCGTCAATGACGATGGCCATATGCACCCGCGAGGCACGCATCGACTGCAGCAGATCGCCAACCGGCATGAAGGTGGGCACGAACATGGCGTCGCGCATCAGGTCGAGCCGGATGATCTTCTGCTTGAGCACGGTCGAAACCAGCTTGACCGGGACCTCCTTGGCGGGGTCCGTCACCGGGTCGGTGATCTTGGAAAGCGCATCCTTGACGTGGATGAAGCCCAGGATGTTGTCGAGATTATCGTCATAGACTGGCAGGCGCGAATGCCGCACCTGGCGGAACTTGGCGATCAATGTGCCAAGGTTCACGTCGGCCTCGATGGCCTGCATGTCGCTCCGCTCCACCATCACGTCGGCAACCGACACGTTGGAGAGCTTGAGCACGTTCTGCAGGATCGTGCGTTCGCTCTCGGAGAAATCGCCGGTTTCGGCGCTCCCCGGCTCGTCCAGCGCGACCTGCAGGTCGTCGCGCAGCGAAACCGTGCCACGGGCCAGCATGGCGCGGAAGCGGTTCCAGATCGATGGCCCCCGTGCTGGCACGGAGGCGGGACTAGAAGGAGGCTCGGGATTGGTGGGCGCCTGAGGGCCCAGACTGTCGCTATCGTTCATGGTCTCTCGCCGCAAAACAGGCGGCTTATCTGTGCTCGAAACGGGAATGACGCCCGGACGGCATGGGTTCCGGCCTCAATCGGCATAGGGGTCTTCTACCCCAAGTGTTGCCAATATCTGGGTTTCGAGGCTCTCCATTTGAAGGGCCTCTGCGTCATCAAGGTGATCATAGCCTAAAATATGCAGAAATCCATGCACCACGAGATGGGTGAAGTGGTCGGCAAAGCTGGTGCCCTGTTCAGCCGCCTCGCGCTCCAGCGTTTCGCGGGCCATCGTGATGTCGCCGAGGATGCCAATGACCGGGCCAAATGGCTCGATCTGGGGAAAACTCAGCACGTTGGTGGAGCTGTCCTTGCCGCGCCATTGCTGGTTGAGCGCGTGCTGTTCTTCGTCATTGGTGAGCAGGATCGACAGCTCCGCCGCGCCCTTGACCTTGGCCTTGCTCTGCTTGAGCGCCTCCAGCACGGCGCGCTCGGCCAGAGCATCGAGATGCTCCGGCCAGGCGTCGTCATTGCGATTGATATCGATATGCAGCGGCGCAGAGGTCAGCGGACAACCCCTTCGGTCGCCTTTTCGGCCAGTTTCTTGGCCGTATCGGCCTCGTAGGCTCGCACGATGCGGCCGACCAAGGCATGGCGCACCACGTCCTTGTCGTTGAAGCGGCTGATATGCACGCCCTCGACGCCATCAAGCAGGCCGATGGCTTCCACGAGGCCCGATTTCTCGCCGCGCGGGAGATCGACCTGGGTCGGATCGCCGGTGACGATCATCTTGGAATTCTCGCCCAGGCGGGTCAGGAACATCTTCATCTGCATCGAGGTGGTGTTCTGCGCTTCGTCGAGGATGACCACCGCATTGGCCAGGGTCCGCCCGCGCATGAAGGCCAGCGGCGCCACTTCGATAATGCCCGAGGTGATGCAGCGCTCGACATTTTCCGGCTTCATCATGTCGTAAAGCGCGTCATAGAGCGGGCGCAGATAGGGATCGACCTTTTCCTTCATATCGCCGGGGAGGAACCCCAGGCGCTCGCCGGCCTCGACGGCCGGGCGGGAGAGGATGATGCGGTTGATATCGCCGCGCTCGAGCAGCGAGGCGGCATGCGCCACCGCCAGATAGGTCTTGCCGGTACCGGCCGGACCGACGCCGAATACCAGCTCGCTGCGCTCCATCGAGCGCATATAGGCGTCCTGCGCCGGGGTGCGCGCGACGATGGTGGATTTGCGCGTGGCGATCTGGGCCATGCGCACCTTGCCCTTGCGCTCCAGCGTCGGCAGGGTGAGCTGGCTGTCCTCGGTCTCGATCATGCGGATGACGCCATCGACATCGGAAATGTCGATCGTGCGCCCCTCTTCGAGGGAGCCGTAGAGCGATTCGAGCACGCGCCTGGCCTGGTCGACCGAACTGGCCGCGCCTTTGAGCAGAACGTGATTGCCGCGGGGGGTAGCCGAAACCTTGAGCCGCTGTTCGATCAGCGCCAGGTTCTGGTCAAAATCGCCATAAAGCTGGGCAGCGAGGCGATTGTCTTCAAAAGCGAGTTCGAGTTGCGATGCGAGTGCGTTGTCTGCGGTCGGTGACAAGTGCCTGCTCAAACTGGTGGTTCTCCACGCTTCCGCGCGGCGCGGGCTTGCGCCGCGATAATGACAACGAGGCTAGGACGATTTGGGTGCCTTGTCTGTAGCAATATTGTGACTGTTCCCGTCGGCCGCAAGGCGGCTGAAACGCTTCAGGGGAGCGTTCTCGGCGAGCACCATGGCAATCGCGTTGTTTACCCCTAAGCCGCCACCGCCACCTTGAGCCGTCCGACCAGCGAATTGGTGCTCGTCCCCACAATCTCCACCTGATGGATCGCCCCGATCAAATCAGTGCTCCCCTCCAGATGCACGGCCTGCAGATACGGCGACCGTCCACCCACCTGGCCCGGCATGCGGCCAGGACGCTCTATCAATACCGGCAGCGTCTTGCCGACGCACGAAGCATGGAACGCCGTGGTCTGGGCATTGACCAGGTCCTGCAGCCGCCACAGCCGTTCGTTCTTGACCTCTTCGGCAATCTGGTCGCCCAGGTTGGCGCCCGGCGTGCCCGGGCGGGTTGAGTATTTGAACGAATAGGCCGAGGCATAGCCCACATCGGCGATGATCTTGAGCGTGTCCTCGAAATCCCTATCGGTCTCGCCGGGGAAACCAACGATGAAATCGCCCGATAGCGCCATGTCCGGGCGCACACTCTTGATACGCTCGATGACGTCGAGATATTCGGCCGCCGTGTGGCGCCGGTTCATGGCTTTGAGAATGCTGTCGCTGCCCGACTGCACCGGCAGGTGCAGATAGGGCATCAGGATGTCGAGGTCGCGATGCGCCGCCATCAGCGCATCGTCCATGTCGCGCGGATGGCTGGTGGTGTAGCGCAGGCGTTCGAGGCCCGGGATTTCGGCCAGCAGATGCGCCAGCGCGCCCAGGCCCACGGCGCGCCCGGCGCCATCCAGCCCGTGATAGGCATTCACATTCTGCCCGAGCAGGGTGATTTCCTTCACCCCGGCTTCCACCAGCCCGCGCGCCTCGGCAATCACCTGGCTCACCGGCCGCGACATTTCGGCGCCGCGCGTATAGGGCACCACGCAGAAGGAGCAAAATTTGTCGCAGCCTTCCTGCACCGTCAGGAATGCGGTCAGCCCGCGCTTGATCGTCACTTCCTTCTTGGCGGGTGGCAGATGCTCGAACTTGTCTTCCTCGGGGAAGTCGGTGTCGATGACGGTGCGTTTGAGGCTCGGATGTATGTGCCGCTGCGCCTCGGCCTGTTCAAGCATCTCGGGCAGCTTGTGATAGGCCTGCGGCCCGAACACCATGTCGACGACAGGGGCGCGGCGGGCGATCTCCTCGCCCTCGGCCTGCGCGACGCAGCCGGCAACGCCGATCATCATGTCGCCACCCAGCGCCCGGCGCTCGCTCTGCAATTCCTTGAGCCGGCCCAGTTCGGAAAACACCTTTTCCGAGGCCTTCTCGCGGATATGGCAGGTATTGAGCAGCACGAGGTCCGCCTGCGCCATATCGAGCGTCGTCTCATAGCCGTGCGGCGCCAGCGCGTCGGTCATGCGGTCGCTGTCATAGACGTTCATCTGGCACCCATAGGTCTTGATGAACAGCTTCTTGGTACTGGCGCGCGTTTCGGTCATGGCGGCTCTTTATCAGAGGATGCGAGAAGACTCAAAACCAAGACTCAAAACCAAGACTGCGCCCGGCTGCAACCTTGCGGGGGTGCCAAAGGTTTCCCTTCGGAAAGGGAGTTTGCAAATGACCCAGACCAAGACCAAGACGAACGACAAAGCCGCCGCCATGAAGGACGGCAAGAAGCCCGGCCCCAAGGACGCTCCCGTGCAGGTGCGCCCGGCGGGCGAGGAATCCCAGGCCGACAAGCCCAAGAACTGGGACGAGCAGGACGAAGCCGTGGATGAGAGCTTTCCGGCGAGCGACGCCAGCGCCAAATACTGAGCCTCGAACCGATGACCGTGGCATTTGTGCCGCGCCGCCAGTGATGTGAAGTCCTAACCAGTTCGGCGCCTATTGCCATGCCGCGACCTGACGCTAATGTCGGGCCGCGGCCGCCAGTTTTGCGTCGGATTCGGCCGCAGAAAGTGCGGCATGGGGGCGAGGCGGCAAACACCGGGCGACGATGTCACGCCGCACGCGCGCGAGCGCCGGTCCTGGGCGCGTTCGCAGCCGGTTGCCGCCTACCTGATCGCGCTGGTCCTCGTCATCCTGATCCCCGCTCTGGTGGTCTCGCTGGTCCTGCTCAACCGGAACAACCGGGCGCAGGAAGACGTCGTGCGGGGCCTCACCAACGCCACCGTGCAGGCCATCGGCCAGTCCGTCGAGCGCGAACTCGAGGGCATGATCACCACCCTGCGCGTGCTCTCCACCAGCCAGGCGCTGCTGGGCGATGACCTTGCCCAGTTCCACCGCCGGGCGTCGCTGGCGCTGGCGGGAACCGGCGCCTATCTGCTGGCGCTTGATCACGATTTCAACCAACTGCTCAACACCCGTGTCGGCTTTGGCGAGCCCCTGGGTCCCACCTCCGATCCGGGCCCGGCCGCCGACGCCCTCGAACGCGGCGTGACCGTCGTCTCGGGTGCTTTCTTCGGCCAGACGGCGCAGCGCTGGGTGTTCAATGTGCTGCTGCCGGTGCCCGACAATGCAACCGCAGCGCTCCTGGTTCTGACCCGGGATGCCGTTAACCTGGCGTCGGCGCTTCAGTCCCGGCAACTGCCTGACGGGTGGCATGCGGCTCTGGTGGACGGCTCCAATCTCGTTCTCGCCGCCACGGCCGAGGCTGGTCTTGAAACCGGCACCGTGCTGCCGATGCGCCAGACCTTGCAACAAGCGCCCGACGAGTGGCGGCGCGAACGCTTCGGCGGCGACATGGTCGTCACCTCAGAATGGCGGTCGAGCCTCTCGGGGTGGCGTGTCATTGCCTGGGCCGCGGTGGAGACTGTCGAACGCCCCTTGGGCGATTCCCTGCTCTGGCTGGCCGCCTGGGGCGTGATCATCGCCGGCGTGGCGGGCGGCCTGGCCGTGGTATTGGCCCAGCGGGTCGGCAAGTCGGTGCGGGGCCTGCGCCGGGATGCGCAGCGGCTGGGCCGCGGCGAGCCGGTCATGGCCAAGGCCTATCCGGTGGCCGAGATCGCCGAGGTTTCCCGCGCCCTCGCCGAGGCGTCGGCGCAGCGCCAGGCGGCCGAGCGGGAAGTGCATTTCCTGATGCGGGAACTGGCCCATCGCTCCAAGAACCAGATGACGGTCATCGCGGCCATGGCCAAGCAGACCGCCCGCGGCGCCACCGACGTCGAAAGCTATGTCGGGGCCTTTGAGCGGCGCATCCATGGGCTCGCGCGCTCCACCGACCTGCTGCTGGCTCATGGCCGCGCCGGCGTGCTGCTCAGTGAATTGATCGACAGCCACATAGCGCCGTTCGGTCCGCCCGATGCAGCGCGCATTACCCTCCACGGTCCAACCGTGCGGCTCAACGCCCAGGCGGCACAGATCCTGGGCATGGCGGCGCACGAGCTCTCGACCAATGCGGTCAAGTATGGCGCCTTTGCCGGTGATGGCGGCCGCCTCTCGGTGCGCTGGAGCATTGTTGATGACCGGCTGGACCTCGTCTGGCGCGAGACGGTGCCGACCGCGCTGGAGGCGTCGGAGCGGATTGGCTTTGGCACCACGGTGCTGCAGAACATGGTGGCCAGGTCCCTCGGTGCCCAGGTGGAGCGGCGCTGTCACGCCGATGGCATCGAGTGGCACTTTGTCATTCCGCTGGCGTCCATCGACCCCGCCCATACGCCAGGCCCGGCAGCCGAGGCCCCGCCTGAATAAATTCTGGCATTGCGGCCCTCTTTGCACTATAGGGACGCCAGTCTTGGGCTCGCGCCCGAGCATTCACGGCCCCGCCTGGACGACATCCCGGCCGGGGCGACCCGATCCTCCTTTTGAAAGGAAATCCCCGATGTCGATTACTGCTGAGCGCAAGTCCGAACTGATCCAGGAATACGCAACCAAGCCGAACGATACCGGCTCGCCGGAAGTCCAGGTTGCCATCCTCTCGGAACGCATTGCCAACCTCACCGAACACTTCAAGGGCCATGGCAAGGACAACCATTCCCGCCGTGGTCTGCTGAAGCTTGTTTCGACCCGCCGTCGCCTTCTTGACTACGTCAAGACTGTCGATGACAGCCGTTACAAGGCCCTGATCGAAAAGCTCGGCCTGCGCCGCTAAGCGCGCAACCGAATTGCGGATGCGGGACCCAGTTCCGCATCTGTCCCAGCGCCTTGAGATCACGTCAGGGCGAGCCGAAAAGGTCGGTTTTCGAGAACCGGAGCGGAGCGTGCATTGGTACGTGAGCACCGGAAGCGCAGAAAACCGGGCTTTGCAGGCCGCCCTCACGTGAAGATCAAGATGCTGGAAGCGTAGACCGGCGAATGCCGGAGCATGGCAGGATTATTGGCCGCTCCCTCGCCGCACGCACCAGGATCTTCGTGATTTTGTTTCCGTGCGGCTTCCCTGGTTTGGGGAGCTGCTTGTTGTCTTGCCCATGTTTCGTCTTCGCCAAAGACGTGAACCGCGCCTGATTTTGAGCCCGCGTCACACATGGGGTGTGGTGGCGGGTGCGGGTGCACCGGACTGAGTTCGCGGGATTTCTACGCCCCCGCGTTCCCGCTCACCGGCAGAATGGAAAGACTTGATATGTCCACGATCAATTTTGATTACCACAAGGTCGAGCTCAACTGGGGCGGCCAGCCGTTGACCCTCGAGACCGGCAAGATGGCCCGCCAGGCCGATGGTGCCGTTCTGGCCACCTTGGGCGAAACCGTGCTGCTGGCCACCGTCGTCAGCGCCAAATCCGCCAAGCCTGGCCAGGACTTCTTCCCGCTAACCGTCAACTACCAGGAAAAGTACTTTGCCGCCGGCAAGATCCCGGGCGGTTACTTTAAGCGCGAAGGCCGTCCGACCGAGAACGAGACGCTGGTGTCGCGTCTCATCGATCGCCCGATCCGCCCGCTCTTCCCCGAAGGCTACAAGAACGAGACCCAGGTGGTCATCACCGTTCTGCAGCACGACATGGAAAACAACCCGGACGTGCTCGCCATGGTCGCCGCCTCCGCGGCCCTCACCATTTCGGGCATCCCCTTCATGGGTCCGATCGGTGCCGCCCGCGTCGGTTATGTCGATGGCCAGTATGTGCTGAACCTCGCCGTTGACCGTCGCTCCGAGTCCAAGCTCGACCTCGTCATGGCCGGCACTGAAGACGCCGTGCTGATGGTGGAATCCGAAGCCAAGGAACTGAGCGAAGAAGTTATGCTCGGCGCCGTGATGTTCGGTCATGCCGAGAGCCGCAAGGTGATCCAGGCCATCATCAAGCTGGCCGAACTGGCCGCCAAGGAACCCCGCGACTTCCAGGCTCCGGATTATTCCGCCCTCGAAGCCGAAGTGCTCAAGGTTGCCGAGGCTGACCTGCGCGCCGCCTACAAGATCACCGACAAGGCCCAGCGTTACGCTGCCGTCGACGCCGCCAAGAAGGTCGTCAAGGAAGCCTTTGCCGCCAAGGTCGAGGCTGGTGAAGTTTCGGGCGAAGCCCTGAGCGAAGTGATCCACAACCTCCAGGCCAAGATCGTGCGCTGGAACGTGCTCGACACCGGCCTGCGCATTGATGGCCGTGACCTCTCGACCGTCCGTCCGATCGTATCGGAAGTTGGCGTTCTGCCCCGCACCCACGGTTCGGCGCTGTTCACCCGCGGCGAAACCCAGGCGCTGGTTGTTGCCACGCTCGGCACCGGCGAGGACGAGCAGTATATCGACTCGCTCGAAGGCACCCAGAAGCAGAACTTCCTGCTGCATTACAACTTCCCTCCATATTCGGTCGGTGAAGCTGGCCGCATGGGGTCCCCGGGTCGTCGCGAAATCGGCCATGGCAAGCTCGCCTGGCGCGCCATCAATCCGATCCGCCCGTCCGTCGAAGAGTTCCCCTACACGATCCGTATCGTGTCCGAGATCACCGAATCGAACGGCTCCTCCTCGATGGCAACCGTCTGCGGCACCTCGCTCGCGCTGATGGATGCCGGCGTGCCGCTGGCACGTCCGGTGGCCGGCATCGCCATGGGCCTGATTCTCGAAGGCGAGAAGTTTGCTGTGCTCAGCGACATTCTCGGCGACGAAGATCACCTCGGCGACATGGACTTCAAGGTGGCCGGTACGGAAGCTGGCGTGACCAGCCTCCAGATGGACATCAAGATCGCCGGCATCACCGAGCAGATCATGAAGATCGCGCTCGAGCAGGCCAAGGGCGGCCGTATCCACATCCTGGGCGAAATGGCCAAGGCTCTGACCGCATCGCGTTCGGAAGTGGGCGAGTTCGCACCGCGCATCGAGACCATGAAGATCCCGACCGACAAGATCCGTGAAGTGATCGGCACTGGCGGCAAGGTGATCCGCGAGATCGTCGAAAAGACCGGCGCCAAGATCAACATCGATGACGACGGCACCATCAAGATCGCCTCCTCGGACGGCGCTCAGATCGAAGCGGCGATCAAGTGGATCCGCTCGATCACCGACGAAGCCGAAGTCGGCGCCATCTATCAGGGCACCGTGGTCAAGACCGCCGATTTCGGCGCGTTCGTGAACTTCTTCGGCGCCAAGGACGGCCTTGTCCATATCTCCCAGTTGGCCGAACAGCGCGTTGCCAAGACCACCGATGTGGTCAAGGAAGGCGACAAGGTCTGGGTCAAGCTTTTGGGCTTTGACGAGCGCGGCAAGGTCCGCCTCTCCATGAAGGTCGTCGACCAGGCGACCGGCAAGGAAATCAAGGGCGAGGAAGCTGCCGCCGAATAGGCAGCAGTTCGCAAGAAATCTGCAAGCAGGCTCGGAGCAATCTGGGCCTGCTTCTTTTTGGCTCACCGCTTCATGTGCCGTTCATGCAACAGCCGCTATCCATCACATCTATGCGAGGAACCTGCTCCTCAACCGCCCGTTGGGGGAGTGAGGCTTTCCTGCACTAGCGAAGCTCTCGCCCACGGCTTACCCACTGGCTAACCAACATAATTTGCGTCACCCGCTTACCCCAGGGAATTCCCTTGCTCTCTCGTCGCTTGTTCCTGATCGGCGTCTCCGCCGCTGCCCTCGCCGCCTGCTCCAGCACCCGGACCCCGGTCGTGCAGGAGCCGATGATTGATCCCTATTACCAGCGCATGTATGGCGAAGTGATCGGCGAGCCCCATCGGGTTGCCGCCATGGACCTGCGCCGGGTCGATCCCAAATGGTGGCGCCAGGAAGTGCCCTACAGCACCGGCGAGCGGCCTGGCACGCTGGTTGTCGATACTCCGGCCCGGTTCCTCTACCTGGTGCTCGAAGGCGGCCGCGCCCTGCGTTACGGCATCGGCGTCGGCAAGGACGAGTCGCTGGTGTTCCGCGGTACCGCCTCGATCGGGCGCAAGGCCGAATGGCCGCGCTGGACCCCCACCAAGTCGATGATCGCCCGGGAACCGGAGCGTTACGGCCCCTATGCCGGCGGCATGGAGGGTGGCGAGACCAACCCGCTGGGGCCGCGCGCCCTCTATCTCTACAAGAATGGCAACGACACACTGTTCCGCATCCACGGCACTACCGAGCCCTATACCATCGGCACCAGCGTTTCCTCGGGCTGCATCCGCCTGATGAACCAGGACATTATCGATCTCTATGCCCGCGTGCCCGTGGGCGCCAAGGTTGTGGTGATCAACCAGAGCAATCCCATCGTCGCCGGCTTCCCGACCGCCATGCCGAGCTAGACCCAATCCCGGGTCGCTGCCGCGGCAGCGGGGCGCCTTGTTTCGGAATCCGTAGTCACCGAAGCAAAGTTTCCTGCTGCCGCGACAACGGCCCGGGGTTGAGAATTGAAAAGGCCCGCTCCCGAGAGGAGGCGGGCCTTTTGTCTTTGCAACGCAGGTTTTCCCAGACTCGATCGTCGCCCTCGGGCTTGCGCCGAGGGGCCTCACTTTACCGAACCGCCGCAAGTATGGAGCCCTCGGGTCAAGCCCGAGGGTGACGAGCGGGGGTCTGGGTGAATACCGTGGGCAAACAAAAAGGGCGCGGTTTGCACCGCGCCCTTTGGCATTCTGATCGTCCGATCGCTTACAGCGTGCGCTGCACGGTCTCGACGCGGAAGCATTCGATGACGTCGCCAGCGCGCATGTCTTCGTAATTCTCGAAGGCCATGCCGCATTCCTGGCCGGTCTGCACTTCCTTGACCTCGTCCTTGAAGCGCTTGAGCGTCTTGAGCTTGCCTTCGTGGATAACGACGTTGTCGCGGATGAGGCGTACGCCGGCACCGCGTTCCACGATGCCTTCGGTGACCCGGCAGCCGGCGACCTTGCCGACCTTGGTGATCGTGAAGACTTCGAGGATTTCGGCATTGCCGATGAAGGTCTCGCGACGCTCCGGCTTCAGCAGGCCGCTCATGGCGTTCTTCACATCATCCACGAGGTCGTAGATGATGTTGTAGTAGCGGATTTCGATGCCGTCGCGTGTGGCGAGGTCCGTTGCCTGCTTGTTGGCACGGACGTTGAAGCCGATGACGATGGCGTTCGATGCCGAAGCCAGGGTCACGTCGCTCTCGGTGATGCCACCCACCGCGCTCATCAGGATCTGCGCCGACACTTCGTCGGTCGAGAGCTTGTTGAGCGAGGCCACGATGGCTTCGACCGAACCCTGCACGTCGCCCTTGATGATCAGGGGGAACTTGGCAATGCCGGCCACCTTGAGCTGATTCATCATCTGCTCGAGGCTGGTGGCGCCGCCGCCTGCCGTCTTTTCACGGATGGCGCGCTGGCGATACTCGGTGACTTCGCGGGCCCGCGCTTCGGTCTCGACCACCGAGAAGCGGTCGCCGGCATTGGGCACGCCGGTAAAGCCGAGCACTTCCACCGGAACCGACGGCCCGGCTTCCTTGACCTGTTCGCCCTTGTCGTTGATCAGGGCACGCACGCGGGCAAACTCGGTGCCGGCGACGAGAATGTCGCCGATGGCGAGCGTACCGCGCTGCACCAGCACCGTCGCAACCGCACCGCGGCCGCGATCGAGCTTGGCTTCGACCACAAGACCTTCGGCACGGCCGTCACGGGCCACGCGCAGTTCGAGCACTTCGGCCTGCAGCAGGATGGTCTCGAGCAGCTTGTCGAGACCATCGCGGGTCTTGGCCGACACTTCCACGTCGAGCACGTCGCCGCCCATCGATTCCACGAACACTTCGTGCTGCAGCAGCTCGGTACGGACGCGCTGCGGATTGGCTTCGGGCTTGTCCATCTTGTTGATGGCCACGATGATCGGAACACCGGCCGCCTTGGCGTGCTTGATGGATTCGATCGTCTGCGGCATCACGCCGTCATCGGCCGCCACCACCAGAACGGCGATGTCGGTCGCCTGGGCGCCGCGGGCACGCATGGCGGTGAACGCCTCGTGGCCCGGGGTATCGAGGAAGGTGACCTTGGCGCCGTTCTTTTCCACCTGATAGGCGCCGATATGCTGGGTAATGCCACCGGCTTCGCCAGACACCACGTTGGCTTCGCGGATCGCATCGAGCAGCGAGGTCTTGCCGTGGTCGACGTGGCCCATGATGGTCACCACCGGCGCACGATCGGTCAGATCCTCGGCCTTGTCGTCGGCTGGGAGGTCATAGAGACCGGCTTCGACGTCCGCATCGCTGACGCGCTTGACCGTATGGCCCAGTTCAGCGGCGATCAGTTCTGCCGTATCGGCATCCATCACGTCGTTGATCGTTGCCATCGTGCCCTGTGCCATCAGCATCTTGATGACGGTGACGGAGCGTTCGGCCATGCGGTTTGCCAGTTCGGCAACCGTAATGACTTCGGGGATGATCACCTCGCGCTGCAGCTTGGGCGCTTCCTGCTGGTTGCGGCCCATCTTCTTGTCGCGGCGGCGGCGCATGGCGGCGAGGGACGGACCCTTGTCGCGATCGCTTTCGGAGCCGGCATTGGTAACCGTCAGGCGGCCGCGCGCATTGCCATCGTCAGCCTTGCGGGTCGGACGTTCTGGCGTTGCACGCGAAGCGCGGCGGGCGTTTTCGAGTTCGGCTTCGGTGGTCGGCCGGGCTGAGGGCGAACCGGTACGGATCTTGCGGCCATCGGCCTCGTTGGGGCCGGCGGGTGGCACATTGCCGATAGGGGCCATGCCGGTTCCGGGCGGACGACGTTCGCCGGCCGGGCGACCAGCGGTGCCGGAAGGACGGGCGCCGGGTGCACCGGGGCGAGCGCCAGCGGCGCCGGGACGAAGCAGCGCATTGGCACCGCGCTCGCTTTCCGGACGGGTATTGCCGCTTGGACGAACCTCACCGGCCGGACGCACCGGCCGCGGCGGCTGACCTGGGCGGCCGGCAACAACGCGCACGCTGGACGGACCGGCTGTGCGCTGCGAAGCCGGCGTATAGCCCGGCTGATCTTCTTCACGAGCCGCAGGCGCTGCGTCCGCCTCGGATGCTTGCGGTGCGGCCGGAGCCGCACTTTCGGTCGGAGCGGCGGCCGCAGCTGGCGCCTCGGCCTCGGGCGCGCCGGTTTCGGCTTCGCGGCGAGCAGCCTCGGCGCGCTCGGCTTCCTCGCGAATCTGGCGGCGGCGCGCATCGTCTTCCACGCGGCGCGCTTCTTCGGCGGCGAAACGTTCCTGGTCCTCGGCCTGGCGGGCCCCGGCCTGGGCCAGCGCCTGACGGCGGGCTTCGGCTTCGGCAGCGCTCAGCCCGAGCGGCGGCCGCGCTGCCGCTGCTGGACGACCGGCAGCCGGGCGTTGGCCCTGCGATGGCGCACCCGCAGTCGGCTGTGGCCGATGCGGAGCGCTCGGTGCGTTCGGCTTGGGAACCAGGCGCGTGCGCTTCTCGACGACAACCGTCGAGCGCGAAGGACCACGCGACATGCCCGGACGGTTGCCCAGGCCTGGGCCGCCCTTCAGTGTCAGCGTCTTCTTGGCGCCAGTGTCGTCGGTGCGCTTGTCGTCGTTATCAGCCATGTATCTCGCGTCTTTCGTCGGTGGCCTCAGGCAAAAGGTCACCGTCAACCGCAATGCGGTCGGTGTCCTTTTCCGTCGGTTTGGCAATGTAAAGGGCCAGTCTACGGGCCTTTTCCACTGCCGCTTGGGCTGCCGCCCCTCTTGTGAGAGCAGCATGTATCACATTTTCCAGCCCGAGTGCCAAACCCATTTGCTCTGAGGAGAGCAATTCGAAATGGGGCACTTCGAAGCCGTGAATTTCTTCTTCTTCCGCCGCGTAGTGCAACGCCTTGAGCGGACCGACCATCTTGCTGCGCCCGTCTTCAGCAGCATCGGTAGCAGTGATCAGGGCGATCAGGTCGCCCGTACGGATCAGGCCTTGCACCTTGGTGGCGCCAAAGGTCAGCTGCCCAGCTTTGCGGGCCATGCCGAGCGCGCTGAGATAGCGCTGCTCGAGCCGGAGCTGGGTCAGTCCGGGCAGGTCGTCCGGCAGGCGCACCTCGGTCTTGAGGCTGCGTGCAAACACCTTCTTCTTGACCGCCTCGGCCACCGCGTCGCGGCTGAGGCTGATCCAGACGCCGCGGCCTTCGGCCTTGGCCTCGGTATCGGGCACCAGCACGTCATCGGGTCCGAGCACGAAACGGATGAGCTCCGCCACAGGCTTCTCAACCCGTGTCAGAGCGCACATCCGCGTCGTTTCTTCGCGCCGGGCCATCTCTGGTGCCCTCGCTGGCGTTCGGCCGTTAGGCCGAAGCCTCTTCGGTCAACGCGTCGCCTTCGACCGGCGGCAGGTCTTCTTCGTTGATCCAGCCGGCCTTGATGCGGGCCTGCATGATCATGTCTTCGGCTTCTTCGCGGCTGACAGGGAAATCCTTGAATGTGCCTTCGAAGCGCTTGGTCTCGCCATCCTTGCGTTCGCTCCAGCCGATCAGATCGTCGGCGGCGCAGCCGGCAAAGTCTTCCACATTCTTGACGCCGTCCTTGCCCAGCGCGACCAGCATGGCGGCCGTTAGGCCGGCAATCTCATAGAGTTCGTCCTCGACGCCGAGCTTCTTGCGTTCCTCGTCATGGGCCCGGTCGATGGCGGCCAGGTATTCGGTGGCGCGGTTCTGGATTTCGCCGGCGGTTTCTTCATCGAAGCCGTCGATCGACGCGATTTCATTGGCGTCGATATAGGCCAGTTCCTCGACCGAGGAGAAGCCTTCGGATGCCAGTAGTTGGGCAACCATCTCGTCAACGTCAAGGGCAGCCATGAACAGGCTCGACCGTTCGGTGAATTCCTTCTGGCGGCGTTCGCTTTCTTCCTGCTCGGTCAGAATGTCGATATCCCAGCCGATCAGCTGCGACGCGAGGCGCACATTCTGGCCACGGCGGCCGATGGCGAGCGACAGCTGTTCATCGGGAACAACCACTTCGATGCGCTCGGCCTGCTCGTCCAGTACCACCTTGGCGACGTCGGCCGGCTGCAGCGCCGAGACCACGAGGTCGGCAATGTTGTCAGTCCACGGGATGATGTCGATCTTTTCGCCCTGCAGCTCGCCCACCACCGCCTGGACGCGCGAACCGCGCATACCGACGCAGGCGCCCACGGGATCGATCGAGGAGTCCGACGAGGTCACGGCGATCTTGGCGCGCGAGCCCGGATCGCGGGCGATCGAGCGGATAGTGATGACGCCGTCATAGATCTCGGGCACTTCCTGCATGAAGAGCTTGGCCATGAACTGCGGATGCGTGCGGCTGAGGAAAATCTGCGGGCCGCGCTGTTCGCGGCGCACGTCATAGACATAGGCCCGGACGCGGTCGCCATAGCGGAACATTTCGCGCGGGATCAGCTCGTCGCGGCGGATAATGGCTTCGCCGCGACCGAGGTCGACTATGACATTGCCATATTCGACGCGCTTGACCGAACCGTTGACGATCTCGCCGATGCGGTTGAAGTACTCGTCATACATGCGCTCACGCTCGGCATCGCGCACCTTCTGCACGATGACCTGCTTGGCCGACTGGGCGGCGATGCGGCCGAATTCCATCGGCGGCAGCGGCTCGGTGAGGAAATCGCCGACCTTGGCTTCCGGCGACTTGAGCTGAGCATGCTTGAGATCGATCTGGCGGCTGGTCTCTTCTACCGTTTCGACGATCTCGAGCAGGCGCCACATGCGCGTCTCGCCCGAGCGTGGGTTGATCTCGACCTTGATCTCGGTCTCGGCGCCATAGCGGCCCTTGGCCGCCTTTTCCATGGCGTCCTGCATCGCCTCGATCACGACCATGCGGTCGATCGACTTTTCGCGGGCAACGGCATCTGCGATCTGCAGCAGTTCGAGGCGGTTCGCGCTCACGGCCATTTAGTGTGTCTCCTCGGAGATAGAATCGTCATCGTTGTCGGCGATTTCGACCGTTTCGGTCTCGTCATCGTCGATCGGGTGGGCTTCCTGGTCGATCCGCGCCTTTTCCATCAGCGCGTCGGTCATCACCAGCTTGGCCTCGGCCAGGGTGTCGAACAGCAGGCGATGGTCCGGGTCGGTGCCGGCGGGTGCGTCGGGCAGGGTGATGGTCACCGCCGCGTCGTCGACCGCCTTGATGAAGCCGCGGAAGCGCTTGCGGCCATTGATCATGTCGTTGAGCTCGATCTTGACCTCATGGCCGACATAGGCGGCGAAATCACGCTTGCGCACCAGCGGCCGGTCAATGCCGGGGGAAGAGACTTCGAGATGGTATTCGCGGTCGATAGGGTCTTCGACATCGAGCACCGGCGAGAGGTCCTTGGACAGCGCCTCGCAGTTGACGATAGTGAAGCGGCCATGCTCGTCTTCGGCCATGATCTGGAGCGTCATGCCGTTTTCCTGGGTGATTTTGACACGCACCAGCGAAAACCCCAGGCCATTGGCCACCGGCTCGACGATACGCGAAACCCGGGCTTCCAGGCCCGTTTCCTTGATGTAGCGCTTTTCGGTGAGATCGAAGCTCATCGGTCCCTTCGGAGTAATAAAAAAGAGCGGGGCCGGGCGGCTCCCACTCTGCAAACTTGCTGAGATGTTGGCGTCTATATAGCGCCGAAGGCCCGTTGGTGCAAGTGCGCCTACTTCTCCCAGGTTACGCTGGAAACGTCCGCACCCAACTCCTGCAGCGCAGCCCGCAGGTCGGCGACCATGGCGTCGGGGCCGCACAGATAGAAGTGCTGGGCGAGGTCGGCCACATGCTCGCGCAGGAACGCGACGTCGATCCGCTGCTGCAGCAGCTTTGATTTCGGATCGGCGGTGACGGTCCACAGCGTTTCGAGCCCTTTCATGGCCTCGAACTCATCGCGCAGGATGATGTCCCGCTCGGTCTGGTTGGAAACGATCAGCCGGTTGCCTGCGAGCCCACCTTTGGCATTGAGGCTGCGCAGGATGGCGATGAAGGGCGTGACCCCGGCGCCGCCGGCGATGAAGGTGCCGGGTCCCCGGTACTGGATGGTGCCGAAGACGTCGCGCAGCAGCAGGTAGTCCCCGGCCTCGCAGCCCCACAGCGCGTTGGTCACCCCGGGGTGATCGCGATAGCTCTTGATGGTGAACTCGAGATCTGGCTCGTCTCGTAGTGAAGTAAAGGTAAACGGCCGCTTCCTGTCGGTCCAACCGGGCTTGTCGATGCTGACCTCGGTGGCCTGTCCCGGGCCGAAGTGAAAATTCTTCGGTTTTTCGATGCGATAATGGCGGACGTTATGCGTGACCATTTCGGTCTTCAGAATCCGGACGCGAGTGGGCATTGCAGCCTCCTTCGCAGGATAAGAGGAGCCACCCGGATTGGTTCCAGCTCCCCGCAAAACCCCGCCGCGGCTGAGCGTCACGCCGAGGATACGCAGTTGCCTGGAGGAAACCGGGGTTCTCCAGAAACCCTTGATAACCTTGATAAAACTGTCGCTACGAAAGTGGCGAGTTCAAGGGGCATAATCTGCAAAATCGTCTCTTGAGGGTCTGCCGGGGCAGGATCATTTGCAGAGTGTTCAAAACGAAAGGAACACCTGAAATGATCAAGAACACGATTATCGCCCTCGTTGCCACTGCCGCCTTCGCCGGTGCCGCTGCTCCCGCCTTCGCCGACGTGTTCGGTGACAATGCTTCCACCGAGATGCGCGAATTCACCGCCAACTCGATCCTGGCGGAGCTGCAGCAGAAGGGCGTCAATGCCACTGCTGTCGAAGACTGGAGCGGCCTGATCCGCGCCTATGTCACCCTCGAGGACGGCAGCCAGACCATGCAGTTCTTCACGCCTGGTTCGCTTGAGCAGGTCACGCTCTAGTCGCCTGCCCACGGCGCCGCCGGTAAGCCGGCGGCGCCCGTGCCTAGCTGGAATGCACCAGTTTGATGACCGGCTCGCCGCCGCCGGCATCAAACCGCGCGCGGGCCTCCTGGACCAGCGCGCCATTGCGGTCGGCAAATTCACGCAGGCTGTCGGCAAGATCAAGCAACTCTCGCCCGAGGGCCGTCAGCTCATAATCCACGCGGGGCGGAATGGTCGCGAACATGGTGCGCGTGACGAAGCCGTCGCGCTCCAGCTCGCGTAGCGTCAGCGTCAGTGTCTTTTGCGAAATACCACCCGCGCGCTTGAGGTCGTTGAACCGGCGGGCCTCCGCGCGCAGCATGGTGATGATGGTCAATGTCCATTTCCCCGGCCTTGCCATCAACACGTCGGTGTCGTGCCGGCTGGGTGTAGACTGACTGGACATGGCGAACCTCGATAAACTGGTCGAGGTCCGGATATGGGTCGCGATTGCGTGACTACCAGAGCCGCCAAGCATTAAACTTTGACATATCAGCCATCTCTCGGGCGGCGAAGCCACTCCGACCGCGGGCGGCTAAACCCGCGTGAAGCTGAAATAAAAGCTGACCAGGCGCCCCTCGCGACGCGCCTTCTGCTCGTAGCGCGTCGCCTCCCACCCCGGATAGGGATCATGCCAGCCACCGGGTTTTTCCGGTGCGAAACTGAACTGCGGTGCGCGCACGATATGCGCCAGCGTCCAGTTGGCATAATCCTCGATATCGGTGGCGAAGTGGAACACGCCTCCCGGACGTAGCACCCGCGCCAGTTCGGCCAGTGTGGTCGGCGACACGAAGCGGCGTTTGTGGTGGCGCGTCTTGGGCCACGGATCGGGATAGAGCAGGTAGACTTCGTCGATCGATGCGTCGGGCAGCTGCATCAGCAGCTTGAACGCGTCGTCGGTGAAGAGGCGGATATTGGCCAGCTGCCCGGCGGCGATGGTCTGCACCATCTTGCCGATGCCGCCGGTAAACACTTCGCAGCCGATATAGCCGGTATCGGGGTGGCGCGACGCCTCGAGCGCCAGGTGCTCGCCGCCGCCATAGCCGATCTCGATGATGATTCTTGCGGCGGCCGGAAACAGTTCGGCCGGATCGAGTGTGCCGGTCAGCTTGATCTCGAGCGCGGGCAGGGTGGCGTTGAACACCGCCTGCTGGCCGTCATGCAGTTTCTTGCCCGAACGCCGGCCGAAAAAGGCCCGTGGCTCGCCCGACAGGGTCTTGGGTAGCTGGTGGTCTGGCTTGGTCATGGCGGCCTGCATAACAAAATGCCCGGACCCTTGAACAGGAGCCGGGCATCGATGGTTGATGAGCTTGGACTTACTTCACCGCGGCCTTGAGAGCGCCGACGAGGTCAGTCTTTTCCCAGGAGAAGCTGCCGTCACGACCCGCCTTGCGGCCGAAATGGCCATAGGCGGAGGTGCGGGCATAGATGGGCTTGTTGAGGTCGAGATGGGTACGGATGCCGCGCGGCGTCAGGTCCATGATCTTGCCGCCCTGCAGGACGCTCTCGATCAGCGATTCCTCGACCTTGCCGGTGCCATGCAGGTCCACATAGATCGACAGTGGCTGCGCCACGCCAATGGCATAGCTGAGCTGGATGGTGGCGCGATCGGCGAGGCCGGCAGCGACCACGTTCTTGGCTAGGTAGCGTGCGGCATAGGCCGCCGAGCGGTCCACCTTGGTCGGGTCCTTGCCCGAAAAGGCGCCGCCGCCATGCGGGGCCGCCCCACCGTAGGTGTCGACGATGATCTTGCGGCCGGTCAGGCCCGCATCGCCATCGGGGCCGCCAACCACGAACTTGCCGGTCGGATTGACGTGCCAGACGGTGTCCTTGGTAATCCAGCCCTCGGGCAGCGCTTCGCGGATATAGGGCTCGACGATTCCGCGCACGTCGGCCGAGGTCAGGCTTTCATCCAGATGCTGGGTCGACAGCACGATCTGGGTCACGCCGACAGGCTTGCCGTCTTCGTAGCGCACCGTGACCTGGCTCTTGGCATCCGGCCCCAGCTTGCCGGCCGGGCCGTTATTAGCCTTGCGGGCGATGGTCAGCGTTTCGAGAATCTTGTGCGCATAATAGATCGGCGCCGGCAGCAGCTCGGGCGTCTCGCGGCTGGCATAGCCGAACATGATGCCCTGGTCGCCCGCGCCCACATCCTTGTTGCCGGTCTCGTCCACACCGACGGCGATATCGGCGGACTGGCCATGCAGCAGCACGTCGATGCGGGCGGTCTTCCAGTGAAAACCGGCCTGCTCGTAGCCGATGGCCTTGATGGCCTTGCGGGCCGCCGACTTGAACTTGGATGGGTTGACCACCGGGGCACCGGCGGCGTCGAGCAGCACCTTGCCGTCCTTGCCCTTCTTGAGCAGGGTTTCGGGCACGCGCACCTCGCCGGCAATCACCACGCGGTTGGTGGTGGCCAGCGTCTCGCAGGCGATGCGCACTTGGGACGGATCCATGCCGGTCTTCTTGGCTTCGCGGAAAACCAGGTCGACGATTTCATCGGAAATCCGGTCGCAAACCTTGTCCGGATGACCCTCGGACACCGATTCGGAGGTGAAAAGATAGGAAGACCGTGCCAACCAAATTCCCCTTAATAGCCAAAAACCCGCTCAAAATGAGCAATTATGGGGGTTTGTGACACTGGCGCAGGGTCTGGTCAAGCGGGATATAAAGAAAGCTTGATATGTCCCGCACTCGTTTAGGAGCATGGTTTTCGGCTCCGGCCAGAGCCTGGACCAGAAACCAAAAACCCCGGCCGCGACATTAGTCGCGACCGGGGTCTAATAACTTGGTGCCCAGAAGAGGACTCGAACCTCCACACCTTGCGGTACACGGACCTGAACCGTGCGCGTCTACCAATTCCGCCATCTGGGCAAGCGGTGGTGTAACTAGGGGGAGCGCCTGACGATGTCAACCGGCATTCGTGTGCGCCTCACCAGTTAGCGCCATCCCAATGTTTGATGGCACTGCGATCGATCGGAACCGGCGGCTCGAGGCAGCTGACATTGATCATGACCAGTTCGTTGCCCTTGCCGTCGCTGCCGCGGGAGAAAGACTCGATGCCGCAGGTCCTGCAGAACAGATGATCGATGGTCTCGGTGCTGAAATGATAGACGCTGAGATTGGCTTCGCCGCTTTCCAGTGTGAAATCGGCCGCTGGCAGCGATTGCATCACCCAGCCCAGGCGCCGGCAGCGCGAGCAGTTGCAGTCGCCCAGCGAGCTGAGATCGGTGATGGCGGTGTAGCGCACGGCGCCACAATGGCACTGGCCATGGTAGGTCTGCTTTTCGGGCATGTGCTTGCTCCTTTTGAATAGAACATAACAAGAACATTGTTGCGATGGAGTCAAGTCGGCTCGGTGTCTCCGGCCCTCGACAGCGGCGGCGGCTATGCGATAGAAGCGGAGCCAACCAAGCCTGTTGCCGGAGCCTAGAATGGACAGAATAGAACCCAGACTCGTCACCATTTTTGGCGGTTCGGGCTTTGTCGGCACTCAGATCGTGCAACTGCTGGCCAAGCGTGGCCACCGCATTCGCGTCGCCGTGCGCCGGCCTGACCTCGCGGGACATACAAGGATGTTCGGCAGCGTCGGCCAGATCGTGCCGATCCAGGCCAATGTCCGCAATGCCGCTTCGGTGCGCCGGGCGGTAGCGGGCGCTGATATCGTCATCAATCTGGTGGGCACCGGTCACTCGCGCGGGGCACAGACTTTCGAAGCCGTGCATGTCGATGGTGCGGCCAACATTGCCGCCGCGGCCAAGGCTGCCGGCGCCTCGACCCTGGTGCATATGTCGGCGCTGGGTGTCGATCTGGCTGCCGACGTCAGCGCCTATGCCGCCAGCAAGCTGGCCGGCGAAGCCGCCGTGTTCAAGGCTTTCCCCGATGCCATCATCATGCGTCCCTCCGTTCTGTTCGGGCAGGGCGACGGCTTCTTCAACCTGATGGCTGCCTTGGCGCGCATGCTGCCGGTTCTGCCCGTCATCGGTGGCGATACCCGCTTCCAGCCCGCCTATGTGGGCGACGTGGCCGAGGCCTTTGCGCTGGCTGCCGAGGGCCAGGTCAAGTCGGGTCGCATCTACGAGTTGGGCGGGCCGCAGATCGAGACCTACAGGCAACTGCTGGTGCGCATACAGCGCGAAGCAGGCCGCAATCGCCCCATGCTGCCGCTGCCATCAGGGATCGCCAAGCTGCTGGCGCTGCCCTTTGCCATTCTGCCCTTCCCGCCGCTGCTCACCGGCGACCAGGTCGAACTGCTCGGCGTCGACAATGTCGTCTCCGACGCCGCCATCAAGGACAAGCGGACTTTTGCCGCCTTCGGCATCACGCCGACAGCGATGGATACCATCCTGCCGACCTACATGTATCGCTACCGCAAGCACGGCCAATTCGACCGCGACAACGCTCCGGCGCCCATCCTTTAGCGGCGGCCGATACGATCGCAGTACATCACTCTCCCGTCCGGCACCCCCGGACGGGATTTTTGTTTTTGGCCCACCAAGCGGCCACCCCACCAGCCGTCACCCTCGGGCTGACGCGAGGGCTTTGCACTTAACGATCGTTCCGCGAGTGCAATACTCTCGGGACAAGCCCAAGGGTGACGCGCGCTGGTGAGCTAACCAAAACACAATCGTAAGATATATCTTGAAATCGCTTGAATCGGCGCCGATCTTATCAATCAGTGAAACGAAAGATATATCGGAGACCGATCATGAGTGGATATTGGAAGGACGGTGAACCCAATTGGCGCCGCATGGAAGCCATGGCTCGCCGCGGCTGGGGACGGTTTGCCTCCGGCGTCGAAAGTGGCGAGGGCTGGGGCAATATGGGCGGCAATTTCCGCATCGGCCGCATGCTCGCCTCGGGCGACCTGCGCCTCGTGGCGCTGTTCCTGATCGAGCAGCAGCCCCGTCACGGCTATGACCTGATCAAGGCCATCGAGGAAAAATCGGCCGGCTTCTATACGCCGAGCCCCGGCATCGTCTATCCGGCGCTGACCTTCCTCGAAGAGGCGGGCTATGTCACCTCCGAGGCCGATGGCAACAAGAAGCTCTATACCATCACCGCCGAGGGCAGGGCTCATCTGAGCGACAACCGGGAGGCTATCGAATCGACCCTGGCCTTCCTGGCCAAGGCCGGCGAGCAGATGGCCCGCTTCCGCGAATTCGCCAAGGCCGATTGGCCGTTCGGGCGCGGTGAACAGGGCCCTGGCCCCGATTTCGGCAACCGCCCGCCGCATCGTGGCCACGGCTGGGGTTCGCATTCCGAACCCGACGCCGACCGCGATCTCAAGGATGTGGTGCCCGAGCTCAACGACGCCCGTCGCGACCTCAAGGCTGCCCTCAAGAAGGCGCGTCGCGGCACGGAAGACCAGCAGCGGCATACGGCCGAGATCCTGAAGCGCGCCGCCGCCGAGATCGAAGCCCTGGGCGACGACGACGTCGATATCTGATCGATGCACTCTCAGTCGACATCCCTCCCCCTTGCGGGGAGGGATCAGGGGTGGGGGATGCCTGGCCCGGATATTGGGGCTTTCACCCCGTAGTCCCCATCACGGGGAGGCAAAGTCCGGTGGTGGGCTGGATCTGCCTAGCGCCAGAGACCCAGAATCAGGCCCATCACGGCAAAGCCGATGGTGAGATAACCGCCATTGATGAGGAAGTAGCTCAGCGGCCGGCGCTCGAAGAGCGTGACGACGCCCAGGCTGAGTGCCGCCCAGCCAAATCCCGCCGCCACAGCGGCGCCGATGGCAAAGCCCAGGGTCACCTCTGGCCCGGCGATGAAAAAGGCCAGATTGGCCGCCATCACCAGGCACAGCACGAATGCCACGCCGAAAATGACCGCCGGATTGCCGCGCGCCATGTCGGCATCGCTGATATTGGCGGCGCGCCGCCAGGCCTGGTCGAACAGAACGGGCGAGTACCAGACCCCGCCGATCACGAACATCGAAAGCGCAGCGGCGATCACCGCCAGCCAGTTGATATCAGCCATTGCTTGCCCCTCTCATTGCCCGGTTCCAGCAAACGCCTGATGCGCGCGGCTGACAAGGGTCTTCGCAGGTCGAAGCTAACATGTTAGCTCTTGGGGCATGCAGCAAACCACCCTCGCCCCCTCGCCCGTCCATCCGCCCGCGCCTGACCGCCGGGCCGCCGGCGAACGTGTCGCCACCAGGCTCAAGGGCAAGGTACGCGGTCGCATCCATACCGATCCGCTGATGACCTATGCCTGGAGCGGCGACGCCAGTTCCTACCGGCTGATTCCGGCGGTGGTGGTCTTCATCAATTCCGAGGACGAGGTCCGCGCCGTCATGGCGGCCGCCCGGGCCGAAGGCCTGCCGATCACCTTCAGGGCGGCGGGCACGTCCCTGTCGGGCCAGGCGGTGACCGATGGCGTGCTGGCCGTATTGGGCGATGGTTGGCGCAAGCTCGATATTCATCCCGGCGCCGAGCAGATCACGCTGGGGCCGGCGATTATCGTCGCCCAGGCCAACAAGGCGCTGAAGCCGTTCAACAGGAAGATCGGGCCTGATCCGGCGAGCCAGGCCACCTGCAAGATCGGCGGCGTGGTCAATAACAATTCGTCCGGCATGTGCTGCGGCGTGGCCCAGAATACCTATCACACCATGGCGCGGCTGCGGATCGTGCTGACCGACGGCACCATGCTGGACAGCGGCGACGTGGCTAGTTGCGACGCTTTCCGCGCCAGCCACCAGGCGATGCTCGACGGGCTGCATCGGCTGCATCATCAGGTCATGGCGGATCCCGACCTCGTGGCCTTGATCCGGAAAAAGTACCGCATCAAGAACACGGTGGGCTATTCGCTCAATGCACTGGTCGACTACCACGACCCGCTCGATATCCTGGTCCACCTCATGGTGGGTTCGGAAGGCACGCTCGGCTTTGTCTCCGAGGTGACCTACAACACCGTCCCCGAGCACCCCTTCAAGGCCACGGCCCTGGTGCCGTTCCCCGATCCGCAATCGGCGGGCCGCGCCATCATCGAGATGGCCAATGGCGGGGTGCAGGTGACGACGGGCGTCACCGCCGCCGAGTATATCGAGCGCCGGGCGCTGGCGACCGTTGAGCATCTGGCCCCCATGGCGCCGCTGCGGCCATGGCTGACCGACAATTCCCCCGCAGTGCTGATCGACGTGACCGCCCCCGACGCCGCCACCCTTGCCGCTGAGACGGTCAAGGCGGTGGACCTCCTCGGCCGGCATGGCGCCACCCATATCGATTTCTCCACCGACGAAGCGCGCAGCCATGCCCTCTGGGACATCCGCAAGGGTTTCTTCGCCTCGGGCGGCGCGGCGCGGCCCAAGGGCACGTCAATGCTGACCGAAGACGTGGCAGCGCCAATCGAACGCCTGGCCGAATTCGTCACCGACATGCGCCAGCTTCTCGACGACCACGGCTACGAGGATGCCATCATCTTCGGCCATGCCTTGGCGGGGAACCTGCATTTCCAGATGAGCGACGACTTCTCCCAGCCCGGCTCGGCAGAAAAATTCGATCGCTTCTCCCATGACCTGTCGCAGCTGGTCTCGGTGCAATATGGCGGCTCGCTCAAGGCCGAGCATGGCACCGGCCGCGCCATCGCGCCCTTTGTCGAGGCCGAATGGGGCAGCAAGGCCTATGGGCTGATGTGGCAGATCAAGCAGCTGTTCGATCCGGAAAATCTGCTCAATCCGGGCGTGCTGCTCAATGCCGATGACAAGATCCACATCAAGCACCTCAAGGTCATGCCGCTGGCCGACGAGCTGGTCGATCTCTGCATCGAATGCGGCTTCTGCGAGCCGGCCTGCCCGAGCCACCAGATGACCCTGTCACCGCGCCAGCGCATCGCCGTGACGCGCGAGCGGGAGCGGCTGCGGTCCAGCGGCGAAGATCCGGAGCGACTCAAGCGGCTTGACGACGATTTTCAATATGCCGGCCTCGACACCTGCGCCGCCTGCAACCTCTGTTCGCTGCGCTGCCCCGTGGGCATCGAAACCGGCACGATGATAACAGGCCAGCGCGCCCGGCGCCGCGGCGGTGCTGCACGTGCAGTGGCGGGCTTTGCGGCCGATCACCGCGGCGCAGTCGAAACCATGATGCGTGGCGGCGTGGCCCTGGCCGACATGGCCCGCACCCTGGTCCCGGCGCCGGCCATCGAGGCCATCACCGATTCGGCGCGCCGCTTGACGGGCGAAAGGGTGCCGCGCGTGTCCCGGGCCCTGCATCACGGTCCGGGGGCGCCCAGACTGGCGCCCAACCGGCAGGATCCCCGCCAGACCGGCTTTCCGGTGCCCATCGCCCAGACCGGTCGTCCATCCATCGTCTACTTCCCCAGCTGCGCCACCCGCATGTTCGGCGCTCCCAAAACCGCGCATGACCTGCTCGCCGTCCCCGACGCCATGCTGGCGCTGCTGGAGCGGGCGGGATTCGATGTCATCGTCCCCACCCATCTCACTGGCCAATGCTGCGGCCAGCCGTTCCAATCCAAGGGCTTTCCCGAGCAGGCAGCCAGCGTCGGCGCCGACCTCAAGCGCGAGCTCTCGGCACTATCAGATGCCGGGCGCCTCAGTGTCGTCACCGATGCCTCCACCTGCGCCAAGCACCTGCGCGAATTCCCCGGCGATGCGCCGGTCCTCGATTCCAGCCAGTTCCTGCTGAGCCAGGTGCTGCCGCGTCTGACGATCACGCAGAAGCTGCCCGTCGTGGCCGTCCATCACAATTGCTCGGCGCAGCGGCTGGCCGAGCAGCCGATGACCGAGGCCATCGCCCGCGCCTGTGCCGACGAGATCGCAGTGCTGAGCTCGGTGACCTGCTGCGGCTATGCCGGCGACAAGGGGCTGTTCTTCCCCGAGCTCAACGCCCACGCGACGCGCTTCGCCAAAAATGACATACCTGCAGGCTGTACGCTGGGGGTGTCCACCGTCTCCACCTGCGCCTCAGGCCTCACCGAACATGCCGGCATGCCGTTTGTGGGGCTGGCGAGCTTGCTGGAATGGGCGAGCCGGCCATAAGGGATCTACGCCCACCGACCGTCCCGCTCGGGCTTGCCCGAGGGCTCTGCACTTCAGCTAAGGTTCCGCAAGTGAAGGCCCCTCGGGTCAGGCCCGAGGCCGACGATCCGGGATGGGGTGACCTTTTGGTCCAAACCCGCTACTGAACGCCCTCAGCAAGCCCCCGGACATCAATGACCACAACCACCACCATCATCAGCCTTGGCCACAAGGGCGAGGGTGTCGCCGAGATCGAGGGCCGCAAGGTCTTCGTGCCGCTCGCACTGCCCGGCGAACTGGTGGAGATCGACATGGATGGCGAGCGCGGCACGCTGCGGGGTGTGATCACGCCGTCACCCAACCGCATCGAGCCGTTCTGCCCGCATTTCGGCGCCTGCGGCGGCTGCCAGCTGCAGCATATGGATCGGTCCAGTTACGAGGCCTTCAAGATCGGGCTGGTGGAAACCCCGCTGCGTTTCGCCGGTATCGACCAGCGGGTTGTCCGCTTCATCGACGCATCGGGCCATGGCCGGCGCCGCGCGACGCTGCATGCCCGCCGCGAGGGCGCCGGCTATATGCGGCTGCGCAGCCATCAGGTGCATGACCTCGACACCTGCCCCATCGCCGCACCCGGGCTGGCGCGCGCCCCCGATATTGCCCGGGCGGTGATGCAGGTCGTGGGTGAGGCCGATGTGAGCTTCACCGCCACCCTCACCGGTCTCGATGTCGCCGTCCGCACCGAAAAGAAACAGGCGCGCGCCGATCGCGTCGGCCCGCTGGTCGGCCGCTTCAAGCTGGCGCGGCTGGCGCTCAACGGCGAAATGGTGCTGCAGGCCCAGCCACCCATCATCGAAATGGGTCGGGCACAGGTGGAGCTGCCCATCGGCAGCTTCCTCCAGGCCACCGAAGCGGCTGAACAGGCGCTGGCGGATTATGTAGTCAATGCTGTGGGCAAGGCAAAGACCGTTGCCGACCTGTTTTGCGGCGTCGGGCCCTTCGCGCTGCGGCTGGCCGAACAGCGCCCGGTCACGGCTTTTGATAACGACAAGCCCGGCATCGCGGCCTTGGACAAGGCCCGCCGCTTCACCAAGGGTCTGCGCGAGGTGACCGCCAAGGCGCGCGACCTGTTCCGCGATCCGCTGACCCAGTTCGAACTCGATTATGAAGCTGTTGTGCTCGATCCGCCCCGCGCCGGCGCCGAGGCCCAGGCGCGGGAACTGGCAAAATCCAAGGTCAAGACCGTCGTCATGGTGGCCTGCGACAGCAGGACTTTCGCCCGCGACGCGGCCATTCTGGTCGCCGGTGGCTACCGGATGAGCGAAATTGTCGCAGTCGATCAGTTCACTCAATCGGCCCATGTCGAGATTGCTGCCACATTTCACCGTTAAAACGTGATCTCAACAGCGGGCAACCCAAGTGGGAGGGCCGCGTTAGCTATCCATCAACCAACCTTTTGATCGCGACTGCGTGGGGCGGCGTGTCGCATGGAGATAAAACCATGCATTTCTTGAAGACCACTTTTGCTATCGGTGCCCTTTGCGTTGCTGCTGCTCTGCCTACCCTGGCTCAAGACGCGGCGGCTCTGCCAAACGGCACCTTCGTTGACGAATTCGGCACGTCGTTCGAATTCTCGCTTTGCGGCGAGGACAATACCGACCTCTGCGGCGTGTTGACCAATCTCGAGGGCGCTTCGGCAACCCCGGAAAACCTGGCCTTTGTCGGCAAGCAGGTGATGCAGGCCGAGCAGGTGGCGCCCGGTGAATGGAAGGGCTCTCTGAAGGCCGGCGGCATCAGCGCCGAAGCCACCGTTACGCAGGTGAGCTCGGACACCATCGAAATCCAGGGTTGCCGCGCGGCCATCCTGTGCCAGACGCTGGCCTACAGCCGCGCCTGAGACCTGAAGACAAAAAGCCCCCGGAGCCTGGCTCCGGGGGCTTTTTCTTGTCCAAATTTGCCGTCAGCAGACCGTGGCGACGCGCTCCTTGATCACCGCGAGCACTTCGTCACCGGGCCGCTTCCACCAGTTGTCCTGGCTGAATATCTCGACTTCCTGCGGGCCATGGAAGCCGGCATCCTCGATCATCCTGCGAATGCCGGGAAGGTCGATCACCCCGTCGCCCATCATGCCGCGATCGAGCAGCATGTCCTTGGTCGGCACCAGCCAGTCGCAGATGTGATGGGCAAAGATGCGCTTCATCCGGCCAGCGCGGGCGATGGCTCGGGCGAGGTAGGGGTCCCACCAGACGTGATAGACGTCGATGGCGACGCCGACGGTTTCGCCCAGTGTCTCGCAGATATCGAGCGCCTGATCGATGGTGTTCACGCAGGCACGGTCGGCGGCATACATCGGATGCAGCGGCTCGATGGCGATCTTGATGCCGCTGGCCCTGGCATGCGGCAGCATGGCGGCAATGCCGTCGGAGACCATCTGCCGGGCCCCGGCAATATCCTTGGACGAACCGGGCAATCCGCCCACCACCAGCACCAGGCAATCGGCGTTGAGCGCCGCCGCTTCGTCGATGGCGCGCAGGTTATCGTCGATATTGGCTTGACGCCCCGCCGCGGTTTCGGCCGGAAACATGCCGCCGCGGCAGACGCCGGTAACGCGGATCTTGTTGTCACGTACGATGCGGGCCGCTTCATCGAGCCCGATGGCCGCGATCTGGTCGCGCCAGGGTGAGATGGCGGTAATGTCGGCGCGCAGGCACCCTTCCACCGCGTCCTTGAAGCCCCAGACCTGGCGGGTGGTAGCGAGGTTGAGGGAAATCACCGTATCGGCGCTCATGCGGATACTCCGTTTACCGCGAGAACCTGCCGCATCCGGACGGCGGCCAGTTCCGGGTCAGCCAGCACGCGGGCCTTGTCGGCCAGCCGGAACAGTTCGCTCAGATGCTGCACGGATCGCGTGGATTGCTGGCCGCCGATCATGGCAAAATGGCTCTGCAAACCATTGAGATAAGCCAGGAACACCACACCGGTCTTGTAGAACCGCGTCGGCGCCGCGAAGATATGGCGGCTGAGCGGCACGGTGGGTTCGAGCAGGTCGAAGAATTCGTTATTATTGCCCTTGCCCAGAGCGGCCAGACCCGCCGAGGCGGCCGGCGCGATGGCGTCGAAAATGCCGAGCAGTGCGTGGGAATAGCCCTGGTCATCGCCTGATATCAGTTCGGCATAGTTGAAATCGTCGCCGGTATACATCTTGACCGAGGCCGGGAGCCGGCGGCGCATGGCGATCTCTTTTTCGGCCGAAAGCAGCGAAATCTTGATGCCGTCGACGTTCTTGGCGTTGGCGGCGATGACATCGAGGCAGACATCCATGGCCGCGTCATGATCGACATTGCCCCAATAGCCCTGCAAGGCGGGGTCGAACATTTCGCCCAGCCAATGCATGATGACAGGCTGCTTTACCTGGCTGAGGATGCGGCCATAGACGCGGGCATAGTCGTCGGGCGACTTCGCCGCAGCGGCGAGGGCGCGTGAAGCCATCAGGATAACCCGCCCGCCCTGGCCTTCGACGAACCCGACCTGCTCTTCATAGGCGGCGATGATCTGGTCGATGGTGACATCAGGCCCGGGCATCAGGTGGTCGGTGCCGGCGCCATAGGCGATCAGGGCATCGTCGCGGGTGCGGGCTTCGGCCTGGGCGCGGCGGATCAGCTCCTGCGCGTCGGTCCAGGTGAGCCCCATGCCGCGCTGCGCTGTATCCATGGCTTCGGCCACGCCAAGGCCGAGATCCCACAGGCGATGGCGGAATTTGAGGGTCGCGTCCCAGTCGATGGCAGGGGTGAGCCAGGGATCGTTGACCGCCAGCGGGTCGGCTACGACGTGGGCGGCCGCATAGGCGATGCGGGAGAAATCCGTCGCCTTGTGCCGGACAAAGGGTATCGGCTCGCCAGTCAGCGTGTAGCTGGTGATACTGCGATCTGTGTTGGGCAGGTTGATTGTTGGCATTGGTGCTCTCCCCCTCATCCGGCGCTGCGCGCCACCTTCTCCCGCAAGGGGAGAAGGCAGGCACGGCACTCGTTCAGGAACTCAGATCCCCCTCTCCCCTTGCGGGAGAGGGTGCCCGAAGGGCGGGTGAGGGGGTCTGCGCGGAACTAGAATTCCAGTTTTGGCACGTCGAGCCAGCGGCGTTCGGCCCAGCTCTTGAGGCCGAGTTCAGCCAGCTGCACGCCCTTGGCGCCGGCC
Source organism: Devosia sp. (assembly GCA_036675975.1). Lineage (GTDB taxonomy): Bacteria > Pseudomonadota > Alphaproteobacteria > Rhizobiales > Devosiaceae > Devosia. The sequence goes on along the minus strand of JAKFDU010000137.1, from coordinate 8,582 downwards.
TCCAGGCCATATTCCCACGGCGCGTCCTCGGCGACATGGCGCAGGAACATTTCCCATTGTGCCTTGAAGCCGTTCTGGGCCGGCCAATTGTCCGGCACTTCTTCCCAATCGCCAAAGAAGTTCATGGTCTGCGGCTGGTCGGGGTTCCACACCGGCTTGGGCGTATTGACGCGATGCTGGCTCCAGCATTTATGCAGGCCCGCCACGGCCGAGCCATGCGTGCCATCGACATGGAAAGTGACCAGGTCGTCGCGGCGGACACGGGTGGTCCAGCTCGAATTGATCTGGGCGATGACGCCGCCCTCAAGCTCGAACGTTGCATAGGCCGCATCGTCCGTATCGGCCTTGTAGCGATTGCCCTTCTCATCGACGCGCTCAGGAATGTGGGTTGCGCCCAGGCACGACACGGCCTTGACCTCGCCGAACAGGTTATCGAGCACATAGCGCCAGTGGCACAGCATATCGAGGATGATGCCGCCGCCATCGGCCTTGCGGTAATTCCAGGAGGGACGCTGCGCCGGCTGCCAGTCACCCTCGAACACCCAATAGCCGAACTCGCCGCGCACCGAGAGGATGTCGCCGAAAAAGCCCGAGTCGCGCAGCATTTTCAGCTTCATCAGACCGGGCAAAAACAGCTTGTCCTGCACCACGCCATGCTTGAGGCCCGAGGCGCGGGCGGTCTTGGCCAGATTGACGGCGATCTCGAGGGAATCAGAGGTCGGCTTCTCGCAATAGACGTGCTTGCCGGCGGCCAGCGCCTTTTCGATCAGGCTGGCACGCATCAGCGTGGTGCCGGCGTCGAAGAACACAGTGTCCTCGGGGTTGGCGAGAGCCGCATCGATATCGCTGCTCCAGCGCTTGATGTCGTGCTTTTTGGCCAGCCGCTCAATCTTGTCGGCGTCGCGGCCGACAATGATGGGGTCGACGATCAGGCGATCACCATTGGAAAGCGCCACGCCGCCCTGGTCGCGGATCGCCAGGATCGATCGCACCAGATGCTGGTTATAGCCCATGCGTCCGGTCACCCCGTGCATGATGAGTCCAAGCCGCCTGTCTGCCATTCGAAATCCTCCCGTGCCGCTCCGGCGTGTAACTGATTAGTTACTTAGCTACACGGGACAACGGGGCGACGTCAAGCCGCTCCTCGCGGCCACATGACGATCGGCCGGACGCCGCCTTTACCGCATCGACGCGCACTGTTATTTGGATGGCAGGACATGCGCGGTAACTGGCCCGTTCGCATGGGGACGGACATGGACGAGCGGCTCGCGGCAAAGGCAGCGCCGATAAAGCGCGCCAGAAATTCTGAAAAGACCAAGGCGGCGATCCTTGTCGCCGGGCGGGCTGAATTTGCCGAGCGCGGCTTCGAGGGCGCGCGGGTGGATGCCATTGCCGCACTGGCCGGGGCCAACAAGCGGCTGCTCTACCACTATTTCGGCAACAAGGAGGACCTCTACCGGGCCGTGCTCCTGGACGCCTACCAGGAAATCCGCCGCGGCGAGCGGGCGTTGAGTCTCGACCAGTTCGGGCCGGTGGATGCCATGGACCGGCTGGTGCGCTTCACCTTCCGCCATTTCCTGGCCAATCCCTGGTTTCCGCGCCTGCTCGGCACCGAAAACATCGAGAATGCAAGGTTTTTGAAGACCTTGCCCGATATCCAGGCGCTGCATTCCCCACTGGTGGGGCAGATCACCACCATCGTCGAACGCGGCGCGGAGCTGGGCATATTCCGCCGCGATGTCGATCCGGTGCAGCTCTACATCTCTATCGCCGCTCTCGGCTTTTTCTACGTGTCGAACATGGCGACGCTGTCGGTGATCTTCGCCCGCGACCTCAGTGGCATCGACATGGTGCAGGAGCGCGAAGCTCAGGCGGTGCAGATGGTGCTCGATTACCTCAGGACCAAGCCTGCCTGATTTCCCTTCTTCCCTTGAGGGAGACTACCCCAGCGGGGGCAGCACTGCCGCGGCCGCCTCGCGCAACCCCTCGATGAGTTCGGCGACGCGCGGCTCCTCGGCGCGCTCCTGCAGGACATATATGCCGATCAGGTTCTGTTGCGTCGCTTCGGTGACCTCGATGCGGCGAAGCCCACGGCGGATGAACTCGTCGGCCATCACCTCGGTATGGCTGATTACCGCATCGCTGCGCTCGACATAGTCCAGGCACGCCGCCAGCGAATTGGAGGCGAACACATACTTGCCCTGGTCGAAGGGCGCGCTGCCGGATGTGGTTCGGCTCCACGCCTCGAAGAAGCGCTGGTGCCGGATTTCGGGCAGTGAACTGGTCACGGCCGGATAGGCCTCGATCTCGGCGATCGACCGCGGCCGGCTGAGCAGGGTATGGCCCTCGCGCACGAAATAGCTCTGCCCGACCCGGGTGAGCGGGATGAGGCGCGCCCCGGTGCTCCGGCTCAGGCCCTCGATCTCGTGCGCCACGAACAGCGAGATGTCGCCACTCAGCAACTGGTCCATGCAGCGCAACTGGTTTCCCAGGCTCACATGGATGCGCGCATTGGGGTAAGCCCTGGAATAGCCCAGCACCATGTCGCGGATGAACAGCGTCCACCACGAATAGCCCGAGCCGATGCGCAGCCCCTGCTCGGTGCGGCCGCGCTGATGGGCAATGGCGTTGAGCGTATTGTCATAGAGCCGGCGCATCAGCCGCCCATTCTGGTACAGCGTTTCGCCATACTCGGTGAGTTCCACCCCGCGCGGCGTGCGGATCAGCAGCGGCACGCCCATGGTCTCCTCGAGCTTGCGCATGTTGAAGGTCAGCGTCGGCTGGGTCACGAACAGGGCCGTCGCCGCCGCGCTGATCGTGCCGGCCTCCGCCACCGCCAGGAACTGATTGAGTAGCTTGTCCATCGTGCCGCCTCCGCCATAGAAAAAATCTATATCGGACAGGATATTTCGTATTTTTCTTTTGGTCGAGACTGCGCCACTGTGGGCACCACAAGACAACAACTGGTCGACAAACGGCCGTGGGAGAAAACGGCCTGCCGCTAAGCAGGGACCGTTCGGAACACAAGAAATCAGGCGGAAAACTGCAGGCATGCTTGCAGGCTGCAGGGGGAACAAGTCGCTGTCTGACATCTTCCATACAAGCGATTGCCTTGCCGCAAAAGTGTGTGCTATGTCGTAACCAGTCGGTTATTTGTGCATTTTGCGTAAGGAGAACCGAGCAAAAAGCGTGACGGAGCAGCGTTGGTGACAACGCAGGATCCGCCAGATAGAAGTAACCGATTAGTGATTTAGCAGCGGGAGGCTGCGGATCGCTTCCGTTCCGCAGCCGGAACGACCACAGTTTCAAGGGAGGAAAACCTGATGACTATCCGTATCGACCGCCGCCAGTTCCTGATGGGCAGCTCCGCCCTCGTCGCCGCCGGCGCTGCCGGCGTGATGCCCAGCTGGGCCCAGGCCGAAAGCCTGCGCCTCACCTTCTGGGGCGGCCAGGCCCGTGCCGACCGCACCTATGGCGTGACCGACCTTTACACCAAGGCCAAGGGCACGGTTGTCGAGGGCGAATTCCTCGCCTGGAACGACTATTGGCCCAAGCTGGCGACCCAGACGGCCGGCGGCAACGCCCCCGACATCATCCAGATGGATTATCGCTACATCGTCGAATACGCCAAGCGTAACGCTATCGCACCGCTGGACGAATTCGTCGGCGGCGCCCTCAAGCTCGACGGCTTCGACGCCGACCAGCTCGAAGGCGGCAAGGTCGACGGCAAGCTCTATGGCATTTCGCTCGGCGCCAACTCGGTGGCGACGCTCGTCAACACCTCCGCCTTCGAAGAAGCCGGCATCGAAGTGCCGACCAATGCCTGGACCCTCGATGACCTGATGGCAATCGGCGAAGCTTTCAAGTCGGCCAATATCCGTGGCGGCATGAAGGCCATCCAGGACGGTTCCTATTCCGAACCCATGCTCGACAACTGGCTGCGGCAGCGCGGCAAGGCGCTCTACACCGCCGAAGGCAAGCTGGGCTTCGAGGAAGCCGACGCTGTCGAATGGTATCAGCTCTGGGCCAAGCTGCGCGATGCGGGCGTCTGCGTCTCTGCCGAAGACCAGGCCCTCGATACCGGTCCGCTGGAAACCACCATGCTGGTGCTCGGCAAGGCGGCGCTGATGCCGTCGAACTCCAACCAGCTCGTGGCCTTCCAGGCCATCGTGCAAGACAAGCTGGGTATGATTGGCTACCCGCGCATCGCGGCCGGCGTTGGCGGCGGTCACTACCGCAAGCCCTCGATGTTCTTCTCGGTGGGCGGCACCTCCGCCAACAAAGAAGCCGCTGCCGACTTCCTCAACTTCTTCATCTCTGATCCTGAAGCGGCAAAGCTGCTTGGCGTCGAGCGCGGTATTCCGTGCATCGAAGCGACGCGCGAGATCGTCGCCCCGACCCTCGATGAACAGAGCCAGATTGCTCTGAACTTCGTGGCCAACTTGGGCGACCTGCTCGGCAAGCTGCCGCCGCCGCCGCCGGCTGCTGCTGGTGAAGTCGACGCTTCCCTGATCCGTACGCTGGGCCAGGAAGTCGGCTTCGGCGCCAAGACGCCGGAACAGGCTGGTGCCGAACTCGTCACCGGCGCCAACGACATCCTCAGCCGAGCATAACAACATGACCGCGCGCTCTCTTGAATCGGGCGCTTCCGCAAGGGAGCGCGCGGCCACCCCCTCCCTCTGGTCCCGGATCTGGCAGAACGATGCCCCGGGATACCTGTTCCTGCTGCCTTGGCTGGTCGGTTTTCTCGGCCTGACCATCGGCCCGATGGTGACCTCGCTCTATCTGAGCTTCACCGATTTCGACCTCTTGACCGCACCCGACTGGGTGGGCGCCAACAACTACATGCGCATGTTCACCAACGATCCCAAATTCTGGGCGTCGATGCGGGTGACCATGTTCTTCGTGGTCTTCTCGGTGCCGCTCAAGCTGGCTTTCGCCCTGGCTGTGGCCATGCTGCTCAATCGCGGCATCAAGGCCCTGCCTATGTATCGCGCGCTGTTCTACCTGCCGAGCCTGCTCGGCGCCTCGGTGGCCATCGCCATCCTGTGGCGCCAGATTTTCGCTGGTGACGGCCTGGTCAACAAGCTGCTGCTGATGTTCGGCATCGAAGGTCCGAGCTGGATTTCCAATCCCAAGACCTCGCTGTGGACGCTGATCATCCTCTCGATCTGGCAATTCGGCTCGCCGATGATCATTTTCCTCGCCGGTCTACGGCAGATTCCGTCCGACATGTATGAAGCAGCAAGCCTTGACGGCGCCAGCAAGTGGCGGCAATTCGTCAAGATCACCCTGCCGCTCCTGACCCCGGTGGTGTTCTTCAACGCCATCATCCAGACCATCGAGGCGTTCAAGAGCTTCACGCCCGCCTTCATCATCTCGGGCGGCACCGGCAATCCGATCAATTCGACCCTGTTCTACACGCTCTACCTCTACCAGGAGGCCTTCGGCTTCTTCCGCATGGGCTATGCCTCTGCCTTGGCGTGGGTATTGCTGGCGCTGGTCGGGCTGTTCACCGCCTTCTCGTTCCTCACCAGCAAATACTGGGTGCACTACGATGAGTGATGTCCCCATCAAGCTCACGGTCGTCACCGGCGCGCCGTCTCCAGGCCGGAAGCGCCTGACCTCGGTGCTGATCCACGTGGCATTGCTCGGCGCCTCGGTGCTGATGCTCTATCCGCTGCTGTGGTTGCTGGCCGCCTCGTTCCGTCCGGAAAACGAGATCTTCACCTCGGCCAGCATCTGGCCGTCGGCCTGGAGCATCGACGCTTACATTCGTGGCTGGAATGGCCTGCGGACCAGCTTCGCCACCTTCTATCTCAACAGCTTCATCATCTCGGGCCTGTCGGTGGCGGGCAATGTGATCGCCTGCTCCATGGCGGCCTTCGCCTTTGCCCGGCTGAACTTCAAGTTCAAGAATTTCTGGTTCGCCATGATGCTGATGACGCTCATGCTGCCCTACCAGGTGACGCTGATCCCGCAATATGTGCTGTTCCGCCAACTCGGCTGGGTAAACACCTTCCTGCCCCTGGTTGTGCCGAAATTCCTCGCCGCCGATGGCTTCTTCATCTTCCTGATGGTGCAGTTCTTCCGTGGCCTGCCCAAGGAGCTCGACGAGGCGGCACAGATGGATGGCTGCTCGCCCTGGCGCATCTACTGGAAGATCATCATCCCGCTGTCCATGCCTGTGCTGGCCACCGCGGCGATCTTCACCTTCATCTGGACCTGGGACGATTTCTTCGGGCCGCTGATCTATCTCAGCGAAATGAAGTCGTACACCGTCATGCTGGGCCTGCGCACCTTCACCGACTCGACCGGCGAAAGCGACTATGGCGGGCTGTTCGCCATGAGCGTGCTCAGCCTCGTGCCCATCTTCCTGTTCTTCCTGTTCTTCCAGCGACTGCTCATCGAGGGCATCGCTACCACCGGTATGAAACGCTAGACCTATGACCGATATCAAGTTTGCCGCCATCGGCATCAATCACAGCCATATCTATGGCCAGGTTGATTGCCTCCTGGATGCCGGCGCGCAGTTCACAGCCTTCCACGCTGTCGAGGATGACCTCGCCTCGGCCTTCGGCGCCAAATATCCGCAGGCCAAGCGGGTTGCCGACCCACGCGCCATTCTCGAAGACCCCTCGATCGCGGTCGTGCTGACCTCGGCCATTCCGGCCGATCGTGCCGCCATATCGATTGCGGCCATGCGCCATGGCAAGGACGTGCTGACCGACAAGCCGGGGATGACCACATTCGCTCAGCTCGACGAACTCAAGCGCGTGCAAAAGGAAACTGGGCGCATCTACTCGGTGCTCTATTCCGAGCATTTTGAGGTGCGCGCTACCGTCGAGGCCGGCAACCTTATCGCCCAGGGGGCTATCGGCAAGGTGATCAACACCGTGGGCCTTGGCCCTCATGCCATCCGCAACAACCAGCGGCCGGACTGGTTCTTCGATCGCCAGCGCTATGGTGGCATCCTGTGCGATATCGGCAGCCACCAGTTCGAGCAATTCCTGTTCTTCGCCGGCGCCATGGATGCCGACGTGGTCTCGGCCACCGTCGCCAATCGCGGCAATCCGGACCGCCCGGGTCTGCAGGACGTGGGCGACGTCCATCTCAAGACCGCGGACACCTCGGGCTATATCCGCGTCGACTGGTTCACCCCCTCGGGCCTGCCGACCTGGGGCGACGGGCGCCTGACCATCCTGGGCACCGAAGGCTACATCGAGCTGCGCAAATATATCGACATTGCCGGCCGCCCGGGCGAGAATCACCTGCTCATCGTCAACAGCGAGGGCCCGCGCCACATCGACTGCAGCAAGGTCGAGCGGCCCTTCGGCAGGCAGTTCCTGGCCGACGTGCGCGACCGCACCGAAACGGCCATGCCGCAGGAGCGGTGCTTCAATGCCATGAAGCTGGCGCTGACCGCGCAAGCATTGGCCGAACGCGGGACGGAGTGGGCCCAATGAGCAAGATTTTCAACGTTGGCGTCGTCGGTTGCGGCATCGGCCGCAGCCATATCGTGGAAGGCTATGTGCCCAATTCCGGCAGGTTCCGGGTCCTGGCCCTGTGCGACCTCAATGCCGAGCGCATGACCGAGGTTGCCGACGAGTTCGGCATCGAGCGGCGTATCACCAGCTTCGACGACCTGCTCGGCATGGACGACATCGACATCATCGACATCTGTACGCCGCCGGGCCTGCATTTCTCTATGGTCATGGCCGCCCTCAAGGCTGGCAAGCATGTGATCTGCGAAAAGCCTCTGGTCGGCTCGCTCGCCCAGGTCGATGCCGTCATGGAACAGGAAAAGCACAGCAAGGGCATGCTGATGCCGGTGTTCCAGTACCGCTTCGGCGATGGCATCGAGCAGGCCAAGGCCATCATCGATGCGGGCATTGCCGGCAAGCCCTTCATGGGCACCGTCGAGACCCTGTGGCGGCGCGATGCGCCCTATTATGCCGTGCCCTGGCGCGGCAAATGGGCGACGGAACTGGGCGGCGTCCTGATGGGCCACGCCATCCATCCGCACGACCTTTTCACTTACCTCATGGGCGATATCGACCGCGTCTTCGGCCGCGTCGCCACCCGCGTCAATCCGATCGAGGTAGAAGACACCATCTCGGCCTCGCTGGTGATGAAGAATGGCGCATTGGCCAGCCTCACCGCCACGCTCGGCTCGGCCGACGACATGACCCGCATCCGCCTCGCCTTCGAGAACGTCTCCTTCGAAAGCGATCACGCGGCCTACAATCCGGGCGAGAAGCCATGGAAAATCCAGCCGCGTAACCCAGAAACTGCGGCAAAAATCGAGGCCCTGCTGGCGAACTGGCAGCATGTGCCGTCGCGGTTCCAGACCCAGATGGCGCGTTTCCATGATGCGCTCACCGGGGCCGGCCCGCTGCCGGTCACCAGCAAGGATTCGCGTCGCTCGCTCGAGCTGGTCACCGCATTCTATCATTCGTCGTCGACCAATCAGGACGTTGTCCTGCCCATCGGCCCCGGCCATCCGCTCTACGAAAGCTGGGTCCCGGCCCAGTTCCGCGCGGCTTAGGAGAGTTCCATGTCGACACCCATTCAGCTCCGGA
>JAKFDU010000136.1:0-30007 GCA_036675975.1 Devosia sp. | reverse complement strand
GAGCCAGATCGGTGCGTTCCTCATGGGCATGCGCGTCAAGGGTGAGACAGTGGTCGAGATCGCCGCGGCGGTATCGATCATGCGCGAACAGATGATCCCCGTGGCGGCTCCTGAGAACGCCATAGACATTGTGGGAACTGGGGGCGACGGCGCCGGCACGCTCAATATTTCCACCGCCAGCGCCATTGTGGTTGCCTCAGCCGGCGTCCCCGTAGCCAAGCATGGCAATCGCGCGCTGTCGTCGAAATCGGGTGCATCGCAAGTGCTCGAGTCCCTGGGCGTCAAGCTCGACCTCAGCCCAGCCGAGATCGGCGCGGCGGTCGACAGAGCCGGCATCGGCTTCATGTTCGCGCCCATGCACCACCCCGCGATGAAGCATGTCGGTCCCTCGCGCACCGAAATGGGCACGCGCACGCTGTTCAACCTATTGGGTCCGCAATCCAACCCGGCCGGTGTGCGGCGCTACCTGCTCGGCGTGTATGACGAGCAATGGGTGGAACCCGTCGCGGCTGCACTACTGGCCAACCGTGCCATCAAGGCCTGGGTCGTGCACGGCAGCGACGGCCTCGATGAAATCACCACAACCGGGCCGACGCACGTCGCCCAGATCGACGGCGGCAGCCTCACCACGTTCGAGATCACGCCCGAGCAGTATGGCCTGCCTCGCGCTACTCTGGACGACCTGCGCGGCGGCGATCCGGCTGACAACGCACGGGCCATGACCGCCCTGTTCGATGGCGCGCCCGGCGCCTACCGTGATATCGTCCTGCTCAACAGCGCCGCGGCGCTGTTTGTGGCGGACCGCGTGGATACGGTAGAGGCCGGCATCGCCCTGGCACGGGACGCCATCGATTCCGGCAAGGCCAAAAACACACTCGCCCGCCTCGTGGCGGTATCGAACGGACGCTACTAGTCATGACCGACATCCTCAAGCAGATCGAAGCCTATAAGCGCGAGGAAATCGCCGCCGCCAAAGCCATGCGGCCATGGGCCGAGGTGGTGGCGCAGGCGCATGACCAGCCGGCCCCGCGCGGCTTCATCCGGGCCATCAAGGCCAAACGGGCCCAAGGCCATTACGCCCTCATCGCCGAGGTCAAGAAAGCCAGCCCGTCCAAGGGACTGATCCGCGCCGATTTCAACCCGGCCGAGATCGCCCGCTGCTACGAAATGGCGGGGGCAGCCTGCCTTTCGGTGCTCACCGATCGCCCCAGTTTCCAGGGCTCGCCGAGCTACCTGATCGAGGCGCGCGCCGCCACCCAATTGCCGGTGCTGCGCAAGGACTTCCTGTTCGAGACCTACCAGGTGGCCGAGGCCCGTGCCTGGGGCGCCGATTGCATCCTGATCATCCTGGCCGCCGTCGGCGACGACGTGGCTCGCTTCCTGCTCGACGCAGCCGAAGAGTGGAAGATGGACGCGCTGGTGGAAGTGCATGACCAGCTGGAACTGGACCGTGCACTGGCCCTGGGCGCCGAATTCATCGGCATCAACAATCGCAACCTCCGCACCTTCGAGACCACGCTCGATACTTCGGTCAAGCTCGCTGTGGGGGTGCCGAAAGGCACGCTGCTGGTCAGCGAAAGCGGCATCCTCAACCATGAGCACCTGCTCAAGCTCGACCATGAGGCCGGCATCGGCACCTTCCTTGTAGGTGAAAGCCTGATGCGGCAGGACGACGTGGTGGCCGCGACCCGGGCCCTGCTGATGGGCGCCCCGCAGGCCGTGCGCTGATGACCCGGGGCCTCACCCATCTCAACGCCAGGGGCGAGGCCCACATCGTCGATATCGGTGACAAGGCGGTTACCCGTCGTCGCGCCGTGGCCCAGGCGCGGGTGCTGGCGCAGCCGGAGACGATTGCCACCATCATGGGAGGCGGCCTGAAAAAGGGCGACGCTCTGGCGGTCGCTCGCGTCGCCGGCATCATGGCCGCCAAGAAGACGTCTGACCTTATTCCCCTATGCCATCCCATTCCGCTGACCAAGGTGAGCCTCGAGATCGAGGCCGATGGCCTCGCCGCCATCCTCATCCATGCCACGGCCGAAACTACTGGGCAGACCGGGGTGGAAATGGAAGCCCTGCTCGCGGCGTCGACCGCGGCACTGACGCTTTATGACATGGCCAAGGCGATCGATCGGGGCATGACCATTACCGATCTCTGCCTGCTGGAGAAATCCGGCGGCAAATCAGGCGATTTCAGCCGACCAGATCGAGAAAAATGAGCCTGCTTCCGGTCGACGACGCCATTGCCGCTATCCTGCAGCGCGTGCCGGCACCGACTGCCGAGCAGGTATCGTTGGCCGACGCCGCCGGCCGTGTTTTGCTCGAACCGCTAATCGCCACGCATGACCAGCCGCCATTCAATGCCAGCGCCATGGACGGCTATGCGATGCGGGCGGCTGATGTGGTCGACGGACACCGGCTGTCGATCATTGGGACCTCGCAGGCCGGCGCCGGCTTTTCCAGCACCGTTGGTCCCGGCCAGGCCGTGCGCATCTTCACCGGCGCGCCGGTGCCTGATGGAGCCGATACCGTCATCATGCAGGAGGAGGCGGTGGTCGAGGATGGCCACGTCTCGTTCACTGCACCAGCACGGCCGGGGCACAGCGTCCGGCCGCTTGGCAATGACTTCGCCCGCGGTGAACGGCTCGTCGAACCCGGCACGCGCCTGACGGCGATGCAACTGGCGGTGGCGGCCGCCGCCAATACCGCGACGCTCACGGTGGCCAAGCGACCGCGCCTGGCGCTGCTGGCCACCGGCGATGAACTGGTGCTGCCCGGCCAGCAACTGGGGCCGGACCGGATCGTCGCCTCCAACAGCTTCGGCCTTGCCGCGCTGTTCGCCCCCTATGCCGCGACCATAGCCGACCATGGCATCGCCAGAGACGATCGGAACGAGCTGCGCAGCAAATTGGCGGCGATCTTTGCCAGCGAGCCGGACGTCCTGATCACGACTGGCGGTGCCAGCGTGGGCGACCACGATATCGTCCAGGAAATACTGGTTGAACTGGGCGTCACCCTGGATTTCTGGCGCATCAACATGCGCCCGGGCAAGCCGCTGATGTTCGGCACCCGCGGCAAGACGCTGGTCTTCGGCCTGCCGGGCAATCCGGTCTCGGCCTTGGTCACGGCGATCGTTTTCATCAAGCCGGCCTTGCGCCGCTGGCTCGGATGCCCGGAGCCTCAGTCGTGGCGCCTGCCCCTTGCCGGCCCGACGCCGCCCAACAGCGCCCGACGGCACTTCATGCGCGCCCAACTGCTGCATACGCCGACCGGCCCGGAGCTGCTGCCAATATCCCAGACCGACAGCGGACATACCTCGTCGCTGGCCAATGCCGATATGCTGATCATCCAGCCGGAACACGATCCAGGCCGACGGCCCGGGGCGATAGTCGAAGCAATCGTCATCGACGCATTCTGATAATCCAGCCAATAGCAAGACTACCGTGCCCGCAAGCATATTGCGGAACATAACTGGAACACGTATAGTCGTTCTGCCTATGTTCCGATTCTCTCCCCGAGGGGCCCATGCTAACGCGCAAACAACACGAGCTGCTGATGTTCATCCACGAACGGATGAAGGAAAGCGGCATCCCGCCATCGTTCGATGAGATGAAGGATGCGCTCGATCTGGCGTCCAAGTCTGGCATCCACCGGCTGATTACAGCGCTGGAGGAGCGCGGCTTTATTCGCCGCCTGCCCAACCGGGCGCGGGCGCTGGAAGTGGTCAAGCTCCCCGACTCGATGAACCCTTCACTTGGTGGGCGCAAGACCCGCTTCGAGCCGTCGGTCATCGAGGGCAATCTGGGCAAGGTGGCGTCACCGCCGTCGCGTATCTCGGCGACCGAGGATTATGCGCGCCCGATCGCCATCCCCGTTATGGGCCGGATCGCCGCCGGTACGCCGATCGAAGCGATCCAGACCCACTCACACACCATCATGGTGCCGCCCGAGATGCTTGGCGCCGGCGAGCATTTTGCGCTGGAAGTGCGCGGTGACTCCATGATCGATGCTGGTATCTTCGATGGCGACACTGTCCTTATCAAGAAGCAGGATCAGGCCTCGACCGGCGAGATCATCGTCGCTCTCGTGGATGATGAAGAAGCCACTCTCAAGCGCCTGCGCCGCAAGGGCAACACGGTGGCCCTTGAGGCTGCTAACCCGGCCTATGAAACCCGCATCTTCCCGCCCGATCGCGTCAAGGTCCAGGGTCGCCTCGTCGGCCTGCTGCGGAAGTACTGATGCGCGCCGCCGGGCTTGTTGCCTTGGGGTTGCTTGCCTTTCCCGCCGCTCCGACGCTCGCCCAGGAGGCGAGCGTGAAGGAGACCCGGTGCTGGGTGGGTGATGTGACATTTTCGGCCGGAGCCGGCATCAATGCCGGTGATTCGACTGCGGTCTGCCAGGCGGGAAGCGGCTGGAAACAAGCCGAGACCGGTGCGCCCGTCACCGGCTGCCTGCTCGAGGGGGAACTGTCCTCAATCGGTGCCGTGGTGGGCATCCGCAACAACGATACACTCCTACTGCAATGTGGCGTCACTGGCCGCTGGGTGACAGTTGGCAGGGATGGCATGAGCGTTACAGAGCCGGCGGCGGACGATGGCACGTCCGGCTGAGTAGTGCGATCGGGCAATGGCCAATCCGGGTCGGGGATATTTGCAATGAGCATGCCTGACTGACCGGTTGGCTATCGGGGCAGCAGGAGATGGGGCGGCATCTTCTTCGCTGCAGGATTGGGATGAAGCGTTTCCGGCCGCCACAGGCTGGGGTTGCTGCGGGGTCCAACGGGACGATCGGTGGCGGCGAAGCCGGGCTCCGCGGTGGGAGAATGCTTGCCAAACAGGCAAAGCGCAGTATCTGCAAACTCTTACTGGCTTCCATCTTGCAGAATGAATAGTTCCATGCCAAATAGGTGCCATACGTTTTCAGCCTAAGTCGGCTGCCTGACGCCGGCAAACCCGGTCCGCGGCTCCTTCTCGACCATGCGAACGTTATGTCTCTTTGGCATGTTGCCATCGAATAACCGCTCGGTAGAGCAAAAGGAAACTATCATGGCCCTCATCACCGGCACCGTGAAATTCTTCAACACCACCAAGGGCTTCGGCTTCATCTCGCCAGAAAATGGCGGCAAGGATGCCTTCGTCCATATCTCCGCCGTTCAGCGTTCGGGCCTGCAGGGCCTCTACGAGAACGACAAGGTGACCTACGAGCTCGAGACCGGCCGCGACGGCAAGGAATCGGCAACCAACCTGACCCTGCTCTAGTTCTGCTACTGCACGGCGAGCGCGCTTCGGCGCTGCTCACGAAAGGCCACCGCAATCATCGCGGTGGCCTTTTTTTGTTTTCTGCCTACGCTCTCTCATCAGCCCGATCTGCCGACCGACGCCCAGCCCGATCACGGCCCCCAGCGCATTGACGATGACGCGCAGGATGAAGCTCTGCTCGGCGGCAGGAACACGCCGACGCTGGCGCCGACCACCATGAAGGCGACGGCTGCCATCTCCGAAATCGGCCGATTTATCCTGCCTGGCATTTGCATTCTCCCTTGCTGCCGCCATACGCGTCGTCGCTGGTCGAGATACCTGCCCGTCCCTGCCCGTCCTTGTGGCGCAGCCTGGCCGCCGCGATGACTTGCGGAGGCAGCAGCCTGGCATCGACGCGCTGGCCGCCCCGTTGATCGCGGTGCCCAATGGGCAATGGCACGTTGCGACAACGCCAGCACTGCTGACGGTCAGCGACTGGTTGGGTCATGCGAGAGCATCCGGGAAATCCGCGAGGACCATGACATCTCCGAGGCGCGGCGATTGGTCGGGCCGCTCCTAGCATGCCACCCCAGCGAATGAAAAAGGCCCGCACATCGCTGTGCAGGCCTTCCGTTTTCGCCGTAGTCAGTTTTGGCCGCGATCAGTGATTGTCGCGCGGTATGCCGTTGGTCTGGGCAATGCGCTGGTACTTCTCGGCCGGCTTGAGGATGGCGCCTTCGCCAAGCTGCCCGACGAGACCGCGCTGGATTTCCTGCCAGGGCGTCTGGTGCTTGGGGAACTTGTAGCCGCCCATCGATTCCAGATCAGCCCGCCGGGTGGCGATCTCCTCGTCGGAAATCAGGATGTTGGCCTGACCCTTGTTGAGGTCGATCCGTACCCGATCGCCGGTGCGCAGAATGGCAAGATTGCCGCCCGCCGCCGCTTCGGGCGACGCATTGAGGATCGAGGGCGAACCCGACGTACCCGACTGGCGACCGTCGCCGATGCAGGCCAGGGCATGGATGCCCTTCTTGATCAGGTAGTTGGGCGGCCGCATGTTGACGACTTCGGCAGCACCCGGATAGCCGATCGGGCCGGCGCCGCGCATGAACAGCAGCGTGTGCTCATCGATTTCGAGCGAGGGATCGTCGATGCGGTGGTGGTAGTCCTCCGGACCGTCGAACACCACCGCCTTGCCCTCGAACATGCCGGGATGATCAGGGTTGTTGAGGTAACGCTCGCGGAACTCGGAAGAGATCACTGATGTCTTCATGATGGCATTGTCGAACAAGTTGCCACGCAACACCAGGAAGCCCGCTTCGGTCTTGAGCGGATTGTCGAAGTGGCGGATGACCTTGTCATCCTGGATGGTGGTATTGCGGCAGTTCTCGCCGATGGTCTTGCCGTTGACGGTGGGCGCGTTCTCGCGGATCAGGCCCTGGGTCATCAGTTCGTTGACCACCGCCGGCACGCCGCCGGCATGGTAATAGTCCTCGCCCAGATACTCGCCGGCCGGCTGCAGGTTCACCAGCAGCGGCACCTTGTGGCCGTAGGTCTGGAAATCCTGCAGTTCGAGCTCCACGCCGATATGCTTGGCGATGGCCTGGATGTGGATCGGCGCATTGGTCGAGCCACCGATCGCGGAATTGACCACGATGGTGTTGATGAAATTGTCCTTGGTCAGGATGTCCGAGGGCTTGAGGTCCTCATGCACCATGTCGACGATGCGCTTGCCGGTGCGATAGGCCATTTCCTGGCGGTCGCGGTATGGCGCCGGGATAGCGGCCGAACCGGGAAGCTGCATACCCAGCGACTCGGCCAGCGAGTTCATGGTCGTGGCCGTGCCCATGGTGTTGCAGTAGCCGGTCGACGGCGCCGACGACGCGACCAGCTCGATGAACTGCGCGTAGTCGATTTCGCCGGCCGCCATCATCTGGCGAGCCTTCCACACGATGGTGCCCGAACCGGTCCGCTCGCCCTTGTGCCAGCCATTGAGCATTGGCCCAACGGACAGCGCGATGGCGGGAATGTTGACGGTCGCCGCGCCCATCAGCATGGCCGGCGTGGTCTTGTCGCAGCCGATGGTGAGAACGACGCCGTCCAGCGGATAGCCGTAAAGCACTTCGACCAAGCCCAGATAGGCCAGGTTGCGATCGAGACCGGCGGTCGGGCGCTTGCCGGTTTCCTGGATCGGGTGCACCGGGAATTCGATGGCAATACCACCGGCCTCGCGGATGCCTTCGCGGACGCGCTCGGCCAAGACGATATGGTGACGATTGCAGGGCGACAGGTCCGAACCGGTCTGCGCAATGCCGATGATCGGCTTGTCCGACTGCAGTTCCTCGCGCGACACGCCGAAATTCATGTAGCGCTCGAGATAGAGCGCCGTCATGTCGGGGTTATCAGGGTTGTCGAACCAGGCGCGCGAGCGCAGCTTCTTTGGCGCCTCGCCGTGGCCATTGCCTGCAGTCATGTCATGTTCCTCTTGGATCCGGGGGCGCAATTGGGCCCACGTTTGGAGCGGTTCTAACATGGCTTACGCCAGAGTGAACCCGATTCCGAGGAAAAAATCATACAAATGAAAATCGACGGCCGATATTTCCCAATGCGCTGAAAATCTTACTAAACGAGGGGACCAGTTCGGCCAATTCGGGGTGATCTGCAGCGCAAATTCGGGCTGGCTGAAACGGGCATCAGCCATTAGGGTCGCGCCGCGTCGGGCCTGCCGCGGTGAGGAATATCAGTGACTGAGATCGTAGACTGGGTTGCCGTCGACTGGGGCACCTCCAACCTTCGCGCCTGGGGCATCGGCCCAGGTGGCGCCGTGGCGTTCGAGAAGAGCTCGCCCAAGGGCATGGGCAAGCTGACGCGCGAGGAATTTCCCGGCGCCCTTGCGGAACTGCTCGAGGGCGTCGCACCCGCCAGCGCTGGTGCACTCGATGTGCTGATCTGCGGCATGGCGGGCGCCCGCCAGGGTTGGCTCGAAGCGCCCTACCTCGAAGCACCCACCGACCTGCGTGGCTTGCTTGATGGTGCCGTGCGGCCGGCCATGCCGGACGGACGCATTGCCCCCGCCATTCTTCCGGGTGTGTGCCAGAAGGCCGGCGCCGACAATGTGATGCGCGGCGAGGAAACCCAGCTTCTCGGCCTGGCCACGCTCTCACCGGGGTTTTCCGGCGTGGTCTGTATGCCGGGCACGCATTCGAAGTGGGCGCAATTGGCCGGTACGCGGATCGAGCGCTTCTCGACGGCCATGACGGGCGAGATATTCGAAGTCCTGCGCACCCATTCGGTGCTGCGCCACTCGTTCAACGGCGACATCGACGGCCCCGGCCGCGCCGACGGGTTTGCCACTGGCGCTGCAGCGGGTCTTGATCATCCCGAGCAACTGCTGGGCACCCTGTTCCAGGTGCGGGCCGCTTCGCTGTTGTCGGGGCGACAGCCGGATTGGTGCGCCGGTTATCTCTCGGGGCTTTTGATCGGCACGGAGATCGGCAGCAACCGTCGTCTGATCGGTGAGCAAGCCGTGCCACTGATCGGTTCGCCCGCACTATGCGCGCTCTATGCGCAGGTGCTTGATATGATCGGCGCCCGGGGCGACCCCCGCGACGCCACAGAAATCGTGCTCGCCGGCCTCAAGGCCGCGCGCAGCTTTGCCGCTTAGCCTGGAGTTCATATCGATGGACCATCGCCACATCATCGCCATTCTGCGCGGCATCACGCCAACCGAGACCCTGGAGGTCTGCAAGGCGCTGATAACGGCCGGCATCACCATGATCGAGGTGCCGCTCAATTCGCCCGACGCGCTTACCAGCATCGCATTGGCATCCAACACCCTGGGCGAAGAAGCCGCTATCGGCGCCGGCACGGTGCTGAGCAAAAAGCATGTCTGGGCCGTTTCGGATGCCGGCGGCACCTTCATCGTTTCTCCCGACACCAACAAGCAGGTGATCGAGGAAACAGTGCGCCTGCAGATGCTGTCCTATCCCGGCGTCTTCACGCCCACCGACGCCTTCCGGGCCATCAAGGCGGGCGCGACCGGGCTCAAGTTCTTCCCGGCCGAAGTGCTCGGCCCCAAGGGCATCAAGGCGATGAAGGCGGTATTGCCGCCCGAAATGCCGGTCTATGCGGTGGGCGGCGCCAACCCGGATAATTTCAGCGAGTATTTCGCCGCCGGGTGCACCGGCTTCGGCCTCGGCACCTACATCTACAAGCCCGGCATGGATGTCGCCCAGGTCGCGGAGCGAGCGGCCGCCGCGGTTGCGGCCTATGACGCGGGGAAAGCGTCATGAGCCAGACCGCCCGCCTCCTGCTCGACAGCCAATGCGCCTTGGGCGAAGGCCCGATCTGGCATGCCGCTCGCCAGCAACTGTTCTTCTTTGACATCAATGAGCAGACGCTGTTTGCCGTTACAGCCGCGGGCGAAATCGCCGACAGCTGGCTGTTCAACGAGACTGTGGCCGCCGCGGCGATCCTGGATGACCACACGCTGGTGCTCGCCACCGATACCGGTCTCAAGCAATTCGACCTGACCACTGGCGGCATGAACCGCATCAACGAGATCGAAGCCGACAACCCGGAAACCCGGACCAATGACAGTCGCGTGCATCCGTCCGGCGCCTTCTGGATCGGCACCATGACCCGAGCCGAGGAAGAGCCCGGCGGGTCGGTCTACCACTATCGGGCCGGCCAGCTGACGACCCTCAAATCGGGCATCAGCATCCCCAACGCCACCTGCTTCTCGCCCGACGGCCGCATCGCCTATTGGTCCGATACGCCGACCAAGAAGATCATGCAGGTTGCCACCGATCCGGACACCGGCCTGCCGGTTGGCGAATGGACGTTGTTTGCCGACGTCGCCGATGGCCGGGGCTATCCCGATGGCGCGGTGGTCGACAGCCAGGGTTATCTCTGGAACGCCAAATGGGGCGGCTCATGCGTCGTGCGCCACGCCCCGGACGGCTCGATCGATCGCATCGTCGAAGTGCCAGTAAGCCAGGTCACCTGCCCGGCCTTTGGCGGACCGGATCTCAAGACCATGTTCATCACCACTGCCGCCAAGAATCTGAGCGCCGAGCAGCTTGCCGCCGAGCGCCATGCGGGCAGCCTCTTTGCCATCGAACTCGATGTCGCCGGCCAGCCCGAACCCACAATCACCCTCTGAGATTTCGTTCATGACCACCCCTACACTCGGCGTCTGCTACTATCCCGAACACTGGCCCGAGGCGCAGTGGGACAGCGACGCCGCCCGCATGGCCGAAGTCGGCATCAAATATGTCCGCATCGGCGAATTCGCCTGGTCGCGGCTTGAGGCGACCCCGGGCAACCTGACCTTCGACTGGATTATCAGGGCCATGGACGTGCTGGGCCGGCATGGCCTCACGGTCATCTTCGGCACTCCGACCGCGACTCCGCCCCGCTGGGTGGTCGACAAGCATCCCGACATGCTGGCCATGGACGTTCACGGGCGGCGCAAGGGCTTCGGCTCACGCCGCCACTACGATTTCAGCCACCTCGGCTATCGCGAGGAATGCGCGCGCATCGCCCGCCTGCTCGCCGACGCGGTCGGCAACCACCCGGCACTGGGCGGCTGGCAGATCGACAATGAATATGGCTGCCACGACACCACCTATTCCTATTCGCAGGCCGCCAAGGAAGGCTTCCAGCGCTGGCTGGCGGAGAAATATGGCACTATCGAAGGCCTGAACCAGGCCTGGGGCAATGTGTTCTGGTCCATGGAATACAACCGCTTCGACCAGATCGAGCTGCCGAACCTCCTGGTCGAAAAGCCGACCCCGTCACATGCGCTCGATTTCCGCCGCTATTCCTCCGACCAGGTAGCCGCCTTCAACAAGGTGCAGTACGACATCCTCAAGTCCGTCAGGCCGGACCTGCCGGTCATCCACAATTTCATGAGCCGCTACACCGATTTCGATCACTACGACCTAGCCAGGACGCTCGATATCGCCAGTTGGGACAGCTATCCGCTGGGCCATCTGGCGGTCAGTGACGAGCCCGATGAGGTCAAGCGCCAGTACCGGCGCCAGGGCGAACCCGACAACACCGCCTTCCACCACGATCTCTATCGCGCCGTCGGCCATGGCCGCTGGTGGATCATGGAACAGCAGCCCGGCCCGGTGAACTGGGCCGACTTCAATCCCGATCCCCTGCCCGGCATGGCCCGCCTCTGGGCCTGGGAAGCCTTTTCCCACGGCGCCGAGGTCGTGACCTATTTCCGCTGGCGGCAGGCGCCCTTCGCCCAGGAGCAGATGCATGCCGGCCTGCTGCGGCCTGACAACGAGCCGGCTCCGGCCTATCACGAGGCGATGCAGGTCGCCGAGGAACTCAAGGCCGTCGGCATGGCGGGGACCGCCACCAAGGGCCGGGTGGCCGTGATCTATGACTACCAGAGCGAATGGGCCTGGGAAATCCAGCCCCAGGCCAAGGGCTTCTCGCATGGTGCCCATGTGCGCGCGCTCTATTCGGCCTTCCGCAAGCACGGCATCGATATCGATATCCTGCCGCCGAGCACCAGGAGCTTTGCCGGTTACGACATCGTCGCCATTCCGGCGCTGTTCGCCTGGAACGACGATTTGCGCACGGCCATTGCCGAATTCGATGGCCACCTGCTGATTGGCCCGCGCTCGGGCTCCAAAACGCAGGATTTCTCGATCCCAGCCAGGCTCGGTCCGGATCTGCCCAGTAACCTGCTCGACCTCAAGGTCATGCGCATCGACAGCATCGACCCCGCGCTCGAAGTCGAGGTCAAGGGCAGTGGTGGCGTCCACCTCTGGCGCGAGCGCATCGAGACCAAGGCCAATGTGGTGATCGAGGATGTCGAGGGGTGGCCGGTGCTGGTCAACCAGGGCAAGCTCTATTACCTCGGTGCCAGCGGTACGAAGGCCCTGGTGCAGCGCGTGGTTGACTATCTTATCGATGAGGTAGACCTCCCCACGCTGACGCTGCCGGCCGGGGTGCGCTGCCGCACGCGCGATGGCTTCCGCGTCTATGTGAACTATGGCACTGGCCGCGCAACGCTGACTCCGGCCAAGGACGAGGCGGGCTATGTGCTCGGCTCGGTGGAACTACCCGCCGCCGGCGTCACGGTGGCACGACTCGCCACGGCCGGGTGAGATTGGGGATGGCGGTGCGGATATCGAACCGCGCCGCCGCTTCGTTCCAGCGCAACCAATGTACGCCGCCGGCAGCGAGCGCTTCAGCGTCGATCACCTGATTGCCGGTGCAGGACGCCGGAGCCCGAACGCGAGCGATGATGAGCGCATGCAGGCCGCAGTCCTCGGCAAAGGCGGCTGGGCTGCGGATCACGGCAACCGAGAAGCGGTCGGTGCTGGCAATGCAGCCCAGGCTGTCGCAGCGCAGTCCTTCGACCGCCTCGGCGATCGGTTCCTGGTAATGCTCGCTCCATACCTCGGTGGCAAAGCTGCCGCCGCGGCCGGAGACCAGCCCCATGCCGGCCTCGGTGCGCAGCGCCACAGCCTGCGTCGTATCGGCGACAAGTACATCTGGCCGTTGGTCCAAGCCGACCAGCAGGATCAAAGGCACGGCCACGGCCGGGCCGAGCAATCGCCACCAACTGTTGACGAAGGCGAACCAGGCCAGCGCGGCTAGCCCAATCATCAACGCCAGACTGGTCAGCAGCGGGTTACCGGTCAGCCCCGCGCTCCATTGTGCAACCATGGTCGCGCCATCGACCATGCGGTCGATGCCCCAGCCCATGATCGAGACGAACGGCGCCTCGGCGCCAAACGGCATCGCCAGAACCGAGAGCACCGCAAACGGCATGATGACGATGGTAACGACGGGCAGTACTAGCACATTGCCGACCACGCCCAGGGGCGCGGTCTGCTGGAAGTGATAGGCCGAAAACAGCAGGGTCGCCGTGCCAGCAATGAAGCTGGTCGCCGCCGTCGTCCAGACCGTACCCCAAAGCCGCTGACCCCAGTTGCGATCGCCTGATAGCGCTGACCGCGGCATCTCGTAGATACCGATCAGCGCCACCACGGCGGCGAAGGACAGCTGAAAGCTGGCGCGGAACACGCTGGCGGGATCGATGACGATAATGGCCAGCGCCGCAATGGCGACATTGCGCATGGTCAGCGCCCGCCTGCCCGCCAGCACCGCGCCGAAGATCAGTGCAAGCATGATGGTCGAGCGAAGCGCCGGCACGTTGCCAATACCGCCCGCCAGCAGCAGGTAGCCGGCTGCAGCGAAAATCCCGCCGACGGCCGCGATCTTCTTGACCGGCCAGCGGCTGGCCGTAGCCGGGATCGACGCCAGCAGCAGGCGCAGCAGGAAGAACACACCGCCGGCCACGATCGAGAGGTGCAGGCCGGAGATCGAATAGATGTGCGCCAAGCCCGAGGCCGCCATGATCTCGCGCGTCTCGTCGTCAATGGCGCTCTGGTCGCCAACGACCATGGCGCGGCCGATCGCAGCCGAGGGTCCGTCGAGCACGGCGTCGATCCGGCTGCCGATGGCCATGCGCAACCCCTCGACCGCCCGTGTGGGGTCGAGACTGTGGCCAACGGCCACCAGGGTCAAATCACCGGTGACATTGCCATAGGCACCGATACCGGCAAAGTAGGCGTGGAACTGCCCATCGAAGGCGCCGGGCAGGATCGGACCGGGCACCGGCGCCAATCGCAGGCGCGCCCGAATGATGTCTCCAGGGGCGAGCGGTGGATCGGGCGGCACGACCAGCCGGGCCCGCTCGACATCAACGGCCCGATCATCCGCCACCGGCACGAGGCCAGAAACGACGACGCGGCGGCTCTCGGCTGTTGCTGACACGATCTCCTCCACCCGCGCCTCATAGAGGCCGTAGGCGGGTCGGGTCAGCATGGCGGTGCCGAACCACACCGCATGAACAGGCAGCAGACAAAAGCCAATCCATGCGGCCACCAGGAGCCCGGCCAGCGGCAGGCCGGCGGACCGTCGGAGCAAGATGACAAGCAGAGCGAGTGCCGCGCCGACGACCGCCAGCGCCTCGGGCATGGGCTCGATCGGCACGGCCGCATAGGCCATCAAGCCGGCGATCGCGGCGAACGGCAGCAGCACGAACAGCCGGCGCATGGCGGCCGGATCAAGCAGACCCGCGCTGTCGATGATCGAGGCTTGGCGGAAGCGGATTGCGAGCGGCTGCGGTTGCAGCTTCGCCGGCGCTGGCAAGGCCACTGCGCCCGTCTCGCGCTCGCGTGTTTCTGCCCCCAGCACCCGCGTCGCCCCCCGCCCTTGCGCTCGTGCGGCTCTATGCTACACACGGCCAGCAAATCCTCCAAGCACTCCGGTCTCATGTCCCAGGTCGTTACCCGTTTCGCCCCCTCGCCCACCGGCTACCTGCATATTGGTGGCGCCCGCACGGCGCTCTTCAGCTGGGCCTATGCCCGGAACAAGGGCGGCAAGATGCTGCTGCGTATCGAAGATACCGACCGCGAGCGCTCGACCGAAGCTGCCGTGGTGGCGCTGGTCGACGGCCTCAAATGGCTGGGCCTCGACTGGGAAGGCGAGCCGATCAGCCAGTTCGGCCGCGCCGCGCGCCACGCCGAAGTGGCCCATGAACTGGTGAAGATGGGCCACGCCTATTATTGCTACTGCTCGCCCGCCGAGCTCGACCAGATGCGCGAGGAGGCGCGCGCCGCCGGCAAGCCGCCGCGCTACAACGGCTACTGGCGCGACCGCGACCAGAGCGAGGCTCCGGCCGGTGTCGCGCCGGTGGTGCGCATCAAGGCCCCTTTGACCGGCGACATCGTCGTGGACGATCATGTGCAGGGCAAGGTCGTGTTCAAGACCGAGAACCTTGATGACTTCATCATCCTGCGCTCGGACGGCACGCCGACCTATATGCATGCCGTGGTGGTTGATGACCACGACATGGGCGTGACCCATATCATCCGCGGCGACGACCACCTGACCAATGCGGCCCGCCAGATCGTTATCTACAACGCCATGGGCTGGACCGTGCCGGAGATGGCGCATATTCCGCTGATCCATGGCCCCGACGGCGCCAAGCTTTCCAAGCGGCACGGCGCACTGGGCGTCGAGGCTTACCGCCAGATGGGGTATCTGCCCGAGGCCCTGCGCAACTATCTCGCCCGTCTGGGCTGGAGCCATGGCGACGACGAAATCTTCTCGACCCAGCAGATGATCGAGTGGTTCAGCCTTGAGGGCCTCAACAAGGGCGCGGCCCGCTTCGACTTCGTGAAGCTCGAGAACATCAATGGCCATTACATCCGCGAAGCCAAGCCGGATTACCTCTACGAGGTGATGCTGGCGACGGCCGCCGAAGTCGGCCGCCAGGCCGATGTCGACGGCCTCTCGTCCAACAAGGATACGGTGCTCACCGCACTCCCTGAACTGCAGCCGCGCGCCAAGACTGTGCTCGAACTGATCGATCTGGCGCAGTTCATCTATGCGTCACGCCCGCTTGTTATCGATGCGGCGGCCTCGGCCCTGCTGACGACTGATACACGCGCCGTGCTCAAGGACATGGCGGAAACCCTTCGCGGCCTCAACGAATGGTCGGTACCGGCAATCGACGCGGCCATGCGGGCGCTGGCGGAAGCCAAGGGTCTCAAGCTCGGCAAGCTGGCGCAACCGTTGCGCGCCGCGCTCACCGGACGCACTGTCTCGCCGGGCATTTTCGAGGTGATGGTGCTCATCGGTCGCGACGAAAGCATGGCTCGCCTCCAGGACCAGGTCGGCCCTGTCTAGTGCTATTCGGAGGGTAAGCCTTGCTTACCCATCGGTTGCGTCGCTGGGGCAAAAACTGATACCCCTGCGAAGCAGCCATGACTGCCCAGTTTACGGCTTCGAGCGACCGGAACAATTGCGGACGCGGAGGCCCACGAGGAGAGCTCAATGACCGATAAAGTCGCCAAACTCGTCATCGGGGACCAGACCCACGAATTCCCGGTTCTGTCCGGCTCGGTGGGTCCGGATGTGATCGACATCCGATCTCTCTATGCCAAGACCGGCATGTTCACCTATGATCCGGGCTTCACCTCGACGGCGGCATGCGACAGCGCCATTACCTATATCGACGGCGACAAGGGCCAGCTGCTCTATCGCGGCTATCCCATCGAACAGCTTTCCGAAAAGAGCAGCTACATCGAAGTCTGCTACCTGCTGCTGTACGGCGAACTGCCCAGCAAGGCACAGCTCGACGAGTTCAGCGAGCTGGTCACGCGCCACACCATGGTGCACGAGCAGATGCACTACTTCTATCGGGGTTTCCGCCGCGACGCGCACCCGATGGCCATCATGACCGGCGTGGTAGGCGCCATGGCCGCATTCTACCATGACTCCACCGACATCACCGATCCGCAGCAGCGCGAGATCGCCTCGATCCGCATGATCGCCAAGATGCCGACCATTGCGGCCATGGCCTACAAATATTCGGTGGGCCAGCCCTTCGTCTATCCGCGCAATGATCTCGATTACGCGTCCAATTTCCTGCACATGTGCTTCTCGGTGCCGGCCGAGCCGTTCCAGGTGAACCCGACCATTGCCAAGGCGATGGACCTGATCTTCACCCTGCATGCCGATCACGAGCAGAACGCCTCGACCTCGACGGTGCGTCTTGCCGGTTCGTCCGATGCCAATCCGTTTGCCTGTATCGCGGCCGGCGTTGCCTGCCTCTGGGGCCCCGCCCATGGCGGTGCCAACGAGGCGGCGCTGAACATGCTCAAGGAAATCGGCACCGTCGACCGCATTCCCGAATTCATCGCCCGCGCCAAGGACAAGTCCGACAGCTTCAAGCTGATGGGCTTCGGGCATCGGGTCTACAAGAACTTCGATCCGCGCGCGACCGTGATGCAGAAGACCGCCAAGGAAGTGCTCGACCTGCTCGGCGTGCACAACAATCCGACGCTGCAGGTGGCCCAGGAACTCGAGAAGATCGCGCTCGAGGATCCCTACTTCATCGATCGCAAGCTCTACCCGAACGTCGATTTCTATTCAGGCATCATCCTCGAGGCGATCGGCTTCCCGACCTCGATGTTCACCGTATTGTTCTCGGTCGCCCGCACCGTTGGCTGGATCAGCCAGTGGAAGGAAATGATTGCCGACCCGCAGAAGAAGATCGGTCGCCCGCGCCAGCTCTACGACGGAGCCCCGGCCCGCGATTATCAGGGGCTCAGCGCCCGCTGACCCAATGGGCGAGGATCCGGTCCGCCGGGTCCTGCCGCGGGAAATCGGCCTCGCCGGCTTCCATCAATTTCGAAAGCTCGCCGAAGGCCTCGATCTGGTCCTGGCGGGCTTTTTTGTTGTCCAGCAGCAGACGGACCGCTGCTTCCATCGCTGCCGCGTCGGGCACGGCCTGCACCAGCTCGGGCACGACCGGTCGGTGCAGGATGATGTTGGGCAGCGAGACTGGCGGGCGGCCATGCTTGTCATAGATCCGCGCCTGATGCGGATCGAGCACATAGGTGACCACCATCGGCACCTGGGCCAGAGCCAGTTCCAGCGTCACCGTGCCCGAAACCGCCAGGGCCAGGACCGCTTGGCGGTAGATGTCGGCACGGGCAGAGCGCTCGGACACGATCCGCACCGCCACCGGCCAATCTGCAACCTCGCGCGACAGACGCTCATGCAGCGCTGGCAGGGTCGGAATGACGATACCGTCCAGCGTCGGATGGCTGCCAAGCTGCGCGGCCACCTGCCGGAACAGCGCCAGATGCCGCCGCAGCTCACCGTCGCGGCTGCCCGGCAGCAGCACGAGCGGTCCGCGTTCGACCGCATCGCGCACCAAACGCTCGCCGAGCGCCGGATGGCCCACATAGCTGGTGGGAGGACCATCAAGGCGCTGCATGACCGCCGGCTCGAACGGCAGCACGGCCAGCACCTCCTCGAACAGCGGCTTGAGTTTGGCCGCCCGCTGCGGCGCCCGCGCCCAGACGGAGGGTGCCACGTAGAGAATAAGCTTGCCCGCATAGCCGAGCCGCTTCAACCGGCGGGCCAGGAGCTTTGAAAAGTCCTGGGAATCGACGAGCACGACGATATCGGGTTTGGCAGCGCGGATGGCGCGGGCGGCCTGCTCGATGCGCCACAGCAGCAGCGGCAGGCGCAGCAAGACATCGCTGATGCCCATCACCGCCAGATCGCTCATCGGAAAAAGGGAGCGCAGGCCTTGGGCCTCCAGCTCATGGCCACCGACCCCCGTCACGACCAGATTGACGCGTCGCTTGAGGCGGGCCACCAGATCCGACGCGATGCGATCCCCCGAAGGCTCGCCCGCAAGAACGAACAGCTTGAGGCGTTCGCTGCCGGTGGCACTCGCCGGCGCGCTCATCTAGTCGGCGTCATGGCCGTTGCGCGGCATCAGGATCGGCCGATCCGACGCCGCGGCGATGAAGCTGACCACGTCCTGCACCAGCGAGTCGTTCTTGAACAACTCGGTGGCGTCCTCGACGCGTTCGCGCAACGTGCCCTCGCTGGCAAAGATCAACCGATAGGCAGCGCGCAGACGATGGATCTCCTCGCGCTCGAACTTGTGGCGCTTGAGCCCGACGAGGTTGAGCCCGGTCAGCGACGCGCGGTTGCCCACGGCCATGCCATAGGGAATGACGTCGCCGTCGACCATCGACGCCGCGCCGATGAAGGCGTGCGCGCCGATACGCGTGAACTGGTGGACTACGCAGGTGCCACCAAAGATGACGTTGTCACCAATCTGGCAGTGGCCAGCTATGCCGACATAGTTGGCCATGATGACATTGTTGCCGATGATCGCATCATGCGCCACATGGGCGCTGGCCATGATCAGGCAGTCATTGCCGATCCTGGTCAACATGCCGCCGCCTTCGGTCCCCGGATTGATGGTTGCCGACTCGCGGATGGTGCAGCGTTCGCCGATGATCAACTGCGACGCTTCGCCATGGTATTTGCGGTCCTGTGGCTCGTGGCCAATGGAGGCAAAGGGAAAGATACGGGTCTCGGCGCCGATCTCGGTGTGGCCGTCGATCGAGACATGGGACAGCAGTTCCACATTGTCGTGCAGGACGACATTGTCCCCCACGATGCAATAGGGGCCGATCCTGACGCCATCGCCCAACCGCGCGCCAGACGCGACAATGGCGGTCGGGTGAATGACCGCGTCGCTCACGAAGCAGCCTCGATGATCATCGCGGTGATTTCGGCTTCCGCGATGACGGTACCATCCACAATGGCCTTGGCCTCATAGCGGCCGACATTGCGGCGCCGTTGAATTTTGGCGATGTGGAACTCGATCGTGTCGCCCGGGCCGGCCGGCTTGCGGAACTTGGCCTTGTCGACGCCCAGCATCAGCACGATGTTCTTCTTGCCCGTGCCTGAGTCGTGCTTGATGACGATGGCGCCGGCGGTCTGCGCCATGCCTTCGATGATCAGGACGCCCGGAAAGATCGGATTTTCCGGGAAATGGCCCTGGAAGATCGGCTCGTTGAACGTGACGTTCTTGATGCCGACGGCGGTTTCGTCGCCGTCGATTCTGATGATCTTGTCGATCATCAGGAATGGATAGCGGTGCGGCAGGCTCTTCAGGATCTCGGCGATGCTCATGGCCCCGAGTTCCGTGGTCGCTTGTGCGCTGTCGGTCATCCCCGCTTGTCCCCCTTGGAAAGTTTCCGCACTACGGCGATTTCTCGCCAGAAATCTCTAATATCCTGCGCCGGCGCCCCGGCAAGTTTGCTGCCCGCCGGCCAGTTCTTGGTCACCGCAGCGCGGCCATGCACCACCGAACCGGCCCCGATAGTCAGGTGGCCGGACGTACCGACGCCGCCGCCCATCAAGACCCCATCTTCCACGATGGTAGAGCCCGAAAGCCCGCTCATCGCCGCGATGAGGCAGGAGCGGCCGATCTTGCAGTTGTGGCCGATCTGCACGAGGTTATCGATCTTGGTGCCCTCGCCGATCATCGTGTCGCCCAGGGCGCCTCGGTCGATGGTCGAGTTGGCCCCGATCTCCACCCGGTCCTGGATCAGCACCCGGCCAAGCTGCGGCACCTTGCGGTTGGAATGCCCGAAATCGAGCCAGCCGAAGCCCTCGGTGCCGATGCGCACGCCCGAGTGAATCACCACGTCGTTGCCGAGATGAGCGCAATCAATGGTGCAGTTGGCGGCAATGATGCAGTTGCGGCCGATGGTGACGCCCGCGCCGATGACGGTATTGGCGCCGATAATGGTGCCGCGTCCAATCTCGACGCCGGGGCCTACCACCACGTTTGAACCAACAGACACGTCGCGCTCGAACACCGGCGCGCCGAGATCGTCCCGGCCTGAGGCGATTACGGCACGGGTGCTGGAGGGATAGAGATGATCGAGAATATCGGCAAACAGCTGGTGCGGTTTGTCGGCGAGGATGGCAAGCGTATGCGGCGGAACGACGTCGCGCAGCGCCGGCAGCACCACCACGGCGCCAGCCGAGGTCGCGCGCAGTTCCTCGATATAGCTGGTATGGGCGGCCAGGGCCAAATCGTTCGGGCCTGCCAGATCGAGCTCGGTCACGCCCGAAATCGACAGGCTGGCATCGGCGAGTCCGGCCAACATGTCCACGCGTTCCAGCGCAGTCAGAATGGCGCCGATCGTGTGCGGACCGGCAAAGCGATGAAAACGGGTGTCGACCATCAGGTGTCACTTAAAAGAATTGAGCCGCGGTGCTTGCCGCCCGCGGCTCAATGAACTGTTTCATGCCACGACGGCTAGAACAAGCTGGACATCGTCAGCTGGAAGACCTGGGTACGATCCGCGGTCGACTTGTTGATCACGTGGGCGAAGTCGCCACGCAGCGGGCCGAACGGGCTGTCCCAGATCAGCGAGGCGCCGATCGAGGTCCGCCACGGCACGTCGACGCTGTTTGGGTCCACGGTGTTGCCATCCAGACGCGGCACGTTCACGCCATCCATCCAGGCCGCATCAGCCCAGACAGCGCCGCTCAGGCCATAGCTCTCCGGCACGCCGGGGATCGGGAACTGCACCTCTGCCGACACGCCAGCATAGGCTACCGCACCGAGATACTCGCCGTTCTGAATACGCGGCCCGAGACCACGACCCTCGAAGCCGCGGATAAGCTGCGAGCCGCCGACGAAGGATTCCACGGCGTGGACCCCATTGCCGCTCAGATCGTTGATGACGCCGGCCTGACCACGCAGGCTGGCGATGATCCCGCTATCCTCGATGACAGGCACGAAGTAGCGAGCCTTGGCTTCAGACCGGATCAGGCTGTGATCCCAACCAATATACTGCTGCGTGAACGTCGCCAGCAGGCCCTCGGTCGGCTTCTTGTTGTCGTCGAGCGTGTTGTAGTTCAGCGTGTAGCCAACGAAGCCCTTGTAGAACTCCTGGCCGTTAGCCACTAGCAACGACTGCGCGGCCGGGTTGTCCTTGACGTCGACGATGACCTTGCGTTCCATGCCCGCAAACACGGTACCCGACAGATCACTGGTCAGCGGCACGCCGATGCGGAACTGGCCGCCGGTCGACTCCGAACCGTAGAAGCTCGCCGTCGATTCATCGCTGATGCGGTGATAGACATCGACACCGGCCGCGACCTTGAGGCCCATGAAACGTGGTTCGGTGAACGAGAAGTCGAAAGTGCGGCCGGACTGCGACGCGCCAATCGCGGCACGCAGATACTGACCACGACCCAGGAAGTTCCGCTCGCTCAGCGAGATTTCACCCAGGACACCATCGACGGTCGAGTAACCAGCCGTGGCACCATATTCACCCGTCGAGGTTTCGGTCACCGCGATGTTGACGACGACCTTGTCGGCCGCAGAGCCCGGACCGGTCGTGACTTCGACAGCCGAGAAGAAGCCCAGCGCGTCGATGTTTTCGCGACCGCGAACCACCAGCGCACGGTTGAAGGGGTCGCCTTCGGCGAACTCCAGCTCACGGCGGATCACGAAGTCGCGGGTCTTGTCATTACCCGTGATATTGATGCGCTCGACGTAGAGGCGTGCGCCTTCGTCCACCAGATAGGTAACGTTGAAGGTGCCATTGGCGACGTCACGATCAAGACGAGCACGGACATCGACAAAGGAATAGCCCTGCACCGTCGCTTCATAAGCCATCTCTTCGATGGACTCCTGCAGGTCTCCGGCCGAATAGGCACTGCCCTGCCCGGTCTGCACCGTGCCCTTGAGGGCATTGGTATCAAGTCCGGCAATGCTGGTCTCGATGCCAACATTGGAGAATTCGTACTTCTGACCTTCATTGATGGTGAAGTTGATGAAGTAGGCGTTCTTGCTGGCGTCATATTCGCCCACCGACGTCACCTGGACGTCCGGATAGCCGCGGTCGGCGTAGAAGATCCGGATGCGCTCGCGGTCGACGGCAAGCTTCTGCTCGTCATAACCGTCATCCTTGAAGAGCCAGCTCAAGATGCCGGTCTCCTTGGTGAGCATGTTGCTCTTGAGGCTGTTGGCCCCGAAACTGTTGTTGCCCGTGAAGTTGATCGCCGCGATACCCGCGCGATTGCCTTCATTGACGTTGAAGATGACGCGGACACGACCATCATCGGTCGCTTCGGTACGCGCCGTCACGGCAACGGACAGGAACCCGTCGCGATCATAGGCCTGGCGGATGCTCTCGATATCCGCGGCCAGTCGCTGCTGGGTGAAGACACCGGAGGCCGAGACATCGACCATGGCGAGAAGCTGGCTGTCGGAGAAGCGGCGGTTGCCCTCGAAGAGCACCGAGCCGACCAGTTGTTCCTGAGCCTGAGCAGTCACAACGCCAAGAAGCGGAATGCTGGGTCCGGCGAGTGGAGCGGCACCCAGTATCGCAAGCGCCAGGAGGGCGCCGCGCATCAGCTTGGTGGGATGGATCATATTATTATTGCCTTCTGCGACCAGGCCCGGAGAATCGCCATGCACAGCGCTCCCCCAAGCTAACTCCATTGCACCGTTTTACCGTCTTTTTAACCAAGGACAAGGCGGAAGCCTCGACGTCCTTAGCAAATGATTGGTGCACTTGTATTCCTGCAACACCTTACAAACCAAGGTTAACCAAAGGCTAACGCAGGATTCCGAAGTAGGCGAACAGGGTGTCATTGAACAGCGTGAACACCATGAGGGCAAGGACGAGGGCAAATCCGAACCGGAAGCCCATTTCCTGCACTCGCATGCTCAGCGGACGCCCCCTGACAGCTTCAACCAGATAGTACAATAGATGGCCGCCGTCGAGCATAGGAACCGGTAAAAGGTTGAAAATACCGATATTTAGCGAGAGCAGCGCCGTGAGGTTGATCAGTGCGACGATTCCCAGCGTCGCCACTTCGCCCGAAACCCGGGCCACCTTGACCGGCCCGCCCAGCTGCTCGACGTCGCCGCGCCCCACGAAGAAATCGCCGAGAAACGCCGCCGTCCGCTGGATGATGAAGCGAATCTCCTCGACCGTCATACCGACGGCCTCGACCGGGCCCGGTCGATAGAGCGTCACGTCGGTCTCCTCGACGTCGCGGCTCACCCCGATTCGACCGATGCGCTGGCTGTTGCCGAAGCGATCCTCCACCTCGACCGCCTCCGGGATCAGCACCACTGTCTCGGTGTCGCTACCGCGGTCGAACTCGATGGTAACCGGCCGGGCCGGGCTTGTTGCGACGAGGCGCTGAAAGTCCTCGAAGCCGCGCACCACATAGCCATCGACCGAGACAATGATGTCCCCAGGCTCGAGACCCGCCGCCTCGGCGACCGAGCCGGCGGTGACGCCGCTGATTACTGGTGGAATGGTGTAACGACCATAGCCAAGCAGCAGAGCATAGAGGATGAGGAAGGTCAGGATCACATTGGCCAGCGGCCCCGCGGCCACCACGGCGATACGCTGCCAGACATTCTTGTTGGCGAACAGGTGCGGCGCCAGCGCCGGATCGACCTTGGCCAGCGCTTCGGGGTCGGGAACGCTGGCGGCATTCATGTCTCCGGTAAAACGCACATAGCCGCCCAATGGAATCGCCGAAATCTTCCAGCGCGTACCATGCCGGTCGTTCCAGCCGACCAGTTCCTTGCCGAAACCGATGGAGAAGGCGTCGATGGCCACGCCATTCCATCGGGCCACCAGATAGTGCCCCATCTCGTGCACGAAGACGATGACCGTCAGTACAGCGAGGAACGGCACCACATAGGACAGCAGCCAATAGATGAAATCGAACATGGTCTTCCTTGTTGAGCGGGATGCGGCGCGGGCGCGCCACGCCCTACCAGTAGAGCAGGCCTTCGGCGACCGAGCCGTAGCCGGCATGCAGCGCGCCGACCAGTAACACCAGCAAGATGCCGAATGTGAGGCTGTCGAGCCGATCCATCAAGCCGCCGTGCCCGGGAATGATGTCGCCGCTGTCCTTGATGCGGAAATGCCGCTTGATCGCACTCTCGGCCAAATCGCCGAGCTGGCCCAGCACGCTGATTGCCGCCGACAGCATCAGCCCGATCCACCAGGGCGAGTCGGTCGCCACCACCCAGACCAGGAGCCCTGCCCCAGTGCCTAGCGCCAAGCCCCCCAGTGCCCCCGACCAGGTCTTGGAAGGCGAAATGTCCGGCGCCAGCTTCTCACCACCGATCTGCCGCCCGGTAAAGAACGCCGCCGAGTCGGTCATCCAGACAACTGTACCCAGATAGACGCCTGCCCAGACGCCGGTCAGCGTATCGCCGCGCATGGCCAGGGCCGCGATGATGATGGCGCCGTAGATCACCAGGCCCAGGATGCGCCACAACACGCCCTCGCCGCGCATGGCGATCGCAACGAGGCTGGCCAGCGCGATGACGGTCACGGTGCCCAATGGGCCGAACATCGGATAAACCAGGCCGGACACCGCAACGAGGCCGATCAACCCCATGCCGGCAGGCGTAAGCGGAGCGCGGGAGACCATGGTCTCCCACTCGCGATAGGCGCCGGCGAACACGGCGCCCACCACGGCCGCAAACACATAGCCGCCGATATAGAGCGCCGTCGCCGTCAGCGCGATCAGCACCGTGGCCGAAATCAGCCGTGGCCCCAGATCGGCCCAGGTACGGCGGCGACCGGCGGCAGGCTCTGACGCAGGGTCGCCCGGATTGCTCAAGATTGCACTGCCTCGATGCCGCCAAAGCGCCGATCACGCCGCGAGAAGGTCTCGAGCACGCGCACGAAGCTGGCCTCGTCAAAATCGGGCCAGTTCTCCTCGACGAAGACAAATTCGGCATAGGCGGCCTGCCAGAGCAGGAAATTGGAGATGCGCTGCTCGCCGCTGGTGCGGATGATCAGGTCCGGATCCGGTAGCCCGGCGGTATAAAGCGCCCCCGCTAAACGCTCTTCGGTAATCGCCTCGGGCGACAGGCGGCCGGCGGCCACTTCGCGCGCCAGCTTGCGTGCCGCTTCGGCGATTTCGGCCTTGCCGCCATAGTTGAAGGCCACGATGAGCACGAGGCCCGTATTGGCCGACGTCTTGGCCTCGACATCGTCGATCAGCCGCACCAGGCTCGGCTCGAGGCCGTCGCGGCTGCCGATGATGCGCACGCGCACATTGTTGCGGATCAACCGCTGAAGGTCCGACGCAACAAACCGCCGCAGCAGGTTGAAGATGAACGAAATCTCGTCCTTCGGGCGCGTCCAGTTTTCCGACGAAAAACTGAACACCGTCAGGTGCCCGACGCCGTAGTTGATGCAGAGTTCGACCAGGTTGCGAAGTGCCTTGACGCCCTCGATATGACCTTCGGTGCGGCGCTTGCCCCGGGCCTGCGCCCAGCGGCCATTGCCGTCCATGATCACGCCCAGATGTGACGGAATGCGCAGGCGCGGGCGCTGCGCGAATTCGGTGTCGATGATGGCTGGATCGATGGACATCTACGCCCTCCTGGCGCAGTTCAGCCGACTTAGACCTGCATGATTTCGGCTTCTTTTGCCGCAAGGACCTGATCGATCTCGGTCACGGCCGCATCCGTCGCCTTCTGCACGAGATCGGCCTGGACGCGCGAATCGTCCTGGCTGATATCGCCATCCTTCTCCGCCTTCTTGAGGGCATCCATGCCATCACGACGGATGTGGCGAACCGCGACACGGGCCGCCTCGGCGTAGTTATGCGCAACCTTGGCCAGCTCCTTGCGGCGCTGCTCGTTGAGCTCGGGCAGCGGCACGCGGATGACCTGCCCCTCGCCCATCGGATTGAGGCCCAGCCCGCTGTCGCGAATGGCCTTCTCGACAGCCATCGCCATCGAGCGATCCCACACCTGCACGCTCAGCATGCGCGGCTCCGGAACCGTCACGGTCGCCAGCTGGCTGAGCGGCATGCGCGAGCCATAGGCTTCCACTGTGACCGGCTCCAGAAGGCTGGCGCTGGCGCGGCCGGTCCGTAGGCCCGCCAATTCATCGCGCAGCGACGAAATGGATTTCTGCATGCGGGTCTTCAGATCGGAGAGGTCATAGGCCATTGTTTCGTCCTTCCAGGCTAGAGCGGCTTGCCGACGCGGGTGCTGCGCACGCGACCGGCAAGAACGCCGGACAGACCTTCCTTGTCGTCCAGCGAATACACGATTATCGGCAGGTTGTTATCGCGGGCAAGGGCGAAAGCCGCCGTATCCATGACCCGCAGGTTCTGCTTGATGACGTCGTCGTGGCTGATCTGATCGTAGCGCGTCGCATTCGGATCCTTCTTGGGGTCGGCCGAGTAGACGCCATCGACATTGGTGCCCTTGAGCACGACATCGCATTGCAGCTCGATGCCACGCAAGGCGGCAGCGGTGTCGGTGGTGAAGAATGGATTGCCGATGCCACCGCCCAGCACGACGACATACCCGTCTTCCAGCGCCGCCTTGGCAGCGCGAGCGGTATAGGTGTCGGCGACAGATGGCATGGTGGTGGCGCTGAAGACCTTGGCCTTGACGCCTGCATTGGTGAGGGCACCAGCCAGCGCCAGGGCGTTGATGACAGTGCCCAAGGTACCCATCATGTCGGCGGTAACGCGGTCGCCGCCATTGGCGGCCACGGCCATGCCGCGGAAGATGTTGCCGCCACCGGTGACGACGGCAATCTCGACACCCGTCTTGGCAACGCCGGCAATCTGCTGGGCTACGCCATCGAGGAATTCCGGTTGGATGCCGAACTGCTGGTCGCCAGACAGCGCTTCGCCCGATACCTTGAGCAAAATGCGTTTGTAGGCAGGCGCCATCGGCAAACCCCTTTTTGGAACACATGGCGGGGCACCGAATCCGGCAACGCCCTACCGACACTAAGGCAAAAGCACCCTCAAAAGAAAGCGCCACGCCGGTCGAAATGCAATTACGGCGGGGTTCTGCGCTCGATCCCGGGCCAAATCATGGCCATCAGGAGAGCAGCGCGCGGGCCATGGGTCCGCGCGCCGAATGCGATGGTTACGACTTGACGCCGGCGGTCGCAGCGACCTCGGCAGCAAAGTCCGTCTCGACCTTCTCGATGCCCTCGCCCAGTGCATAGCGCACGAAGCGGGTCAGCTTGATCGGAGCGCCAACGTCCTTCTCGGCATTCTTGATCGCATCGCGGACCTTGGTCTCGCCATCGATCACGAAAGTCTGCGCCAGCAGCGTGACTTCCTCGAAGTACTTGCGCATGCGGCCATCGACCATCTTCTCGGCGATCTCGGCCGACTTGCCCGATTCCTTGACCTGCTCGAGGATGATGGCGCGCTCGCGGGCGACAACAGCCTGGTCCAGGTCTTCCGGATCGATCGACAGCGGATTGGTCGCGGCGATATGCATGGCCAGCTGCTTGCCAAGGGCACTCAGCGCAGCCTTGTCGCCGGTGGATTCGAGAGCCACCAGAATGCCCATGCGGCCCAGGCCACCCTTGACGGCATTGTGGACATAGCTTTCCACCACGCCATCGCTGACCGACACCACTTCGGTGCGGCGCAGGTTCATGTTCTCGCCGATCTTGGCGATGGCTTCGGTCAGTTCGGCCGAAACCGAATGACCCGAGCCGGGGAACGGCATTTCGCCGAGCTTGACCACGTCGCCATCGGCGTCGAGGGCGAGCTTGGCAATGTTGCCGACGATGGCCTGGAACTGCTCGTTGCGGGCAACGAAGTCGGTTTCCGAGTTCACTTCGACGACGGCAGCCTTGGTGCCTGATGTGGCAACGCCAACCAGGCCTTCAGCGGCAACGCGATCGGCCTTTTTGGCAGCCTTGGCCAGGCCACGGGTGCGCAGCCAGTCGACCGCAGCTTCCATGTCGCCATTGGTCTCGGCCAGGGCCTTCTTGCAGTCCATCATCCCGACGCCGGTCGAGTCGCGGAGCTGCTTGACCATTCCTGCAGTGATTTCCATGGGTTCACCTCTTGGCGGCCCCATTCCAGGGGCCGCATTGGTTCAAATCAGAACGAAGTCCGAATACCGGACTTAGTTGACGGTTGGTGCTTCGTCGGTCGGCAGGTCTTCGACCGGCGCGCGCTCGGAAGCGCCGAGATCCGCGCCGAGGCCCGAAGCCGAACGGCCGATGCCGTCGATGGCGGCCTTGGAGACCAGCGAGACATAGAGCTCGAGGGCACGCGAAGCGTCGTCATTGCCCGGAATTGCGTAATCGACGGTGTCGGGATCGCAATTGGTGTCGACGATGGCGACGACCGGGATACCCAGGCGGCGGGCTTCCTTGATCGCGTTGGCTTCCTTGTTGGTGTCGATGACGAACAGCAGGGACGGCAGGTTGCCCATGTCCTTGATGCCGCCCAGGTCACGCTCAAGGCGTTCCTGCTCGCGGCTCATCATCAGGCGCTCCTTCTTGGTGCGCAGCGCGAGCGCGTCTTCGGTCATCGATTCGAGTTCGCGCAGGCGCGAGATCGAGTTCGAAATGGTCTGCCAGTTGGTCAGCGTGCCGCCGAGCCAGCGGGAGTTGACGAAATACTGGGCGGACTGCTTGGCAGCCTCGGCCACCAGCGGCGCGGCCTGGCGCTTGGTGCCGACGAACAGCACGCGGCCGCCATCAGCAACGGTGTCGCTGATCAGCTGCAGCGCGCGGCTCAGGGCCGGCACGGTCTGCGACAGGTCGAGAATGTGGATGTCGTTGCGAACGCCGAAAATGTAGCGTTCCATCTTGGGGTTCCAGCGGTGCTTCTGGTGACCGAAGTGGACGCCTGCTTCGAGCAATTGGCGCATGGAGAAATCGGGCAGTGCCATGATGGCTGCTCCTTGTTTACCGGTTGATGCCGCCACGAGACCTTGCGACGGTTACCCGCCACCGGATGGATTCCCGGTCGCCCGAAAAGCCTGCCTCGTGTGTGAAATCGCGCTGACACGCAGTCAAACGCAGGGGCGATATAGGCGAAGAACCGCACAAAGGCAAGCGCAAGCGCCGCCTGTAGTGCGGTTGTCATGGACGCACGGATGCCAAGGTGGCAGCGAGCCGTATGCCAAGATGGCAACGAGCGGACCCCGAGACGGCTTTCGCCTCGTAGTAAGTAAATATGAGACGGAAGCCGTCTCGGAGTGCCGGTTTTTGGAACTGTTCCGGCGGCCCCTGGGTCATTTGCCCCGAACGGCCGAAGCGCGAACCTGTGGGAGAGGCAAAACCCCCACCCGGCTCACCCCACCACTGTTCGCCTGCAGGCCGCCGCGTGGGGCGATGGAGCAAGTATGCTTGACGTTTAGCCGACGGGGATAAGTTCTTTGCTTCGAGCGCGTGGCCCCACCCCCACCTAGCCTCCCCCTGAAGGGGGAGGAATCCGGCCGGGGGTGGAGGAGATTGGTACCACACACGCGATCTATCCCTCCCCCTTCAGGGGGAGGCTAGGAGGGGGTGGGCCGCTTGCGCTGAAGCGCCACCCCGCGCGATGTCATCCCGGCT
>JAKFDU010000135.1:0-45633 GCA_036675975.1 Devosia sp. | reverse complement strand
GACGTCCCACCAGTCGAGGATGCCATCCAGCTCCTGCGGCGAGCGCGGCCCGGGCAGGACGTTGCAGACGGCCGGGTGGGTCAGCGGGAATTGCAGTGCGGCGGCGGGCAGGGGGACGCCGAACTCCCGGCATATGGCCTCAATCGCCCGCACCTTGGTGACGATCTCCTCGGGCGCCTTGGCGTAGTTGAACTTGTCGCCGCCCACCAGAATACCCGAATTGAACGGGCCCCCGATCACCACCGACGCGCCGCGCTGCACGCAGGTGGTCATGAACGGATCGAGCGAGGTCTGTTCGAGCAGCGTATAGCGCCCGGCAAGCAGGAACACGTCCCAGTCGCCCAGCGCGAAGGCGTCCATCAGCACCTGCCATTCGTTGACGCCCAGGCCGATGGCCTTGATGACGCCGGCATCGCGCAATTCGCGCAGCGCCTTGTAGCCGCCGCCGGCGAGCTGGGCCCAGAGGGGCTTGTTGCCCTCCACGCCATGTGTCGCGACACCGATATCGTGGACGTAGAGGATATCGATGCTGTTCAGCCCCAGCCGCTGCTGGCTGTCCTCGAAGGAGCGCATCACGCCGTCGTAGGAATAGTCGTAGAGCTGATTGAAAGGCAGCGGATCGACCCAGTTGCCCTTGTCCTGCTCTGCGGGGGCAACCGGCTTCAGCAGGCGCCCGACCTTGCTCGACAGGACCACGCCCTCACGCCGTTCGCGCAGCGCATCCCCCACCAGGTGTTCGGACCGGCCAAGGCCATATTGGGGGGCGGTATCGACATAGTTGATGCCGACATCGAGCGCATGAGCGACGGTGGCGCGCGCCTGTTCTGCCGGGACGGCAGAAAATATCCCGGCCAGCGATGCCCCGCCCAGTCCCAGCGTCGTCACCTCAAGATCGGTGCGTCCGATCCGGCGCTTTTCGAATGTCCGAGCAGTCATGTCATCCCTCCAAACGGCGGAGGGATAACTGACATGTTAGTTGCTGGGCATCAAGCTCAATAGACGTTGCCGACGATGACCGGATGTTCGGCTTCAGTTCGGACCGGGTTGCGCAGGGCGGCGCCGAACTGGGATTCCTCGATCTCGAAGATGTCGTCGGGCTGGGTCTTGATGCCGTCGGCAAAGCTGAGGGTCGCCGTGCCGAACATGTGGACATGCACGTCGCCGGGGTGGCGGAACAGGTCGTATTTGAAGTGGTGGTATTCGAGGTTGGCGATGGTGTGGCTCATATTGTCCTCACCCGACAGGAACGGCTTTTCCCACAACACCTTGCCGTCGCGCCAGATTCGGGATTTCCCCTCGATATGGGCGGGCAAGTCGCCGACGCGCAGCTCGGGGCCGAAGGCACAGGCGCGCAGCTTGGAATGGGCCAGGTAGAGATAGTTGACCCGCTCGGTCACGTGATCGGAAAATTCGTTGGCCAGAGCGAAGCCAAGCCGGCGTGGCTGGCCGTTCTGGTCGATCACGTAAATGCCGGCAATCTCGGGCTCCTCGCCCGCGTCCAGGGCGAAGCCCGGGGAGGGAATCGGATGACCCGGATTGATCACAGAATAGCCATTGCCCTTGTAGAACCACTCCGGCTGCACCCCTTTGAGCCCGCTGGCCGGCTTGCCGCCCTCAAGGCCCATGCGGAACATCTTCATGGTGTCGGTCAGGCCGGTTTCCGCAGCGCCGCTATTGGCGGTGTGCATCGCATCGCGCGTGGCGGCCGACCCGAGATGGGTGAGGCCCGTACCGGTGACATAGAGGTGGGCGGGATCGGGATGATCCACCGGAGCCAGCATGCGGCCCTCGGCCAGGATCGCGGCGCGGTCGACCGTTGCGCCCAGGCCCTTCTCGGCGACCAGCGTAGCGAGCCCGCCCTGGCGGGACAGCGCTTCGGTCGCAAGGGCGTAGACGCTGGTCGCGCCATTGACGACACGGGCGGTGCCATTGTCGACGGCACCGACTGCGCGCTCGCCGTTGAGGTCAAAAAACTGGATCAGGTTCATGGCACGGCTCCTTCGCTGGGCCTGGAGCCCGGTTCGAGGCATAAAGCGCAACATGGTTCGGTGAGGCAAGTCAAAAATCATACTTATTTAGGCGGACCAGCCGACGCGACTGCTGACAGCCTCTGTCAGGGACGTCCGCGATTCTCTCGTTATGGCGTGGATGTTCTCACTTTGTACCTTGACAGTTCTGGAACAAGATGAGAACAAATAGCGCACATTCAATGCATGGCCACTTCAGGTGACGGCGCGTTGCGCAGCCTCCGAGAGCGTGGAATAAGGAGAGACGAGATGGCGAACGCCCCGCTGCGTGTAGTTGAAGGTGGATCGATGGATAAGGAAAAGGCGCTTGCCGCCGCGCTCGGCCAGATCGAGCGCAATTTCGGCAAGGGCTCGATCATGCGCCTTGGCGAAGCGTCGTCAATCGAGGTCGAATCGATCTCGACGGGTTCGCTCGGCCTCGACATCGCGCTTGGCATTGGCGGCCTGCCCAAGGGGCGCATCGTTGAAATTTTCGGGCCTGAAAGCTCGGGCAAGACCACGCTGGCGCTGCATGTGATCGCCGAGGCCCAGAAGGCTGGCGGTATCTGCGCCTTCGTCGACGCCGAACATGCGCTCGACCCGATCTATGCCCGCAAGCTGGGCGTCAGTGTCGATGATCTGCTGATCTCGCAGCCTGACGCCGGCGAGCAGGCGCTCGAAATCACCGATACGCTGGTCCGCTCCGGCGCCATCGACGTGCTGGTGGTCGATTCGGTGGCGGCCCTTACTCCGCGCGCCGAGCTCGAAGGCGAAATGGGCGATTCCCTGCCGGGCCTGCAGGCACGCTTGATGAGCCAGGCCATGCGCAAGCTGACGTCGTCCATTTCCAAGTCCAAGTGCCTCGTCATCTTCATCAACCAGATCCGTATGAAGATCGGCGTGATGTATGGCTCGCCCGAGACGACCACGGGCGGCAACGCGCTCAAGTTCTACGCTTCGGTGCGCCTCGATATCCGCCGCATTGGCGCGATCAAGGACCGCGAAGAAATCGTCGGCAACCAGACCCGCGTCAAGGTGGTCAAGAACAAGCTGGCCCCGCCGTTCCGCCAGGTCGAGTTCGACATCATGTATGGCGAAGGCATCTCCAAGACGGGCGAATTGCTCGATCTGGGTGTCAAGTCCGGCGTGGTCGAGAAGTCCGGCGCCTGGTTCTCCTATGACAGCCAGCGCATGGGGCAGGGCCGTGAAAACGCCCGCCAATTCCTCAAGGACAATCCGGAGGCGGCGGCCACTATCGAACGCGGCGTGCGGGAAAGCTCTGGCCTGCTCGGCGAAGTGCTGCTGGTGTCCGGCGGCGACGACGATGCAGGCGATGACGCCGAGTAAGCAATCCTTCCCATGCAGGGATTTTCGAGGCATCGCGCAGGCGGTGCCTCTTTTCTTTCGGAAACACCGTCATGCCGCCGCAATGCTGGACATGG
Source organism: Devosia sp. (assembly GCA_036675975.1). GTDB lineage: Bacteria > Pseudomonadota > Alphaproteobacteria > Rhizobiales > Devosiaceae > Devosia. The sequence goes on along the minus strand of JAKFDU010000135.1, from coordinate 42,185 downwards.
CGGCAAGCTGCACGATAGAAAGCCAGCCGAACTCGTCTGCGGCGCCCGGCGCCAGTTTCCGTAATGAAAGCCTCTAGATGACCAGCGTTAACGACCTCCGTTCGAGCTTTGTCGACTACTTTGTCCGCAATGGTCATCACGACGTGGCATCTAGCCCCCTGGTGCCGCGCAACGATCCGACGCTGATGTTCACCAATTCGGGCATGGTGCAGTTCAAGAACACCTTTACTGGTGTCGAAAAGCGCCCCTATTCGCGGGCCACCTCAGCGCAGAAATGCGTGCGCGCTGGCGGCAAGCACAACGATCTCGACAACGTCGGCTTCACGGCGCGCCACCACACCTTCTTCGAGATGCTGGGCAATTTCTCTTTCGGCGACTATTTCAAGGACCACGCCATCGAGCTGGCCTGGAACCTGCTCACCAAGGACTGGGGCCTGCCCAAAGACAAGCTGATGGTGACGGTCTACCAGGACGACGACGAAGCGCTGAACCTGTGGAAGAAGATTGCGGGCCTGAGCGAAGATCGCATTGTGCGGCTCGGCGCGAAGTCGAACTTCTGGCAGATGGGCGACACCGGACCCTGCGGCCCGTGCTCGGAGATCTTCTATGATCACGGCGAGCATGTCTGGGGCGGCCCGCCGGGTTCGCCCGAGGAAGACGGCGATCGCTGGATCGAGATCTGGAATCTGGTCTTCATGCAGTATGAGCAGCAGGCCGACGGCTCGCGCAACGGCCTGCCGCGGCCTTCCATCGATACCGGCATGGGCCTCGAGCGCGTCGCCGCGGTGATGCAGGGCGTGCACGACAATTACGATATCGATCTGTTCAAGGCGCTGATCGGCGCCGCCGCTTCGGCCACCGGGGCCGATATCAACGGCGAAGGCAATCGCAGTCTGCGCGTCATCGCCGATCACCTGCGCTCGATGAGCTTCCTCATTGCCGAGGGTGTGTTGCCGTCCAATGAAGGCCGCGGCTACGTGCTGCGCCGCATCATGCGCCGGGCCATGCGCCACGCCACGCTGCTGGGCGCCAATGAGCCGGTGATCCACAAACTCGTGCCGACGCTGGTGCGCGAGATGGGCCAGGCCTATCCGGAACTGACGCGCGGCGAAGCATTGATTTCCGAGACGGTGCTGCTGGAGGAAGGTCGCTTCCTCAAGACCCTTGGCCGTGGCCTGCAACTGCTGGCCGAGGAAACCAGGGATATGGGGGAAGGTGCGGTGCTCGATGGCGCCAACGCCTTCAAGCTCTATGACACCTACGGCTTCCCGCTCGACCTGACCCAGGATGCGTTGCGCACTCGCGGCATCACCGTGGACCAGGCCGGCTTTGACGCGGCCATGGCCGCCCAGAAGGCCGAGGCCCGCAAGAGCTGGTCCGGTTCAGGCGAGGCAGCCACCGACACGGTCTGGTACGGGCTGGCCGACAAGCTTGGTCCCACGGAGTTCCTCGGCTACGAGACCGAGACCGCCGAGGGCGAGATCAAGGCGCTGCTCAAGAATGGCGCCGAAGTCGCGTCCCTGGCCAAAGGCGACGAAGGCATCGTCGTCTTCAACCAGACGCCGTTCTATGGCGAAAGCGGCGGCCAGGTCGGCGATTTCGGCCTGCTCAAGGGCGAAGGACTCGCGGCCACCGTTCTCGATACGCAGAAGCATCACGGGGTCTTTGCCCATAAGGTGCGCGTCACCGAAGGCATGCTTAAGCTCGGCCAGCCGATGACCCTGCTGGTCGATCACGAGCGCCGCTCGTCGATCCGCGCCAATCACTCAGCGACGCATCTGCTGCATGAGGCGCTGCGCATCGTGCTCGGCGATCACGTCGCCCAGAAGGGCTCCCTGGTGTCGGCCGATCGCCTGCGCTTCGATTTCGTCCACACCAAGCCGGTCAGCCCGCAGGAAATGGCGGAGGTCGAGGACATCGCCAACGCCATCATCCTGCAGAATACGCCTGTCGAAACGCGACTGATGGGTGTCGAGGAAGCCAAGGAGTCCGGGGCTCGGGCCCTGTTCGGCGAAAAGTACGGTGACGAGGTCCGCGTCGTTGCCATGGGTGAGCCCACCGGCAACGGTCTAGGCTGGTCGGTCGAACTGTGCGGCGGTACTCATGTCCGCCGCACCGGTGATATCGGCCTCGTCTCCATCGTCGCCGAAAGTGCTGTCGGCGCCGGCGTGCGCCGCATCGAGGCGCTGACGGGCAAGGCGGCCCGCCATCGCGGCAATACCCATGTCGGCATCGTCGACGCCGCCGCAGGTCTGCTCCGCTCCGGCAGCCACGAAGTGCTCGACCGGATTGCGGCACTGCAGGACAACATCAAGAAGATCGAGCGTGAACTGACCGACGCCCGCAAGAAGCTGGCGCTCGGCGGCACCGGTGCCGGCGCGACGACGACCGCTGACGAGACCGTCAATGGCGTGACCTATGTGGGCCGGACCGTCGAAGGCATTGCAGCCAAGGATGTCAAAGGCCTGGTCGACAGCGAGAAGAAGCGTATTGGCTCGGGCGTGGTCACCGTCGTGCTCAAGGGCGATGACGGCAAGGGCACGGTCGCCATCGGCGTCACCGAAGATCTGACCGCACGCTATGCTGCCGGCAACCTGATCAAGCTGGCCACCGCGGCACTGGGCGGGCAGGGCGGCGGCGGCCGTCCAGACATGGCGCAAGGCGGTGGCCCCGATGGCTCCAAGTCGGACGAAGCCATTGCGGCAGTCCGCGCCGCACTCTAGGCAGGCTCACGTCCAGCCAAATCACAAGATCATCCCCGCGCAAGCGGGGATGACCGTTTGTTACTCCCTCCGCGGTCGAGGGTAAGTGGGCGTCAGAGCCCGGTGCGCCAGAAGAAAATCCGGGGCTTCCAGACGATCTTCAGTTTCTCGGTCAGCACGTTGGCCAGTCCAGCGGCCAGCACGATGATGAGGCCAATGACGGCCACATAGTCTGGGTACTCGCCGAAAAACAGCGCGCCAAACACGATCGCCCAGATCAGCTGGCTATATTGCACCGGCGCCACCAGGTTGGCCGGCGAGCGCCGTGCTGCCGCGATCAACAGCAGGCCGCCCGTGCCGCCGAGCAGGCCGATGCCGAGGAACACCGCCATCTGCTCGAGCGACGGGATGACGAAGGTGGGGATCATCATGAGCCCGTTGAACAGGCCGGAATAGAGCACCTGGAGGCCGACCAGACTGACGCGCCGCTCCTTGGGCGCCACGTGGCGCAGTATGATGGTGGTGATGCCGCCGAAGAAGACGCTGCAGAAGATCGCCAGATGGCCCAGTTGCAGGTCGCGAACACCGGGGCGGATGACCAGCACCACCCCCAGGAAACTGATGATCAGCAGCAGCCAGCGATGCACCGCCACATGCTCCCGCAACACCAACACGCCCAGGAGGGTCACCACGATCGGCGTGAGGAATCCGATGGCATAGACGTCGGCAAACGGAATGTGGGTGAAGGCATACATGACGCAGGCCGTCCCGGCGATTGCCGTCGCACAACGCAGATGCACCAGCCACGGGTGCCGCAGCTTATAGACGTCGCGCCAGCGCTCGCCACGCTTGGTCAACAGGATGGGGATGATCGACAGGCTGGTCGTGAAGAACGCGATCTCGAACACCGACATGGTCGGGCCCGTCACCTTGATCAGCGCGTCGGCAACGGAAAAGCTGGCATAGGCCAGAAAGGCAAGGATGACGCCGACCGGCATCGCAATATCCGAAAAAATGAGGAAGACTCGGGAGAATGCTGCCTACCATACAAGAAGCACCGATGGCCGTCGACGGCGCGGGCGGGCCATCGCGCTAAATTTCCGGTCCCTGGACCTCGGCGATATTGGTCGGCGCTCCGGGTCGTCTGGCGCGATACTCGGCGAAGCGCCCGGCGACGCGGGCACGGGTCCCGTCGATGAAGACGTTGACGAGGCCGGACAGCACCACCACGCCCAGGCCGATATAGGCCAGCAGGTCGGGATATTCGAAATAGAAGAAGGCGCCCAGGCCGATTGCCCAGACGATCTGCACATATTGAATCGGTGCCACCTGGCTGGCCGGCGCGTTGCGCGTCGCGGCAATCAAGAGGATATGGCCCATGCCCACCATGCTGCCGGAGGCGGCGAGCAGGCCGAATTGCTGCGCGGTGGGCATGACGAAGCTGGGCGCCATCAGCACGGCATTGGCGACGATCAAGTAGAGGGCGGGCAGGGCGATGAGGCTTACGCGCTTTTCGCTGGGGGCGATGACACGCAGTATGGTGGTGGTCGAAGCCCCGAACACTGCGCAGAGCAAGGCCGTCAGGTGCCCGAATTCCAGTTCGCGGAAACCGGGTCGTACCACCAGCATCACACCGAAAAAGCCAAGCGCCAGCATGGACCAGCGCACCGCGTCGACCCGTTCCTTGAGGATGAGTACCGACATCACCGTGATGAACAGCGGCATCATGAAGACCAGGGAATAGGTCTCGGCGAAAGGTATGGTGGTGAAGGATACCGTCACCAGGATAGACGAGCTCACGCCGGTGAAGGAGCGCAAATGTACGAGGCCGGGATGCTTGAGCTGCCTGAAGCTGTCGCGCCAGCGTTCCCCCTTGGGCTTGGCAAAGACCGCCGGAATCAGCCCGAAGACCGCGACGAAGAAGCCAATCTCGAAAACCGACAGGTCTTGGCCGAAGCCCTTGATGATGGCGTCGCCGCACGAATAGACCGAATAGGCGACAAGTGCGTAGATCACGCCGATCGGCATGGCAAATCCAGGAATGAACGAAAAGCGTCGGGCAATGGCACGACCCTAAGGCGCGCCGCTCTCGCCGTCGATGGGCTTCGAGCGGCCTGCGGCGCTATTGCGCGGCCCATGCGGGACCGATGATCTCGATCCGGTTGGTCCACAGATAGCCGTCGAAACTGTCGGGCACCTGCGCCAGTTGCTCCAGCGTGTCGAGGCCTGCTGTGCCCGGATCGCCTGCACCATAGGGCCCCAGCAGGATAACCTCGCTGCCAGCATTGCGGATGCGCTCGAGGAACAGGTTTGGCCAGCCCCAGAGGAAGGGCGCGACATTGAGCGGGACCATGACCTTGGTGTTGCGGCAGGCCTCTGGCATGTAGCCGGTCCATCCCAGCGTGCCATACTGCAGCAGGCAGTCCACCAATCCGCGTCGTGACCACACCGCCAGGCCGTCGATCAGCTCCGCCGCGCGATAGGTGGGCTCGTCGCCGCCATAAGCGCCCCAGACAGCGCCGCTCCACTCCGGATGCTCGTCCAGCAAGGCCGCGAGCATGTCGCCCTCGCGTTCCTCGCGGCTTTTGAAGTTCACCAGGAATTGGCGGTCGGGCATGGCCGACAGCACTTCCTTGAGCTCAGGCATCTGGCCGACGCCACTGCCGCGCAGCGGGTAGGTGGCCCCGCCATCGGCGGTGTAGCCGTAGCCGATATCGAGGGTCTTGAGATAGGCCATGTCGTGGCTGCGGGTTTCCCCTGTGCCCTCGGTGCGGCAATCGATCGTCCAATCGTGCAGGACGGCAAACTGGCCATCGGTGGTCGGATGCACGTCCAGCTCAACGATGTCGGCGCCGGCGGCGAAGGCAGCCTGCATTGATCGCAGGGAATTTTCGATATAGGCGTGCCGAGGGGGGTAGATGCGCTCAGCCGTGCAAGTGTCGTTCTCCAGCCCGTCGCGCGGGAAGGTCTGGTGCACGCCGCGGTGAGCGATCAGAGCCACCTGCGGATCGTCAGGCGGCGCGGCACGCCAGCTGGCGTTGAACAGATAGACAGACACCGCCAGCACAACCAGCGCCAGCAAGGCTCGCCGCAACCAAGGCATGGATTCGTTTCCCCAACTCCCAGAGAGAGTTAGCAGACATTGGGGTTGCAATGTGGCGACTGTCGTCCAAGCAAATGCAGGCCTGCCGATAGCAAAGTATTAGCTACTGCCAAAAAGTACTTCGGCGTACCTATCGCAATTAACCCCCCACAGATGGGCGCAAAGTTACCATGCGTGATCTGCGACGGAGGATTGAATGAGCCGAGTTGGAATCTTGCGGACCGCGCTGGCGCTCGTTGTCTGGTCCGGGCTGTCGGGCCTTGCGCTGGCGGACGACTGGATGGTGGACCGGCTGCGCGGCGACGTCCTCGTTATGAGCGGAGATTCCTGGCTGCCGCTGCAACGCGGTGACATCGTCAGTGACAGCAGCCGCATCCGATCCGTGGAAGGCACCCGCGTCACCTTCACCCGTGGGGCCGAAGCGATCGAATTGAGCGGCGCAACCGAGATCCGCATCTTCGATCAACAGGGCGAGCGCATGACGACCATCATGCAGGCCTACGGCACCGTCACCGTCGAAGCTGAACGCTTGCAGATCCAGCACTTCTCAGTGCAGACGCCGTTCCTGGCCGCCATCGTCAAGGGGACGCGGTTTACCGTTCATTCCGATGATGCGCAGTCCAGCGTCGACGTCGCGCGCGGACTTGTGCAGGTGCAGGACTATACACACGGCGTGGCTACCGACATCGCGCCCGGCCAAACGGCGGTCGTCAGCAACGACATAGTGCTCGATGTCTCGGGCGGTGGCCGGCACGCGACGGTGGTGACCCTGGACGGGCAGGTGGTGCCCCAGGCAGCTGAGCGAGCTACCCCCGCACAGGCAAATCCGGGCGACGGGCACGCCTATGGCCTGAGTGCTAATGCCAACTCTGGTCAGGGCAATGGCAATTCCGGCAACAATGGCAGTTCCGGCAATGGAAATGGCAACAACGGGAATGGCAATGGCGACAACGTCAACGCCAATGGCGGCAGCGGGAATAGCAATTCCGGCCATGGCGGCAACAACGGCAATGGCAATTCCGACAATGGGAATGGCAATAACGGGAACGGCAATGGCAATGGCGACGGCGGTAACGCCAATGCCAGGTCGTCAAACGGCCATGGCAACAGCCATGCGGCCCAACACGGCAACTGAGCTCGGGTCGTAATTTCGACAGCAGGAACGGTGCAGTCTCGCCACCTAACCGCCCTCCGCTCGAAATTGCTCGCGCTGCGCGAGCATCTGCCCGATCAGCGCACCATCGGCAGGCCTGCCGAAGAGGAAACCCTGCCCGGTCTGGCAGCCCCACTGCGCGAGCTGCCGCGCCTGCTCCTCGGTTTCAATGCCTTCGGCGAGCGTCTGCTTTTCCAGACGGCGACAAAGGTCGATGATGCCGTGCAGCAAGGCATCGTCAGCGTGCCGGCCGATCCGTTGCACGAAGCTCTGATCAATCTTGATCTTGTCCAGGGGCAGGGTGGTCAGGTAGCTGAGCGCCGAATAGCCCGTGCCGAAGTCATCGAGGGAGACCTGGACCCCCATTCTCCTCAGCTCCCGCATCAGAGATTGCGTCTCGGCCAGCTCCTCGACAAACGTGCCCTCCGTGAGCTCGATATCCAGCCGGTACGGCGGCAAGCCCGATAGTTCCAATGCGTTTCGCACATCTCCCAGCACGTCGGTGAGCCGAAGCTGGGCCGGCGAGACGTTGACGCCGACGCGGATCGCGGAAGGCCAGGCCGCACATTCACGGCAGGCGATCGCCAGGGCCCAGCGCCCCAATTCGGCGATATAGCCGGTCTCCTCGGCCAGGGGGATGAACTGCGTCGGGGATACCGGCCCATGCAGGGGGTGCGTCCAGCGCATCAGTGCTTCGGCGCCAACCATTTGCCGTGAAACAAGGTCGACTTGTGGCTGGTAGACGAGGTGCAGTTCGTGCCTGCCGATCGCCTGGCGCAGCTCGATGTCCAGTTGCCGCCGCTGCTCGATCGCCTCGGCCTGCCCCGCCTCAAAGCGGTTTGTCGGATTGCCGCCGAGCAATGCAATCTCCGCCTGCCGCAGCAGGTCGTCGCCGTTGTTGGCGCCCGTAGCCGCTGCCAGACGCACATCGATCATGATCACGTGGGGACCGACCTGCTGCAGGCGCGTGACGCGCGACAGAATGTCATGCTGCAATGCCGTGAGCGCCTCGGCGTGCAGGGCACCGGGACGACCAATGGCGAAGGTATCCTGGGCCACATAGGCCAACAGGCCCGGCGCGTTTTCGCCGAGTTGCCCACCAAGATGGGCCAGCACGGCGTCCGAGACCTCGCTGCCCAAGGTACCACGGACCGTGTCGAGGCGCGTCAGCTTGAGCAGGATCATGGTTCCGGTTCTGCCCAGCTGCGGCAGGATTTCGACAAGGCCGGTGCGCGACAGCGTTCCGGTGACCCTGTCGTGAGTGGCAAGATAAGCCAGGCGCGATTGCGCCTGCTGGCGCTGGCGAACCTCGGTGCCCACCTGGGCGGCGAGTTCAAGAACGAAAAGCGCGGGAACGCCGAGCAGAAACAGCGCGGTTTCAATGACAACCGCGTATTGCAGATAGGCCAGTACCGCCACGCCCTCCCAGATGAACATGGCGACAAGGCAGACGGCGCCGAGCGGCCAGATCGTCAGGCGGCGGCGCAGCGTCAACATGAACAACGACAGCACCGCCAGTCCGATGGCAGAGGGGATCAGGCCGTAGTTCTGCAGGGCCCGATCCTGGGCAAGCGTTTCCGTCGCCATCGCCTGTACGACCGGGCCCGGCATCACCCCGAAGCGCGGGGTTTGGAAGAGATCGCGAAGTTCGACCGCGGTGGCGCCGATGATGATGTTGCGGTCACGCAGCGCCGCAACGTCGATCCGGCCATTCAGTACGTCGCTGAAGGAGAAACGCGAAATGGCATTGGCGTCGATGCCGAAGTCGATTCCCACCGCCGGCGCGCCCATTACCGGTCGGCCCGACAGCGCCGAGGCAAGGGACGGGATAACACCGTCCTCCGTGACCAAACCTGCCAGGAATTGCCGGACGTGCCCCTGATCGTCGAGCAGCACGTTGACCGCGGCTGGTTCAGCGTGCGCCAGGAACTGCGGCAGGGGAAGCGACGCCTGCACGTCCGTGGAGGTACGCTGCACAAACGCCCCCAGCCAGGCAAACCCGCCAGCCCGCTCCAGCGCCGCCGCGAACAGGGCGTCATCCTCGGGGTTGCTGGCGCTGGAAAAGTCGATGTCGAACGCCACATCCGCCACGCCCATATCGGCGAGACGGTCCAACACCTGCGCGTGGAGCCGTCGCGGCCACGGCCAGACGCCAATCTCGGCGATGCTGCTGCTGTCGATTTCGACAATTACCGTCTGGCCCGTCGGCGTAAGGCCGGACAGTCCGAACCGGGCGTCCTGCAGCAGCCTGTCCTGCGACGCGAAACCGCCGATAGCCGCAATGCCGATCAGGACTGCGATGAGTGCCGCCGTCAGGCCGGTGCGATACCCCTGAATCACAAGCCGTTCCCCTTTGAAGCCAGACGACAGCATTCGCGCGCGCGGGTAAAGCCCGAAGTCTTCGCGGCGTTGGGAGTCTTGCCGGACCCACGACGGCGACTTGCGCTATTGTCTGAATAAGGCATTCATTCCTGCGTCATCTGACCCATGATCTGAATTGCGCGCGCTGTTGAGCAGTCGTCGACAACCGGGACTGCGGGCGATGGAGGGCTACTTATGCGGATCGTTCGAAACTTCTTGTTGGGCGCCGTTGCGGCGCTGGGCCTGGCACTGCCGGCATTGGCGGCCGAGCGCGCCATCATTGTGCTTGATGGGTCCGGGTCCATGTGGGCCCAGATCGAGGGCAAGGCACGCATCACCATAGCCCGGGAGACGCTGCACGAAGTCCTGGCGACCCTGCCCGGTGATCTCGAGCTCGGCTTCATGACCTATGGCCACCGCGAGAAGGGCAATTGCGACGACATCGAAATGCTGATCGAGCCGGCCCTTGGCACAGGCGCCGCCATTGCCGCGGCGGCCGACGACATCAATCCCAAGGGCATGACGCCAATCTCGGACGCCGTGCGCCTTGCCGCCGAAGACCTGCGCTTCACCGAGCAGAAGGCAACCGTGATCCTGATCACCGATGGTCTTGAGACCTGCGAGGTCGATCCCTGCGCGCTGGCGTCCGACCTGGAAGCTCAAGGCATCGATTTCACTACGCACGTCCTGGGCTTTGGCCTCTCGGACGAAGAGGGTCAGCAGGTGGCCTGCCTCGCCGAGAATACCGGCGGCAAGTATCTGTCGGCCAATGACGGCGATGCGCTGGTCGAGGCGCTCACCGCTACCGTCGCGCAGGTGGTGCAAGCCGAACCGGAACCGGCCCCCGAGCCTGAGCCCGAGCCGGTCGCCGAATACAACTACAAGCCGACCGCCTCGCTGTCCGAAGGTGGTCCCGATCTCGCCAACGAGGATGCCGACCTGGTCTGGGAATGGCACACCGTCGCTGCCGATGGCAGCAAGGGCGAGTGGGTCGGCACCGACTACAATTCGGACTTCGAGGGCTCGCTCGAGCCCGGCGACTACGTCATGACCGCCACCATGGGTTATGCCAGCTCGGAGCAGCCGGTTACCATCGAGGCCGGCAAGGTCGCCGCGCCGCATTTCGTGCTCAATGGCACCATCCTCAAACTGCGCCCCCTGCCCAGCGAAGGTGCCGAAGTGGACGAAAACGCCACTATCGAGATTCGCAATGGCGGCGAATATGTCACCACCAGCTATGGCGAAATCGACCTGGTGGTGCCGTCGGGTGCCCTCGAAGTCGATGTCTCGATCGGCGAAGCCAAGGTTACCCGCAGTTACGACGCCAAGGCAGGCGATACGATCGATGAGGACGTCATCGTCGGCTCGGGCACAGCCCACATCGTGTCTGAATATGTCGCTGGAACCCCGGTCGAAGCGGACATCTTCATCGAAGTCGTCGAGGCCAAGGCAAACCTCGAGGGTGAGCGCAAGTCCGTTGCCTATACCTATGGCGGGGACATCAGCTTCGACCTGGCCGAAGGCGACTATGTGGCAACCTACAAACTGGGTGGCGCCAAGGGTGAAGTGCCGTTCTCGGTCAAGACCGGCGAACGCGTCGAAGTGTCAATCATCATGGATGCCGGCATCCTGGCCGTCACCACGCCAGGCGACAACTATGTCGAAGTCTTCGGCGCAGCCAAGAACCTCGAAGGCAACCGCGCCTCGTTCGACTACGGCTATGGACCTGACCTCCAGACCACGCTGCCCGCGGGCGACTACGTCGTTGCCACCAGTTTCGGCGACGCGGTTACCGAAACCCCCGTGACCATCAAGGGCGGTGAGCGGTTCGAACTGACTGTCGAAGCTGCTGCTGCGGGCGGCAAGAAGAAGTAGTTGCCGCTAACCACGAATGCGAAGGGGCGCCCCTGGGCGCCCCTTTTTGCTGTCAGTCGTCAAAGTTGACGTCGCCGCCACTGGATGCGTCCACATCCCGCGTGGTGGGATCGCCGTAGACGTCAACGTCGCCGCCGCTCGATGCCTCGGCGGTGATGCTGGCAGTGGCGTGTATCGAAATGCCCGCCCCGCTGGAGGCGCTGGCCGTCGCGCTCGCTGCCACCAGGTTTTCTGCATCGATATCGGCGCCACTGGAGGCCTCAGCCTCGACGGACTCCGCCGTGCCGGAAATGTCTATATCGGCACCGCTGGACGACCCCATCTGGACCGTTCCCAACGTCGCGTCGGTCAGCTCGATATTGGCGCCGCTCGAAGCATTCAGGCTCAGCTTGTCGCCCGTCAGGCCCTGCGCGCGCACATCGGCGCCGGAACTGGCATCGATGCCTGACAATGCGGGCATGGTGATGTCGATCGTGAGGGCATTTCCACTGCTGAGCAGCATGCCGACGAGACCGCCGCTGAGAATGAAATCGAGAAAGCTCTGGTCAAAGCGCGCAGTCAGTACGCCGTCGGCTACGCTGAGCTGCAGGTTGTCCAGCGCCTGGGTGCTGCCGGAGGTGGCGGTGACTGAAAAGCTGTCGCCCAGCGTGACGGCCGCATCGAGCCCTGTGGCGATATCGATCTTGTCGAAGTCGCCAAGCTCGAAAGTGCGGCTCTCGGCCATGGCGGTTCCGGCTAGCGACAGGCCGATGACGGTTCCCAATGCCAGGGTAACTGCAGTGCGCATGATGGTGCTCCCTCTTGTGTCGTCCGGATATGGGCAGCCGATGCATTCACTCAAGGGATCGTGAAAATTTAGTTCGGCAGGGGTTGTAAGGCACATTCATGTTCCTACTCCCGATACCCAATTTTTCCAGTTGCAACATGCAACCGGTCCGACTATTAGTGCTTGCATATTGCAAGTGCTTTGGGAGTTGGCGGTGCGAAAGTTAGTCGTTTTGATGCAGTCCTCTGCGGACGGATTTGTGGGATCGGGCGGGGATGTTCCCTGGCACCTGTGGAACTACCTTGAAGATTGGACATGGGACGCCGCGCTCAAGCGAACGTTCAACGATACGCTGGCTGCAGTGGATACGATCCTGCTGAGCCGCTTGATGGTCGACGACTACGTCGCTCATTGGACCGCGATGTCAGACCTCTACCCAGCCAATCCCGACTTTGCCTTTGCCCAGCGGGTTGTCGATGCCGAGAAAGTGGTGCTAACCACAACGGCATTCGTGTCCCGCTCCGAACGAACCAGCGTGGTGAGGGGGCCAATTGCGGACACCGTGCGCGATCTCAAGCAGGGGCCTGGCGGGGCCATCATAGCCTTTGGTGGCGTTCGGCTGGTGTCGCAATTGCTGGCGGCGGGGCAGGTGGACGAGCTGCAGCTTTACCACAACCCAGCAGCCTTGGGTGCCGGCGAGTCGATCTTCCGCGATGGGCCGCGGCGGCTGACTCTGCTGGGGTCACGCGGCTATGACTGCGGCATTGTCGTCAACCGCTACGCGCCGGGCGCTCTGCTGTAGAGAAAGAAAAGGCCGGGTCGTGGGACCCGGCCTCCATATCCAATTCGTAACGGTCTGGTTACGCCATGGCCTTCTGCAGGTTCTGGTCGATGGCGTCGAGGAAACCGATGGTCGAGAGCCACGGCTGATCCGGACCGACGAGCAGGCTCAGGTCCTTGGTCATCTTGCCCTCCTCGATCGTGTCGACGGTGACCTTTTCCAGCGTCAGCGCGAACTTCTTGAGCGCTTCGTTGTCGTCGAGCTTGGCGCGGTGGGCGAGGCCGCGGGTCCAGGCAAAGATCGAGGCGGTGGAGTTGGTCGAAGTTTCCTTGCCCTGCTGATGCTGGCGATAGTGCCGGGTCACAGTGCCGTGGGCGGCTTCGGCTTCCACGATCTTGCCATCGGGCGTCGCCAGAACCGAGGTCATCAGGCCGAGCGAGCCGAAGCCCTGTGCCACGATGTCGGACTGGACGTCGCCGTCATAGTTCTTGCAGGCCCAGACGTAACCGCCGGACCACTTGAGGGCCGAGGCAACCATGTCGTCGATCAGGCGGTGCTCGTACCAGATCTTCTTGGCTTCGTACTTTTCCTTGAACTCGGCGTCGTAGATTTCCTGGAAGATATCCTTGAAGCGCCCGTCATAGGCCTTGAGGATGGTGTTCTTGGTGGAGAGGTAGCAGGGCACGCCGCGGTCGAGTGCGTAGTTCAGCGACGAATAGGCGAAGTCGCGAATGGAATCGTCGAGGTTGTACATGGCCATGGCGACCCCGGCGCCGGGGGCCTGATAGACTTCGTGCTCGATGACCTTGCCGTCTTCGCCGGTGAACTTGATGGTCAGCGTGCCCTTGCCGGGGAAGCGGAAATCGGTGGCGCGGTACTGATCGCCGAAGGCGTGACGGCCCACGATGATGGGCTGGGTCCAGCCGGGCACCAGGCGCGGCACGTTCTTGCAGATGATCGGCTCGCGGAAGATCACGCCGCCCAGGATGTTGCGGATGGTGCCGTTGGGCGACTTCCACATCTTCTTGAGCTTGAATTCCTCGACGCGCTGCTCGTCGGGGGTGATCGTTGCGCATTTGATGCCGACGCCATGCTTCTGGATCGCCTTGGCGGCGTCGACCGTAATCTGGTCATTGGTGGCGTCGCGGCTTTCGACGCTCAGGTCATAGTATTCGATTGGCAGGTCGAGATAGGGATGGATGAGCTTGTCCTTGATCGCCTGCCAGATGATCCGGGTCATCTCGTCGCCGTCGAGATCGACGACCGGATTGGCGACTTTGATCTTGCTCATCGGAAATATCTCCCTGAAATCCGCATATTGGCCGTTTGGCCTTCGGCCTGCCCTATAGCATCGGCGGGCGGCAGCGCAAAGCCGGCAAAGGGCAAGGGGTCATGCCGGTTGACATCGTGCATATGCACGACTACCTGAGCAGTGATGAACGACGATTTCGACCTCTGCCTCGTGCTTAACACGCGCATGGCGGCGCGCGCGGTGACCCGCCGGGCCGATCAGAAACTGCGTGGCTTTGGCGTTACGGCAGCGCAGTTCAACATACTGGGCGCACTGTCGGCCCATCCCGGGCGCTCGATCACCGAGACGGCCAATGCGCTGGCCATGGACAGGACGACGCTGTCGCGTAACCTGGCCTTGCTCGCGCGCAAGGGCCTCGTCAGCAGCGCGCCGGCAGGGCGCGGCAATGGCCGGCTTGGCGCCCTCACCAAACTAGGGCGCGAAACCTTTGACGCCATCGTGCCCGAATGGCGGAAATCGCAGGCCGAACTGCGCGCAACGCTGACAGATCCCGACTTCTCCACCGTCATTGCGGGTTTGCGGCATCTGTCCCAACTCGAGTGACATCGACTCGCCGCAATTGTCCCGAATTCACCCCGTGCATATACACAGGAACCCAACATGCTGAAGCCCGACCCCGCCGATCCCATCGTTGTCACCGGCATGGGCGTTGTCAGCCCGCTTGGCGTCGGTGTGCCCACGATGTGGAGCCGCCTGACATCGGGCAAGAGCGGCATCGTGCAGAACGATCGTTTCGACACCGAGGGTTTCGGGGCCACGATTGCCGGACTTGTTCCGTTCAAGCCGGCGGATCCGCAAGGTTTTGATCCAGCCGACTTCATCGACGGCAAGGAAATCAAGAAGATGGACCTGTTCATCCAGTATGCCATCGGGGCGGCCCACGAGGCGCTGGATCAGGCCAACTGGCACCCGACATCGGCCGAGGACCAGGCAGGGACCGCCACCATCATCGGTTCGGGCGTGGGCGGTTCTCCGGTGATGGCGCGGGCGGTCGAGATCATCCAGACCAAGGGGCCGCGGCGACTGTCGCCGTTCACCGTGCCTTCGTTCCTGGCCAATCTGGCGGCCGGGTGGCTTTCCATCCTGCATGGCTTCCGCGGCCCGATCGGCACCCCGGTCACCGCCTGCGCGGCATCGGCTCAGGCCATCGGCGACGGCATGCGCCTGATCATGACGGGCGAAGCCGAGGTTGCGGTTGTCGGCGGCGCCGAGGGGTCGGTCGATCCCATTTCGCTTGGCGGCTTCGGCGCTTCCCGCGCGCTCGCCACGACCTTCAACGACACCCCCGATAAGGCCTCGCGTCCGTTCGACAAGGGTCACGACGGCTTCGTGCTGTCTGAAGGCGCTGCAGTCCTGGTCATCGAGAAGCTGAGCCATGCCAGGGCTCGTGGTGCAACACCGCTGGCCGTGCTGGCCGGCTATGGCACTTCGGCCGACGCCTACCACCTGACGGCCGGCTCGCCTGATGGAGCGGGGGCCCAGGTCGCGATGCGCAACGCCATCACGATGGCCGGTATCGACCAGACCCAGATTGGCTACGTCAACGCCCACGCCACCTCCACCGCCGTTGGCGATGCGGCAGAACTTGCCGGTATCGGCGCGGTATTCCCCGGTCGCGGCAAGGACCTGGCGATTTCATCGACCAAGTCAGCCACCGGCCACATGCTCGGCGCAGCGGGTGCCATGGAGGCGGTCATCTCGATCGTGGCCCTGCGCGAAGGCCTGCTGCCGGCATCGATCAACATCGTTGAGCCGATGGAGGAGGCCGCCGCGTTCGATCTGGTGGCCAATGAGCCCAAGGCCAAAGCGGTGGACTATGTGCTGTCCAATTCCTTCGGCTTCGGTGGGGTCAATGCGGCCCTGGTCTTCGGCAAGGCGCCGGCCTAGCCGCTACTTGGCGGGCAGGGTCGTTACGAAGCTGCGGGCCAGCTCGATCCAGTCGAGCAGCACTTCGTCGTCCTCCAGCACGTCGCCGGTGACTTCGACGAAGCCTGACATTGTCCTGGCGCCCATGGTCATTGGCCGGGCGCCGGGCAGCGCGAGGGCCTCCTCGTACTTTTCCTTGCCGACCCGGACCAGCAAGCTGCCATCCTTCATGGGCCCGACCAGCATGTTGCCATCAAGCATGAAGGCGCGGCCGCCGAACATTTTCTGTTCGGTGATGCCAGGATAAGGGCCGAGATGGCCGCGAATGCGGTCGGACAGTTCTTCCGATGCGAGGCTCATCGTGTGCTCCCGTGCCGATAGGTCTCATGCTGGGGCAGGTGGTCGGCAACCAGGTCCCAGGCCTGCCGACTGCGGGCGAAGATCAGTTGATTTGGCTCGTACCAATCATTCTGGCCGGCGAAAAAGCCCACGGCCACCATGCGAATATCGGGAGCCCGCGACGACCGGCCATAGAGGGGCGTGCCGCATTCGGGGCAGAAGTGCCGCGTGAAGGTGGCGCCCGAATCGCTTGGCCTGTCGAAGGATTTGCTGTTTCCGGCCAGCGTCAGCGCCTCTGCCGGGACCAGTGCGACGCTGGCATGCCCCGAGCCGGTGGCGCGCTGGCAATCCAGGCATGAACACATCAGCATCGACACCACCGGTCCGCGAACCGACATTTCGACGCGGTCGCACGCGCATCGCGCCGTGACATCGATGATGGGGCGTTTCGTGCTGCTCATGCTAGGAGGCTGGCACGCGGCTTTCAGCTCGGCAAGGGCCGACCTTGCCTTTGCGCGCTGCACTGGCGACATTGTAGTGCTCACCGGAGGCGGCATTTGACGCTTTATCCCGACTATCCTGTTCGTACCGAAAGGCTGGCGCTCCGCCCCTTTACCCGCGGGGACGTCGATGCCGTTTATGCCTATCGACGCCGGGAAGATGTCGCACGTTACTTGTTCGATGTTCCGCTAAGCCGGGAGGAGTGCGCGCTGGCGGTGCAGCAGCGCATCAGTCAGGTGGCGCTGGAGACGGAGGGCGACAAGATCATCCTGGGGGTGGAACTGGTCGAAAACAACGCGCTGATTGGCGAGGTTTCGCTGATCTGGCGCAGCGTCGATGCGCGGCAGGGTGAAGTCGGCTGGATTTTCGATCCGCAGTATCACGGCCACGGCTATGCCACGGAGGCTGCCAACGCGATCCTCGACCTGGCGTTCGGACCGGGTGACATCCACCGCGTTGCGGCGCGCTGCGATGTTCGTAACGAGGCCTCATGGCGCCTCATGGAGCGGCTGGGCATGCGCCGGGAAGCCCATTTCCGCGAGCACGCCTTGTTCAAAAGCCAGTGGGATGAGGAGTTTATCTACGCGCTGCTCTGGCAGGAATGGCGGGCCCTCCGGTCGGGATGATCGCCTCGGAAACAGCGAAAAAACGCTGCTCCAAAGGGAAGGATATTTCAAAGCACGGCAGGAACTTCCCGAAATGGGGTGACGTTGTGGGCTGAGGCCAGTTCTGGTTAGGGAGCGCTATTCATGTCATCACTGTCACTGCCAATTGAGACGGATCGGCTCAGCTTGCGGACGTTCGAGCGTGGCGATCTGGACGCACTGGCTGCTTATCATACGCTGCCGTCCATGCAGCGCTACGTCTTCAGCCGAACGCGTGACGCGGCAGAGGTGCCCCGTGCCCTCAACATCATGCGCAGTCATGTGAGCCTGCAGCGTCCTGGTGACACCCTGACCCTGGCCGCCGTCCGCAAGGGCGACAGGAAGCTGATCGGCCACGTGTCCCTGCATTGGTCGGATGCGACCGCGGGGCAGGGCGAGGTGAGATTCTGCATCAATCCCTCTTACTCCGGTCAGGGCTATTGCACGGAGGCGGTCAGTGCCGTGTTCGATCTCGCCTTCGACCATTTCCGCATTCACCGGGTCTTCATGCGCAGCGATGGGCGCAATCATCACTCCATCAAGCTGATGCAGCAGCTCGGCATGCGGCTCGAGGCCCACTATCGGGAACATGCCCTGTTCCAGGGTGAATGGGACGAAGAGCTGCATTTCGCCATTCTCGATCGCGAATGGCAGCGGTCCACCAAAGTCAGGGACCTGCCGCCGCGACACCGCGTCGCCTGAATTGCCCTTTGGGCGCAAAACCGGGTATGAGCGCCTGATCTTACTGGATTGGGCGCCATGGCCGGAACCGACACCTCCATCAAAATCGAGCTGCTGCCGTCGCCGGCAGTAATCTTGTGCGAGCCGCAGCTAGGCGAGAATATCGGCACGGCCGCGCGTGCCATGGCCAATTTCGGGCTGTGGGACCTGCGCCTGGTCCGTCCGCGCGATGGCTGGCCTAATGAGAAGGCGGTCGCCGCCGCTTCCCGGGCCGATCACGTCATCGAGCGGGTCCGCGTTTTCGAAACCTTGGAACAGGCGATCGCCGACTTGACCCTGGTGCTGGCGACGACGGCCCGCTCCCGCGATCTGCAGAAGGAAGTCATTGGTCCGGACGAAGCGGCGCGGCGGATGGCAGCGCAGGTCGGTCTGGGCAAGGGCGTCGGGCTGCTGTTCGGCCGCGAGAAATGGGGCCTGCTCAACGAGGAAGTCGCGCTGGCCGATACCATCGTGACCCTGCCGGTCGAACCAGCCTTTGCCTCGCTCAATATTGCCCAGGCCGTATTGCTGATGGCCTATGAGTGGCGCAGGCACAGCGAACTGGGCGACAAGCTGCCGTTCTCCGATGCGATGGCGGACGTGGCGCCGCGGGAAGAACTGCTCGGGCTTTTCGGGCACCTCGAGTCGACCCTGGATGGCTCGGGCTTCTTCACCGCGCCGGACAAGCGGCCGACTGTTATCAACAACCTGCGCACCATGCTGGAACGCGGCAAGTTCACCAGCCAGGAAATCCGAACGCTGCGCGGCGTGATATCCTCGATCGATCGTCGCCACGAACGGCCCAACCCGAACCGCCAAAAGCCGCAGAAGGAAGAGTAAGCCACCTTCACCTCTCCCCCCAAAGGGAGAGGTAGGAAAGTGGCAGCGGCGAACACTTTAGCCGCATTCCGGCTTTGACTGCCCCCCGCCGCCATGGCACTCCCGTTGCATGAGCACCGCTTCCCCCACCGAACCCTCCCGCCTCGCCTTCAGCTATACGGGCTTCCGCTTCTTCTGGTTGACCACGCTGTTGGTCAGCTTCGCCGTACAGATCATGTCGGTCTCGATCGCCTGGCAGATCTACGACGTCACCGGCAATGTGTTCCTGCTGGGCCTCGTTGGTCTCTGCCTCTTCCTGCCTGCATTGCTGCTTATGCTGGTTACCGGGCTGACCGCCGATCGCTTCAATCGCCGCATGATCATGGCCATCTGTCTCAGCGTCGAGCTGCTCTGCGCGCTGGCTTTCCTCGCCTTCGTCAATGCCAAGGCGCACGAAGTCTGGCCCATCTTCGCCATCCTGATCGTGCTGGGCACGGCCCGGGCCTTCTGGGGCCCGGCGGCACAATCGCTGGCGCCCAATCTGGTGCCGCCGGAAGCGCTCAGCAACGCCATCACCGTCAATGCCTCGGCCTGGCAGTTTGCCTCCATCATGGGGCCCGCCGCCGGCGGCCTGCTCTATGGCATCGCGCCGACGGTGGCTTTCGGTACCGGCGCCGCGCTGCTGGTCATTGCGGTCATCTGCGTACTGCTGATCCCCAAACCGGTGCAGCGCGAATCGCGGCAGGCAACCAGTCTCGAAACCATCTTCGGCGGCTTCCGCTACATCTTCTCCAACAAGGTGGTGCTCGGCGCCATTTCGCTCGACATGTTCGCTGTGCTGATGGGCGGCGCCGTCGCGCTGCTGCCGGTCTATACCAAGGACATCCTCCATGCTGGGCCGCAGGAACTGGGTCTGCTGCGTGCGGCGCCGGGCATCGGCGCCATCGTCATGGCCCTGTGGCTGACGCGATTCCCCATCCGCGACCACGCCGGCAAGCTGCTATTCCTGTTCGTTGGCCTCTTCGGTCTCTTCACCTTTATCTTCGGCATCTCGACGACGGTGTGGCTCTCCATCCCGGCGCTGGCGCTGGTCGGCGCCTCCGACATGGTCAGCGTCACCATCCGCGAAACCATCATGCAGCTGTGGACGCCCGAGGAAGTGCGTGGCCGCGTCAATGCAGTCAATTCGGTGTTCATCGGCGCCTCCAACGAACTTGGCGAATTCCGGGCCGGGACCGTGGCGCATTTCATCGGCCCGGTGGCGGCGGTGGCGGTTGGCGGTATCGGCGCTATCGGCGTAGCCATCATCTGGAGCATCATCTTCCCGGGCCTGCGCAATCAGCGCTCGCTCGATCACAGAATGGTGGCTGACGGCGTCGCGGAGCCGCTGGCGAAGCCCTGAATCCGGCCGCCCGCTTGACTTTGCGGCGGACCGCTTATATGACGCGCCCACCTATCCGGACCTCTGGTCCATAGGCGCACCCGGGATCTCCTGTCTATTTGGGGTCTGTCGGCTCACCGCAAGGCGAGCAGAGGAGGGCGCGATCCATTTCAACTCGCGCTGGCCCTCGGCCATGCGCAAAGAAGGATACGCGATGTCGAAGCGTCATTCAGCCAAGTACAAGATCGATCGCCGTCTTGGCGAAAATATCTGGGGCCGTCCGAAGTCCCCGCTCAATGCCCGCGCCTATGGCCCCGGCCAGCACGGCCAGCGCCGCAAGGGCAAGCTGTCGGACTACGGTCTGCAGCTCCGCGCCAAGCAGAAGCTTAAGGGCTACTACGGCTCGATCACCGAGAAGGGCTTCAAGAAGCTCTACAACGAAGCTGCCCGCGTTAAGGGCGACACCGGCGAGAACCTGATCGGCCTGCTCGAGAGCCGTCTGGACGCCATCGTCTACCGCGCCAAGTTTGTTGCCACCGTGTTCGCCGCGCGCCAGTTCGTGTCGCATGGCCACATCCTGGTCAACGGCAAGCGCGTCAACATTCCGTCCTACCAGGTCAAGGTTGGCGACAAGGTGGAAGTGCGCGAGCGCTCCAAGCAGCTCGCCGTGCTGATCGAAGCCACCCAGCTGGCCGAGCGCGATGTGCCTGACTACGTCGAAGTCGACCACAACAAGATGACCGCCACCTTCGCGCGCGTTCCGGGCCTGTCGGATGTGCCGTATCCGGTCCAGATGGAACCGAACCTGGTCGTCGAATTCTACTCGCGCTAAGCGCAGTCGGATATCAGAATTGGAAAGGGCCGCTCCTCGGAGCGGCCCTTTTTGTTTTGGATTGCGCCCCTAGAACTGCGCCGGCTGCTGCGGCACGTTATCGCCGGTCGGCGCTGCAGCTAATTGCTCCAGGAAGATGGGGTCGTCATAGTCGTTGGCTGCGATCGCGCCGTGCGGAATGTTCGACTCGAATGCGCGCAGGCGCTTGTACACCGAGATCAGCGAGATAATCGTCGTCCAGGAGCTCGCGAGGAACTTGAATGAGTCCTCCACCTGCCCAAAGGCATTGTTGATTTGCTGGAACAGGCCGAGCGTCAGAGTTCCCCCGACAATGGACGGACCCATGGCGATCAGCGGCACGAAATTGGAACCCTGCAGGTAGGCGTACCGGGCGATGTTGAAGTAGAGATAGTGCCGGTAGAGCCGGAAGTAGTTGTGCTGCATGTTGATGAACAGCTGCCGCACGGTGACCGGCTCGGCGCGGTCGCCATGGTCTTCGCCGTAGACCAATTCCTTGCGGAACGCGGCTTCGACGCGCTGGTTGTCGAATTCGAGGCCCGGCAACTTCCAGCCGACAGCCGCCAGCAGCACGGTTCCGAAGGCGGACGATACCAACGCCACCCAGACCAGGCTGCCATTCACCGCGCCGATAAACGGCAGCTCAGTGATGTTGGAGGACAGGTCCCACAGCAGCGGCAGGAAGACGATCAGCGTCATCACCGAGGCGACGAGCGAAACCGCGAGGCCTTCCACGATATTGGCGAAGCGCTGGGTATCTTCCTGAATACGCTGGGAGGCGCCTTCAATATGGCGCAGATGCTGCCAGTGGCTCTGGTAGAAGAAGGTCATCGCCCGGCGCCAGCGGAACAGGAAATGCGCGATGAAGAAGGCGTTGATCACCAACACGGTAATGTTGGGGATCAGGACATAGGCCACGGTCCAGATTTCGCCGAGGAACTGCTCCAGGGTCACTGAACCCGGCGTCGTCAATGCGGTCTGGATCAGGTTGTAGAACTCGCCGTACCAGTCGTTGAGCCATGCGCTGATCTGAACGTTGAAATAGACGATCTCGATGATCGTCACGCTTCCCACCACGCTCCACCAGTACCAGCGCCGATTACCGCCGATCCAGTACCAGGGAATGCAGAACAGGTAGCCTGCCGCCAGCACATACTGGTAGAGCCACACCTTGTCGGACGAGAAGAAGGGTTCGGGGTTGGCTTCCGTTGCCGGGATGCCGAGCCAGGGGCCCAGGCTCAACACTGACTGCAACTGGCTGCCGATGGTGTACCAGGCGACCATGACCACTGCGACCCAGCAGAGAGCAGCGGTGAAGAACAAGCGTGGATTGGGAAAGAAAGATCGAAACACCACGTGACTCCTGGGTGCCGGGGGATGGCGTCATCTAACTGTCGCTTTTGGAGTAAAGCAAGGAACGGAAATTAATCTTCGGTAAGGTTCGCGCCGTCCGGTTTCCCTTCCCCTTCCGGCGATGGGGCGCTATCAGCTACGCAACTGACAGAAAGAGAGTTTCGCCGTGAGTGAGGTCATGGACGCCCCGGCCGACGATACCGAAACCGGCGGCCACCCGATCTATGCCCACGCGCCACGCAGCGGCGAGTTCAACAAGCTGCGCAAGCGGTTGATCCGCAACACGCGCGAGGCGCTGGACAAGTTCGCCATGGTGCGGCCGGGCGAGAAGTGGCTCGTCGCGCTCAGCGGCGGCAAGGACAGCTATGGGATGCTGGCCCTGCTGCTCGATCTCAAATGGCGCGGCATGCTGCCGGTGGAACTGCTCGTCTGCAATCTCGACCAGGGCCAGCCCAATTTTCCCAAGCATATCCTGCCCGAATTCCTCAGCGGTCTCGGCATTCCGCATCGCATCGAATACCGCGACACCTATTCCATCGTCACCGAGAAGCTGCCCGCGGGGGCGACCTATTGCTCGCTGTGTTCCCGGCTGCGGCGGGGGAACCTCTACCGCATTGCGCGGGAGGAGGGATGTACCGCGCTGGTGCTGGGCCACCATCGCGACGACAGCCTCGAAACCTTCTTCATGAACATGTTCCATGGCGGCCGGCTCGCTGCCATGCCGCCACGCCTGCTCAATGACGAGGGCGACCTCGAAGTGCTGCGCCCGCTGATCTACTGCGCCGAGGACGACCTGCAGCGGTTTTCCGACGCCATGGCCTTCCCCATCATCCCCTGCGACCTGTGCGGCAGCCAGGATGGGCTGGAGCGCAACGCCATGAAGGCGATGCTCAATGACATCGAGAAGCGCATGCCCGGCCGCAAGGACGTGATGATCCGCGCGCTAGGCAATATCAATGCCAGCCACATGCTGGATACCAAGTTGTTCGACTTCGCCTCCCTGTTCGACAAGAGGACGCCTAAGTGAATTTTGACGTGATGGAACTGGCCGCCATCCTGCGTGATGCGGCTCGCGCTGAAGCCTTGCCGCGTTTCCGCCGGCTCGACGCTTCCATGGTGCAGACCAAGACCGAGGCCATCGATCTGGTCACCGAGGCCGATATCGCCACCGAGAACGTCATCAAGGCCCGCATCGCCCAGTGGATGCCCGAGGCACTGTTCGTTGGCGAGGAATCGGTCGCGGCCGATCCGGCTTTGCTCCCCCGGCTTGCAGATGCGGAGCTTGCCATCGTTGTCGATCCCATCGACGGCACGGCCAACTACGCGGCCGGCCTGCCGCTCTTTGCCACCATGGCCTCGGTCGTCTCCAAGGGCGAGGTTATCGCCGGCATCATCTATGATCCGATGGGCGACGACTGGATGATGGCCGAGAAGGGCGGCGGCACCTGGCTGCGCCGGCCCGGTGGCGAAGCCGTGCGGATGCGCGTCGCCGCGCCCCTGCCGCTGGCTGCGATGGTCGGCATGGCGTCCGTGGCGTTCATGCCCGCCGCTGCCCGCCCGCTGGTGCTCGCCAATTCCAGCAAGGTGCGGCTGATGTCGAACTATCGCTGTGCCGGCCACGAATACCGCACCTTCGTCTCCGGCCATGCGCAATTCATGAGCTATAACAAGTTGATGCCCTGGGACCATCTGGCGGGCGTGTTGATGAGCCAGGAGGCCGGCGGTTACGCCGCGCGGCTCGATGGCAAGCCCTATCTGCCGTTCCATGTCGATGGCGGGCTGGTCGTCGCCATCGACAAGACGAGCTGGGACGAGTTGCGGCGGGAAGTGTTTGTTTTTTGAGCCACAACGGGCACCACAAACTCGATCGTCACCTTCGGGCTTGACCCGAGGGGTCTTCACTTGGCCTAAGCTCCGTAAGTATACACCCCTCGGGTCAAGCCCGAGGGCGACGCCCGGTGGGTTGGACGGTCGCGGTGGTCTTGGCGATGTCGGTCACCCCACCAGCGCCCCAGCTGCCGCCTCCACCGCGCCGCTGCCATGCACGATCCCCAACGCCTGCATCCCTGCCTCCATCGTCGCCAAGACGCCCAGTGTCATATGCGCGTTCACATGCCCCATATGGCCCACCCGCAGGAAATCCTGATAAGCCGGCTCGGTCGGCAGGGCCATGCCCAGGCCAATGCCCAGCGTCACCCCGGCTTCGGCTTCGAGCCAGCGCCGCAGGGCACCCGCGCCACCATTGGGTATAGTTGCCGCCGTTACTGACCAGCCGCGCGCCTGGGGATCGGCAACGTTGAGGGCAATACCCGATCCCTTGCCCCAGGCATCGAACGCCGCCCAGACGGCGCTGGCGAGCCGGCGGTGGCGCTCCCATACCTGCGGCAGCCCTTCCTCGTCGAGAATCATGGTGAGCGCCTCGCGCAGCCCAAAGAGGTGATGCGTGGGCGCCGTGCCGCCGAAATATTGCCAGAACTCGCTGCCGGTGCCGCGCGGCGTCCAGTTCCAGTAGGGCGTTACCAGGTCAGAGCGCTTTGACGTTTCCAGCGCCTTGTCCGAAAACCAGACGAAGCCGAGGCCGGGCGGCAGCATGAGCCCTTTCTGGCTGGCGCCGACCAGCACGTCGATGCCCCAATCATCCATGCGCAGCTCGTCGCAGCCGAGCGAGGCGATGGCGTCCACTGCCAGCAAAGCGGGGTGGCCCGTGCTGTCGATGGCGGCGCGGATGGCGGCAAGGTCGTTGCGGGCGCTCGATGCCGTATCGACATGGGTCACCAGCACGGCACGGATTTCGCGAGCACTGTCCGCCCGCAAGGCGTCGGCGATGCGCTCGGGGTCGGCGGCCCGCGACTTGCCGAAGTCGATGACATCCACCTTTACGCCGACGCGCTGCAGCCATTCCGACCAGCCGTGGCCGAACCGGCCAGTCGCCGCCAGCAGCGCCCGGTCGCCGCGCGAGAACATGTTGCAGTTGGCCGCCTCCCAGGCCCCGTGGCCATTGGCGATGTAGATCGCCACGTGCTGGCGCGTCTCGGCCACCCGCCGCAGGTCGGGGATCAGGCCCCGGACCATCTCGACCAGTTCGCCTTCGTAGATGTTGGGCGCCGAGCGGTGCATGGCGTTGAGCACGCGCTCGGGCGAGACGGATGGGCCGGGAATGGCAAGATAGGTGCGGCCGGTGGTGATTGGCATGATGGCTCGGTGTGGGAGGGCAGGGCTATCAGACGAGACTCGCTGCCGGCGATCAAGGTCATTTGCCTTATGGCAGCTATCAATGGCGGTGATGCGGGTTGCTCCTTCAAGCCGGAGGAGGGGGTGGGGCAATATGGGCTGGGTCGACCAGCTTCACCCTCTTGTCACGACTCATAAGTCTGTGCTTATGTGTTGGCATGAGTGATGTCGATATCTTCAAAGTCCTGGCCGACCCAACCCGCCGTGCGGTGCTCGAGCGGCTGGCGGCGGCCGAGATGACCGCCACCGAGCTGCGCGAGGGCTTTGCCATCTCGCAGCCTGCCATGAGCCAGCATATCGCCGTGCTGCGCGGGGCGGGGCTGATCAGCGAGCGCCGCGACGGGCGCTATGTCAATTATCGCGTCGATGCTCAAGGCATGGCGCCGCTGCATGAATGGCTCGCGCGCTACCGTGCTTTCTGGCCGAGCCGGATCGACGGGCTCAAGGACCTGCTCAAGGAGATGGATCAATGACCGATACGGATGCGCTGGTGTTCGAATGCGCGCTCGACGCGCCGCCCGAGAAGGTCTGGCGGGCGCTGACCATCCCCGAATATCTCGAACGCTGGCTGAAGCCCGAGAAGGACCTGGACCTGGCCGTCGTCACCTCGGAGGAAAACAAGAGCCTCACCTATCGCTGGCGCGAGGCCGGGCAGGGTGCCGTCGTGGGCATGGAGGACAGCCTCGTCACCTTCGAGCTCACCCCGACCACCGATGGCGGCACCTGGTTCAGGCTGACCCACGCGCCCATGGCGATGCCGGTTGCGGCCAACGGCAATGAGCCAATGATGATGGCGGCTTAGCTTGGCGTGGAGCCTCCTTATCCACCGGACGGCACCTCCCCCTTGATGGGGGAGGTTGGGAGGGGGTGGCGAGAGCCACGATATCCGGGCTCCCACCCTCACCCTTGATCCCTCCCCACAAGGGGGAGGGTGTCGACTGAGATGTCGGTGCAATCGCCTCCGGCCCTGCACCCGATCCACCAATCAACGAACAGGAGAATCGCCAATGCGCGACATGATGCAACTCGTCCCTATGGTCGTCGAACAGACAAGCCGCGGGGAACGGTCTTTCGATATCTATTCCCGGCTGCTGCGCGAGCGGATCATCTTCGTCAACGGCGAGGTCGAGGACGCCATGGCGTCACTGGTCTGCGCCCAGCTGCTGTTCCTCGAGGCGGAAAATCCCAAGAAGGAGATCTACCTTTATATCAACTCCCCCGGCGGCGTCGTGACCTCGGCCATGGCCATGTATGACACGATGCAGTTCATCAAGGCGCCTGTCGGCACGCTGTGCATGGGCATGGCCATGTCGGCCGGTTCATTCCTGCTGATGGCGGGGGAGCCAGGCATGCGCATCTGCCTGCCCAATGCCTCGATCATGCTGCACCAGCCCAGTGGCGGCTTCCAGGGCAAGGTTACCGACATTATGCTGCATGCCGAGGAAAGCCTGCGGCTGAAGCGCCGCATGCATAACCTCTACGCCAAGCATTGCGGGCGGACCTATGAAGAGGTCGAGAAAGCGCTGGAGCGCGACAACTTCATGACGCCCGAACAGGCCCGCGACTGGGGCCTGGTCGACCATGTGTATCACGACCGCGGCCAGATCGAGGGTCCGGCGCCAGCACCTCTCCCCTAAGGGAGAGGTGACGTGGCTCAGTGCTCGGCGACGGGCACTGCATCCTTATGGACATACTGCTCGCCCACGCCGAACAGGCGGCCCTTTTCGGCGACGAGGATGCAGACCAGCGCCAGGATGCCCATGAGGAAATAGCCGGTCGCGGCGGGGACGGTGGTGCCGTCGAATTGCTGGCCGGTATAGCTGCCGATCAGCGCGCCGCCCACCGTCTGGATGAAGCCAAACACGGCCGAGGCCGTGCCAGCGACGGCGCCCAGCGGCTCCATGGACAGCGAGTTCATGTTGGACGCGGCCCAGCCGAAGCTGAACATGATGATGGCCAGCAGCGGGAAGAACAGCCAGAGCGGCAGGAAGCCGCTCAGCGCAAAGGCCAGCCAGATGCCGCTGACGATGGTGAAGCTCAGCATGGCGCCATGCGACAGCCGCCGCATGCCGAAACGGCGCACGATCTTGGAATTGGTGAAGGACGAGATGGCCATCAGCCCAGCCATGGCCGCGAAGGCCACCGGGAAGAAGACGCCCAGGCCATAGATATCGACATAGATCTGCTGGGACGAGCTGATAAAGCCGAACAGTGCCCCGAACAGGAACGTGCCGGCCAGGCCGTAGGAGAAGGCCACCCGGTTGGTACAGACGATGACAAAACCCGCCAGCACCGAGCGGAAGCTCAGCGGACGGCGCTTCTCGATGGCCAGCGACTCAGGCAGGCGGATAAAGGTCCAGATCCAGAAGGCCGCCGCCAGGAGCCCCATGAAAATGAAGATATTGTGCCATTCACCCATCAGCAGGATGACCTGGCCGATGCCCGGCGCGATGATCGGGATGGCCATGAACACCATGAAGGTCAGCGACATGACCTCGGCCATTTCGCGGCCCGAATAGCGGTCACGCACCACGGCGGTGGCGATGACGCGCACGCTGGCGGCGCCCATGCCCTGGATGAAGCGCAGGACGAGCAGGATGGCGAAGCTGGGGGCGAAGATGGCGGCGATGGCGGCGATGATATAGAGGCCCATGCCCAGCAGCAGGGGTGCGCGGCGGCCGAAGCGATCGGTCAGCGGGCCAAAGCCGAGCACGGCGATGCCCATGCCCAGCATATAGGCGGAAATCACATATTGCCGCTCGTTCTCGCTGGTCACGCCCAGCGCCTCGCCCATATAGGGCAGAGCCGGCAGCATGACATCGATGGCCAGGGCATTGAGGGCCATCAGGGCGGCCATCAGCGCAATGAATTCGGGGCGCGAGAGAACCCGCGTAAAATGATCGGACATGGAATGATCTCAGAATAGCCGCCAGAAATGCCGGCGCCGGAAATATGGCGGACCATGAACTTCGGAGCCGGCTTTGGCAAGCTTCGGCCGGCAGGAAACCATGCTTCCTGCCGGATGTAGCGTCAGGCCGGCTTGAGGGCGAAGCTCGGAGCGCCACGCTCGTTGATGGGGATATGGAGCGCGGCAGAACCCAGGCCAAGCACGATTCCCAAATACCAGACCAGGTCGTAGGCGCCGGTAAGATCGTAAACGAAGCCGCCGAGCCAGACCCCCATGAACGAGCCCAGTTGATGGCTGAAGAATGCCACGCCGTAGAGCATGCCCATGTAGCGGGCGCCGAAGAACAGGCTGACAAGTCCCGCTGTCAGCGGCACCGTCGATAGCCAGAGCAGGCCCATCGCGGCGGCGAACGTGTAGGCCGTCAGTTCGCTGACCGGAAACAGCATGAACAGCCCGATCGCTACTGCGCGCGAGAAATAGATGGTGGCCAGCAGCAGCTGCTTGGGCAACCGGCCGCCGAGATAGCCGGCCAGGAGCGAACCGACAATGTTGAAGAGGCCGATCACGGCAATGGTCCAGCTACCCACTTCCGGCGACAGTCCGCATTGCACGAGGTAAGCGGGCATGTGGACGTTGATGAAAGCGAGGTGGAAGCCACAGACGAAAAAGCCGATGACCAAGAGGCGATAGGAGCCGTGGCCCCAGGCTTTCGCCAAAGCCTCCATGAAGGGGAGGTCGGCCTGGCCCGTGGTGTTCTCGGTGCGGCCGCGCAGGGCGTAGCTCAGCGGAATGATCAGCAGCAGCGCCATGGCCAGATAGATCAGGGCCGACTGCCAGCCGAACGCGTTGATGAAGCCCTGGCTGATGGGCGCAAAGGCGAACTGGCCAAAGGATGACGCGGCGGTGGCGACACCAAAGATCAGCGAACGCTTCTCGATCGGCACCGAGCGGCCGAAGGCCGCCATCACCACCGAGAAGGAACAGACCGCAATGCCGACGCCAGTGACGATGCCGGCGGTGAGCGTTATCAGTCCGGCATCGGGGGAGAAGGCCATGCCGAGTACGCCGAGCCCATAAAGGGCGGCTCCGGCGGCGATGGTCCGGCCGGTGCCGACGCGATCGGCAAAGGCGCCGGCGAAGGGTTGCGCGATGCCCCAGGCCAGGTTCTGGATCGCCATGGCCATGCCCCATTGCTCACGTGTGAGGCCCAGATCGGCCGTCATGGGCAGGGTGAACAGCCCGAAGCTGGTGCGTACGCCATTACCAATGGCAGCGATAATGCAGCCGGCAATGATCAGCACAAGCAGGGGAACTGCGGGGCGAAGCGTGGACGTGTTCATGGGGGAATATCCGGGAGGTGGATATTCTATCTACGCCCCCGATGTCATCACGCAAAGCGATATTGCTGAATGACCGGCATCAAATCCAGTGATGGCTTGTCAAATAGCGACGCCGGGCACGAGGCCCGGCGTAACACAAGAAATCAGCAAGAAATCAGGCGGTCTGCTTGACCGCGATGCCGGCATTCTGCAGGTGCGACTGCAGTTCGCCGGCCTGGAACATCTCGCGCACGATATCGGCGCCGCCGACGAACTCGCCCTTGATATAGAGCTGGGGGATGGTCGGCCAGTTGGTGTAAGCCTTGATGCCATCACGCAGTTCGGCGCTTTCGAGCACGTTGGCGCTGCCATATTCGAGGCCGAGATAGTTCAGGATCTGCACGACCTGGCCCGAAAAGCCGCATTGCGGAAAGTCCGGCGACCCCTTCATGAAAAGGAACACGTCGTTATTCTTCACCTTGTCGTCGATGAACGCATTGATGTCGGTCATGGTGGGAAACCTTTCGATAGGCGGGGTCAAGGGCCGCTTGCTGTTGCCCTTAAATAGGACAGGAGTCGGGCGCTGTCGAGATCACCATCGGCGAAGGCCGATCATTCCTGCGTTAGAGCTTTTTCGAGCATGGCGTCGGCCATGGGGAGACCTCCACGACTGGAGTGCATTGCCCTGCTGGTGACCACATAGCCATGCGCCTCGTAAAAGCTCACGGCGGGCAGGCTGGAATGAATGCGGGACAGCGTCACGCCACTGGCGCGCAGGGCGTCTTCGCCGTGGCGGAGCAGAAGCGCGCCAATGCCGCGGCCCTGCTGGCTCGCGTCGACATAGAGGCCTATGATTTGCTTTGCATCCCAGCTGCAGAAGCCAATAACAGCGTCGCTGTCGGTCGTGGCCAGAATGAAGGTTTCGCCGCCACTGCGGGCTCGCGCATATCCCTCAGCAACCAGGCCATGGGCCCAGCTTCGCCGCTCGGCCTCGGTGTAGAATTCATCACTGGTGGCGAGAATGGCGCCGGTGTGAACGGCCAACAAAGCGGGGCCATCGCTGTCGCGGAAATCGCGGAGCACGATGCTCATGCCAGCCGCTCGGCAATCCAGGGATGGCCCGTGCAATCCTCGTCGGCATTGAATAGCACCGCTTCCCAACCATGGGCGCGGGCGCCGTCGATGACCTTGGGCGTGTCGTCGAAGAACAGCGGTGGCTGGCTCTGTGGGCCGATGCGGTACTCGATGAAGTCGAAGAAGCCCTTTTCCGGTTTCCGGATTCCGGCACGGGCGGAATAGAAGATGTCCTCGAACAGCTCGCCCAACCCCAATGTATGCCACAGCCATTGGGCCCGCGTGTGGTCCTGATTGGTGGCGATATAGAGCCTTAGGTCATCCCTGGCCTTGAGCTTCCGAACCGTGTCGATGAGGTCGGTATTCAAGGTGGAATCATGGCTTAGCCAGTAATGCAGGAATGCCATGGGCGAACCCTTGTAGCCCAGCCCGGGCAGGCGGCGTTCGAGCGCGTCTATGATTGCCATCTCGCCGACCACCACCTTCTTGATGAAGATGTCGAAGATGAACTCCTCGTTGAACCGGTCGGGATCGACGCCGAGATCAGCAAGCAGGTTTTCGTTCCAGCGTCGGGTCAGTTCCGGCCGGGCGTGGTAGCCGTGAACCAGCACGCCATCGACATCGAAGAACACGGCACGGGTCATGTGCGCTTGCTCATTGCGCCAAGTCCGACAAGGACTTCGCGCGGAATGCTCAGTTCCTGAATCACGTCATTGTGCCGCCGGAAGCCGACCAGTTCGCGCTGGACGAAGTACTGCCAGACGACTTGGCGCGCCTCGGCGAGGCGGTCATCCCGATCTCCCTCAGCCGCGGCGAGGGCCGCGACCGCCTTGACCACGCGCTGCTCGGCGGCGCCGAGCGAGCTGGCGCGTTCGGCCATGATCTCGTGCTCGATGGCGGCCGTGCCGGCGTCGGGCCGGACCGTGCGAATCAGGTCGAGCGAGTCGCGCAGGGACATCGGTTAGTCCGGTGTGACCGTCTGCAGCGCCAGCGCGTGCAGGGCCCCACCCATGTCGCCCTGCAGCGCGTCATAGACGAGCTTGTGCTGCTGAACGCGGGTCTTGCCGCGGAACTGCTCCGATTTCACGGTCGCGGCCCAGTGGTCGCCGTCACCGGCGAGGTCGCGAATCTCGATATCTGCGTCGGGAAGCGCCGCCTTGATCCGGCGCTCGATTTCGCTGGCATCCATTGGCATGACGCGACTCCTTGCTGGCGCCGGCAAGCTGCCGGCTAGACCCATGATATGGCACGGGGGTGGGGAGCCTTCAATATCGCTGGGTGCCGATCAGGGTGCCACGACCGGCTGGGCATCCTGCTTGGTGGAGAAATTGGCGATGATGGAATCAACGATGGGCCGGGCATCGGCCGCCATCTCCGTCGCATAGAAGCAATCGAGCGTGTAGCCATTGCCGGCCTCGACCGTCTCGGTGTGCACGAGCGTAATCGGTCCACCCTGGTCCGAGCCGGTGCTGGTGCCCTCATACTGCAGTGCCGGGTTGCTCTGGTAGCTGGCGACACTGCTGGCGCCGAGGGTGAAGCCGGGGAAGGTGTCGCTCCAGCCTGTCGCGACCGCTGCCGGATCCAGCGCCGCCAAGGCGCCTTCCGCGGTCCAGCCGCTGTCCTCGACGGGCACCACGGTCAGCACGCATTGCAGCGGCAGGGTTGGATGGTTGATGGTCAGCGGGCCGCCGGGCTCGCCTGACGTCACCATCACGTCGGGGTAGAATAGCGTATAGGGCTGGTCGGGAAGTGGAGAGCCACTGACACCAGCTTCCTGGGCCAGCACAGCCATGGGCAGCACACTGAGTGAAAGGGCCAGAACGCCGACAAAGGCCGGTCCAAATCTCATAATAGTCTCCACAAAATGACGCCGCCCTTGGGAGCCAGAACACTCCAAAGAGCGGCGATCATAAGGCAGATGCGCCGATTATGCAGCCTGGCCATCCATGTAGCTGGGGAACCAGCCTTCATGCGCCGCCTTGAGCGCCGCGACCGGCAGCGGGCGTGCCGCGCCCAGCACCAGTTCGGTGCCGCCGGTGGTGCCGATCCACGGCGCGAAAATGCCCGCCGCTTCAGCCTCCCGCCACAGGGTGGCCAGCGCCTCGCCCTGCGGATCGAGATTGACCGTGACGAGGTAGCGGCCCTGATCCTCGCCGAAATATTGCAGGACCGGATCCTGGTCGACGAGATCGGTCACGATGGCGCCGATGCCCGAGGCAACGGCCATTTCGGCAAGACCCACGCCAAGACCGCCATCGGAAAGATCGTGGCAGGCGGTGGCGATGCCCGACCGGATCAGCTTGCGCACGAAATCGCCGGTGCGCCGCTCATGGGCGAGGTCGACATGCGGCGCCGGGCCATCCTTGCGGCCGAACAGGTCGCGCAGGTAAATCGACTGGCCAAGATGCGTGCCGCGGTTGGCCGG
The DNA here is from genome assembly GCA_036675975.1 of Devosia sp. Lineage (GTDB taxonomy): Bacteria > Pseudomonadota > Alphaproteobacteria > Rhizobiales > Devosiaceae > Devosia. The sequence continues at coordinate 8,702 of JAKFDU010000135.1, read as the reverse complement.
TGCGCCGACAAGCAGGATGACCTGATCGGCAGCGGCGAAGCCGATGCACGCCATCTGGGTCCAGTCGGGCAGGAGGCCCACGCCGCCAATGGTCGGGGTGGGCAGGATGCCGCGGCCATTGGTTTCGTTGTAGAGCGACACATTGCCCGAGACGATGGGGAAATCCAGCGCCAGGCAGGCTTCGCCGATGCCCTTGATGGCCTGGACCAGCTGGCCCATGATTTCGGGGCGTTCGGGATTGCCGAAATTGAGGTTGTCGGTGGCGGCCAGAGGCTCGGCACCGGTCGCCGTCAGATTGCGCCAGCACTCCGCCACGGCCTGCTTGCCACCCTCATAGGGATCGGCCTCACAATAGCGCGGCGTTACGTCCGAGGAGAAGGCGAGGCCCTTGGTGGGGTGGCCTTCGACGCGGATAACACCGGCATCGCCGCCGGGGCGCTGCAGCGAATTGCCTTGGATCAGCGTGTCATACTGCTCGTAGACCCAGCGGCGCGACGCGACCTGGTGGCCGCCGACAAGCTTGAGCAGGGCGTCGGCCACGTCCATCTGCGGGACATCGTCGGCCGCCAGCGGAGCCGGTGGCGTCGGGGCAATCCAGGGGCGGTCATATTCAGGAGCTTCGTCGCCGAGCTCCTTGATCGGCAGGTTGGCGACTTCCTCGCCCTGCCACATCACGCGGAAGCGCAGGTCATCAGTGGTGACGCCAACCGTGGCGAAATCGAGTTCCCACTTTTCGAACACGGCGCGGGCGGCGGCCTCCTTCTCGGGATGCAGCACCATGAGCATGCGCTCCTGGCTTTCACTGAGCATCATCTCGTAGGGCGTCATGCGCTCCTCGCGCACCGGAACCTTGTCGAGGTTCAATTCGATGCCGAGGTCACCCTTGGCGCCCATTTCGACGGCCGAGCAGGTCAGGCCCGCCGCGCCCATATCCTGGATGGCGATGACGGCGCCGGTCGCCATCAGTTCGAGGCAGGCTTCCAGCAGGCGCTTTTCGGTGAAGGGGTCGCCGACCTGCACGGTGGGGCGCTTTTCCTCGATGTCGTCGCCGAATTCGGCCGAGGCCATGGTGGCGCCACCGACGCCGTCACGGCCGGTCTTGGCGCCGAGATAGACCACCGGCAGGCCGACGCCTTCGGCCTTGGAATAGAAAATCTTGTCGGTATCGGCGAGGCCCGCGGCAAAGGCGTTGACCAGGATATTGCCGTTATAGCGCTCGTCGAACTCGACTTCACCACCCACGGTGGGCACGCCAAAGGCATTGCCATAGCCGCCGATGCCGGCGACGACGCCGGAGACCAGGTGGCGGGTCTTGTCGTGGCCAGGCGCGCCAAAGCGGAGCGCGTTCATCGCCGCCACCGGGCGGGCGCCCATGGTGAAGACGTCACGCAGAATGCCGCCCATGCCCGTGCCGGCGCCCTGGTAGGGCTCAATGAAGCTGGGGTGGTTGTGCGATTCCATCTTGAAGACGATGGCCTGGCCGTCGCCGATATCGACCACGCCGGCATTTTCGCCCGGGCCCTGGATGACGCGCGGGCCCGTGGTCGGCAGGGTCTTGAGCCACTTCTTGGACGACTTGTACGAGCAATGCTCGTTCCACATCGCCGAGAAGATGCCGAGCTCGGTATAGGTCGGCTCACGCCCGATCAGATCGAGGATCTTCTGGTATTCGTCCGGCTTGAGGCCATGGTCGGCAACCAGCTCGGGGGTAATGCGGATGTCGTTGGGGATGGTCATCATATTGTCCGGAATTGGCGGGCCAGCAGCCCGTCGAGCGCGATAACGATGGCGCAGAGAGCACCCAGCCCGGCGGCCATATAGACCGCGTTGAGCAGCACCTGCGGATAGCCGAGCTCCACCGCATTGAGGGTGGGATAGGGATACTGCTGGACCCAGACGCCGCGCACCATGATGTAGATGAAATAGACCAGCGTGGGCAGCAGCATCGCCGGCAGGTTACCCCAGCGCAGGGCGCCGCGCGGCTGGGTCGCCAGCCACCACAGCAGGTAAAGCGTGGGGCACAGATAGTGCAGGATCGTATCGGCCAGCTGGTTGAGCCCCTCGAGCGCATTGAGATGGCGCAGGACGAAATAGACGTAGAGCGCCACCAGCGCGATATTGGCCACCATCATGCCGCGCACAACCGGGCGCCGGAACAGTTCCAGACCGGGCGTGGGCAGCACCTCGGAGAGGTAGATCAGCACCAGGATAACGTTGCTGAGGATGGTGTAGAAGGCGAAGAAATGGCCGAGGAAACCCGGCCAGTCGCGACCATTGGCAAAGGCCAGCTGCATCGAAAGCCAGAATTGCAGCATGAGGCCGGCGGCGCCGAAGACCAGCCCGAGCCAGGTGAGAAGCTTGCGCGGATCGACTGGCGCGCGGACGCTCATCAGGCAGCGTTGCCCAGAAGGCCCGTGAACAGCGCCCGTCCGTCGTCGCCACCATGGGCGGCCTCGATCAGGTTTTCGGGATGAGGCATCAGGCCGAGGACGTTTTTCTGCTCGTTGAAGATGCCGGCAATATCGTTGATCGAGCCATTGGGATTGGTGCCTTCGGCGTAGCGGAAAGCCACCTGGCCATTGCCCTCGAGGCGCGCAATGGTCTCGGCATCGGCGAAGTAGTTGCCATCATGGTGGGCCACCGGGCAGCGGATGACCTGGTCCCTGGTATAGCCACGCGTGAAGTCGGTATCGGCATTGACGACTTCGAGCTTGACCTCGCGACAGACGAATTTGAGACTCATGTTGCGCATCAGGGCGCCAGGCAGCAGGCCCGCCTCGATGAGGATCTGGAAGCCGTTGCAGACGCCGAGCACCTTGCCGCCGCGTTCGGCGTGGGCGCGGACCTTGTCCATGATAGGCGAGCGCGCGGCGATGGCGCCACAGCGCAGATAGTCGCCATAGGAGAAGCCGCCCGGGATGACCACGAGATCGACATCGGGCAGGTCGGCATCCTGATGCCAGACCGTCGCAGGGGCTGTGCCGGAAACCTTGGTCAGCGCCGCGATCATGTCGCGGTCGCGATTGAGACCGGGGAAGACGATGACTGCGGATTTCATCGGCTGGTCCTCGCTATGGGGGGTGCGAGGCCCTTGTGATGAGTCTTGGCGCAAAAGGCAAGAGCCGGGATTGCATATCCCGCCCTCGCAATTGACGGCCGTGCGCCTATTCGGCGGGCGTTGCGACCGCGCGCGCCCGCGATGGGGCAGTGCCCGGCAGGTGGGCCCAGGCGGGCCGTTCGAACAGGAAGGTGCCGAAGCCGGTGCGCAGCACAAGCCAGTAGAGCAGCAGCGGCGACAGGATGGAGATCGCCATGATGGCAAGGCTCAGCAGCGTAGGATCACCGACGCCGAGCTTGATCAGCAGCGTGCGGGAGATGCCCATCGGGAGTACGAAGGCGACATAGATGATCAGCGACTTCGAGCCCATCCAGCGCAGCCAGTTCATCCAGGGCAGGCGCGTGAGCAGCGCGGCGATGACGCAGAGCGCAGCGGTGCCCGCCAGCGCCAGCAGGAGATGCATGCCGGGTAGGCCGGCAAGGCCCATGACGGGGTGGATCGGATGCATGGCGAAGCCGGGCGAAAAGACCAAAGCGGCATTGAGGATGGCCCAGATCAACAGCCCCACGGCAGCCAGTGCGATGTTGCCGATGGCCCAGTCCGCCAGCCGGAACAGCGCCGGTGCCAGCACATAGCCGGCATAGAAGAACACGAAATATTCTGCGAACTGGTCGATCAGGTAGCTGCCGGTATGAATGGGCATCATCTGCAGAGCAGCGGCGACGCCAAAGACCGCCCATTTGGGGATATGCAGGTTATGCAGCAGCCTCGTCACCGCGCTGACCACGGCCAGCATGTAGATGAACCACAGCACGCCGTACGGCTGGACCACGGCCCAGGCGATCTGCTCGAGGGCGCCGACCGGGTTGGTCGCCAACAGGCCGACCTTGACGATGATGTGGATCAGTGCCCACAGCACGTAAAAATAGAGGTAATGCACGATGCGGCGATCGGCATAAGCACGCCAGGGGCGGTCGATTACCTGCGCCAGGAACAGCCCCGAGATCAGGAAGAATTCCGGCATGCGGAAAGGCGTGGCAAAGGCGATGGCCCAGTGCAAGGCGCCGACGCCGCCGGTATCTTCACCGACGCTCGAGGCGGCATACATCATGACCACGAGAAAAATGGACAGGCCCTTGGCCATGTCCACCCATTCGAGACGCTCGCCCGATGCAGCCATGTTACGCACTCCGCAGTTTGGGCCAGCATAATGTGAGCCGCTTGGCGGGCCGCTAACGAGGTTGTGACGCGATGACGAAAAGTGCGTGAGCGGTAAGTATTTGGCTAACGCGATCAGTCGACTCGATAGGCCGAGAATTCCCCGTTGTCGGTATTGGTCTTGCGGGCGAGCAGGCTTGTCTTGCGGCCGTGTTCGTCGAGGTAAGCCAGGAGGTGGGCGCAGGCCTTGCCGCAGATCAGCCAATAGGGCGTTGCCCGCTCCGCCAAAGCCGGATCGATGGCGCCGGGGTCGCGGTCGCGCCAGTTGATAGGGCCGAGCAGCGAGCCGTCATTGCCGCTGACAAGCGTTATGTCCTCTGTCGCCGCCATGGCGACGCCCGCCAGGTCCGGCCAGGCGACCAACTGTCGGGCAGGGTCGAAGCTGACGCCGGCGTCCTCGCTGATCGCCGCATAGAGGTTCGGCGCGCTCCAGACCGGCATTTCCAGGCGTTGCATCACGCCGGCAACGCCGAACGCGACCTGTGGCAGCAACAGCAGTAACAGCGCCCAGCGTCGACCTTTGAGGCCCACCACCATGATGGCCATGAAGCAGACCATGGTCATGAAGGCCGAGTGCCACGGATACTTGCCGTAGATCGCGGCCGTGCCGAGGGCGAATGCCAGCAGCAGCCCGAGCAAGGTCACCAGGATGACCGGCTGCCGATAGAAGGCGATGACGAGGACGGCTACGGTCGCCAGGGCCAGCCATGGCCCGCGCAGCGGCGCGATCATGCCCACCCAGGACAGGTTGTGCAGCGTGCCCACCAGCAGGTCTGGCGTAGCGGGACCGACAGCAGCGTTGCCCAGGCCGGACAGCAGGGCCAAGGCGCCGAAAGCCAGGGCCAGCAGCGAGGGAGGTAGCAGGGACAGCACAGAGGTGCCCCTGTTTCGTTGATAGACCAGCCAGAAGGCGAGTAGCAGGCCCGAAAAGAAGTGGAAGCCGCAGGCCACCGCCAGCAGCCAGGTGGCCGCGACGCCCTTGCCCTGTCGGTCGAGCAGCAGAGCGCCCAGAATGCAGGAGAAGACGATGTTATAGGGGCGGAAGTGGTAGCCCCAGAACTGCAGCAGCACGAAGCTGCCCAGCATGGCAAAGAGGACGAAAGCGTCGCGACCGATCAAGCGCCACAGCAGGACGGCGTTGGCCAAGGCGATCAGCAGGCTGAGGATGCGTGCCTGGTTGAAGTCAAAGAACACCGACAGCAGGCGCAGCACCCAGTACCAGAGCGGCGGGTGGCCTTCGCTGGGCAGGATCAGAAAGTCGATGGGACGGGAGATGCTGGTGGCCAAAAGCCATGCCTGTGCCTCGTCCAGCCACGGATCGTGGGCCGCGAACAGGATGATCTGCAGCACTGCATAGACCACGACGACGACCAGCGACGCCAGAGTGTCGAGGCCTATCCCGGCCCGCTGGAGGGGCGACGATTCAGGCGACACGGCGGGGAACAAGGCGCTCCTCGATCTTGTCGATACCGGCTTGGCCGCCCTCGTGGTAGGCGGCGTCCTCATTGACGTCCCAGACATCATGCAGAGCGGCCCCGGCAATGACGTTACGGGCGGTCAGCAGCCCGGTCATCATGGCATGGTCCTGATTGTTGTATTTGTGCATGCCGTTGCGGCCGGCCAGATGCAGGTTGGCGAATTGGGCGGCAAGGCCCTCGTTGATGGTGTCGACGTTGAACTTGTAGGTGTCGTCATAGACCGGGTAGGCCTTGGGCTGGCGCACCACCGAACCATCGATGACGTCTTCCGGCCGCGCAAGGCCCAGCTTGCCGATTTCCAGTTTGGCCCGCTCGATCAACTCGGCGTCGGAGAGGGACCAGGTGTTGTCGCCGGCATTGCAGAAATATTCCATGCCGTAGCAGGCGGTGTCCGGATCGGGCACCATGTCCGGCGACCAGGACTTGAAGTTCTGGATGCGGCCGACCTTGACGCTGGGGTCGTGGATATAGATCCAGTTGTCGGCGAAGCTCTCCCGGCCGCGGGTAATGAGGCCGATGATGATGAAGTCGCGGTAGCGCAGGCCGGCCGACGCGGCGGCGACGGCGGGGTCCTTGTCGGCTCCCAACATGCGCACGAGTTCGTTGATGGCGGCGGTCGAGACCAGGTGATCGGCGGTGACCTTGGTCTCCCTGCCGCTGGCGTCGGTGACAATAGCCACCCATTTGCCTGACCCGGCATGCTGGCTGATGGCCGATATGGTCGAGCCCATCATCACCGTGCCGCCATTGTCGATGATGCGGTCGCGGGCGCGCTCCCACATCTGGCCGGGGCCGAGGCGGGGATAGCGGAAGCTGTTGATCAGCGTCTTGATCACGCCGCCATCCTTGGGCCTGCTGCCAATGCCAAAGCTCGAAATGATGGCCTGGTAGAGATTGAGGCCTTTGATGCGCTGGGCGGCCCAATCGGCCGAGATATCCGCGCAATCCATGCCCCACACCTTTTCGGTGTAGGTCTTGAAGAAGATCTCGAACAGCCGGCGGCCGAAATTGTTGACCACCCACTGCTCGAAGCTGACGACGTTGCGATAGGGGCGCGCCTGCGCCCAGGCAAAGGAAATGACGCAGCGCAGCGCTTCGATTGGACCAAGTTTGCTGAGCGCGTCACCTGCTCGCAATGGATAGTCGAACAGCTTGCCATTGTAATAGATGCGGCTCGATCGGGGGCGCTGCAGCATCTCGTCGCCCATGATCTCGGTCCACCAGGCCTCGATCTCGGCGCTCTTGGAAAAGAAGCGGTGTCCGCCGATGTCGAAGCGGTAGCCCTTGTAGTTCACCGTCCGCGAAATGCCGCCGACATAGACGGGGTCGCGCTCGACAATGGCGACGCTGCGGCCGGCCTTGCTGAGTTCGTAAGCGGTGGTGAGACCTGCGGGGCCTGCGCCAATGATCAGGGTTTCGACATGCATCAGGGCACCACCGTATTGCGGCTGCCAGGGCGGCCCAGTAGTCCACCCGCAAACGAAATGTGCTTGTGGGCGAAGAAGGAATAGGCGGTCACCAGCGCCACCGAAATGAGGTGGGCGAGACGCTCCGCCGCCGCCGGCACGGGCAGCGCGCCAATCCAGGCAAGAGCGGGCAGCGCAAAGAGACCGATCAGCGCGTAGGCCAAGACCAGTCGCAGGCCCAGGCCACTGAAGGCCACAACCGCGAAGGTCGCGAATTGCCGCGATAGCGGACGCGCGTCGGGTTTGAAGACGAAGCGGCGCGACAGCAGGAAGTTCACCGTCACACCGGCGAAACCGCCCAAGGTGATGGCCAAGGCGAGGAATAGCGGCTGGTGCAGGAGGTCCAGAAAAAGCAGGCCCTGGACGACGGTAACGTCAACACAGGTCGCCGCGCCGGCCGTCAGCAGGTATCGCGCAAATGAAACCAAGAGGAACCGCCGGAAGATTTCGAGAAAGAACTGCTCTTTCAAGAGAATCTAGCCCGTAACGGCTTAACAAATGGTCATTTTTGATCGTCGCCAAGCATCGGAAACAGCCTGATCGACCAGCAGTCTCCCTAAACGGGAACCGAGGCGTAGGCCGCGAAAAGCAGGCCGAGCGTGGCGAAGAACATGACCGAGAGGGAGATGGTTTTGAGCATGGCAAAATGGTCCTGCGCCAGGGGACGGCGCGATGTAGGTTATCGCCCAGAGGCGTTAATTTGAGATTTCGACCGCGTAGTTTTCGATCACGGTGTTGGCCAGCAACTTCTCACACATGCTGTTGAGGGCTGAACGTGCAGCAGCCTCGTCAGTTCCGTCGAGGACAAGGTCAAAGACCTTGCCCTGTCGCACGGATGCAACACCCGAAAAGCCGAGGCTCTTGAGCGAGCCTTCGATGGCCTGACCCTGCGGGTCAAGCACGCCGGCCTTGAGGGTGACGGTTACACGCGCCTTCATTTGCCGCTCCTGACAACGGTTACTGAACGAGACGCGGACCGGTGGTCAGCGCGTTGTCGGTTTCCACGAGGATGCCAAGCCGCTGGGCGACTTCGCGGTAGTTTTCGATCAGGCCGCCAAGGTTCTCGCGGAAGCGATCCTTGTCCATCTTGTTGCGGGTCTTGATGTCCCACAGACGGCAGCTGTCGGGGCTGATCTCGTCGGCCAGCACGATGCGCATCAGGTCGCCCTCATAGAGGCGGCCGCATTCGATCTTGAAGTCGACGAGCTGGATGCCGACGCCCATGAACAGGCCGGTGAGGAAGTCGTTGACGCGGATGGCGAGCGACATGATGTCGTCGAGTTCCTGCGGCGTGGCCCAGCCGAAGGCGGTGATGTGCTCTTCGGAGACCATCGGGTCGCCCAGCGCATCGTCCTTGTAGCAGAACTCGATGATCGAGCGGGGCAGCTGGGTGCCGGGCTCGAGCCCCAGCCGCTTTACCAGCGAGCCGGCGGCGACGTTGCGCACGATGATCTCGAGCGGAATGATCTCCACTTCCTTGAT
>JAKFDU010000134.1:0-2247 GCA_036675975.1 Devosia sp. | reverse complement strand
CGGGCGGCATGCCGAAGAACTGCTTGAAGGCCCGTCCGAAGGCCGCTTCGGACTGGTAGCCGGCCCGCCGCGCCACCGATCCAACCGGTTCACGGCTTTCCAGTAGCTGTGCCCGCGCCAGATGCAGTCGCCATTGCGCCAGATACTGTCCGGCGGGTTGTCCGACCAGTTCGGTGAAGCGGGCCGAGAAGGCCGAGCGTGACATGCCCGCTTCGCTGGCCAGTTCCACCACGCTCCATTCCTGTTCCGGCCGCCGATGCATCAGCGCCAGCGTGCGGCCGATCTGGCGATCGCGCAGGGCCGCCAGCCAGCCCAGATTGGCCTCCGGCGCAGCGTCGAGCCAGGCGCGAATGGCCTGGATGACCAGGATGTCGGCCAACCGCGTCATCACCGTCTCGCCGCCCGGCCGCATGGCACTGGCTTCGCGGGCAATGAGGCTCAGCGTGCTGCGGATCCAGTCAGCCGAGTCGCCGTCCCAGGCATCGATGCGCAGCACCGGCGGCAGCAGCGAGATCAGCCGTTTTGCCGCGATGCTGTCGAATTGCACCACGCCCGACGTCGCCCGCGTGATGGCGCCGCCGCCACCGTGTCGCATGATTTCGTAGCGATCGCTGACCTTCTCCGAGGGTATGTCGAACAGCGGTTCGGCCTCGGCGTCCGGGTCGCTCAGCAGCCGGTAGCTCCTGCCATGCGGCAGCAACACCATGCTCCCCTGCGGCACCGGTATGGGCGGCGCGTCGTCCATCCGCAGCCAGGCCTGCCCTGATGTGACGATCACGAACATCATGGATTCGATCAGGTCGGGCATGACGATGCCCCACGGCGCCGACATCTCCGCTCGGCAATAGAGCGTGCCGGTGAGGCGCAGCATGTGGAGCACTTCCCCAAGCGGGTCGGAGAGCGGCGCGGGCTGGAAGTGAGGATCGGTCATGGCCTGACTTTCTAACCTGCTTATGACCTTTCGTCCACTAGTATGGACGATCTGCATATTTTGGCGGCTCTCACGCAATTGAGGATCCAGCTGGGGCGGCACATCTTCGGGCCATCGCAACCGAAGGAGTTTTCCATGACCACCACCGCACCCATTCTCGTCATCGCCGCCAGTGGCAAGGTCGGCAGCCGCATTGTCGCCCGCCTCGAAGCCGGTGGTACGCCCGTACGCGCCGCCTCCCGCCGCACCAGCCCGGCCTTCGACTGGGAGGACCAGTCCACCTGGGCGCCCGCGCTGGCCGGGGCGGAAGTCGCCTTCGTCGCCTTCGTTCCCGATCTCGCCGTCAAGGGCTCCGTGGATGCCGTCCGGGCCTTCACCGAAACTGCCAAGCGCACCGGCCTCAAGCACCTGGTGCTCCTGTCGGGGCGCGGCGAAGCAAATGCCCTGGCGAGCGAGCAGGTCGTTCAGGCCTCGGGTATCGGCTACACCATCGTGCGTGCCAGCTGGTTCAACCAGAATTTCAGCGAGGGCCACCTGCTTGGCCCGGTGCTGGAGGGGCTCATCACCCTGCCGGCCGAAGACCGCAAGGAACCCTTCGTCGATGTCGACGATATCGCCGATGTCGCGGTGGCAGCGCTACTCGACCCCAAGCATGTCGGGCAGCTCTATGAAGTCACCGGCCCCCGCCTCCTGACCTTTGCCGAGGTCGCGGCCGAGATCAATGCCGCGGCCGGTCTTGACGTACAGTACGCCCATATGCCGCTCGGGGAATTCCACGACCTCATGCTGTCCATCATGGACAAGCCGACCGCCGATTTCCTGCACGACCTCTGCGAAGAGGTGTTCGATGGCCGTAACGAGTCGGTCAGCGACGGCGTACAGCGGGCTCTGGGCCGCGAACCGCGCGACTTCCGCGACTACGTCGCCGAGATGGTCGCCAGCGGCGTCTGGGGCACCAGATGAGCACCCCGCTTCTCAAGGTCTTCCTCGCTGTGGCCGGCGTCATTGCCGTCGGCCTTGGCACCCTGATCCTGCTTGTGCCGGTCGCCTTCTATGCCAGCTACGGGCTTGATCTGACCGGCCAGGTGACACTGCTCAACGAAATGCGGTCGCACGGCTTCTCGCTGGTCGGCATCGGCCTGTTCGTCATGACTGGCGCCGTCATCCCTCGCTTTTCCACCGCGGCGCTTGCCGTCTCTGCCTTCTTTTACCTGAGCTATGGCCTGTCGCGCCTGGTTGCGGCGATCCTGTTCTGGCAGAGCGGGCAAAGCGCTTCGCTCTGGCTCTTCGCCGCTTCGGCTTTGGTCTATCTCGTT
>JAKFDU010000133.1:0-4990 GCA_036675975.1 Devosia sp. | reverse complement strand
CCGTATTATTTCGATCCCGAAATGGAGCGCGTCGACATTACCGAGGGCCGCGCCGGCATTCCGACGCGCATCCGCCTGCAGGTTGTCGACGCCGCCTGCCTCGCTTTGCCCGGTGCCCGCGTCGATATCTGGCATTGCGACGCCACAGGCCTTTATTCGGGTTATGCCGGCCAGGGCGACGACCGCTCGGTCGATACCAGCGGGCAAACCTTCATGCGCGGCACCCAGTTCGCCGACGCCAATGGCATCGTCGAGTTCGCGACCGTTTATCCCGGCTGGTATAGCGGCCGCACCACCCATGTGCATTTCAAGGTCTTTCTCGACGAAACCAGCATCCTCACCGGCCAGATCTTCTTTCCCGATGCGCTGAGCGAATACATTTACCGCAACGTCGCGCCCTACAATGACCGGGCCAGCGCGCGCGATACGCTGAACGCCAATGATCGCATTGCCATCCAGTCGACCAGCGCAGCCTTCGCCTTCATCAAGGAGATCGAGGCGGGATATCTCGCCGCCATGATCGTCGGGGTCGATCCGACGGCCCGCTAGACCCCGGCCCCGACAACCTACTTACCCCCACGGACTCCCCGACGCGGTGAGCAGGGTCACCAGCACCCGGTTCATCGGCGTCGGTATCCCGTGCTTTTCTCCCAGCCGCACGATGACGCCGTTGCGCGCATCGACCTCCATCTGGTGGCCCGCCAGCCGGTCGGCATGCAGCGAGCCGGCTATCGATCCCTCCGCCGAGTTGCGCGCATTGTCAACCACGCCATCGACCACCGATTGCGGGATGATGGCACCCTCGGCGCGACCCACGGCCGCGCATTCTTCCGCCAGTCCGCGCACGATCGCCTCCAGATCGTCGCTCCATACAGGGCCGGTGGCGCGCAGCGTCAGCGACGGCACGATGGCACCGCAATTGCCGCAAAGCTTGATCCAGGCGCGCGACACGAAATCCGCGTCAGCGACAGCCTCGATCTCGGTATGGGCGAACAGCGCCACGAACTCCTCGCCATTCCGCCCGGCCGGCACCCAGATGAAACCCTGTCGGTTCTGCACGATGCGCCCCGGGGCATTGCGCACCGCCGGCAGGTTGATGATGACGGGCACCAGCCTCCCAGCGGGCACGAGATGCTGGAACAACTGCACATGCTCGACCCCATTCTGGATGATGGCGACCCGCGTCCCTTGCACCACCAGCCGCTCAAGCCAGGGTCTGGTCGCCTCCACGTCATAGGTCTTGGTTGCAACCAGCACCCAGTCGACCGGGATTGCATCGGCGGGATCGGTCAATACCGTCGGCTTTGCGGCAATCACGCCATTGGGGGTCTCGACCCTGATATCATCGAGCGGCGTGCGAGCGCAGACGGTGATCTTGAGGGCAGGATCCTGCGCCAACCAGGCGGCAACCGTTCCGCCGATCGCGCCGGGGCCGATGAGAGCGATAGTGGTCATGAAGCGCTCCAAAACAAAAGGGCGGCCACTTGGGCCGCCCTCTTCATATCTGATTCCGCGCGTGTTTATGCGCGGCCGCGCTGGCGATCCGCATTGGAGCGGCCGCCAGTGCGGACTGCGTCCTTCTGCGTCTTGCCCCAGCGCTGCTTGGTCTTGTCGCCAGCGGGCTTGGTCGCCATCGGCTTGCCGGTTTCCATATCGCGGCGCACGCCGCGAGCTGGGGCAGCGCCCTCGACCGGCCGCGTGCGTGGTGCACTGTCCGGACGGCCACGACCGGCTTCAGCCGGGCGGCTGCGCGGCGTATCTGACGGCTGGTGATGCGGCTGTGGCTGGCTCCTGCCACCCACTTCCTTGGCGAATTCGGCGAACGGACGACGCTCGGCCGGCGAACGGCGATCTGCCTGCGGTGCGCGCGGGTTCTTGGCCGAGCGCGCGCCCGGACGACCGCCCGAAGGCTTCTTGTAGGCAGAGCGCGGCGCTTCCACGACGCCGGTCTCGTTGCCCGAATGCAGGTCGCCCGTATAGGGCAAGGTGCGGCGGATCAGGCGTTCCACATCGCGCAGTTTGCCGCGCTCGGTGCCGTCACAGAGGGTGATGGCAATGCCCGAAGCGCCGTTACGGCCCGTGCGGCCGATGCGGTGCACATAGTTTTCCGGATCGTCGGGCAGCTCGTAATTCACCACATGGGTGATGCCGGGCACGTCGATACCGCGCGCCGCAATATCGGTCGCGACAAGGATGCGTACGTCGCCGGTGGCAAAGCCCTTGAGAGCCGCCTGGCGGGCATTCTGGCTCTTGTTGCCGTGGATCGCCGCAGCCTTGTGACCGTCGATCTCGAGATTCTTGGCGACCCGATCGGCACCATGCTTGGTGCGCGAGAAGATTATCACGCGTTCCATGTTCTCGGTTTCGCTCAGCAGCAGCTCATTGAGCACCCCGCGCTTGGCCTTGGCACCGCTGAGGATCACGCGCTGGTCGATCTTGACCACGGTCGAACCGGCGACCGAAGCATCGACCCGCACCGGGTCCTGCAGCAAGGTCTTGGCCAGGTCGGCGACTTCGGGGGCCATGGTGGCCGAGAACATCATGGTCTGGCGCTTGATGCCAATCGCCTTGGCGACGGCGCGCACCGGCGCAATGAAGCCCATGTCGAGCATCCGGTCGGCTTCGTCGAGGACGAGCCAGCGGGTTTCGTTGAGGCGGATCTTGCCGTCATCCATCAGGTCCTTGAGGCGACCCGGCGTGGCGACGACGATGTCGACACCGCGCTCGAGGCGCTTGACCTGATGGTAGCGCGACACGCCGCCCAGCAGCAGCACGGTGTCCAGCTTCATCTTGGAGCCGGCAAACTTGCGGATGGCTTCGTCGATCTGGACAGCCAGTTCACGCGTCGGGGCAAGGATGAGAGCACGGGTGGTCAGCGGCCGGGGACGGCCGGTCAGGCCGAGGATACCGGCCAGGATGGGCAGGCCGAAAGCCGCCGTCTTGCCCGAGCCCGTCTGGGCAATGCCCATCATGTCCTTGCCCTCGAGGAGCTTGGGAATAGCCTGGAGCTGGATCTTGGTGGGCTCGGTAAAGCCGCCGGCAGTCAGACTGTCGGTAAGGATGGTCGGCAGACCGAGGGAAATGAAGTCGTTCAAAAGACACGTCTTTCTGCGCCGATATGGCGCTGCAACGCGCGCAGAACAATGCAGCGCGCAAATCGCCATTCCGGAGAATAGCGGATCAACAGGTGCAATCGGGCGATAAAAGGGAGATATCGCGCGGGTGCTGGCTCGAACCCGGACAAACTGTTTCCGGGCTGACTTCGCCGCTCACCGCAGGGGATAAGAAGAGAAGTCCGTCACCAAAGTTCTGGCGCCAGCGGATCCATTGAAGGTCCATGCGCCGGTGACGATGGGGTTCATATGAGGGATGGGGCCTGAAATAGCAAGGAAATTCCAGACGCGCCGCTGCATGGCGGGGTTGCGAGGTGCGGAACTGGCTCCGCGCGTACCCCGTCCACCGGTCTGCACCTCCCCCATGATGGGGGAGGTTGGGAGGGGGTGTGGTTTATCGGGGCTTAACGCCCCCCACTCTTGATCCCTCCCCGCAAGGGGAGGGTGTCGACTGAGGCAACGGCGAATGAGCCCCCTCAAATCCCCCCATACCAGTCATAACCCTGGTCCGGCCAATAGCCGCCCTTGCCCTTGCCGAACGGCGTCAGGTCATCCACCAGTTCAATTGTATGGAGGTATTTCGGCTGCTTGTAGCCTAGCGCCCGTTCGATCCTGAGGCGGATCGGCGCACCATTGCTGACCGGCAGCACCTGGTCATTGAGCCCGTAGCTCAGGATCGTCTGCGGGTGATAGGCGTCCACCAGGTCGCTGCTCTCATAATAGAGAATGTCACCCGATAGGGTCCGCTGGATATTGTCGTAGCAGTGGTAGACGCAGAAGCGGGCCGTCGGCTTGACGCCGGCCGCGTCAAGAATGGGTCCCAGCGGCGTACCGGTCCACTTGGCGATACAACTCCAGCCCTCGACGCAATCGTGCCGCGTGATCTGGCTGCGCACGGGCATGTTGCGTAACTCAGCCAGTGAGAAGCTCACCTCGCGCTCCACCATGCCCTTCACCGTCAGCCGGTACGGCTCGAAATTCTGCATCTTGAGAAACATGTATTCCGGCGTCGACGGATCGGTGGACCCATTCGGCCGCTGCCCCTGGCGGATTTCGCTGGCCGAATACTCACGCGCCAGCACTTGGTCGCCAATCAGTGTGCGCTGCACATTGTAGGTCAGCACATTGGCCTGTTCCATCACATGGCGGACCGAATTGGTCTTGTCGCCAAGGAAATTGAACTGGTCGCAGCCGGCCAAGACTAGCCCTGACCCGGCGACTGCCGAGCTGCGCAGGAAGTTGCGGCGCGTGATCAGCCGGCTCATGGCCTGTCTCCTTCAACGGTAGGCGTTCCCGGGCTAGCGCGGTACCAGCCCGTGATCATCGAGCGCAGCTCGTTCAACGGACCCGCCGCCAGCACCATCACGATATGGATGATAAAAAATGCCACCAGCAGCAGCATGACCGTGAAGTGGATGGTCCGAGCCGTCTGCCGGCCGCCGAAGATATCGAGCAGCCACGGCCAGGCCGCGTCCATGCCCGGACTCATGGTGAGCCCCGTCAGCACGATCAACGGGAACAGGATGAAGAACACCGAGAAATAGGCCAGCTTCTGCAACGGGCCATAGCTCCGTCCATGCTTGAAGCGCAGCGTTGCGTGATTCACCACGTCCTTGGGCAGTCCGGCGATGTCCGACGGCTTGATGACGATGTCGCGGCGGATGTGGCCGTTGATAAAGCTGGCCAGAAACCAGATCAGCATGGTGGCGACGAAGATCCAGCCGAAGAAGAAGTGTACAACGCGGCCGGTGCCGAGGTCGCGGTAGGAGGGGATGGTCACCGAGCCCGGAAAGCCGGTGAAGGTCGGCCGCTCGGCTGTGCCGCTCATACCCAGTCCCAGCACCGTCGTATCGAAGCTGTTGCCGAATACCGTCGTC
>JAKFDU010000132.1:0-34349 GCA_036675975.1 Devosia sp. | reverse complement strand
GCAAAGGTGTGCCAATAGGCGACGCCGGGGCGGATATGGTCTTCCATCCGCTTGCCGAGGACGATTTCGTCCTTGTTGTAGTGGCGATAGGCGAGCGGGTTGGTGCTGTCAGCACCTTCAAACTTCACCGGCGAAATGCCCTTGAAAAAATCAGTCACGAACGTGCCTCCTCGATGGCGGGGTAGAGCGCGCGGTAGCGCGCATATTGGTCGGAATAGGCGGCCGACAGTTTTTTGTCGGGCGCGATGACGGTTCTTATGGGCGGCATGGTCATCACCGTTTGGGGCGAAGCGCCCTCGGCGGCACAGAGGCCGAGCCGGGCAGCGCCCAGTGCGCCGCCGAAATCGCCGTCCTCGGGCAGGGCGATTTCCATGTCGAGGTTGGTGGCGATCATCCTGAGCCACAGGGCGGATTTTGAGCCACCGCCGACGGCGAGCAGCCGGTTGATCCTGGTGCCGGCGTCTGACAGCACCCGCTGGCTGTCGCGGAAGGCGAAGGTCACGCCTTCCATCACGGCCTGGGCCAGCTTGGCGGTGTCGGTGGAGTGGCTGAGGCCGACAAAGGACCCGCGCGCGCCGGCATTGTTGTGCGGGGTGCGTTCGCCCGACAGGTAGGGCAGGAAGATTTCCTCGCCCGGCCCCGAGAACTGGGCCTCGGCAGCGCCGGAGAGTTCGGCCTGCTTCTGGCCGGTAATCTTGGAGAGCCAGTTCAGCGAATCGGTGGCCGAGAGAATCACGCCCATCTGGTGCCAGGTATCGGGAATGGCGTGGCAGAAGGCGTGCACGGCGCCTTCGGTGTTGGGGCTGAAGCGCTCGTTGGAGACGAACAGCACGCCCGATGTGCCCAGCGAAACAAAGCCCTCACCCGGCCGGATGGCGCCGATACCGGCGGCCGAGGCGGCATTGTCACCCGCACCACCAGCAACGGTCACGAGCCCGTCCATCCCCCAACGCTGCGCCAATTCGCGCTTGAGCGTGCCCGAGGATGCGGAGCCTTCGACCAGGCGCGGCATGTGGGAGCGGTTGAGGCCGGTGACGGCCAGGAGCTCGTCGGACCAGTCGCGCTTGGCGACGTCCAGCCACAGCGTGCCCGCGGCGTCGGACATGTCCTCCACATATTCGCCCGTCAGCAGCAGGCGCACGTAGGCCTTGGGCAGCAGCACCTTGGCAATCTTGTCGAAGATGGCTGGCTCATGCTTGCGCACCCAGGCGATTTTTGGGGCGGTGAAGCCGGGCATGGCGATATTGCCGGCCAGCTGGCGCAGGCTGGGCAGCGCGGCTTCCATTTCCTTGCATTCAGCGGCCGAGCGGCCGTCATTCCAGAGGATGGCTGGCCGGAGCACTTCGTCATTCTTGCCCAGAAGGGTGGCGCCATGCATGTGGCCGGAAAGGCCGATGCCGCGCACCGAAGCCAGTTCGGACGGGTGGGACTTGCTGAGCTTGTCCACGGCAGCCAGCGTCGCATTCCACCAGTCGGCCGGGTTCTGTTCGGACCAGCCGGGATGCGGGCGCACTGGCTCCACCGAGGCCGCGGAGGCGTCACCCAAAGCGCGGCCATGCTCGTCGATGAGCAGGGCCTTGACCCCAGATGTGCCGATATCGATGCCGAGATAGGTCATGAGGCACGTACCTCAGGAACGGATAACAACAACATCTGAACGTCCTCCCAGCCCGTTTCGGGCCCGCCGGTGTGATGATTGGCCGGTTTCTTAGCGCAGATTGTCGCGCAGGAAAATCCCGATTTCAATGGGGTCGGTGGTTCCATTGCCACTGCCGCCCAACGCCAGGCCGCGCGCGGCAGCGATGGCCTCACGGATTTCGCCGTCCGGATTCTGGTCGAGGACCACGTCGATGGCTCCCGATTGGAGCCCGCGGCGGGTGGAATCGGTCAGCTCATGCGCGATGACCCTGATAGAACCGGAGCGATGCGAGGCCTCGAGCGCCGCGACCAGCCCGGCATTGCCGGCGCCAAGATTATAGAGCCCGGCCAACTCGCCATGCCGTTCCAGCAGGTCGGCAACGATTGCCTCTGTCTCGCTGCGCTCGTCATGGCCTTCAATCGGGCCGATAAGTTCGATCGCAGGGAAGTCGGCCGCGAGGGTGGCGCGGAAGCCGGTCAACCGGTCGGAGTGATCCCGCAGATGCAGCGAGCCGGCGATGACGGCCACCTTGCCCCCCTGGGGCAGGAAGCGCCCCATCAATGAGGCGGCAGTGCGCCCGGCGGCAGCGTTGTCGATGCCGATGAAATGCCGGCGCAGCGTGCCCGGCAGGTCCGAGACCAGCGTCATGATGGCGATGCCGCGGCGGGTGGCGCTGTCGACGGCCGTTTGCACCGAGGGCTCCTGGCTGGCGACGATGATGGCGCAATCGCACTGACGCGCGTCGAGGGCATCAAGGCTCTGGGCCAGCGCGTCGGCATCCAGGGCGCGGATGCGGCGGGTTTCGATATGCATGCGGTCGGCCAATGCCGGGCCGCTGCGGCGCTCGATGGCGTCGGCGAGGCTGGCCATGAACTCGTTGGAGCCGTCAGGGATGACGAAGGTGAGCTTGAGATCGCGGGCCCGCGCCAGCAGGGACGCGCCCAGGTCGCGCTGGAAACCGATTTCTGCGATGGCCGCCTCGACCCGTTCGGCCGTAGCGGTGCGCACGCCCGGACGGCCATTGAGCACGCGGTCCACCGTGGCGAGCGAAACGCCGGCGGCCCGCGCCACATCATGTACCGTGGCCCGGCGTCTCAGACCGATTTCGTTCACGCTGGCTCCCCGTGCATTTGCCGTGAGCTTTGGCAGGCGCCGCCGAAAGGTCAAGTGCATCGTTGCAGGCCGGCGGCGAGCAGGCTACAGGTTTCCCGCAAAAATACGGGGGCGACGACCATGGCCATTGCAGTATCGACGTTCGGCACCTTTCGGGACAAGCGGGTCGACCAGTTCCGCCTGGTCAGCGATACCGGCGTCACGGTCGATCTGATTTCCTATGGTGTGGTGGTGCGCGACTGGCGCGTGCCGGTGGCCGGCGGCGAGCGCTCGGTGGTGCTGGGCTTTGACAATTTCGAAGCCTATGCCCAGCACAGCCCGCATTTCGGCTCGCTCGCCGGGCGCGTCGCCAATCGCATCAAGGGCGCCTCGTTCGAGCTCAATGGAAAGACCTACAAGCTCCCAGCCAATGCCGGCGACCTGCAGCTGCATGGGGGCGACGAGGGCCTGGGACGGCAGGTGTGGGACGGGCAGGTGGACGAGGCCAACAACACCGTCCGCTTCACCCATTTCAGCCCCGACGGCGCCATGGGCTATCCCGGCAATGTCAATTTCTCGGCCACCTATACGCTGAAGGGCAACCGCCTGCGGCTGGAACTGAGCGCCACCACCGACCAGGCCACGCCGATCAGCCTGGTGCAGCACCAGTATTTCAATCTCGGCACCACGGACGATGTGCTCGACCACACTATCCAGGTCAATTCGAGCGCCTATACCGAGCTGGGCGCCGATCTTGCGCCGACCGGCGCCATCCTGCCCTCGCGCGGCACGATCTATGACCTGCGCCAGCCGCGCACCATGCGCGACGCGGCCGGCCAGCCGGTAGATTATGATATCGGCATGGTGCTCGATACCGGGCGCAGCACGAGCGAGCCGATCGCCACCGTGGTCTCGCCCGGCAAGGAGCTGACGCTTAGGCTCTGGAGCGACCGGCCGGGCGTGCAGGTCTATAATGGGGTGTGGACCGACATTCCGGTGCCGGGCCTCAATGGCAAGACCTACAAGAAGCATGCCGGCTTCTGCCTTGAAGACCAGGCGCTAGCCGACGCGGTCAACAACCCGCATTTCCCCAGCGTGATCTATTCGCCCGACCGGCCCTATCGCCACTGGTGCGAGTTCGAAATCGCCTGATACCCAAGTTTACCTCTCTCCCTCGGTGGAGAAGGATAGAGAATTGGTGTTTGCGCAGCAGCTTCCGCCAGGAGCTGTCAGCAGCAATGCTGCCATCTACTGTCAGTTGCCCTGGCGCATTGTCTCTCCACGATCACTGGAGAGACGCCATGACCCCGTTCACCATTGCCGTTTCCGACGCCGATATTGCCGACCTTAGGGCACGCCTCGCCGCCACGCGCTTTCCCCGCGTCGTGGACGGCGCCGGCTGGAATGACGGCATCGAATCCGGCTTCCTGCAACGCTTCGTGGATTACTGGGCCAACCAGTATGACTGGCGCGCGGCCGAGGCCCGGCTCAATGGCTT
Organism: Devosia sp.; assembly: GCA_036675975.1. Classification (GTDB taxonomy): domain Bacteria; phylum Pseudomonadota; class Alphaproteobacteria; order Rhizobiales; family Devosiaceae; genus Devosia. The sequence goes on along the minus strand of JAKFDU010000132.1, from coordinate 30,120 downwards.
TGCCCAGTTCACCGACGTGGTCGACGGCGAAACCGTGCATTTCGTGCATGTGAAGGGGCGGGGAGATACCAATGTCCCGCTGCTGCTTGCCAATGGCTGGCCGTCGAACTTCGTCGAGTTGCTGCCGCTGGTGCCGTTGCTGACGCAGCCGGTCGACGGCGTCGCCTTCGATGTCATCATCCCCTCGCTGCCCGGCTTTGGCTTTTCCGGCCAAGCAAGCAAACCGGGCATGAACCTGACCCGGGTCGCGCCGCTCTGGGCCGAACTGATGACGCGGCTGGGCTATGACAGGTTCCTGGTTTCGGGTTCCGATCTGGGCGCCGGGGCGGTGATGGCGCTGGTGCGCGATTTTCCCGAGCGGCTTATCGGTGCCCATTACATCAATGTCTATTTCGGCTTTCCCAAGCCCAGTGATCCGACGCCCGAGGAACAGGCCTATTTCGACCGTCTCAACTACTGGCAGTTCGCCGAGGGGGCCTATGCGATGATCCAGGCCACCAAGCCGGCGACGCTGGCGGTTGGCCTTAACGACTCCCCGGCCGGTCTCGCCGCCTGGATCCTCGAGAAGTTCCGCACCTGGAGCGACAATGGCGGTGAGATCACCAACGCGTTCGAACTCGATGACCTGGCGACGATCGTCTCGATCTACTGGTTTACCCAGACCATCGGCAGCTCCGTGCGGCTCTACAAGGAAGCCTTTGCCGATAGCGAATTGCCCAAGAAGCCGGCCAGGCACAATGTGCCGCACGCCATCCTGCTGCCACAGGCCGACAATCCGGCGCCGCGGGCCTGGGGCGAGCGGAACCTCTGGAATATCGTGCGCTGGACCGAGCTGAGCTCGGGCGGCCACTTCCCGGGGCTCGAAGAGACCGACGCCATGGCCCATGACATCAGGGCGTTCCATGGCCAGATTTCGTAACTCCAGCGCCAGGTTGCCGATTGGCGCCGCACCGACGGTGCAGTCGACACCCTCCCCCTTGTGGGGAGGGATCAAGGGTGGGGGTGGTTTGGCCGCGATATCCGGGCTCTCGCACCCCCTCCCAGCCTCCCCCATCAAGGGGGAGGTGCCGACCGGTGGGCGGGAGAGATCGTGCCACGGTCCAAAGGTGATTGAACCACCCCCAAGGCGGAGGCGAGCTCACGTTCCGCCGCTTGGCGCGTCTCCAAGAATCTGGCATCAAGGGCTCCCACGGGAGAACAAAGCATGGACAAGACCGAGCGTCTCTTTGCGGTCATGGATGCGCTGCGCCGCCATCGCCGGCCGGTCACCGCCGCCGCAATGGCCGAGGAACAGGGCGTTTCGGTGCGCACGCTCTATCGTGACGTGCAGACGCTTATCGGGTTGGGCGCCCCTATCGATGGGGAAGCGGGGGTCGGCTACATGCTGAAGCCCGGTTTCTTCATGCCGCCGCTGATGTTCACGCCCGAGGAACTCGAAGCGCTGGTGCTGGGCGCGCGCTGGGTCGGCGCGCAACCCGATGACGGGCTGGGCGCTGCCGCCAAGAATGCCTTGGCCAAGATCGCCACGGCGTCGCCGGAAGACCTGCGCGACCGCATCAACGATACGGGCCTGTGGCCGGTGGCGGTGTGGAGCGCCGAATCGCGCCGGCCCATGCCCATTCTGGGCCAGGTGCGCCAGGCGATGCGCACTGAAAAGGCGCTACGAATCTCCTATGAGGACGAGGGCGGCAATGCCTCCGAACGCAGCATCTGGCCGGTGCAGCTGGCCTATTACGAAGGCAAGCAGGTGATCGCTGCCTGGTGCTGCCTGCGCGTGGCCTTCCGCAATTTCCGCACCGACCGCATCGTCGAGCTTGAAGTAACCGAGGAGCGCTATGGCAAGCGCCGCGCCGTGCTGGAACGCGAATGGCGCGACAGCTGGCAGACGGATCGGCGCGCTGGGGGGGCAGATTTCGCGCGCTAGCTCATCCGCGCATAAAGACTTTCCGGCCGCATATCGTCGTCCAGCCGGAAGCGGTGATCCGCCGGCGGATGCGCCCGCTGGCCGCATTCAAGGCGCGGACAGATGCGGCAGCCGACCCCAACAGGCACGAGCTGGCTATCGCCCGCCAGATCCATGCCGTCCGAGTAGACCATTTCCTTGGCGTGATGGATCGAACAGCCGAGGCCAATCGACATGTAGCGGCGTGGCGCATTGTAGCGGTGATCACCCTTGGCGATGGTGCGGGCAATGCAGAAATAACGCTGGCCGTCGGGCATCTGGCTGAGCTGGACGCTGATCCGCTCGGGGCTGAGAAAGGCCGAATAGACGTTCCAGCGCGGGCAGGCGCCCGAATGGCGCGGGATGTGGATGCCCGAAAGCGAAAAACGCTTGGAAATGTTGCCGGCAATGTCCGAGCGCACCAGATGCAATGGAATGCCCGCCGCGCCCTTGCGCTGCAGTGTCGTCATGCGGTGGCAGACCTGCTCGAAGCTCGCGCCGAAACGGCGGGCGATGCGTTCGATGTCATAGCGGTGGCCTCGGCAGGCGCGCAGGAACGGTTCGTAGGGCATGACCAGGGCTGCGGCGAAATAGGCCGAGAGCACATTGCGGGCCAAAGCCGGCGCGTCGCCCTCGGGCAGGGCCGACGTGCCGATGATGGCGGCGATCTCGTTGCCGGCAGCCAGCTGGCCCAGTTGGTGCGCCACCAGGAACAGGGCCGATTCGGCGGGCAGGATGTCGGAGACCAGCAGATGGCTGCGGCCCTGGTCGAGCTGGCGGGCAATGCCCTGCGGCAGCGAGGCGAGCCGCACCTCGACCCCGAAGACATTGAGCAAATAGGCGCGCAGGCCCAGCTCGAAATTGTCGCCGGAATTGTCGATATCGGCGCGGATGCGCTCAGCCGCGTCTTCCAGGGACGGAAAGTGGTTGGCGTTCTCCTGCAGGAAATCGGAAATCGCATCGGTGGCCAGGTGGAATGGTTCGGCGTCGCCCGATCCCACCGGCAGGGGACCGGACTTGGCCACCAGCCGATAGCGATCATAGAGCTTGAGGATGGCCCTGGCGGCGGCGGGATTGGCCTGGGCCAGGTCGCGAATTTCGAGATTGGTGACGTCGCTATCGGCAAAGATGTCGTCGCCGAAGGCCTCCATCAGGTCGCCGAGCAGCCGGCCTTCGTCGCTGTCGACCAGTTCGCCCGGTTCGACGCCGAAATAGCCTGATATCGAAAACAGCAGCGGCACCGTCACCTTGCGGCGATTGTGCTCGATGAGATTGAGATAGCTGGCCGAAATACCCAAAGCCGTGGCGAGGTCGGCCTGGGCCAGTTTCTTCTGCCGCCGCAACCGCTTGATGCGGCCACCGATCTGCATTTCGGCAGCGTCGTTCATCGTTTCCTCCTCGGCAATTCTTGACAGGATTTACAGTTTTGTCGCCGAAACTTGACCAGCGATTTACAGGTTTACTGGCCTCCTTGCCTATAGTTCTTGCATGTCTCAGCGTTTTGTCAAATCTTTACATCAACGAAGTGAGGAGACTTTCGGATGAGCCCTGCCAGCAGCGAACGCGAAGAATACCTGACCATCATCGCCCCCACGGCAACTGAAGCCATGGCCCAGTTCAAGGCGCGTGGCCTCGACATGCAGGGCTATGCCATTGCGGGCAAGATCGGCCGCCATCAGTTTTCGCTGGTGGGCGGGGAGGGCAGTACCGAGCTGTTCTCCGGCAACGGCATGATCGCCGCGACGTTCAGCCGGAAAGTGATGGGCTGAACGCGCCCCCATCCACCGGGTCCACCCTCCCCCTTCTGGGAGGGAAGCGAGATAGGACTTAGCGTGAGCTAAGTCCGAGACCACTGCTCGTCCGGCGCCACACCGTCCAACCTTTTGTTCCACGTGAATCACATTCCCGCCGGCCCACCGGACCGGCGAAGCCATGTCCCAAGGAGGAGACACCATGCTCGACAAGCCCATATTCCCCACGCCCGACTACGCCCCCGATCGCTGGCGCAACATTACCCGCACTTACGCTCAGGCCGACGTGGCGCGCCTCTCGGGCTCGCTGCCGATCCGCCATACACTGGCCGAGAACGGGGCGCGGCGGCTGTGGGAGCTGCTGCACAGCGAGGACTTCGTGCCGACCCTGGGCACCTTTACCGGCAATCAGGCGGTGCAGCAGGTCAAGGCCGGGCTCAAGGCCATCTATCTCAGCGGCTGGCAGGTAGCGGCCGATGCCAACAGCTCGGGCAATATGTATCCCGACCAGAGCCTTTATCCGGTCGACAGTGTCCCCTCGGTGGTCAAGCGCATCAACAAGGCGCTGCAGCGGGCCGACCAGATCCAGACCATGGAACAGGCCGACGGCATCGCCACCACGGACCTCGATTTCTTCGTGCCCATCATTGCCGATGCCGAAGCCGGCTTTGGCGGCGCGCTCAACGCCTTCGAGCTGATGAAGGCGATGATCGAGGCCGGTGCCGCCGCGGTGCATTTCGAGGATCAATTGGCGTCGGAGAAGAAGTGCGGGCATCTGGGCGGCAAGGTGCTGGTGCCGACATCACAGTTCATCCGCACGCTCAATGCCGCCCGGCTGGCCGCCGATGTCATGGGCGTGCCGACGTTGATCATGGCGCGCACCGATGCGGAAGCGGCCCGGCTGATCACCTCCGATATCGATCCCTATGACGCACCCTTCGTCACGCAGGAGCGGACGGCGGAGGGCTTTTACCAACTCAAAGGTGGCATCGACGCCGCCATCGCCCGCGGCATTGCCTATGCGCCCTATGCCGACCTGATCTGGTGCGAAACGTCCAAGCCTGACCTGGCGGAGGCGAAGAAGTTCGCCGAGGCGGTGCGCAAGGTGCATCCCGAGCAGATGCTGGCCTATAATTGTTCGCCCAGCTTCAACTGGGCGCGGCATATGGACGAGGCGGCCATGGCGTCGTTCCAGCGCGAAATCGCCGCCATGGGCTACAAATACCAGTTCATCACCCTGGCCGGCTTCCACAATCTCAGCCTCACCACGTTCGAACTGGCCCGGGCCTACAAGCAGGACGGCATGGCGGGCTATTCGCGGCTCCAGCAGGCCGAGTTCGCCGCCGAACCACATGGCTTCTCCGCCGTGCGGCACCAGCGCGAGGTGGGAACCAGCTATTTCGACGCCGTGTCGATGGCGGTGAGCGAGGGCAAGAGCGCGACCACGGCGATGGGCGAAAGCACCGAGGCGGCGCAGTTTCACTGAGGTCGATACGCGAATATCCGGGCATCGGAGTATCCCCACCTAACCTCCCCCTGACAGGGGGAGGAATCCTGCTGGTGGGTGGTGGCTAATCGTGCCTCGAACGCGATCTGGGGGAGGCTAGGAGGGGGTACCGACCAGGAATTTTACCAGGCGATCCGCCCGAACAGCGCCTCCAGCCAGCCGAAGGCCAGTGCCGCCAGGCCCAGCGTGTGCAGCAGGGCGATGCCCCAGGTGGTGGCGACGAAGCGGGGCTTGACCGTCTTGTGGCGGTAGACTTCTTGCGCGGCGAGGCCGCCGATAATGCCGAAGCTGAGGTCCACCACGTGCAGGTTGGTCTCGCTGACCCGGTATTTGCCGGTCAGGGCATAGAGCTTGTCGAAGCGGTAGAGCAGGGCCGAACCGGCGCCCATGGCCGCATAGAGCAGACCGATCCATTGCGGCGCCCGATCGGTGCCGATCGCCCAGAGGATGAGCAGTGTCATCAAGGTGGCCGCCGCCGTGCGCAAGCCGAGCTTGTAGCGGGAGACGCCGGCCGCGGGCTGCTTGACCTCGCGCAGGGTCGTGGGGCGCGCGGCGGGGGTGGTCGAGATGGTCACGTCCACCGCCGAGGGGCGGCCTTTGCGACCGATCGCCGTGCCGAATTCGAGGCTGTCACCCAGGCGGGGCCGTCCACCGGCGATGTTGGAGATATGGACGTAGTATTCCCGCCCCGCGCCATCCCGCACGAAGCCGTAGCCGCCCTTGTTGTTCCACTGGATCAGTTCGCCCGATTGTCGCATCACTCATCCGCTGACACCGCACCATGACCAATATGAGGCGCTGGTTAACTAGCTATGACCGAACCAACAAACGGTTGATCGTCGATCTACGATGGTGTTAAGGTTTGTGACATTGCTGAACAGATCATTGCTGCTGCCATGTCTGAATCCGCCAAGCGTTTTGTTCTCGGCCAGCTGAAACGAACCGGTGTCGTTCTCAACGGCCCCAACCCGTGGGATCCTCAGGTCCACAATGAGCGGCTGTGGGCGCGCCTGCTGCGCGACGGCACGCTGGGGCTGGGTGAAAGCTACATGGACGGCTGGTGGGACGCCGCCGAGCTCGACCAGTTCCTGTTCCGCCTGATCAACAGCCATGTCCAGGATGCTTTCCCCAAGGACCTGGCGGTGATGTGGAGCGTGGCCAAGGGACGGCTGCTCAACCTGCAGCGCCTGCGCGTCACCGAGGTGGCCGAGAAGCACTATGACATCGGCAACGATCTCTATGCGGCCATGCTCGACCGCCGCATGATCTATTCCTGCGGCTACTGGAAGGATGCCGACAGCCTCGACGCGGCGCAGGAGGCCAAGCTTGACCTGATCTGCCGCAAGCTCGATCTCAAGCCGGGCATGCACATTCTCGATATCGGTTCGGGATGGGGTGGCTTCCTGCAGTTTGCCGCCGAGCGCTATGGCGTTTCCGGCGTCGGCGTCACCGTCAGCAAGGAGCAGGCGGCCCTGGCCAATGAGCGGACAGCGGGCCTGCCGGTGGAAACGCGGCTACTCGACTATCAGGCGCTGGCGGGTCAGTTCGACCGGATCATCTCGGTCGGCATGTTCGAGCATGTCGGCTACAAGAATTATCGCAGCTATTTCGAGAAAGCGGCCAGCCTGCTCAAGCCCGATGGGCTGTTCCTGCTCCACACGATCGGCGGCAATCTTTCGACCACGCATGGCGACCCGTGGAGCGAAAAATACATCTTCCCCAATGGCATGCTGCCCTCGATCGCGCAGATCGGCAAAGCCGTCGAGGGCCTTTTCGTGATGGAGGACTGGCACAATTTCGGCGCCGACTATGACAGGACACTGATGGCCTGGCGCGACAGGTTCGACGCGGCCTGGCCGCAACTCATCGGCGACAAGTATGACGAGCGGTTCGAGCGCATGTGGCGCTATTACCTGTCAGCGTTTGCCGCCACATTCCGCGCCCGCAATATCAGCCTGTGGCAGGTGGTGCTATCGCCCCACGGCGTGCCGGGCGGCTACACCAGCATCCGCTGAGCGCTTTGGGAACGAGCCAAGCACCCCCCAGCCCGGACCGCGGAAACGCCAACCGGTGGATTCACGTGAAACACTTATCCACAGGCTTATACACAACCGCCCGGCAGAGCGGGCGCGGCTAGGCCAGGGCGGCGACCATGGCGCGAATCTTGGTGGCCTTCTCGAAATGGTCGAGCCTGTTGGTGCGGATCCACCATTCGGCGGCCTCCATCAGCAGTTCAGGGTCATCATTGCGATTGGCAAAGAAGGCATAGAAGGAGAGGCCAACGTCGGCCCCTTTCTCGGCGATCTTGCGGTCGCACACCGCGATCATCTTGGCTCGAAGCGACGGCGTCATCAGACCCCCATGGCTAGAACAGGAGCTTGCGCAACGGCAGTTTGACCGCGCCGGGAAAGCCGGCGGCGAGATCGCGCGGGAAGCGGTTACGCAACGGCTCGGGAAAGACGTGGCCTTTGGGCAAGGTATCCAGCGCGAACCAGCCGGCCTCAACGATGAATTCGCCATCGGCCGGATTGGCGCCGACATCGAGCTGGCCCGAGACATAGTCGGCGAGAAACCAGAATTTGAGGATGCGCTGCTCCTCGTTCCAGCCTTCGTCGATATAGGCGAGGCGCGTCGCCACGACCTGCACGCCTGCTTCTTCGAGCGTCTCGCGCTCGGCAGCGCGGGCCAGCTCCTCATTACCCTCGACGCCCCCGCCGGGCGCAATCCAGAAGTCATGCTGGCCCGGTTGCCGGTGGCGAACCAGCAGGATCTTGGCGTCGCGCACCACCAGCGCGCCGCAGGAAATACGATGGATCATCAGGCCGTCCCGAAATTGATGCGATAGCTCAAGGCTTCGGCGATATGGGGCCGGCCCACCCGCTCGACGCCAGCGAGATCGGCCAGGGTACGCGCCACTTTGAGCACGCGGTGATAAGCGCGGGCCGAGAGGTTGAAGCGCTCGGCGGCCTGCAGCAGCAGCGTCTGGCTCTCCCGGTCGGGATTGACCACGGCCTCGATCAGGCTCGAGCCGGCGGCCGCATTGGTGAAGATATCGGGCGCGCCATGCTCGGCGAAGCGCAGGCGCTGGCGGGCCCGGGCCCGCGCCACCCGCTCGGCCACATCGGCCGAACTTTCCGCAGCGGCCGATGGCGCGATCATGTCGGCGGCCGTCACCGCGGGAACGTCGATGCGGATATCGATGCGGTCGAGGAAGGGCCCCGAGACGCGGCCCTGATAATCATCGGCGCAGGCCTTGCCGCGACGGCAGGTGTGGCCGGGCGTGCCCGCCATGCCGCATTTGCAGGGATTCATCGCGGCGATCAGTTGCACCCGGCTGGGATAACTGACCCGTGCATTGGCCCGGGCGATGACGGTTTCGCCCGACTCCAGGGGTTGGCGCAGGCTGTCGAGCACACCGGGCGCGAATTCGGGCAATTCATCGAGAAACAACACGCCGTTATGGGCGAGGCTCACCTCGCCGGGGCGCACCCGGAGGCCGCCGCCCACCAGGGCCGCCATCGAGGCCGAATGGTGCGGCGCCCGGAATGGCCTGCGATCGGAGATCGCGCCGCCGGCCAGCTCGCCGGCAATGGACTGGATCATGGAAATATCGAGCAGTTCGCGCGGATCGAGCGGCGGCAGGATGGAGGGCAGGCGTGCGGCCAGCATCGATTTGCCCGCGCCGGGTGGCCCAACCATCAGCATGTTGTGGCCACCAGCCGCCGCCACTTCGAGCGCGCGTCGCGCCACCTGCTGGCCGCGGACATCGCAGAGATCGGGCAAACCGCCTTGCGGCAGATATTTGCGCGGCAGCGGCCGGGCCGCCAGCTGGTGGCCGGTCAGGTGATTGGCCAGAGCCAGCAGGCTCTCGGCCGCGATGATATCGAGACCCTCGCCGGCCCAGGCGGCCTCGGCCCCCGATGGCTCGGCGCAGATCAGGCCCAGATTGCGTCCTTGCGCCGCGATGGCGGCCGGCAGGATGCCGCCGACATGGGCCAAGCGCCCGTCCAGCCCCAGTTCGCCCAGCGCCAGATAGCCATCGAGCGCGTCCTGCGGAATGGCGCCAATAGCGGCCATGATGCCCAGCGCAATGGGCAGGTCGTAATGGCTGCCCTCCTTGGGTAGATCGGCCGGTGCCAGATTGACGGTGATGCGCTTGGGCGGCAGGCCCAGCCCCGACGCCACCAGCGCGGCGCGCACCCGCTCGCCCGATTCCTTGACGGCCTTGTCGGGCAGGCCGACCAGGATGAACTGCGCCATGCCCGGCGCGATCTGCACCTGCACATCCACCGGCACAGCCTCGATGCCCTGAAACGCCACTGTCGCTACGCGGGTGACCATCGCCCAATGCCCCAAGCCCGGCGACAACCTAGCAAAGCCCTCTGGCGAGAACAAGAACGTAAAGCGAACAAAATACGGCCTGTTAACCACACCGCTTGCCACAAAGGTAAACCTAATCCGGCGTTAACCGGCCCATGTTGAATCAAAGGCTTACCTTCGCAATACGTAGAGTTCTGCCCGATGACCGCCACCTGGCCCTTTCCCTCGTTGTCTGCGTTCGCCAAGGGCGCCGCCTCGACCATGCTGGCTGTCATATTGGTGGCGTGTTCGTCCGGGGGCGGGCTCTATGGCCCGATCCAGGGCGATAACCGGCCGCATTCGGGCGTCGACCGCGCCCGCGCCATGCCGATCCAGGGCATCGACGTGGCGCGCTACCAGGAAAATATCGATTTCCGGCAGGCCTTTGCCTCGGGCATGCATTTCGTCTTCATGAAGGCGACCGAGGGCAAGGACTATCTCGACCCCAATTTCCGCGCCAACTGGGTGCGAGCACGCGATGCCGGCATGCCGCGCGGCGCCTATCACTTCATGACCTGGTGCTCGCTGGCGTCGGAACAGGCGGCGTGGTTCATCGCCAATGTGCCCAACGATCCCGATGCGCTGCCGCCGGTGCTCGACCTCGAATGGAACAACCATTCGAGCTGCCGGAACAAGCCATCGCGGGCCGACGCGCTCGAAAAGGTGCGCTACATGCTCGAGGCGATGGAGCGCCATACCGGCAAGCTGCCCATCATCTATACCGACATGAACTTCCACCGCGACGTGCTCGATGGCGAGTATTTCCCCAATGCCTTCTGGCTGCGCTCCACCGCGGCTGAGCCGCATGAACGCTATGGCAACCGTACCTGGACCTTCTGGCAGTGGACGCAGACCGGCGTGGTGCGCGGCGTGCGCGGCGAAGTCGACCGCAATGCCTTTTATGGCGGGCAGAATGAATGGATCCAGTTCCTGCTGACCGGCTGCGACCCGCGTGCCATCGCCTCCCTGGGACCGAGTGGCCGCTGCCAATCGGCCAAATAGCCATTCGGCAAGCAAATCCGGGGACTTGCCTCCGAATCAGTGCGGGTCTAGCCTCGCCCCATTATTGATCCGGGCAAGCGGGCCCGCAGCGAGGAGAATTGGCATGGCCAAAGGTCAGATGAAGAGCAACAAAGAAGCCAAGAAGCCGAAAAAGGACAAGCTGGCAGCCGCAAAGCCGATCACCGGGCTGGGTGCGGGCAGCGCCGGCAATGCCGCCAAGAAATAAAGCTTCGCATTGCATGAGCGAGGGCGGCCGGCGCGAGCTGGCCGTTTTTGTTTTTGCAGCGTCAGGCGCCGCCGCTCAGCAGGCCACTGGCCTTGATGCCGTCAAAGACGAACTGCACGGCCAGGGCCGCCAGCAGGATGCCGACGACGCGCGACACGACGGCGAGGCCGGTGACGCCCAGCAGCCGCTGGATGGGAATGGCGACCAGCAGGGTCAGCCAGGCCAGAAACAGGATCACCACAATCGCGGCCAGCACCGCCCAGAATTCGGCAGGATTGTGCGTGCCTGTCGTCAGCAGGATCACCGCGCTGATGGCGCCGGGACCGGCCAGCAGCGGCATAGCCAGCGGAAAGACCGCGATATCGTCGCGCGAGCGCGCCTCGACCTCTTCCTGATCGGTAATGTCGGTGCCACCAGAATGGCGCGCAAACACCATATCGATGGCGATCAGGAACAGCAGCAGGCCGCCGGCGGTACGCAAGGCCGGGATGGTGATGCCGAAGACTTCGAGGATCGGATTCCCGAGCACGGCAAAGAGCAGCAGGATCAGCGCCGCGATGATGACGCCGCGTGTGGCGAAGGCAAAACGCTGTTTGGCGGTATTGCGCTTGGTCAGCGCCGCGAAGATGAAGGCGATATCGGCCACGCCCACCGTCGCAAACAGGGTCGCGAAGGCGACGAGGAATGTAGTGGTGGGCATGGCGCTGGTCCCTCGGAACGAGGCATAGACCTAGCGGGATTGGAAGGGGCTGCCTACCCCGTAAGCTTCACAGCATGCGCGCGCCTGTCGCCAACCCGGCCAGCAGCAGCAGGGCGGCGCCGTCGATCCAGCCGCGCGAGCGGGTCAGCCAGGTCGGCTGCGGCCGCGTTGTCGGCAGGAAACGCACCAGCCAGACGGCGCCATAGGCTACCCAGGTGACGAAGAACAGGACCATCGCCAGGTCGGCCCAGCCGGAGCGGTTGAAGCCGACCATGATGCGGGTAATGCCTGCACCCAGGAGGATCGAGAGCAGGTAGGCGCCGACGACGACCAGCGAATTGCGCCAATAGGCAGCCGATAGCCGGGGGTCGGTCGGCCAGCTCTTCTTCCGCCAGCGGCGGAACAGGAACCAGCCGAGACCGCCGAGGACGGCCGCCACCAATGCCCACATCAGGCGCGGCGCTTTTCGATGGCGTCCCAGATCATGACGGCAATATCAGGTCCGCCGAAGCGCTTGATTTCGCGAATGCCCGTCGGCGAGGTGACGTTGATCTCGGTGAGGTAATCGCCGATGACGTCGATGCCCACGAAGATCATGCCGCGCTCCCTCAGGGCCGGGGCGATGGTGGCGCAGATTTCCCGCTCGCGGGCGGTGAGCTCGCTCAGTTCCGGACGGCCGCCCACATGCATGTTGGAGCGGGCTTCGCCATCGGCGGGAATGCGATTGAGCCCGGCCACCGGCTCGCCGTCGATGATGATGATGCGCTTGTCGCCCTTGCGCACATCCGGCAGGTATTTCTGGATCATGAAGGGTTCGCGATAATTGCTCTCGAACAGTTCCAACAGGCTCGCCAGATTGTGGTCGCCCTCCTGGATGAAAAACACGCCAGCCCCACCATTGCCGTAGAGCGGCTTGACGATGATGTTGCCGTGCTCCTTGCGGAAATCATGGATCAGCTCACGATCGCGGGTCACCAGCGTCGGCGGCATCAGCTCGGGAAAATCGGTGACGAGGATCTTTTCCGGCGCATTGCGCACGGCGGCGGCGGGGTTGACCACCAATACACCAGGCTCCAGCTTTTCGAGCAGATGCGTCAGGGTGATGTAGTTCATATCGAAGGGCGGATCCTGGCGCATATGGATCACGTCCTGGGTCGACAGATCCACCCGGCGCGCTTCGCCCAAGGCGAAATGCTCGCCCTTGGGCTTGTCGAAGACCTCGATGGGCTGGGCCAGGGCCGACACCACGTGGCCGCGGAGCGCCAGTGTGTCCGGCGTATAATGCAGCAGTTCGTGCCCGCGCGCCTGCGCCTCGAGCATCATGGCGAAGGTGGAATCGCCGCGCGGATTGATGGATGCGACATGGTCCATCTGGACCGCGACTTTGAGTTTTTTTGCCATTGGAGTCTCGATGGGCCCGATTCACTTCGAACGGCTCGCCAGATGGCCAGGAGCGTCGAAGGCACCATGACATGGCGCGGCGCCTGCCGGGACGCAAGGGCTTTCCGCCGCAGATTCGCCACTGTCGCAATCGGAGCGCATGATGAGGCGGCTATTGTCGCCAGGAGGGGATCATGAAGATCGCGGCATTCAATGTGGAAAATCTGTTCGACCGGCCCAAGGCGTTCAATCTCGAGGATCAGGCCAAGGGATCGGCCATCACCGATGCGGCGGCCGAGATCAATATGCTGATCAACAAGGACGAATACTCCGCCGCCGACAAGACGCGCATGCTGGTGCTGATCAAGCAGCTCAAGCTCACTTCGCCCAATCCGCCCTTTGTCATCTTCCGCAAGATCCGCGGCGCCTTCTGGAAGCAGCCCAACGGCGGCCCGTTGCAGATCGTCGCCAATGGCAGGGCCGACTGGGTCGGCTGGGTCGAGCTCAAGACCGAGCCCAACAATGCGGTTGCGGTGATGAATACCGGGCGCGTGATCAAGGCGGTTGGCGCCGACATCCTGGCGGTGATCGAGGCAGAAGACCGCGTGGCGCTCAAGCAGTTTTCCGAGCAGGTGCTGCTCAAGCTTGGCGGCGATCCCTATGACGAGATCATGCTGATCGACGGCAATGACGACCGCGGCATCGATGTGGGGCTGATGGTCACCAACGGCTATTCGGTCGGGCTGATGCGCAGCCATATCGCCGACATGATGCCCAACGGCCAGCGCGTGTTTTCCCGCGACAGTCCGGAATATGAGGTGATCACGCCATCAGGCGAGCGCATCTGGATTGTGCCCAATCACTTCAAGTCCAAGTTTGGCGGCAACGACCAGAGTTCGATCGACAAGCGGACGGCCCAGGCAGTGCGCACCGCCGAGATTTACGAGGCCTTGCGCGCCGAGGGCCACGACAAGATCGTGGTGCTGGGCGATCTCAACGACACGCCCGATTCAGTGGCGCTCAAGCGGCTGCTCAAGGAAACCGACCTCAAGGATATCGGCGAGCATGCCGACTTCTCGACTGGGGCGTTTGCGGGCGCCGGTACCTTCGGCACCGGCAGCAATTCCAACAAGATCGACTACCTGCTGCTGTCGCCGGCGCTGTTTGCGCGGGTCAAGGCCGGGGGCCTGTTCCGGATGGGCGCCTGGACCGCCTCGAACCGCTGGCCGATGTTTCCCGAGCTCAAGCAGCATATCCATGCCGCCAGCGACCATCACCTGATCTGGGTGGAGCTCACTGACTAGAGGCCGAAGGCGTTGACGAGATGACGCGGCCAGCGCCCTGGCGTCAGGAAGATGATGTCGAAGCGCAGCGATGTCGCCGCCTTGGCTGGGTGGCGCGCCACCCAGTATTGCGCGGCGCGCAGGATACGGGACTGGTTGACGCTCTCCAGCGTCTCGGCTTCGCTCGCCGCCTTGCTGCGCGCCTTGACCTCGACAAACACCGTGGTGCCGAAGCGCTCGGCAATCAGGTCGATTTCGCCGACCGGGGTTTTGTAGCGGCGCTGGACGATGCGGTAGAGCTTGCAGCGCAGGAACAAGGCAGCCAGCATCTCACCACGATGGCCGCCGCGATAGGCGGCAATGCGCGCCTTACTTTTCGGCTTTGAGGGCGAGGGCGGCATCGTAGACCTCCTTGCGCTTGAGCCCGAACCTCTCGGTCACCGCATCGACGGCGACGCGTAGCGGCTGGTCGGCCATCGCCTCGGCAAGCGCCGCCTGCCAGTCGGCGGCATCGGGCGCGGCCGCCTCGGCGGCTCCGGCGACGACGATGACGGCCTCGCCCTTGGTCTCGGCATTGGCGAATTGCTCGGCCAGTTCAGGCAGGGTGCCGCGATGCACACGCTCGAAGCGCTTGGTCAGTTCCAGTGCCACGGCCGCCTGCCTCGTACCCCAGAGTTCGGCCATGGCGGCCAGCGTATCGTCAAGCCGGCGCGGGCTCTCGTAGAACACCAGCGTTTCACGTGAATCGCTCAGCGCCTTGAGCGCATTGGCCCGCGCCCCGGCCTTTGGTGGCAGGAAGCCGTGGAAGGCGAAAGCGTCGGTGGGCAGACCGGCAATGACCAGTGCCGACAGTAGAGCCGAGGCGCCGGGAATGGGATAGACCGGCTGGCCGGCCTCAGCCATGGCCCGGATCAGCGGAAAGCCCGGGTCGGAGAGCAGCGGCGTGCCGGCATCGGAAATCAGCGCGATGGCGTCTCCACCCGCAATCCGGCGGACGATGTCATCGGCCTTGGCCCGCTCATTGTGTTCGTGCAGCGCAATGCGGCGGCCCCTGATGCCGTAATGGTCGAGCAGCCGCGCCGACATGCGGGTGTCCTCGCAGAGGATCACCGAGGCAGCAGCGAGGGTTTCGAGCGCCCGGATGGTGATGTCGCGTAGGTTGCCGATGGGCGTGGCGACGACATAGAGCCCCGGCGCCAGCGGGGGGGCAGGGAAGGTGGTGCCGGCGATGAAGTAGCCGGTATTGGTATCCGTCATGCCTGTTCCGCAAGTTGAGAATTGGTTAGCAATTTGCTGCCAATTGTTAACAGACTGCTAGCGTTGAGAGGCCCCTGATGCGGATCCTCGGTAAAGTCTTAGCATGCGGTATCGGCGCCGTCGGCCTGCTTGTGCTCGTGGCCTGCTCGCCGATCCAGATCGGCTCGCGGACGCTCGATTTCGGCAATGGCGGCGGGCAAACCGCCCAGACCATTCCCAACCAACCCGCAATGATGCCGACGGGGCCGGTCCAGAGCTTTGGTCGCGGCCCGGTGCAGGTGGCGCTGCTGCTGCCGCTGACTGGCGATCCTGGTATGTCCGGGGTCGGCCAGTCGCTGGCCAATGCCAGCCGGCTCGCCATCGCCTTCATCGAAGCCAATCCCAACATTGCCGAAAACATCACCATCAGCCTGCGCGACACCGGCGGCACGGTGGCCGGCGCCACGGCCGCCGCCAGCGCGGCAGTGACAGCGGGTGCCAAGTTGATCCTGGGGCCCCTTAAATCGGAAGAGGTCACCGCAGTTGGCGCGGTCGGCCGCTCGAGCGGCGTGCCGGTGATCGGCTTTTCCAACAATCCTGTTGCCGCGAGCCCGGGCGTTTACCTGCTGAGCGTCCTGCCCGACATGGAAATGAAGCGCTCGCTCACCTGGATCAAGCTGCAGGGACGGCGCGGCATTGCCGGCGCCTTCCCCGCCACGCCCTACGGCCAGGCCCAGGAAACCGCGTTCCGCCAGCAAGCCATCATTGCCGGCTTCGCCCCATCGGCGGTCTATACCTTCTCCTCGGTCGAGGAAGCCCAGCAGATCGTCAACCAGGCGCTGGACCAGATCAAGAAGGGCATGATCGACACGCTCTACCTGCCGGACCGCGCCACCGCGCCCAGCTTCGGCGTGCTGCTGGCGCAGGCGGGCGTAACGCCGGATATGCTGCAGATCGTCGGGTCTGCCGACTGGGAAGGCGACCCGAGCATTGCCGCGGCGAGCCAACTCAGCGGCGCCATCTATCCAGCGGTCGATCCAGCTGGCATGGCGGCGATATCGGCCGACTACCAGCGCCAGTTCGGCGCCCAGCCGCATGCCTTGGCAACGATCGCCTATACGGCCGTCATCCTCGCCAACGTCAACACGCTCTCGATGGCCAACCCGCCCTACAACCCGGCGCTGATGACATCAGCCCAGGGCTTCAACGGACGGGACGGAGTGTTCCGGTTCCTGGGCAATGGCCGGTCGGAATATGCGCTGGTGCTCAAGAAAGTGGTGCCGGGTGGGGCACAGGTGGTCGAGACAGCTGGGTTTTAGCCGATCTCTCCCAACACTTGGTGCATCAGGCCGCCAGATCCGCCACCACAGCGTCCAGCACCGGGAAGCCCTTGTCCGTGACGCGCAGATTGCCGTTGGGCAGCGATTCGACGAAACCGTAGCCCTTGAGCGCCTCGATCTGGGTTTTCGAAATCTGGCGGCCGGAAATGGCGGTGAAGCGGGCGGGGGAAATGCCTTCCTTGAGGCGCAGGCCCATGACGAGGAACTCGTCGCCCTGCTCTTCCCAGGTGAGGACATCGTCCACCACCATGCCGTGACCCTTCGATTTCACCAGCTTCTGCCAGTCGAAGGGCATTTTCTCGGCGGCAGTGGCGTGGCGCTGGTTGTTGATCATCAACCGGCCATGGGCGCCCGGACCGATGCCGGCATATTCGCCATAGCGCCAGTAGAGCATGTTGTGCCGGCTTTCCTGGCCAGGGCGGGCGTGGTTGGAAATCTCGTAGGCCGGCAGCCCCGCTGCTGCCGTCAGCTCCTGGGTCAGCTCATAGAAATCGGCCGCCAGGTCTTCGCCCGGCATCTGCAGCTTGCCGGCCTTGTGCAGGTCGAAATAGCGCGTGCCCTGCTCGATGGTCAGCATGTAGAGGCTGATATGGCCGCTGGCGAGCCAGAGCCCTTCCTTGAGCTCGTCTTCCCAATCTTCCAGCGTCTGCTTGGGGCGGCCATAGATCAGGTCGAAGCTCGAGCGCTCGAACACCGATTGGGCGATGCGCACGGCCGCAATGGCTTCGTCCACCGTGTGGCGACGGCCGAGTTCGGCCAGCGGACCCTCGCGCAAAGACTGTACGCCGAGCGAGACGCGGTTGACGCCGGCGGCGCGGTAACCCCTGAAGCGGTCGACTTCGACGCTGGTCGGGTTGGCCTCGAGCGTGATCTCGGCATTGGCATCCATCGTCCAGTGCTTGGCGATGGCATCGAGGATGCGGCCGGTCGATTGCGGATTCATCAGCGAGGGCGTGCCGCCACCGAAGAAGACCGATTGCACCACGCGGCCCGGCGCCAGTTCGGCGGCATGGGCGATTTCGCGCTCATAGGCGGCGACATAGTCGATCTCGTCGAACGGGCCGCGATGCACGTGGGAATTGAAATCGCAATAGGGGCACTTGGACGCGCAGAACGGCCAATGCACGTAAACGCCAAACATGTCGTTCGGCTTATTGCTCAATCTGGTTCTCCACGAACTTGGCGAAGGAGCGGGCGCGGTGGCTCAGGCCCTGCTGGCCGGGGGACCAGGAGTGCTTCATCTGCGGCGACATCTGGCCGAAGGTGATGTCATAGCCATCGGGCATGAAGACCGGATCATAGCCATGGCCCTGGTCGCCGCGCGGCGGCCAGACCAGGGTGCCGAAGCACTGGCCGTGATAGATGACGTCGCGACCATCAGGGTGGGCAAGGCAGAGCGTGGCGTTGAACGAGGCCTTGCGCTGGTTGGGCGAAGTCGCATTGGCCGCCTGCAGGGCGTCTTCCACCCGCTTCATGGCATGCCCGAAATCGCGCGGCACGCCGGCCCAGTCGGCCGTATAGACGCCGGGATCGCCGTTGAGCGCGTCGACACAGAGGCCGGAATCGTCTGATAGCGCCAGCATTCCGGACGCCTGCGCCGCGGCATGGGCCTTGATGCGGGCATTCTCGGCAAAGGTGGTGCCGGTTTCCTCGGGCTCGGGCAGGTCCAGTTCGCCGGCCGAAACCAGCTCCAGGCCGTAGGGCTCGAACAGCTCCTGGAATTCCTTCAGCTTGCCCGCATTGTGCGTGGCCAGCACCAGGCGGTCACCTTCGCGGAGGCGGGGGATGCTCATTTGGTGATGCCCTTGGGCTTGGCATCGAGGGCTCGCGCCACGTCGTGCCAGAGCGCGCAGTTTTCCGGCGACGCCTTGCGCGGCGTCTCGACCTGCTTGGGCGCAGTGGTCGCCGCGACCTTTTTGAGCAACCAGCCGATCATGGGGCAAGCGCCGCCTGCTGGAGCTGCGACAGTTCGCCAATGCCCTGCTCGGCCAGTTCCATCAGCGCGTTGAGTTCATCGCGCGAGAATGGCACCTGTTCGGCGGTGCCCTGGATTTCGACAAATTTGCCCGAACCGGTCATGACGAAATTGGCATCGGTATGGGCCTCGACATCTTCGAGATAGTCCAGATCGAGCACCGGCATGCCGCGATAGACGCCGCAGGAGACCGCGGCGACCGATTCGCGCAGGGCCTTGCCCTTGGTCAGCTTTCGCTCGTCCATCCAGGCGATGGCATCGGCCAGAGCCACATACGCGCCAGTGATGGAGGCCGTACGGGTGCCGCCATCGGCCTCGAGCACGTCACAGTCGATGGTGATCTGGTTTTCCCCGAGGAGCTGCATGTCGACCACCGCGCGGAGCGAACGGCCGATCAGACGCTGGATTTCCTGGGTGCGGCCGGACTGCTTGCCCGCAGTGGCCTCGCGGCGGGTGCGCGAGCCTGTGGCGCGGGGCAGCATGCCATATTCGGCAGTGACCCAGCCCTGGCCCTTGCCGCGCAGCCAGCCGGGGAGGCTGGTTTCGACCGAGGCGGTGACGAGGACCTTGGTATTGCCGAAGGAAACAAGGCAGGAGCCCTCCGCCTTCTGGGCGACGTTGCGCTCGATGGTAACGGCGCGCATCTGGTTGGGCTCACGTCCGGAAGGTCGCATCGGGCATCCGTCAGAAATTGCTGTTAACCGCCTCTTAACCCTAGCCGGCCTCGCTCACAAGTCGCGGGCGCTTGGCTGATGGCTGCAATGCGCTTAAATGAGGGGGCAGGGTTAAAGCGGACGATTTTATCGAACACCATGGTTAGACCGCCCGAAGACTTCCTCAGCGTGCTCAACGCCCGCAGCCAGGACATTTTCAAGAAGATCGTCGAGCGCTACCTGGACACGGGTTCGCCGGTGGGTTCGCGCGACCTGTCCCGCATGCTGCAATCGGGCCTGTCGCCGGCCTCGGTGCGTAATGTGATGGCCGATCTCGAAGATCTCGGGCTGATCGCGGCGCCGCATACCTCCGCCGGGCGGGCGCCCACCCAGGAGGGCTTGCGCTTTTTCGTCGATGCCATGCTCGAAGTTGGCGCCGTCAACGAGAGCGAGCGCAGCCAGATCGCCAAAAGCATCGAGGGCCAGCATCGTGGCCAGGTCGAGGACGTGCTGACGGAAGCCAGCCAGTTGCTGAGTGGCCTCAGCCAAGGCGCCGGCGTGGTCATCGCCACCAAGGCCGATATCGTGCTGCGCCATATCGAATTCGTGCGGCTGGACGCCACGCGGGCCATGGCGATCCTGGTGGGCCAGGACGGGCAGGTGGAAAACCGCATCATGGACACGCCGCCCGGGCTGACCGCCAGCGCCCTGACCCAGGCGGGCAATTATCTGGCCCACCATGTGGTGGGCCGCACCATTGCCGAGGCGCGCAAGGCGCTGAGCGAATTGCGGGCCGAGCAGCGGGCGGAACTGGACGAGCTGACGCAGAAGCTGGTGGATGCCGGCATCGCCACGCTGGCACAGGCTTCGCCGTCCAGCCAGCCGACCGTGATCGTGCGCGGCCGGGCCAACCTCATCAACGACGCCATGGCATCGGACGAATTGTTGCGCATGCGGCAATTGTTCGATGAGCTGGAAAGCAAGGACGGGCTGCTCGAGCTGCTGGGTGACGCCGAGAAGGCGCAGGGCGTGCGCATCTTTATCGGCTCGGAGAACAAGCTGTTCTCGCTTTCGGGCTCCTCGGTCATCCTCTCGCCCTACAAGGATGCCAATGACAAGGTGGTGGGCGTATTAGGCGTGATCGGGCCGACCCGGCTCAACTATGCGCGCATCGTGCCGGTTGTGGATTATACCGCCAATGTGATCAGCGCTATGATGGCGCGGCAGCGATAGTCTAGCGCTCTTCCAGTAGCCCTCATGGTCTTTCGCAAATCCGGCTTGCCCATGACTCACACTTGAAAACCCCCGTCATTTGGCCGATATGCGGGACAAAATTCAAACTTGCGGAACAGAACAATGATGAGCGACGAGAACGCCGCCTCTGGCGAGACGCCTGAAGTCGAAATCCCGGTGGAAGACGCCGCGGACCCGATCGAGGCGCTGCGCGTCGAAAATGCCGAGCTCAAGGACCGCCTGCTGCGGACCATTGCCGAGATGGAAAACCTGCGCAAGCGCACCGAGCGCGACGTCAACGACACGCGCAGCTATGCCATTGCCGGCTTTGCCCGCGACATGCTGAGCGCCACCGATGCGCTGAGCCGGGCGCTGATGGTGCTGCCGGCGGAAGCGCGCGAAAGCGGCGACGCGACTACCAAGAGCCTGATCGAAGGCATCGAGATGACCGAGCGCGAAATGCAGCGGCTGCTGGCCAAGCATGGCGTCAAGCCGATCGAGGCTGAGGGACAGAAGTTCGACCCGCATCGCCACCAGGCCATGTTCGAAGTGCCGGACCCCAGCCGGCCCGAAGGCACCGTGGTGCAGGTGGTCCAGGCGGGTTTCGCCATCGGCGACCGCGTGCTGCGCCCTGCCATGGTCGGCGTCGCCAAGGGCGGCCCCAGCCACGCGCCGGCCGACGAAGCGATCGACAAGAGCGCGTAAGGCTTTTCGCCTCGCCATTCGGCCATAGGCCTCATGGCCTCTCGGAGTTTCACGTGAATCCCCGCGCGAGCGGGGATTTTTGTCTATGGGATCCGCAAACTGGGTCGGCACCTCCCCTGATGGGGGAGGCTGGTAATTCGGCTACCCCAAAATATCCTTGCTCATCACCCGCTCCACGCCCGCTTTCGCCATGTCCGACCAGGCCTTGGCCAAGCTCCCGGCATTGTCGATCGCCCGCGTCGCGTCCTCGATGACGGTGACGTCGAAGCCACCAGCGGCGCCGTCGATGGCGGTCCAGCCGACGCAGAAATCGGTGGCGAGGCCGACGATGTAGAGGCGATCGACGTCGCGTTCGTTGAGATAGCCGGCAAGGCCGGTGAGGGTTTCCCGGTCAGCTTCCTGGAAACCGGAATAACTGTCGATCAGCCTGTTGTAGCCCTTGCGAATGATCAGCTGGCCATGCGGCACGTCGAGATCATCCGACAGTTCGGCGCCGCGGGTATTCCAGACGCAATGATCGGGCCAGAGGACCTGGGTGCCGTAGGGCAGCTCCACCGTTTCGAACGGCGTCTTGCCGTAGTGCTGGCTGGCAAAGGAAATGTGGTCGGCCGGGTGCCAGTCCTGGGTGAACACCACGTTGGTGAACTTGCGCGCGAGCGTATTGACCAGCGGCACGATCTCGTCGCCGCCTGCCACGGCGAGGCTGCCACCGGGCAGGAAATCATATTGCACATCGACAACGACCAGCACGTCGGTGGATTTGATCTCTGTTGTCATCGCGGCTCCTGGGTTCTGATCCATTCGGCGCGCATGAGGCCGCGCACCGAATTGCCGAGCCAGATTGCCTCGGCGGTCTCAAGGTCGGCAAGGGTTAGGATTTGCTCCTCAGCCTTGCCTGACGCGAGCAGTTCGGCGCGCAAAGTGCCCGGCAACAAGCCAGAGGTGAGCGGCGGGGTCAGCAGAATACCGCCGCGCTCGACGAAGAGATTGGTAATCGAGCCTTCGGTGAGTTCGCCGCGCTCGTTGCGGAACACCACCTCGTCGACATCCAGTTCGGCATGGGCGCGCTGGCGCGGCTCGTCATAGAAGGCCCTGATGGTGGTCTTGTGCATGAGCCACAGGCTTTGCGAATCGAGCCGCTCGGGGGCTATGGCGAAGCGGAAGACTGGCGGATTGGGCGGCAGCGGCGCCGAGGTCACCGCCGGGCCTGATACGTCGAGCGTCAGCCGGACCCGCATGCGATCGGCCGGGAAGGACTGGCTTTCGAGCAAGGCTCGCACTGTCGCCCGATCGAAGGGCAGGCTGAAATAGCGCGCCGACTCCGCCATGCGATCGAGGTGGCGATCCAGCAGCGCGAACCCGTCCTGTCGGTCCCACAGCAGGGTTTCGATCAGGGTGACCGGCTGGGCCGGATCGGTAAAGAATGCCATCTTGAGCAGGGCCTCGCGGTATTCGTCGGCGGCGGTGCTGTCAGCGACAATGCCGCCGCCGATGCCGATCTCGCCATTGCCGTCGGCATCGATGACTGATGTGCGGATGGCGACATTGAGAGTGAGGTCGCCATTGGGGGCGAAATGGCCGATGGAACCGGTATAGACGCCGCGCGGGCCAGCCTCGACTTCGTGGATGATTTCCATGGCGCGCAGCTTGGGCGCGCCGGTGATGGAGCCGCAGGGAAAGAGGTTGGCGAGGAGGTCGGTGGTGCCGACCCCAGCGCGGCGACGCGCCGATATGCCCGAGGTCATGGTGTGGAGCGTCGAATAGGTTTCGACGGTGAAAAGGTCGGTAACCTTCACCGAGCCGATCTCGGCGATGCGACCAAGGTCGTTGCGCAGCAGGTCGACGATCATCAGGTTTTCGGCGCGGTTCTTTTCGTCAGCGGCGAGCGCGGCGCGGCCGGCTGCGTCTTCCGCGAGGGTACGCCCGCGTTTCAGCGTCCCCTTCATCGGCCGGGCGGCCAGCATGCCGTCGCGGCTCGAGACAAAAAGCTCGGGCGAACGCGAGAGGATCCACTGCGTGCCGGTGTTGATCAGCGCGCCATAGGCCACCGGCTGCTTCCGCACCAGCTCGCGATAGAGCGCCACCGGCTCGCCCTCGAGGCGGAAGTCGGCCTTGAACGTGAGGTTGACCTGATAGGTGTCGCCAGCAGCGATCAGCGCCTTGACCCGATCGAAGGCGACGCCATAGGCGGCCTCGTCAATGCGGGGGACGATGTCGAGTGCCTTGCCGGTGCCCCCACTGGCGGCCAGGCGGCGATCGACCTCGGCGGCGGTCAGTCGTTCCGGGGCGTCATAGAGGCCGAGCCAGAGCAGGGGGGTGGTGCCCGGTTGCGGCAGGGAACCGAGCAGGCGCTCCTCGAAGATAAAACCAAGCTCATAGGCAAGAAATCCTGCAGCATGCTGACCGCTTTTGCCGGCAGCCTCGAGGCGTGCCAGGGCCTCCCGGGCTCCGGCGGCGTCATATGCCACCAGCACCTCCCGGGGCGCTGCAAACAGCAGATTTTCGCCCATGGGATCGAGCGTATCGTGGAGCAACACTGTGCCGGGAGCGAACATGCCGCGGTTCTAGAGCGTTTCGCCGGCGCCGTCACGGGCCCCGCAGTCGCGCCCCCATGAACAGGGGTTGGAGCATGGCGCCACCGGAGTCAGATTTTGGCCCTCGGCTGCAGGACGCAGGCCGATCATCTGGGGACGCATCATGAATTCGATCATCAGGGGTGGCGCTGCCGCTTTGGTGCTGCTGGGCAGCGCCTTGCCGGCGATCGCCGAAGACATCTATTTCACCCTCTACAACGAGAGCAGCCGGTCACTGCACTATTTCTATGCCAGTCCGAGCGCCTCGAGCAGCTGGGGCGGCGACCTGCTGGCTGGCGGTCATACCCTTCGCGCCGGCTATAACGGCACCGTGACCATCGCCGATGGCTCGACCGAGTGCTATTACGACTTCAAGTTCATCATGGCCGATGGCAGCGAGACCGAAGTCGCCGAAATCAATATCTGCGACCTGGGCAGCTATACGATCTATGACTGACGGACCCAAAGGCGGTCATCGCTGATTAAGGGCCGTCGTGGTAGGAAACCTCCCGGCTGGCGGCAGGTGCCGCTGGTTTGGGAGACTTCTTCATGACCTTCAAGCTCAAGGGCGCCATCGTTGCCCTGGCGTTGCTGGCCGGCGCCCTGCCGGCGGCGGCACAGACTGTCGAGTTCACGCTGATCAACAACAGCTCGCAGTCACTGCACTACTTCTATACCAACCCCAGCAACATGGACGCCTGGGGCGAAGATCTGCTCGGCCCCGATGGCACGCTTGAGCCAGGCTACGAGGGCACCGTGACCATCGGCGATGGTTCGGACCAGTGTCTTTATGACTTCCGTTTCGAGACCGGTGAAGGCGCCCTGCTCGAAGTGTTCGAGGTCGATATCTGCGAACTGAACAGCTACACGCTGACAGACTGACCAAATACCCCCGAGGCCGGCGGCTCGCCGGTCTCCCTCGCCAGCAAATCCGCCCTTTGAGCGCTTGAAGCCTCGGGGCCACCCCCCTATATAGCCAGCAAGCCCAGCAATGGGCGCATTCGAGTTGCAAGGAACCCGGCCCTTGCGGCCACGGCGCTGCCTCGCGAGAGGGGCTCCACATGGGTTTGCTGAAAGAGAGGCTAGTT
Organism: Devosia sp.; assembly: GCA_036675975.1. Lineage (GTDB taxonomy): Bacteria > Pseudomonadota > Alphaproteobacteria > Rhizobiales > Devosiaceae > Devosia. Next base: position 5,167 of record JAKFDU010000132.1, on the reverse strand, counting down.
TTATGGCAAAAGTCATCGGTATCGATCTGGGCACCACCAATAGCTGCGTTGCGGTTATGGACGGCGCCAATCCAAAGGTCATTGAAAACGCGGAAGGGGCGCGTACCACCCCCTCGATGGTCGCCTTTTCCAAGGATGGCGAGCGTCTCGTCGGTCAGCCGGCCAAGCGTCAGGCGGTGACCAACCCCGAAGGTACCCTGTTTGCGGTCAAGCGCCTGATCGGCCGCCGCTTCGACGACGGCGTCGTCGCCAAGGACAAGAATCTGGTCCCCTTCAAGATCGTCAAGGCGGACAATGGCGATGCTTGGGTAGAAGCCTCGGGCGAAAAGTACTCGCCCTCGCAGGTTTCGGCCATGATCCTGCAGAAGATGAAGGAAACCGCCGAATCCTATCTCGGCGAGACCGTCACCCAGGCCGTCATCACCGTTCCGGCTTACTTCAACGACAGCCAGCGCCAGGCCACCAAGGATGCGGGCAAGATTGCCGGCCTTGAAGTGCTGCGCATCATCAACGAGCCGACCGCTGCGGCGCTTGCCTACGGCCTCGACAAGAAGGCCGCCGGTACGATCGCGGTCTATGACCTTGGCGGCGGCACCTTCGACGTGTCGGTGCTCGAAATCGGCGATGGCGTCTTCGAGGTGAAGTCGACCAATGGCGACACCTTCCTCGGTGGCGAAGACTTCGACATGCGCCTCGTCGATTACTTTGCCGACGAGTTCAAGAAGGAGCAGGGCATCGACCTGCGCAACGACAAGCTGGCTCTGCAGCGCCTCAAGGAAGCTGCCGAAAAGGCCAAGATCGAACTCTCGAGCTCGACGCAGACCGAAATCAACCTGCCCTTCATCACCGCCGACGCTTCGGGCCCCAAGCACCTGACGCTCAAGCTGAGCCGCTCCAAGTTCGAATCGCTGGTCGATGACCTGATCCAGAAGACCGTCGAGCCCTGCAAGCAGGCGCTCAAGGATGCCGGCCTCACCGCCGCGCAGATCGACGAAGTCGTGCTGGTGGGCGGCATGAGCCGCATGCCCAAGGTGCAGGAAGTGGTGAAGCAGTTGTTCGGCAAGGAGCCGCACAAGGGCGTCAATCCGGACGAAGTCGTGGCGCTGGGCGCTGCAATCCAGGCCGGCGTGCTGCAGGGCGACGTCAAGGACGTGCTGCTGCTCGACGTGACCCCGCTTAGCCTGGGCATCGAAACCCTGGGCGGCGTCTTCACCCGCCTGATCGACCGCAACACCACCATCCCGACCAAGAAGAGCCAGACCTTCTCGACAGCCGAGGACAATCAGAGCGCGGTCACCATCCGCGTGTTCCAGGGCGAGCGCGAAATGGCTGCCAATAACAAGCTCTTGGGCAATTTCGACCTGGCCGGCATCCCATCCGCCCCGCGCGGCGTGCCGCAGATCGAAGTGACCTTCGACATCGATGCCAACGGCATCGTGCAGGTTTCGGCCAAGGACAAGGGCACCGGCAAGGAGCAGCAGATCCGCATCCAGGCTTCGGGTGGTCTGAGCGACGCCGACATCGAAAAGATGGTCAAGGAAGCCGAGCTCAACGCTGAAGCCGACAAGAAGAAGCGCGAGGCCGTCGAAGCCAAGAACCAGGGCGAAAGCCTGATCCATTCGACGGAAAAGTCGCTTGCTGAATACGGCGACAAGGTTTCGGCCGAGATCAAGACCGAGATCGAAGCCGCGGTTGCCGACCTGCGCTCGGTTCTCGAGGGCGAAGACGGCGATGTGATCAAGGAAAAGACCGATGCGCTGGCCCAGGCGTCGATGAAGCTGGGTGAGGCCATGTACAAGGCCAGCCAGGCGGAAGCCGAAGCCAAGGCCAACGGCACTGACGAAGATGGCGACGACGACGTGGTCGATGCCGACTTCGAAGAGGTCAAGGACGACGACGACAAGAAGTCGGCCTAACCGGCTTCCGAATGCACCAAGGGGTCCGGCGAAAGCCGGGCCCTTTTTGTTGCCGCGGTGTGGCAGGCGCCTACGGACGTGTCATCGCATTGACTTCGGCGCCAATCGCGAATTCCGTTATCATTGGCTATTTGCCGCCCGATGCCGTAGGGTAGCGAATGAACATTCCAGACCCCAAAACTTTCACCGACCCCGACAAACTGCGCAAGCTCATGGCCAACGCCGTCCGGCTTGGCTATGCGGACCTCGCTTTCGGCTGCCAGCTGCGCATTGCCGAACTGGCAGGCGCCGCCCATAGCGACGCCATCGACCGCGCCTTCTTCACCAGCCTCGTCGCGGCCGAAGAATTCCGCACCGCCGACAATGGCCGCTCCACCAAGCTCATCAACATTCGCGCCCGCCACAAGAAGTTCGGCGCGGTGCGCGTGCTCTCCGACATGATGATGGCGCCCGATGTCAGCGACGGCTTTGCCAAGCTCGTCGAGCATGAGCGCAGCGATCTCACGGGCGAAGCGATCGTGCTCAACCACGAAGACCAGTTCAGCGTCGACGTGGTCAATGCCGCGCGCAAGAAGCTGATCGGCCACGGCGTCAGCCTGGGCGAGACGGCCTAGCAGCCACCCTCCGCAAGACCCTCGGGCGCAGTCCGAGGGCAACGGATCTGCCCCACGTTTCACGTGAATCCTTCGCCGCACGAGGACATGTGCCGCAAAATGGGCTCAATCGCGCCCAACTCCCTCCCGGTTTTCGCGGTCCAAATGGGTTTCACAAATCCGCGAGGCAGCCATGACCGATTCCCGCGCCCATCCCGCCCAAGGGCAATCGAGTGATTCCATCGGCCGGCTGGCCGAGCTGATTGCCGGCGATCCGATGACGCGGCTCGATGCCGACATGAAGCATGTGCTTGATCGACTGGCGGATATGGGAGCGCGACCGCTCGAATTGCTGACACCGGAAATGGCGCGGCGCCAGCCGAGGCCGGCCGAAGCCATCAGCGCGGTGCTGGGGCGGCAGGGCCGCGAGCGACCGGAAGACGGCGTCGAGGTCGAGGATACCGTCATTGCCGGCGCGGAAGGCGAATTGCCCGGCCGCATCTATCGACCTATAGGACTCCTGAGCCGGCTTAACCCCGTCGTGCTCTACTTCCACGGTGGCGGCTTCGTCACCGGCGATCTCGACAGCCACGACGCCACGGCTCGTGCCCTGGCACGTCGGACCGGCGCGATCGTGGTCTCGGTGGCCTATCGGCTGGCGCCCGAACACAAATTCCCCGCGGCGCATGACGACGCCTGGGCGGCGTGGCGCTGGCTGACCGAAAACGTGCGCGATCTGGCTGGCGACCCGCGCAGGCTGGCGGTGGCCGGCGAGGATGCCGGGGCAAACCTGGCCGCCAATATCGCCTTGCGCGCCCGCGACGAAGGCGCGACCCGCCCGGTGCATCAGGTGCTGATCCACCCCATTGCCGGCAACGATCTCGCCACCGCTTCCTATGGCGAAACGCTGCGGGCGCAGCCAATCGGCCTGCCGGCGATGCGCTGGCGGTTCCGGCTGGCGTTTGTCGAAGAGAGCGAAGCCGAAGACGCCCGTATCAACCTGGTGCGCCGCGAGGATCTGGGCGGGGCAGCACCCGCGACCATTGTCCTGGCGGGAATCGATCCGTTGCGTTCGGAGGGCGAAGCGCTGGCCGAAGCGCTCGAACAGGCCGGAGTTCCGGTCAATTGCTGGACCTATGAGGGCGTGACGCAGGGCTTTTTCGGGCTGGGTCTGGTGGTCACCAAGGCGCTGTTCGCACAGTCCGATACGGCGGATGCGCTGGGCAAGGCCTTTGCGCCGGGTCGGCGCAGCTAGCATACGCCAAATCACCATCATTGAAGCACGGAGCCGCTCTTGCTACAGGAGCGGCCAGTGGTTTTGCCTCCGATGCAGCTATCACGGCCCCAGACCCCTTGCGGGGCGTGGGGTCGATTGCCATCTAGGGGCTAGGTTTCTGGCGGGGCGCGCATGACGCGACCGGCATCGCATGGAGAATTGGTTTTTGTCCAAACGGGATTTCTACGAGGTGCTCGGCGTGCCAAAGGGCGCCGATGACGCGGCGCTGAAGAGCGCCTATCGCAAACTCGCCATGGTGCACCATCCCGACCGCAATCCTGGCAATCACGAGGCGGAAGCCAAGTTCAAGGAAATCAACGAGGCCTACGATACGCTCAAGGACGGCCAGAAGCGCGCCGCCTATGACCGGTTCGGCCATGCTGCATTCGAGAATGGCGGCGGGCGCCCGGGTGCCGGCGGCTTCGGGCCGGAATTCACCTCCTCGATGTCGGATATCTTCGACGATATCTTCGGCGACTTCATGGGCGGCCAGCGCCGCGGCGGCGGCGGGGCGGCCAAGCTGCGCGGCAGCGACCTGCGCTATAATCTCGAAATCAGCCTCGAGGAGAGCTTCGAGGGCCGCACGGTTGAGATCGACGTGCCGACGCTGGTCGGCTGTACCACCTGCGATGGCTCGGGCGCCAAGCCGGGCACCGGCACCCATACCTGCCGCCAGTGCAATGGCCATGGCAAGGTGCGCGCGGCGCAGGGGTTCTTCACCATCGAACGCACCTGCCCGGTCTGTCAGGGCCGCGGCCAGATGATGGACCAGCCCTGCACCGATTGCGGTGGCCAGGGCCGCCACCAGGAAAACCGCAAGCTTTCGGTCGATATCCCAAAGGGCATCGAAGATGGCACGCGCATTCGGCTTGCCAATGAAGGCGAGGCGGGGCTGCGCGGTGGCCCGCCCGGCGATCTCTACATCTTCATTTCCATCCGCCCGCATGACCTGTTCCAGCGCGACGGCGCCGACCTTTATGCGCGCGTGCCGATCGCCATGACCACGGCCGCCCTGGGCGGCGAATTCGAAGTGCCGACGCTCGACAATGCGCGGGCCAAGGTCAAGGTCGCGGCGGGCACGCAGCCGGGCCAGCGGGTGCGGCTCAAGGGCAAGGGCATGCCGGTGCTGCGCAGCAAGGATGTCGGCGATCTGTATGTGCAGCTCGATATCGAGACGCCACAGGCCTTGAGCCGGCGCCAGCGCGAACTGCTGGAGGAGTTCGCCCGGCTCGAGACCGAGGAGAACAGCCCCACCTCTGGCGGCTTCTTCACCAAGCTCAAGAAGATGTTCGAGGCCTAGTGCGCGACGGGGCGAACACGATCGAGATCGTCCTGACCTTCGATGACGGGTTCTGGGCGCCGTGCTACGCCACGATGCGCTC
>JAKFDU010000131.1:0-14837 GCA_036675975.1 Devosia sp. | reverse complement strand
GTTGAAAAGGTCGTCGCCATCGCGTTCGATCATTCCGACGACAATCGTGGGTCCGCTGCGCGGGAGCTGTTGCAGAACCGTGGCGAATTCCGGCGACGTTAGCTCCATTGCGACGCGATGTGCCGACGACGCCTCGGTCAGGTAACCCTGCAGAAAGCATTCAGGAAAGCAGATCAGTTCGACGCCGAGTGTGTCGGCTCGCGCTACCAAATCCAGCGCATGCGCCACGGCGTGGTTCATTTCATCGCGATAGTCTGGCGTCTGCGCTGCAGCGATTCGAGTGAAGGACATGTCCGAGCGTGCTGCATCTGGCGCGTAAAGCAACTGCCCGCGCGGCGGCTTATTGCAGCAGCGGGGCTGAGCTTTGGCGGAGGACCAGTTCGACGGGCCAGAGTTCGTGGACGTCTTCGACGGGCTTGCCGCCCAGTATCTGCAGGATCAGTTCGGCGATGCGCATGCCGGCCTGGCGGATGGAGGACCGGGTGGTCGACATGGTGGGGTACATGTTGTCGGCGTTGAGATAGGGGAAGACGTCGTCATGGGCGATCATCGATACGTCCTTGCCCAGCTCCAGCCCCGCTTGGCGGATAGCGCGGAACACGCCCAACGCGGTCATCATCGAGCCGGCGAGGAAGGCGGTGGGGCGGGGACGCAATTCGAGCATGGCCTGGGCCTGGCGGAAGGCGATTTCGTCGGTGAAGATCGAGTTGCCCATCAGCGCCGGGTCGAATGAAACGCCGCGCGCCGACAGGGCCGCCAGGTAGCCCAGTTCGCGATGCTCGGCGAAGGTGCGGCCCTTGAGACCATTGAGCAGGGCGATGCGGCGATGGCCCAGATCGAGCAGATGCCCGGTGGCACGTTCGATAGCGCCGGTATTGTCGATATCCATCCAGGGGACCGGGTGGCCGATATTGGTGCGGCCATGCATGACGAAGGGGACTTTGAGGTCGAGCAGCAATTCGGCTCGCCTGTCCCGAAGGGTGGGCGAATGCAGCACGACGGCATCGACCTTCTGGCTGGCCGCGATGCGGCGATAGGCTGCCAGCTCGTCCTCGAGACTGTTCACGGTAACGACGAGGATATCGATTTCCTGAGTACCGACATGGCCGCCCATGCCCGCCAGGAATTCGCTCATGTGCGGCCCGAGATCGTCAGCGCCGCGCAGCACCAGCCCGATGGCGCCCGAGCGGCCGGTGGCGAGGCGCAAGGCACTGGCATTGGGCCGGTAGCCCAGGCGCGCCGCCGTTTCAGCAACACGCAGGCGGGTGGCCTCATTGACTTCGGGATAGCCATTGAGCGCACGACTGACCGTGGTTTGCGACAGGCCGAGATGCTCGGCCAGATCCTTCAGTCTCATTGCTGCAACTGGCCCCACGGCACGGCATGACCAACGCTGATGGGCGACGCCTCTGATGGGCACACACCCGGTCACCTTGCCTTTAGGGCAGGCAGGCCGCCTTGAACAGCGGTTCCTGCGTCCTCCTCCGGAGATCATTCAAAGCGATTTCAAATTTTGATGCAAGAGCTCAAATTGCAGTCAATTTTCTGAGGTGCGTACATCAGGCAAAATGGCAGGGATATTTACCAATGAGATCCCATCACCAAGTCAACGTATTGATTTTAAATGATTAAACGTAGGTATGTCGAAAATTCATTAAAATTCCGTCGAGTGGGCGCTTGACAGAAATTCGGCGCTCTGGTTCTTTTTCGTTCAAAGCGCTTTGGAAATGTAGGCGGAACAGCCGCCGAAACGGGGTGCTTTTGTAGGGAGGAAAATCGTTCGGGCCGGCGCCATTAGCGCAGGGCCGGATCGGTGTGCCTCCCTGGCAGTTGGTTCATTCGGGAGGAAAATATAATGAAAATCAACAAATTGCTCGTCGGTCTGTTGACGAGTGTGACGCTGGTGATGGGCGCAGCCCAGGCAGCCGAGCTGTCGATTGTGTCGGGCGACACTGGCAATGGTCTCGCATTCCTGCGCAGCCAACTCGACAAGTTCGAGGCCGATACCGGCCACACCGTCACTGTCGTGCCGATGCCATCCTCGACGTCAGACCAGTTCGGTCAGTACCGCCTATGGCTGGCTGCCGGCAATACCGACATCGACGTGTACCAGACCGACGTGATCTGGGCGCCCCAGCTTGCCGACCAGTTCCTCGACCTGACCGAAGCCGCCAAGGACGTGGTGGGCGACCACTTCCCCTCGATCATCGAGTCGCAGACGGTTGACGGCAAGCTCGTTGCTCTGCCGGCTTTCACCGATGCTCCTGCCTTGTTCTACCGGACCGACCTGCTGGAGAAGTACAGCAAGCCCGTTCCGACCACCTGGGCCGAGATGGAAGCGACCGCCAAGGAGATCATGGATGCCGAGCGCGCTGCCGGTAACCCGGAAATGTGGGGCTTCGTGTTCCAGGGCAATGCCTATGAAGGCCTGACCTGCGACGCCCTTGAATGGGTCATGTCCAACGGCGGTGGCCAGATCGTGGAGCCGGATGGCACCATCTCGATCAACAATGAGCAGGCTGCTGCCGCTATCGACCGCGCTGCCAGCTGGATTGGAACGATCTCGCCTGAAGGCAACCTGGCCTATCAGGAGGAAGAAAGCCGCGGCGTCTGGCAGCTTGGCAATGCCGTGTTCCACCGCAACTGGCCGTATGCCTACGCGCTCGGCAATGGCGACGACTCGGCCGTGAAGGGCAAGTTCGACGTGGCCCCGCTCCCGGCAGGTGAGGGCGAAGGTGCTCGCTCCGCAGCAACGCTGGGCGGCTGGAATGTGGCTGTGTCCAAGTACTCGCCTGATCCGGAAGCCGCCATCGAACTGGCGCTCTTCCTGAGCTCGACCGAAGTGCAGAAGGAACGCGCTATCAACCAGTCGAACCTGCCCACCATCGAGTCGCTGTATGACGACGCCGATGTGCTGGCGGCTTCCCCGTTCATGGCAAACTGGAAGACCATTTTCCAGAATGCCGTGCCGCGTCCGTCCGCGCCGACCAAGGTCAAGTACAACGAGGTCTCCTCGCTGTTCTGGAGCGCCGTGCACAATACCCTTTCCGGTAACGGCACCGCCGCAGAGAACCTCGAACTGCTCGAGGCCGACCTGACCGATCTCAAGGGCGAGGCCTGGTAAGTCCTCCCAGGACAGATGCAAGGCGGACGACTGGGTTTCCCGGTCGCCCGCTTTGCGCAATGATTGCTACAGGCGCATTGCTCGTCCGGTGAATCCGGGCTGACGCAGTCACAATAAGCGCCAAAAACGGGGGAGGAGGCCACTATGACGACCGATACGTTGGCGCCGCCGGTCACGGTGACCGCGCCGAAAATCAAATCGGAACTGATGCAGCAGCGCGTGCGCGCGGCGCGGTGGTTCCTGTTGCCGATGCTGCTGGCATTGGCTGTGGTGGCTGGCTGGCCGCTCCTGCGCTCGATCTATTTCTCTTTCACCGATGCTTCGCTCAACGACCTCTATGGGGCCGAATGGATCGGCTTCGGCAATTATCTGCGCTGGACTACGCTCGAAAGCGGCGTGACGCGCTATCGCGGTCTGCTGGTGGATCCGGCCTGGTGGAATGCGGTGTGGAACACCATGCGGTTTGCCGCTACTTCGGTGTTCTTCGAAGCCATACTCGGCATGATCGTGGCCCTGGTGCTCAATGCCGAATTCCGCGGCCGCGGCATCGTGCGCGCCGCCATCCTCATCCCGTGGGCCATTCCCACCATCGTGTCTGCCAAGATGTGGAGCTGGATGCTGAACGACCAGTTCGGCATTCTGAACGACCTCGGCCTGCGCCTGGGGCTGCTGAGCCAGAAGGTGGCCTGGACGGCCACTGCCGAGACCGCCATGCAGGCGGTGCTGATCGTCGATATCTGGAAGACCACGCCGTTTATGGCGCTGCTGATCCTGGCCGGTTTGCAGATGGTGCCCCGGGATATCTACGAGGCGGCTGATCTGGATGGCGTGCATCCGGTCAAGCAATTCTTCCGCATCACGCTGCCGCTGGTTCGTCCGGCGCTGATGGTCGCGATCATCTTCCGGCTGCTCGATGCCCTGCGCATTTTTGACCTGATCTATGTGCTGACGCCCAACAGCGCCGCCACCAAGACCATGTCCGTGCTGGCGCGGGAAAACCTCTTCGACTTTGACAAGTTCGCCTATGGATCAGCCATGTCGACGCTGCTGTTCCTGATCATTGCGGTGCTGACCATCCTTTATATCTGGCTGGGCAAAGTCCGGTTCGACGGGGGAGACCGCTAATGGGCGCGACAATCGATCTCTGGAAAGTCACCAAAACGGTGCTGTTCTACGCGCTGGTAGTGTTCATCGTCGTGGTCTCGGTCTTTCCATTCTACTACGCGATCCTGACCAGCTTCAAATCGGGTACCGACATCTTCCGCATCACCTATTGGCCGGTATCGTTCAGTTTCGAAAACTACTCGGCCGTGTTCAACCAGGGCAGCTTCCCGCGCAACCTGCTGAACTCGGTCTTCGTGGCTTCGGTCACGGTGATCCTGGCGCTGTTCCTGGCGGTGACAGCGGCGTTCGCGCTCAGCCGCGTACGGTTCCGTGGCCGTGGTTTTCTGCTGATGGTAATCCTGGGTGTGTCGATGTTCCCGCAGATTGCGGTGCTGGCGGGCCTGTTCGAGGTGATCCGCGCGCTGGGCATCTACAATACGCCCTGGGCGCTGATCTTCTCCTACACGATCTTCACCCTGCCGTTCACCGTCTGGGTGCTGACCACCTTCATGCGTGACCTGCCGGTCGAGATCGAGGAGGCTGCCATCGTCGACGGCGCCTCGCCGTGGATCATCATCACCCGTGTGTTCATGCCGCTAATGTGGCCGGCTTTGGTAACGACGGGTCTGCTCGCCTTTATCGGGGCGTGGAACGAGTTCCTGTTCGCGCTGACCTTCACCTCATCGAACGATACGCGGACGGTACCGGTGGCCATCGCGCTGCTGTCGGGTGGTTCGCAGTATGAAATTCCATGGGGCATCATCATGGCGGCGTCGGTCATCGTCACCGTGCCGCTGGTTGTCCTGGTGCTGGTATTCCAGCGCAAGATCGTCAGCGGTCTCACCGCCGGCGGCGTCAAAGGTTAGGGAGCAAAAAAATGGCAAGCATCGAGCTTCGCAATATTCGCAAGGCCTTCGGCGCCGTCGAAGTGATCAAGGGCGTGGACCTCGAAGTCCGCAAGGGCGAGTTCATGGTGTTCGTGGGCCCGTCGGGCTGCGGCAAGTCCACGCTGCTGCGGCTGATTTCCGGCCTCGAGGACATCACCTCGGGCGAGATGCTGTTCGACGGCAAGGTGGTCAATGCCCTGGCACCGTCCAAGCGCGGCATCGCCATGGTGTTCCAGTCCTATGCGCTCTATCCGCATATGACTGTTTACGAGAACATGGCGTTCGGCCTGACCCTCGAAAAAGGGCATTCCAAGGACGAGATCACGCGGCGCGTCGAAAAGGCCGCCGATATGCTGCAGATCCGACAGTATCTCGACCGTCTGCCCAAGCAGCTGTCGGGCGGCCAGCGCCAGCGCGTCGCCATCGGCCGCGCCATTACCCGCGACCCCAAGGTGTTCCTGTTCGACGAGCCGCTATCGAACCTGGACGCGGCTCTGCGCGTGGCGACCCGCATCGAGATCGCCAAGCTGCATGAGAGCATGGACAACGTGACCATGGTCTATGTGACGCATGACCAGGTGGAGGCCATGACCCTGGCCGACCGCATCTGCGTGTTGCGCGATGGCCTGGTGGAGCAGGTGGGCACCCCCATGGAGCTCTATGAGCACCCCAATTCGGTCTTCGTGGCCGGTTTTATCGGGTCGCCGAAGATGAACTTCATTTCCGGTGACAAGGCCAAGGCGTTCAATGCCGATACCGTGGGCATACGCGGCGAGCACATCAACATCGTGCCGGGCAACGGGACCTGGACGGGCACCGTCATCCACACCGAAAACCTCGGCGCAGACTCCTATGTCTATCTGGAAATGGGCACCGAGGAACCGGTTGTGGTTCGTCTCGACGGGGCCAATGCCTACAAGAGCGGCGATACGGTGCATATCGCCCCCATGGAAGACAAGATTCATCGCTTCGACGCGGCAGGCAAGCCGATCCGCTGAGCGATCACAAATGCGGTGACGGCCACATAGCCGTCACCGACATCAACCAAGCGTCATTCCCGCGAAAGCCGAAATCTTCCTGGTCAACGGAGGATTCCCGTTTCCGCGGGAATAATGCAGAGAACAACAGAGTGGGCTGGTGCCTCCCCACCAGGTCAATCAACCCAGGAGACTGCCAATGCCGATCCGTACCCTGATCTGGGGCGAAAACGTCCACGAACAGAAGAACAAGATCGTTGCCGACAACTATCCCACCGGCATGCACAACCAGATCGCGAGCCTCCTGGCGAGCGACAGCAATATCGTGACCAAGACCACGACACTGCAGGAGCCTGAGCACGGCTGCACCGTCGAGGCGCTCGCGAACACGGACGTGCTGGTCTGGTGGGGCCATGCCGCCCACGGTCAGGTCGAGGACGAGATCGTCGAACGTATCGCCAAGCGAGTGTGGGAAGGCATGGGCCTGATCGTGCTGCATTCGGGGCACTTCTCCAAGATCTTCAAGCGCCTGATGGGCTCGCCCTGCGCGCTGCACTGGCGCGAGGCCGGCGAACGCGAGCGCCTGTGGGTGACCAGCCCGGGCCATCCGATCGCCAAGGGTTTGCCGGCCTATTTCGAGCTCGAAATGGAAGAGATGTATGGCGAACCCTTCAGCGTGCCCGAGCCGCTGGAGACGGTGTTCGTCAGTTGGTTCCAGGGCGGCGAGGTGTTCCGAAGCGGCCTCACCTATCGTCGCGGCGCCGGCAACATCTTCTACTTCCGGCCCGGCCATGAGACCTACCCGACTTATCACGACGACACCGTCGGGCTGGTGCTGCGCAATGCAGTCAACTGGGCTTATAACGCCAACCAGCATCCCGAGCTGCTCGATGCGCCGAATACGCCGGTGGAAGAGTCGATCGAGCCACTGGTGGAACGCGGCCCGAAGCTGCATCACGGACGCGAAGAAGGCTTCCGCTAGGGATACGCGATCTCCAGGTGAGGCTGGCCTGCAATGGCGGTCTTCTGCGCTTCCGGTGCTCACGTATCTCAGTAACGCTCCGCTCCGGTTCTCGAAGACCACCATTTTCGCCTCAGCCTGACCTGGACCTCGACATATCCTCGGTGCCCCCATAACGAAGCAAGCTGCCGCCGTACCGGCGCGCCAATGCAATGAACGGATCACTGCGGTGATCGAGAAGGAATAAGAGAATGCGGCTGCTCATTCTGGGTACCGGCGGCATGGCCAATCAGCATGCCAAGCACTTTGCGGCGATTGAGGGCGTGACCCTGGCCGGCGGCGTGGACGTCGACCCGGCACGGGTCGAGGCGTTCTGCACCACGCACAATATCGAGCGGGGGTTCGGCTCGCTGGACGCGGCCCTGGCCTGGGGCCAGTTCGATGCGGTGGCGAACGTGACGCCCGACAGCGTGCATCATCCGACGACGATGGCGGCGCTGAAGGCCGGCAAGCATGTGTTCTGCGAAAAGCCGCTGGCGACTGATCATGCCAAGGCGATGGAAATGACCGAGACCGCTGAACAAGCCGGGCTCATCAACATGGTCAACCTCACCTACCGCAATGTTAGCCAGCTACAGAAGATGCGCGAAATCGTGCAGTCAGGGGCCGTCGGCAAGGTCAAGCATTTCGAGGCGAGCTATCTGCAGAGCTGGCTGGTGAGCAAGGCCTGGGGCGACTGGCGTACCGAGTCGCAGTGGCTGTGGCGCCTCAGCAAGAAGCACGGCTCCAATGGCGTGCTAGGCGATATCGGCGTGCACATCCTCGACTTCGCCACCTATGGCGCGGGCAGCGACTTCTCCAGGGTGTTCTGCCGGCTGGAGACGTTCGACAAGGCCGAGCATAACAGGATCGGCGAGTATGACCTCGATGCCAATGACAGCTTCGCCATGACGGCGCAGCTGGAAAACGGCGCCTTGGGCGTGATCCACGCGACGCGCTGGGCGACCGGACACTTCAACGAATTGCGCCTGCGCGTCTATGGCGAACTGGGCTCGGTCGAAGTGCAGCACCGGCATGATTGGTCCAAGCTTTTCACTTGCCTGGGCGCCGATGCGGAGACGGGGACCTGGACGGAGGTCGCTGTCGATACGGTGCCGACCAACTACATGCGCTTCGTCGATGCGGTGCGCGCTGGCAAGAACAGCGAGCCGAGCTTCCGCCATGCCACCAACATCCAGAAGGTGCTGGATCTGGCAACGGTGACCGATCGCGATCGGACTGAGCACAAGGTTTGAGTCAAAATGCCATTGTCGGCATGAAAAACCCCGGCCCTCAGGCCGGGGTTCGTCGTTTGGCGTCAGCGATCAGGCGCGGTCGTCGACATAGACGACGATCGAGCCATCGGCGTTGCCCTTGACGGCAACCACGTCGCTGGCCGCGTGGCCTTCAGCCTCGAGCTTGGCCTTGATAGCGGCGTTGCCTTCGATGTTGGTGTGCAACATGGTCTGGCCATCGGCATTGGCAGACAGCGCCTCGTCCAGCGCGGCGGCCTCGGTGGCGGCATCGCCCTGCAACGAGGACAGCAGCACGATGGTGACATTGGCCTCATCGGTTACTGCAGACAGATCGACATCGGCCGAGCCCTTGATGGACGAGACGACCGAACCGTAGGTGTTGTCGGACATGCCGCCGGCTTTTGCATTAGCATTCGCCTTGGCATCAGCACCAGCGGCGGCGTCTACGGCCGGGGTGTCGACGGTGACGCCGGCGCCAGTATCAACCTGCACACCGGCATCCTGCGCCAGGAGCGGCATGGCGCTCGTGGCTAGCAGGGCGGCGATGGTGGTTGCGATGATGGTCTTCTTCATTTGGTCGAGCTCCTCAGTGGGATTGTGCCCCCCACGTGAACAGCGCCACAACGAGCCCGCTGATGATGAGTTGCACAAGAATAGATCACAATCGACCGTGATCGGGCCCTTGGCTGTGCCGACGAGGTGATGGGAAGCCCGCGGTGGCTGCAGGTCTTGCAACCCGACAGGCAGTTACCGACTTATCGGTGTACTGACCATAAGGAGCGTCGTAATGGGTATCATCTGGGCGATCATCATCGGTTTTCTGGCGGGTCTGATCGCCAAGTGGATCACGCCAGGCGACAAGAAGCCTGCCGGTTTCATCCTCACCACCGTATTGGGCATTATCGGCTCGGTCTTTGCCACCTGGCTGGGCCAGGCTGTCGGCTGGTATGGACCGGGCGATGGTGCGAACTTCATCGGCGCTATTGTTGGCGCGGTGATCATCCTCCTGGCGTGGAACCAGATCGCGAAAAGGGCGTAGCCCCGGCGCTGGAAAGAGAAAAAGGGCGCCCGACGGGCGCCCTTTCCGTTTGCATGGGTCGAGGGCCTTACTCGATGACGGTGATGCGGCCGTCGGTGAAGGGCGTGTATTCGCCGCCCTGCTTGGCGATGAAGTCGGCCAGCACCTGCTCCAGCGGCGGGCCGAAATCGTAGGCGTTGTCGCCCTCGGCGAAGGTGCCATAGCCGTCGCCGCCGCCACGCATGTAGTTGTTGGTGACGATGGTGTAGGTCGCGGCTTCATCGATCGGAGTCCAGCTGTCGCCGGAGCCGACCATCACGTCGCTGATACGCTCACCTGCCGGCTTGGCCAAGGTGTAGCTGTATTTGAGGCCGGCAACTTGTGGGAAGCGACCGGCGGCATTCTCGATGTCGCTGACGCCATTTTCGAGCGCCTCGATGACGTCCGCACCGGTCAGGTCGACGGTGGCGAGCGTGTTGGAGAAGGGCAGCACGGTGATCACTTCGCCGACGGTGATTTCACCGGCGTCGATTGAGGCACGCAGGCCGCCGCCATTCTGGATGGCGATGGTGACGCCCTGGTCCTTGACGCGGTCGAGCATGGCCTCGGCGACCAGGTTGCCCATCTGGCATTCAACGGCGCGGCAGGTCTCGCGGGCGCCATCGATGGCGGCCGTGGCGGTGCCGATGACGACGCCCATCGCTTCCTCAATGGGGGCAGCCAGTTCGGCGAGCTGGCCCTTGAAGTCCTCGTTGCCGATGACCGAGGCGTCGATCAGGAAGGGTTCGCCCTCGGCTTTGGTGACCACGCCATTGTCATCCCAGGTGATGGCGATGTCGCCCAGATACTTGCCATACTGGTTGGCCTGAACCACCGGCACTTCGACGCCATCGGGGTTCTTGACCATGGTCGGGTAGGGGCCGGCGGCGCCTTCGGCGGTGTTGGACAGCAGGGTATGGCTATGACCCCCGACGATCACGTCGACCAGCGGCAGGGCCGCAGCTACATCCATGTCGACCGTGTAGCCGATATGGCTGAGCAGGATGATCTTGTTGACGCCAGCAGCGTCGAGCGCTTCGGAGGCGCCGCGGACGTACTGGATGACGTCGGTGAACTCGACGTTGGGGCCCGGCGAGGCGATTTCGGGCGTGTCCTCGGTGGTGGCGCCGATGATGCCGATCTTTTCGCCGCCGACTTCGATGACAATAGAGCCCTTGATCTTGCCGCGCAGGTTCTCATCGCGGGAGACGTCGAAATTGCCGCCGATGATAGGGAACTCGGCTGCTTCGATGAATTTCATGAACTCTTCGGGGCCGTCATCGAATTCGTGATTGCCTGTAGCGACCACATCGAAGCCCATCTGGTTGAAGAAGTCCGAAACGACCTTCGACTTGTAGGTGGTGTAATAGAGCGAGCCCTGGAAGTTGTCGCCGGCCGAAAGCAGGAGTGAATTGCCGGCTTCGTATTTGGCGCGGGTATCGTCGATAATGGTCTTGAGGCGGGCGATGCCGCCGAAGCACTCGCCGGCCGCGTCGGTCTCGGCATCGCAGTTGGAATCGGAGCCCGTGATGGGGTCGAAGCGGGAATGGAAGTCGTTGATATGCAGGATGTTGAGCGTGAAATCCGCATAGGCCGCGCTTGAAAATCCGGCGCAGAGGGTGAGCGCCGTGGCGCCCAGAAGTAACTGTTTCATCCCTGTATCCCTTTGTTTGCTTACGGGCAGTCCAACCTCCGCGGGTACCGGGTGCGCTAGTGGGCATCCCGATATTTCGGCCACGGCGATAGCCGAGTTAACCAGTCTTTCGTGACAGTGAAAAGTGGACCTTCTGGTCAATTTTTGTGCGGTCACGCTGTGTTCATGGGCCACATGCAGCAATGGGGGTTCAACATCGGTCAACCATGACGCAAAACAGCGACGCGCGGCGGCGTGGATAAACCGACGGGAAAGGCGGAGGCGATAGTTTCAGCCATCGACCCGGCAGACGATAAGGACCAGCCGACCATGAGCGCAGCCCTGCACAGCCTGATGCGCGATGTGGCCCCCTCGCGAGCGCGGGCGCCATTGTTTGGTGGGCTCATTGCGTTCATCACCATTGGTGCCGCCGGGGCCGCAGCTTTCGTGGCGCTGTCGACGGCGATGATCTGGCTCGACACCGGCGTGGCCGACTGGCTGGTCAATGCGGCGTGCTACGCTTCGTTGATCGTGCCGGTCTATGCCATGCACCGGCGCTATTCGTTCGATTCCGACGCCCCACACAGCCAGGCACTGCCGCGCTACATGGCAGTACAGGGCATGGCACTGCTGCTGGCGGCGCTGTTTTCCTTCGTTGTGCATGGCCTGCTGGCTGTGCCGACGGTGTTTGCCTCGATCCTTGTTATTGCGCTGACGTCAGGGGTCAATTTTATGGTGCTGCGCAGCTGGGCCTTCGCCCGGGCGCAGTGGGGCATTGCCGTTCCGGCGTGATGCCGGGGTTTCATTAGCAGCCCAGTCAGGTAATCTCCGCGCCGTTTGATTTGCGGAGTTGCGGCATGAAAAGCGCATTGATCGTCTATGGCGGGTGGTCCGGGCATGATCCGGAAGAATGTGCCGCCATCTATCGCCGATGGCTGCACGAGGACGGATTTTCGGTACGCATGGCGACTGAAACCAGCGCCTTCGCCGATCCGTCCATTCATGAGCTGAGCCTGATAATTCCCATCTTCACGATGAGCAAGATCGAGAAGGAAGAGGTCGAGAACCTCACCAAGGCGGTCGAGGGCGGAGTGGGTCTCGCGGGCCATCATGGCGGCATGAGCGACGCTTTCCGCGACGCGGTGGACTATCAGTTCATGGTCGGCGGCCAGTGGGTGGCCCATCCAGGTAATATCATCGACTACACGGTCGACGTCGCCGATCCGCTCGATCCTGTCATGGCCGGGATCAAGTCGTTCCCCTACACGTCCGAGCAATATTACATGCATGTCGATCCCTCCAACCATGTGCTGGCCACGACGACGTTCAGCGGCGAGCACGCGCCGTGGATCGCGGGCGTAAAGATGCCGGTGGTGTGGAAGCGGATGCACGGCAAGGGACGTGTGTTTCACTCGACGCTGGGGCATCAGGCCAAGGAATTCGACGTGCTCGAGATGGCGACGATCATGCGGCGGGGCATGAACTGGGCGGCTCGGGAGGAGTAGGCGCTCACCAGCGCAGCCAAAAACTTGGCCGTCACCCTCGGGCTTGACCCGAGGGGGCTATACTTCAAACGAACTTCCGCAAGGGCAGAGCCATCGGGTCAGGCCGGGGGTGACGTCTGGTGGGGGTGGGCGCGCAATGCCGTGGATCACCACCTGAGCAGAAACCGCCCCAGCACCGCGCCGATCACTCCTACGATCAGTATTCCCAGCGTGTACCAGAGCACGAGGAACATCATGCCGGTTTCGGCGCAGGCGAACGAATAGACCCAGGCGCCGGCGCCGCCGGCCATGATGCCGGCGGCAAAGCCCGCCAGGGTGGGATTGCGCGGAGCGAAGCGGCGCAGGGCGATCAATGCACCGAACAGGATTGGCAGGCCGAGGAGGACGATGCGCCACGGGCAGACCATCGAGGTGCCGCCGACAATGAGCGGCATCATCTCGTCGGGTTCGGCGCGGGCGAGCTGGACGAAGGCCAGGATGACGAGCGCACCGAGCAGGCCCAACGCCACGTACCACGGCCAGCGGATGCGGCCATCGGGGCGGGCGAGGGCCAGCGTGGCCACCCCGCCCAGCAGAGCCATTGTCAGCGTGTAGCTGAACTTGGTCCAGAAGTTCATGGTGGCCATGGCGGTGTCCATGTCCGGCCGCATGCCCAGCCACATGTTCATGGCGACGATGGCCACCAGCGTGCTGAGGACGGTGGCGCCGATCAGCAGGCGCTGCATGGCTTTGGGTCTCACGGGCCTGAGATCGGCAGCAAGGCGGGCGATCAGGTCGTCGGTCATTTGGCGCCTCCCGCGAAGCGCGCGGCCAAAGACTTCAGGCCGCGATGGATCGAGACCTTGGCCGCGGTCTCGGAGATGCCGTGCGCCGCTGCGGCCTCGGCAACCGAGGCGCCGTCGACTTTGGTCCGGCGGATGAGGTCACCGGTGCGGGCGGGGACCGAGTCCAGGACGGCATCGAGGTCGCGTCGCGCCAGGGCATCGGCGCTGTCGTCATGCGCGAAGATCGGGGCGTCATCCTCCAGCGGCACGGTGAGGCGGATCGACTGGCGGCGAACATGGTCGACGAATTTGTGGTGTGCAACCGCATGCAGCCAGGCGGTGAATGGCCGGTTGCGGTCATAGGTCATGCGGCGGGTGTGAATGGCCAGCAGGGTCTCCTGCACGAGATCCTCCGCGTGCGATGCAAAGGCAGGCGTGAGCCGCCGGGTGAAATACGGGCGCAGGTGGCGGCCGAGTTCGGCCAGCAGCATGCGATAAGCCGCCGCGTCGCCGTCGAGCGAAGCGAGCATCAGCCCGCGCAGTCTCGTCTCGGTCGGATCAGTCTGCATTGCCCCTCATTCGCGCTGTGTCGACTAATGGTTACATCGAGTAGTGGCGAAGCGGAATGCGAATTTGGAGATCACGAGCGCGTTACCCCGTAACCGCGGCGACGGGAGCGGCGAATAGCCCCGCATGAACCCGCCAGACGGCGTGGTTATATCCGGGAGACACCAAATGAACCTGCTGCGTACTTTCTCTTTTGCCGCCATTACCGCGCTTGCCCTTGCCGCCGGCCCCAGTTTTGCCGAGGACGCGATGGCGACCGACGCGATGGGGACCGACGCTATGGCCACTGATGCAATGGCGCCGGCGATGACGCCGCTGACCGATGACGAATTCAAGCTCTGCTCGGAACAGGCCATGAGCATCACGTTCCCTGCGGCGCAGCATGCCGCGACAATGGCGTGCCATGGTCTTCACCAGGGGATGGACGTGATGAGCGCGATCGATCGGGTAATGGCGCCCGACGCCATGGCCCCCACCGATGCAATGGCTCCGGCTGACGCGATGGCGCCCGCCACCAAATAAATATCCGTGTTATGCATCATTTGTCCCGCGCGGCTCCGTTACTGCCAGCGCGGGGCAGATGGCCTCGATTGCCCTGGGGAAGAAGATGAGCGAAGCCAACGTCGCGGCCGTCAAAGGACCGCTGATCTACCGCCAATCGATCTGGACGCGGGTGACACACTGGGTGTGGGCGATCTGCCTGTTTTTCCTGCTGCTGACCGGGCTACAAATCTTCAATGCGCATCCGGTGCTCTATATCGGGCAGGAATCGGGGTTCGAGTTCGAGAATGCCATCCTCGAGATCGGGGCGGTCAATACCGATGCCGGCCCGCGCGGGCAGACGACGGTATTCGGCAACAGCTTCGATACGACGGTGCTGGGACTGGGTATGAGCGGCACAGCCGAGCGGCCGACCTTCACCGGCTTTCCGGGCTCGGTGACCATCCCCTCCTACCGCGACCT
>JAKFDU010000130.1:0-2028 GCA_036675975.1 Devosia sp. | reverse complement strand
CTCGGACCTGCTGGCGCGCTATCGGCGTGCCTATCCCAACATCAATGTCTCGGCCATCGAGGACAATGGCGACTATCTCGAGCACCTGCTGATCGGCGGCGAGCTCGACGTGGCGGTGATGGTCATCTCCAACCTGCGCGACCGGGTGGCGCTGCAGGCTGAAATCTTCGAGACCTCCCCCTACCGCCTGTGGCTGCCGCTCGGGCACCGGCTGGCCGATGCCGACATCATCTCGGTCAGCGATATCGTGCCCGAGCCGCTGATCATGCTCACGGTCGACGAAACCGAGGAGAATACCGGCAAACTGCTGTCGGCCTTCTCAGCCCGACCCAACGTCGCCTTCCGCACCCGCTCGGTGGAGGCCGTGCGCAGCCTCGTCGCCACCGGCGCCGGCATCGCGCTCCTGCCCGACCTCGTCTACCGCCCCTGGTCGCTGGAAGGCGACCGCATCGAAAGCCGCGACATTTCCGGCGCGCTGCCGGTGGTGCAGGTCGGCATGGTCTGGCGCCGCGGCAGCCAGCTGACGCAGGCCGCGCGGGATTTCATCGGGCTCGCCCAGGGCCAGCATGGGCGGTGATTGCAGGTCCATCAGTCGGGTCTCCCTCCCCCTTGCGGGGAGGGGACAGGGGTGGGGGTGGATGGGCCGGTGACTCTGGGGATCGGTTCGATGTCTCGGACACAATTCCGAAGCATGGGCTCCCCCCCACCCTGACCCTCCCCCGCAAGCAACCGTGTTTGGTGTCAAGGTCTGTCAGTGGACCATGGGCGGCCTGTGGCAAGGATGGCGTTGGCGGTGATGAGGAGTTTGCGCATGGCGGCGACGATGGCGAGCTTGGCGGGTTTGCCGGCGTCGCGCAGGTGCTTGTAGAAGGCCTTGATCGGCGGATTGGCCCGGATCGCCGAGATGGCGGCCATATAGAGCGCGCAGCGCACCGAGAGGCGGCCGCCCGCGATGTGGGCCTGGCCGCGGAACTGGCCGCTGTCGCGCACGAAGGGAGCGACGCCGGCGAGGGCGGCGATCGCCTTCTTGTCGATCCTGCCCAGCTCGGGCAGTTCGGCCACCAGCACGGCTGCGGTGGTCTTGCCGATCCCGGGGATCGAGCAGAGCAGTCCGGCCCGCTGCGTCATCTCCGCATCGGCCGCGATGGCGGTGGCGATGGCGGCATCGAGGTCTTTGATCTG
This sequence comes from Devosia sp., assembly GCA_036675975.1. Taxonomy (GTDB): domain Bacteria; phylum Pseudomonadota; class Alphaproteobacteria; order Rhizobiales; family Devosiaceae; genus Devosia. Next base: position 846 of record JAKFDU010000130.1, on the reverse strand, counting down.
AGCGCTCATGAACGCCATATGAGCCTTGAGCGAGGCGCGGACGGGCTCGGCTTCGGGCTCGCCATCGCGCTGCTTTTCGGCGGCCAGCATGTCGACCAGCTGCCGCCGGCGGCGCACCAGGTCGGCCAGTTCTGTGGCATGCGGCTGGGGTGGCGGATCGGGCTGGGGCTGCATGATCTGAGCGAAGCGCAGGATCATGGCGGCGTCAATCGCGTCGGTCTTGGCCAGTTGCCCGCTGGCCCGCGCCAGCTCGCGCACGCGGCGCGGGTTGACCCGGCTCAGGGCGATGCCACTCGCCCCAAGCTGTCGCGCCAGCACCTGCGTATGGCTGCCGGTCGCCTCGCACACCACATGCGCAGGCTTCACCTGGGCAAGCCGTTCCACCAGCCCGGCCACCCCGGCTTGGCTGTTGGCTAACCGCACCACCCCCGATCCGGCCATCGCCAGATCCAGATGCTGCTTGGAGACATCGATTCCTACATAGGTCACGTTCATGATCGCTCTGCCTTGTCTGCGGGCTCAAGGGCCCGATCAACCGTTCGAACCAAAACATCACAGGGCCGGGCGCATCCGCTTGCGGACGAACTCTCACGTTCTGGGGGAGCACACGCCTCCCGGCCCAGGGCAAGGCATCAAGCCACTGCCCACGTGCCTAGCTTCGTCAAACAAGACACGCTCACGCAATAGACAAGGGGGGAGGTGACACAACGGCCGGTGCGTGTCCCCACACTCGATTGTCATCCCTGCGAAGCAGGGACCCACTCATCCGCTTGAGTGGAGGAGAGATGGGTCCCGGGTCGGAGCCCGGGACGACAGCTGGTGGGCGGGTGAGATTGTGCAGACTGA
>JAKFDU010000129.1:0-15174 GCA_036675975.1 Devosia sp. | reverse complement strand
CGTTGTCCTGCCCATCGGCCCCGGCCATCCGCTCTACGAAAGCTGGGTCCCGGCCCAGTTCCGCGAGGCTTAGGAGAGTTCCATGTCGACACCCATTCAGCTCCGGAAACTGGTCAAGGCCTATGGGGATATCGAGGTCGTTCACGACATCGATCTCGACATCGATCCCGGTGAGTTCACCGTTTTCGTCGGCCCTTCCGGCTGCGGCAAGTCGACCCTGCTGCGCATGATCGCCGGCCTTGAGCCGATCACCGCGGGTGACCTCCTGATCGACGGCGAGCGCATGAACGACGTACCGGCCTCCCGGCGCGGCATCGCCATGGTGTTCCAGTCCTATGCGCTTTATCCGCATATGAACGTCTACCAGAACCTGGCCTTTGGCCTCGAAACCGCCAAGGCGCCAAAGGCCGAGATCAAGGCGCGTGTACAGCGCGCCGCCGAGATCCTGCAGATCGTGCCGCTGCTGCAGCGCAAACCCAAGCAGCTCTCCGGCGGCCAGCGCCAGCGCGTCGCCATCGGCCGCGCGATCGTGCGCGAGCCTCGCATCTTCCTCTTTGACGAGCCGCTCTCCAACCTCGATGCCGAGCTGCGCGTGCAGATGCGCGTCGAGATCGCCAAGCTTCACAATGATCTTGGTAATACCATGATCTATGTGACGCACGACCAGGTCGAGGCCATGACCATGGCCGACAAGATCGTGGTGCTGCGCGCTGGCGTCATCGAGCAGGCCGGCGCGCCGCTCGAGCTCTACAACAATCCGAAGAATCTGTTCGTCGCCGGCTTCATCGGCTCGCCCAAGATGAATTTCCTCACCGCCAGCACCGATGGAGCTGGCATCAAGGTGGCAGGCAACACGCTGAGCCTCTCGCGCACGGTGACCGGCACCGCGACGCTGGGTGTGCGTCCCGAGCATATCACCATCGCCGACGGCAGTGGCGTCAAGCTGGCCGATATCCAAGTGGACCTGGTGGAAAACCTCGGCGGCCAGACGGTCGTCTATGCCACCACATCCGACGGCCAGCCGCTCAACATCGTGCTGGAAGGCCAGCGCAAGGTAGAGCTGGGTTCGACCGTCAGCGCCTATATCGATCCAGCGCGGCTGCACCTGTTCAATGCCGAAGGCAACGCCATCTAGCTGGCTTGCCGGCAAGTTCTGGGGGTGGTGACGGTCAACGTTTGCCACCCTTTCGTTCGATCATCACCGCCAGCCCATCAAGCATGCATTCGAGCCCGAATTCAAAGGCTCGGTCCGGATCGCCCAGGCCATAGAGTTCGCCCACCACCGGGCCGATGCGGCTGGCGACGGGGTAGGGCGAATAGTCGATGGTCTCGATGAATGGCTGGATGGTGTACCACCACTCGTCATCGCTCATGCCGGTCAACTCCTTGACCATGCGGGCCCGGGCCACGTCGCGCACGGCGCCATGCACGTAATTGGCCACCATGGTCACCGACAGGTCCATTTCCACCTCGCTGAGGTCGAGGCCGTCGAAGGTGGCCAGGAAATAATCGTAGGCGCGCATCGTGTTGGGGCCGAGGACTGGCCGGTGTGTCGCCACCTGCAGCACCCAGGGATGACGCAGGAAGAAGGCTCGGTATTCGCGGGCGACGAAAGCGACATTGGCCCGCCAGTCGGCCGGCTTGAAGATCTGGGCTTCCTCGGCATCAACCGCCGGTGCCGCCACGGCATCGAGCATCAGGTCGAGCAATACGGCCTTGTCGGGGATATGGGTGTAAAAGCTCATCGGCGAGATGCCGACTGCTTCAGCAACGCGGCGCGTCGATACGGCGTCGATCCCTTCCGCATCGGCAAGGCGTATGGCTGCCGCCACCAGGTCGGCCACCGCCACTTTGGACTTGGGCCCGCGCTTGGGTGGCCCGACCCGCCCCCACATCAGCTGCAGCGTTTTGATCGGGTCGCCGCGACCGGCAATATCGTCAGCCATCGAGCCTCCAAATAACACTTTACACCGTACAAGATTATGCTAAACCTTGTGCGCCGTACGGAGTTAGTAGCCTTCCCGTAGGCGAAAGTCGAGACACTGTCGAAATTCCGCCTGCTGCCGCGTCATGTCAGCAGGGCCGGGTCAGTGTGCCCGTGGACACGAAAGGGGACATTCATGATCCATGCCAGAGATCTTACGCGCACCTTCAAGACCAAAACCGGCCCGGTGGAGGCCGTGCGTGGCGTCAGCCTCGACGTTGCCGAGGGCGAACTGGTGGCCTTTCTCGGACCGAACGGCGCCGGCAAGTCGACCTCGCTCCGCATGCTGACCACCCTGCTGCCGCCGACCTCGGGCAGCGCCAATGTGGGCGGGCATGATGTGGTCGCCGACCCGGCGGGCGTGCGACGCCAGATCGGCTATGTCGGGCAGGGGACCGGATCGGGCCCCTACCACAGGGTCCGCGACGAACTGGTGACCCAGGGCCGGGCGCAACGCATGAGCAGCGCGGCGGCCAGAAAGCGCGCCGACGACCTGCTGGGCATGCTCGAACTCGATGGCCTCGCCGACCGCGCCTGCGCCTCGCTCTCAGGCGGGCAGAAGCGGCGGCTCGATGTGGCGCTGGGGCTGATGCATACCCCGCCCATTTTGTTTCTCGACGAACCCACGACGGGGCTCGACCCGCATTCGCGGGCCAATCTGTGGGACCATATCACCCGCCTGCGCCAGGCGAGCGGTATGACCATCTTCCTCACCACCCACTACCTCGACGAGGCAGATACCATGGCCGAGCGTGTCATGGTGATGGACCACGGCGTGATGATCGCCGACGACACGCCGGCCCGGCTCAAGGCCGACCTCGCTGGCGACACCATCCACGTGCGCGTGCTCTGCGAAGACCAGCTCTCTGACGCCGCCGAGATCGCCCAGAACCTGCCCGATGCGCGCGAGACCAAGGTCGACGGCCGCGATGTCGCCGTGACGCTGCGGGACGGCGAGGCGGTTTTGCCCGAATTCATCCGCCGCCTGCACCAGTCCGGCATCGAGGCGATGAGCGCCCGCGTGGTGCGGCCGACCCTCGATGATGTCTTCCTCGGCCTCACGGGCCGGTCGCTGCGCGAAGCTGCAGCCTGATCAGGAGCAATCCCATGTCTTTCATCTCCGACACCGCCATCTCCTTCCGCCGCGAAATCGGCCCCACTCTCCGAAGCTGGTACTACATCATCTTCGGCCTGGTGCAGCCGCTGCTCTACCTGGCCTTGTTCGTGCCGCTGCTGGGCAATGTGCCCGGCCCAGATGGCGCCTCGCCGCTGCAGTGGTTCGTGCCGGGCATGGTGGTGATGCTCGTGCTGTTCACCACCGTCTCCTGCGGCTGGGCGCTGACCGAGGAACTGATGAGCGGCAGCTTCGAGCGCTTCCTCGCCACCCCGATGAGCCGGCCGGCCATCATGGTGGGCCGGGCACTCAAGGAACTGGCGCCGCTGCTGGTCCAGGCGTTGATCCTGATCGTGGTGGCCACCGCCTTCGGCTTGGTGCTCTACCCGCTGCAGATGCTGCTGGGTCTGGCCATCCTGATGCTCTTCGGCGTCGGCGTGGCGTCGCTCTCTTATGCGTTGGCCATTGCCAGCAAGCACGACGGCAGCCTGTTCTACCTGGTCAGTCACTCGGTGGCCTTGCCAATGATGCTGCTCGGTGGGGTGTTGCTGCCCATGACCAATGCGCCGGCCTGGCTCTATGCGGCGAGCCGCTTCAATCCGCTCACCTATCTGGTGGAGGCCGAGCGGGTGCTGTTCACCGGCGAGGTCGCTGCCCTGTCCGTGCTGTACGGCGTGCTCGTCGCCAGCGGCGTGGCGGTGGTGGGCCTGGCTGTCGGCGTCAGCCAGATACGCAAGGCGTCGCTCTAGGAGACCCAGATGAAGCTCAATCACCTCAACCTGACGGTCGATGACGCCGAAGCGTCGGCCCGCTTCCTCACCACCTATTTCGGCATGACCGAAATTGGCCGGCGCAATAGCAACTTCATCTTCCTGACCGACGAAAATCGCATGGTCCTCGCGCTGATGAAGGGCAAAGATGTCGCCTATCCGGCCAATTTCCACATAGGCTTCATCCAGCCGGACGCGGCGAGCGTCGATGCCATCCATGCGCGGCTGATGGCGGATGGCTTTGTGGCCGACAAGCCAGCCCAGCAGCACGGTTACACCTTTTATATCCGCGCGCCCGGCGGCTTCGTGGTGGAGTGCCTGGCGTAATCGAAGTCTCTTGACGAACTCATAGCCGTACGGCTATACATCAATCCATAGCCAACGAGGCATGGATTGATGTCGACTGCCCAAGACACTCTTTTCCGGACACTTGCCGACCCGACGCGACGGGCCCTGTTCGAGCGGCTTTGTCGGGAGGGCGAAAGGACGGTAAGCGTGCTGACCGCGGGTTCCGGGGTCTCCCAGCCCGTCGTCTCCCGGCACCTGGCGATGCTGAAGCAGGCCGGACTGGTATCGGACCGTCCCGAGGGGCGCCAGACTCACTATCGCGCTTTGCCGGGCGCCCTGACGCCATTGGCTAACTGGACCAGCGAGATGACCAGTTTTTGGGAGAGCCGGTTCGATGACCTCGATAATTTGCTCGGCAGGATGGACCAATGACTCAAACGCCCGCCATCCGCACTGTTGTCGTCGAGCGCGAGGTCGCCCATCCGCCCGAGAAGATCTGGCGGGCGCTGACGCAACCACATCTGATCGAGGAGTGGCTGATGAAGACCGATTTCAAGCCGGTTAAAGGTCAGAAATTCACTCTCAGCCGGCAACCGACGCCCGACATCAATGTGGTGGTCGATTGTGAAGTACTCGATATCGAGCCCAACAGGTCGCTGTCCTACACCTGGGACGCCTTCGGGCTTGAAAGCGTGGTGACGTTCACGCTGGAGCCGACGCCATCGGGAACCATCATCCGTATGGAACAGACCGGTTTCCGCCCCGATCAGGACGCGGCCTTCAAGGGCTCTCGGGCCTCCTGGAAGCAATTTGTGGCTCGGCTCGACGACCTGCTGTCGCGGCTCGACTGACGCCCGACTACCCAAGAACACGCAAGGAGAATTCTCATGGCTACCAGCAAAACCAGCAAGAAGACCTTTTCCGACGCCGAACTCGAGGCGATGCAGGACGCAAAGGTCGAGCGCAAGAAGGGCAAAAAGGCCGATGGCCTGGCCGACCTGCTCGCCAAGATCGCCGAGCTGAACGACAGCGACCGTGCCATCGCCGAAACCATCCACGCGCTGGTCACCGAGAACGCCCCGGGCCTGGCGCCCAAGACCTGGTACGGTATGCCGGCCTGGGCCAATTCGGATGGCAAGGTCGTGTGCTTCCTGACGCCGGCCGGCAAGTTCGATTCCCGCTATGCCAGCTTCGGCTTCAACGACGCTGCCAGGCTAGACGATGGCACCGTGTGGCCGACATCCTTCGCTGTGACCAAGCTGACGCCCGCCGACGAAAAGATGCTTGCCGCCCTGATCCGCAAATCGGTCGGTTAGCCGCCTCTTGAAATCTCGCTCACGGTGTCGAAAGTCGGCTTGCTGACACGTCATGTCAGCAAGATCCAGCACTGTCGGTCTCGCTCCGGCCCCAACCATGAGGACTGTCCTTGACCACTCCTGATTACGGCTCGATCATCATTCGCGGCGCCCGCGAGAATAATCTCAAGAATGTCTCGCTCGATATTCCAAAGCGCCAGATCACGGTGTTCACCGGCGTATCGGGCTCCGGCAAGTCGTCGCTGGTTTTCGGCACGATCGCGGCGGAAAGCCAGCGGCTGATCAACGAGACCTACCCGGCCTTCGTGCAGCAATTCATGCCGCGCTACGGCCAGCCCGACGCCGACCAGCTCGAAAACATCTCGGCCGCCATCATTGTCGATCAGCAGCGGCTGGGCGGCAATTCGCGCTCGACCGTGGCGACGGTAACCGACGCCGCGCAGATGCTGCGAGTGCTGTTCAGCCGGCTGGCCGAGCCGCGGCTCGGACCGCCCAGCCTTTATTCCTACAACGATCCGCGCGGCATGTGTCCGGACTGTGAGGGCATCGGGCAGGTGGCGGCGATGGATATGTCGGCCGTTGTCGATGAGAGCAAATCGCTCAATCAGGGCGCCCTGCTGCCCAAGGATTTTGCCGTCGATAGCTGGTGGTGGGAAATCTACAAGAATTCCGGCCTGTTCGACATGGACAAGCCCATCAGCAAATTTTCCGACGAGGAGCGGCACAACCTCTTCCACCTCGCCGACGGCCGCAAGATCAAGGTGGGCAAGATCGGCCTTACCTATGAGGGTGTCGTCTCCAAGCTCAAGAGCGGCCTTGGCAGCAAGGACCCCGAAAGCCTGCAGCCGCATGTGCTGCGCGAATACGAGAAGATCTTCACCCGCGCCAGCTGCCCCGCCTGCCACGGCGCCCGGCTCAACCGGGCCGCCCTGGGCAGCAAGGTCGAGGGCCACAACATCGCCGAGCTCTCGGCCATGCAGGTGAGCGCGCTGGCCGAGCTGGTGCGCAAGATCAAGGCGCCGCAGGTGGGGCCAATGTTGGAGGCCCTGGCGCTGCGCCTCGAAAACCTCGTGACCATCGGGCTAGGTTATCTCAGCCTCGACCGTGAAAGCTCGACGCTGTCAGGGGGCGAGAGCCAGCGCGTCAAGATGGTCCGGCATCTGGGTTCGTCACTTACAGACATCACGTATGTTTTCGACGAACCTTCGGTGGGCCTCCATCCGCACGATGTCGGCCGGCTGGCCGGGCTGATGCAGCAGCTGCGCGACAAGGGCAACACGGTGCTGATCGTCGAGCACAAGCCCGACATGATCGCCATCGCAGACCATGTGGTCGATATGGGTCCTTTCGCCGGCAGCAAGGGTGGCGAGATCGTCTACGAGGGCGATTTTGCCGGATTGCTCAAGTCCGACACCCTGACCGGCAACCACATCAAAAAACACCAGCCGATCAAGGACAAGGTGCGCAAGCCGACGGGCGAGCTCAGGATCGAGCATGCCAGGCTCAACAACCTCAAGGATGTGTCGGTCACCATTCCCAAGGGCGTCCTGACGGCGGTTTCAGGCGTGGCCGGCTCGGGCAAGTCCAGTCTCATTCAGGGCTGCCTGCCCACGGCCTATCCCGACACGATCATTATCGACCAGAACCTGGCGCGCGGTTCCCGCCGCTCCAATACGGCAACCTATACCGGCATTCTCGACAATGTCCGCAAGGCCTTCGCCAAGGCCAACAGCGTCGACGCGGCTCTGTTCTCCGCCAATTCCAAGGGCGCCTGCCCCGATTGCAACGGGCTGGGCGTGATCTATACCGACCTCGCCCATCTCGATCCGATGGTGACCACCTGCGAAACCTGCGAAGGCAAGCGCTTCACCTCGGAGGTGTTGCAGCACCAGTTGCGCGGCAAGTCGATCAGCGACGTCTATGAGATGAGCATCGAGGACGCGGTGAACTTCTTCACTGAGCCCGCCATCGCCAAGATCCTCGGCGGCCTCGACGATGTCGGCCTCGGCTACCTAACGCTCGGCCAGCCGCTCTCGACGCTATCAGGCGGTGAACGCCAGCGGCTCAAGCTGGCGGCCGAACTGGGCAAGCAGGGTAATATCTACGTGCTCGACGAGCCGACCACGGGCCTCCACATGAACGACGTCGATACGCTGATCGGGCTTTTCGACCGGCTGGTGGATGCGGGCTCCTCGGTGATCGTCATCGAGCACAATCTCGACGTGATCTCACGGGCCGACTGGGTCATCGATCTTGGCCCCGGCGCCGGGCAGGATGGCGGCAGCATCCAGTTCGAGGGTGTTCCGTCCGACCTCGCAAGGGCCAAAGAATCGCTGACGGGGCAGCATCTGGCCGCGCGGTGATGGCTTGGCTTGGCCTGGGCGACAACATGTCGAAGGCCCCGATATCCGGGCTAAACATCCCCAACCTTGATCCCTCCCCAAAAGGGGGAGGGAGACGATGAATACCGACATCGCAACCTGCGCCTCCCTCCCCTGAACGGGGAGGGAATGAGGGTGGGTGATGGGAGCCACGATGTCACCAGTTCGACAAGGAGCCCCCTCAGTCCTTCAGCGCATCCTCGACGTCAGTGTCCGGCCGGTCGCCGCCATTGGCCTGTTCCTCGTGCCATTCGCCCTTGCCGTCCTGGTACAGAATAGCCTCGTCATTGCCGCCAACCTGCTGGCGCTGCGAAGCGGCGAAGGCGGCCTCGTGCGCCGCGCGGTGTGTCGGGAAGGTCTCGGAGAACACGTCTCCGACCTTGTAGGCAAAGCCGCCGTCATGCTCGACGATGTCATAAGTCACGTGTGCCATGTCTGGTCTCCTGAGCCTGACAACCCGCAGCGCGCGCGGAGGTTGCTCCGGTTGGTTTGCCATCCTACATGGGAAGCGTCGCAGCGGGGGCCAAACGTGTCGGATCAGGATCAGAAAGCCCGCATCGCGCTCAAGCTTGATATCGTCGTCATCGGGGCGGGGCAGGCGGGGCTGAGTTCGGCCTATCACCTCAAGCAGCTCGGTCTCCAACCCGCGCGCGATTTTCTCGTGCTCGACCGGGCGCCGCGGCCGGGTGGCGCCTGGCAATATCGCTGGCCCTCGCTGACGCTCTCCACCGTCAACCGCGTGCACGATCTGCCGGGCCTGAGCTTTTCCGACAGTGCCGGCGGCGATGACAGCGTGCGCGCCTCTGTCGCCGTGCCACATTACTTCGCCGCCTATGAAGAACGCTTTGGCCTCGATGTGCTGCGTCCGGCCAGTGTCAGTGTGGTCTGCAACCGCGGCGAGCGGCTGCGCATCGAGACCGATCGCGGCCTGTTCTCGGCCCGTGGCATCATCAATGCCACGGGCACCTGGGAAAAGCCGTTCATTCCCGACTATCCCGGCCGCGAGAGCTTCCAGGGCCGTCAGCTCCATACCCAGCAATTCCGTGCCGCCGAGGATTTCGCGGGCCAGCATGTACTTATTGTCGGCGGCGGCATCTCGGCGATCCAGCTGCTCGACCAGATCTCGCTGCTAACGCGCACCACCTGGGTCACCCGCACGCCGCCCCGCTTCCGAGAGGGACCGTTCGACCAGGAGGCGGGGCGCGCGGCGGTCAAGCTGGTGGAGGATCGCGTGCGCGCCGGCTTGCCGTCCAATTCGGTGGTCTCGGTCACCGGCCTGCCGCTGACGCCGGCCATTCTGGCCATGCGCGAACGCGGCGTGCTCGAGCGGCAGGACATGTTTAGCCAGATCACACCATCAGGTGTGCGCTGGGCTGATGGCCGCACCTTGGATGTTGATGTGATTCTCTGGTGTACTGGCTTCCGTTCTGCGCTGGACCACCTGGCGCCGCTGCAACTGCGCGAGGACAGCGGCGGCATCACCATGACCGGGCGGCTGGCTACCCAGGTGGCGCGTGATCCGCGTGTGCATCTGGTGGGCTATGGGCCGTCGGCATCGACCATTGGCGCCAACAGAGCCGGGTCCGCCGCCGCGCGAGAGCTGGTGGAATTCTTGGGGCCGCAAAAGCACCCATACCTGGCCTCCCCCTGAAAGAGGGAGGAATCCAGCCGGTGTTCGCCACATATTTTATCGCAAGCTGGATCGGCTCCTCCCCCTATCAGGGGGAGGTTGGGAGGGGGTAACGTTCTGGCGAAGAATCGCCCGAAAGAACCAAAAATGAAAACCTACACCCTTCCCCATACCAGCCGCACCGTTTCCAGCGTCGTGCTGGGTCTGATGCGCATCCCCAAAATGAGCAATGCCGAGATATCAACCTTGGTCGGCACCGCCCGCGACGTTGGCGTCAACGTCTTCGACCATGCCGATATCTATGGCGGCGACCGCCATCTCTGCGAGAAGCGCTTCGGCGAGGCGGTGACGCTGACCCCGGCGCAGCGCGAAGAGGTGGTCATCCAGTCCAAGGTCGGCATCCGCAAGGGTTATTTCGACTTCTCGAAAGAGCATATCCTGGCCACCGTCGATGGTTCGCTGGCCGCGCTGAAGACCGACTATCTCGATCTGCTGCTGCTGCACCGTCCCGATACTCTGGTGGAGCCCGAAGAGGTCGCCGAGGCTTTCGAGCAGTTGGTGGCGGCAGGCAAGGTGCGTCATTTCGGCGTCTCCAACCACACGCCGGGACAGATCGAGCTGCTCAAGAGCGCGGTGAAGCAACCGCTGGTCGCCAATCAGGTGCAGCTTTCTATCACCCATGCGCCGCTCTTCGCCCAGGGCGTTGCCGCCAATATGGCGGGGCTAGAGCAGTCGATCTCCCGCGACAATGGCCTGCTCGATTATTCGCGGCTCAACAATATGATGCTGCAGGCCTGGTCGCCATTCCAGAAGGGCTTCTTCGATGGCGTGTTCCTGGGTGACAAGGCCTATCCCGAGCTCAATGCGGCCATTGATGATCTCGCTGCCAAATATGGCGTGACGCCTACCGGCATCGCGGTGGCCTGGATTGTCAGGCATCCCGCCAATATCCAGGTCGTGCTCGGCACCACCAATCCGGGTCGCGTGAAAGAGTCTGCGGCGGGATCGGATGTACAGCTCACCCGCGAGGAATGGTACCGTCTGTTCCGCACGGCGGGACACACATTGCCCTGAGCTGAAAAACGAAAGGCCGGGCACATGGCCCGGCCTTTTGATCGTTTCTTCCTTTTGGGAAGATTGGAGCGGGCGATGGGATTCGAACCCACGACCCTAACCTTGGCAAGGTTATGCTCTACCCCTGAGCTACACCCGCGCTCCGTTGTCTCCGCACTGTCTTGGCAGTCCGGCGACGCGCGCCTATATGCCCAATCACTTGTCTGATTGCAACCCACAATTTGGCGCGGCCATCATCTTGTCGTCGTCTTGTGGATTGAGGGGCTTGTCACATCACCGTTCACGGGCGCAAGAAGGTCCGCGAATATGCCAATTTGCTAGCGTCTGAAGGGCCTTGTTTCCGTCATGTCCACTCCGTTCAACGGCGTCGCCGCTGCCCCCCAGTCTACCATCCCGGCCGGAGCGCTGATCAGGGATTCCTCCGATCAGGCTTTCAAGGTCGACGTGATCGATGCTTCGCTCGAGCAGCCGGTGCTGGTCGATTTCTGGGCGCCCTGGTGCGGCCCCTGCCGCCAGCTGACCCCCGCGCTCGAAAAGGTCGTCAACGAGAAGGCCGGCGCGATTCGGCTGATCAAGATCAATATCGACGAGCATCCCCAGATCGCCGGCCAGCTCGGTGTGCAGTCCATACCCGCCGTGTTCGCCTTCGCTGGCGGCCGTCCGGTCGATGGCTTCATGGGCGCCATGCCCGAGGGTGAGGTGCGCCGCTTTGCGGAGCGCGTCATCGCTGGCGCCCCGGCGCCGCAGCCCGCCGAAGGCTCCTTGGAAGCCCAGATCACCGACGCCGTCGCCGCCGCCGAGGAAGCGCTGACGGCGGGCGATCTCGGCCGCGCCGCGCAGATTTTCGGCATGGTGCTGCAGCATCAGCCCGACCATGCTGTCTCGTTGATCGGCCTCGCGCGCGTCTATATGGCGGCCGGGGAAGCCGAACAGGCGCAGGCGACGCTCGACATGCTGCCCGAAGCCGAGCGCAAGGGCGAAGCCTATACAGCGCTGGTCAATTCGATCCGTCTCCTCGGCGAAGCCGCCAATCTCAGCGAGACGGCCGCGCTCGAGGCCGCCGTCGCCGCCAATCCGGATGACCATCAGGCGCGTTACGATCTGGCGCTGGCGCTCAATGCGGAAGGCAAGCGCGTCGAGGCGGCAGAGGCTCTGGTCGCCATCTTCAAGGCCGACCGCGCCTGGAACGAAGACGGCGCGCGCAAGAAGCTGCTCGAATTCTTCGACGCCTGGGGCCCGCGCGACCCGGCCACCGTCAGGGGTCGCCGCATGCTCTCGGCGGCCCTGTTCTCCTAAGAGGGACAGCACCATGCTCAAGCGCCCCACATTGCCGGCCGATCTGCCAAAATCGGTTCCGATCTTCCCGCTCAGCGGGGCCTTGCTGCTGCCCTTCTCGCACCGGCCGCTCAATATCTTCGAGCCGCGCTATATCGAAATGGTCGATGCGGCCCTGCGTGGCGATCGGTTGATCGGGCTGATCCAGCCCGAGGATACATCAGAGGAGAGCCCCAAGGGCCGCAGCCCGCTGCAATCCGTCGGGTGCCTTGGTCGGCTGACCCATTTCGAGGAAAGCAGCGAGGGGCGCTATTTCATCATCCTCGAAGGCGTCGCCCGCTTCCGCCTGGTGCATGAACTGACCGTCATGACCCCCTATCGGCAGGGCGTGATTTCGGCGGACGATTTCGCCACCGACTTCACCCGCGACTTCGGCGAGGAGGGGGTGGATCGGGAGCGCTTCGTCAGGATGATGCGCGACTATGCCGAATTCGCCAGCATCGAGCTCAACTGGGAAGAGATCGAGCGCACCGGCACTGCGGACCTGGTCAATTTCTGCTGCATGGTGGGACCCTATGGCCCGGCCGAAAAGCAGGTGCTGCTCGAGGCGCAGACGCTGGAGCAGCGCGCCGAGACGCTGATCGCCATGACCGAATACGAAATCGCCCGCGGCGGCAGCGGCGGCGCGGCGCCGCTGAACTGATGATGAGCCAGGCGCCAGCCTTCAATCCGCGTCATGTTCTCGATGTGAAGACGCTCGAAATGCTGGTCTGCCCGCTGACCAAGACCAGGCTGATGCTCTCTGCCGACCGGGCCGAACTGATCTCGGTGGCGGCGCGCCTGGCCTTTCCCATCGTCAACGGCGTGCCCCTGCTCAGCCTCGACGAAGCCCGCACCGTCGAACCCGAAGCTTTGCGGCAGTTGCCCGACCTCAAGGATGGCCACTAGCCGTCATTCGGACGGTGGAATGACCTCGTAGCGGTCGCGGATGTGGGTGGCGAAGAACCGGCCCTGCGAATCGGCGGCACAGAGATCGTCGAACACATCCTCGGGAACATCGCGATAGCCATAGGGCTGCGCGTCGCCGGTGAACCATAGCTGCAACAATCGCTCCTCCAGGACATACTCCGCTCGCCAGATTGCACTGGAATCGAAGCGGACCATGGCTCAGATCGGCAGGCCGCTGAGCAGCCTGGGGCCGCTGGACGAGACGCCGGAAGCGGTGCGGATCAGCGCCGACTTGATCGGGCCGGCCCGGTCCACCAGACCCAGTCCGAAATCGCGCAGCGCGCGGACCGGCGCGACGTCATTGGAGAAGAGCCGGTTGAGCCCGTCGGTCATCGCGGCCATGCTCGCCGTATCCAGCCGGCGCCACGCCTGGTAGCGGCCCAGCACATCCTCGCTGCCATGATCGAGCCCGAGGCGGATGGCTTCGATGACCACTTCGGCCAAGGCTGCCACGTCCTTGAGGCCGAGGTTGAGGCCCTGGCCGGCAATGGGATGGACCACATGCGCCGCATCGCCAACCAGCGCCAGCCGCGGCGCGACGAAATCGCGCGCGATCTGTAGCTTGAGCGGAAAGCCCATCAGCTTTTCCTCCACCGTGACCGCGCCCAGCGTCGAACCCATTACGGCTTCGATCTCGTTGGCCAGTTCAGCCGGCGCCATGGCCAGAAACCGCGGTGCCGCCTCCCGACTTTCCGTCCAGACCAGCGATGAGCGGTTGCCCCGCAGCGGCAGGCTGGCAAAGGGGCCCGCCGGCCGGAAATGCTCATAGGCCACACCATCATGGGGCAGTTCATGGCCAATAGTGGTGACGAGCCCCGTCTGCCCATAGTCATGCGCGATGACGCCGATGCCGGCCATGTCGCGCAAAGCGGATTGTCCGCCATCGGCGGCGACCAGCAGCGGCGCAGCAAGCACACGGCCATCGTCCAGCACCAGTCGGGCGGCGCTCGCGTCAGCGCTGTAGCCGGTGATCGTAGCTGGCGCGACCATGGTGATCTGCCCGGCCACTGCGTCCAGCAGCACCTGCCCACTGACAGCGTTGGGCACCATATGGGCAAAGGCCTCGCCCGGCGCGATATCGCCATCGAACGTCAGGAACAGGGGGCGGGAAATATCGCCCTGGCCCGAATCGGTGATGCGCATGCTGGTGATCGGCTGCGCCGCTGCCGCCATGCCGGGCCACACACCCAGCGCTTCGAAGACGCGTCGCACACCGGCGGCAATCGCCGAGGCGCGCGCGTCGCGCGGTACCGACAGCGGCCGCCGGTCGACCAGGCCGACGCGAATGCCGCGGGCCGATTGCACCAGCGCCAATGCCAGCGTCAGCCCCACCGGGCCTCCGCCGACAATCAAGACGTCATAGGCTTGCTCGCTCATCTCGGTCTCCTTGCCTCCATTGTGATCCTCGCGCCGTTTGGTGCAAGCGCGCGGATCGCCGCGGCCCTGCCTTATATTTGCCCAACTCCGTCAAGAATTGCACAAATCTTGTGCACTTCGGCTGCGCCTCAAGCGGAACACCGCTTTTGAAATCGTTAACCCTTTGAATTTGTGCGGAGTTTTGCCGAGCTACACAATTGGCACGGCGCTTGAGTCTAGTTTGCCATTCCAGACAAGCGCCAAGCGCAAAGGGGCTCACATGAAACTGGTGATCGCAATTATCAAGCCATCACGCCTCGAAGAGGTTCGCCAGGCTCTCAATTCCCTCGACGTCCACGGCATGACCGTGACCGAGGTAAAGGGTTACGGCCGCCAGAAGGGGCATTCGGAAATCTACCGCGGCACCGAATATGCCGTGCACTTCCTGCCCAAGCTCAAGGTCGAGATCGCCGTCGACGACGCCCTTGCCGATGCAGTCAGCACCGCCATCCGTGACAGCGCCCAGACCGGCCGGATCGGCGATGGCAAGATTTTCGTGCTCGATCTGCTCGCCGTCACCCGTATCCGTACCGGTGAAACCGGCGCGGCTGCCCTCTAAGCGTCCTCGGGAGAAAAACAGATGAAGACGACAAAGATTTTGGGAAGCGTCGCACTCGCCTCCCTCCTGCTGGCCCTGCCAGCATTCGCCCAGGACGCCGCCGCCCCCGCTGTTGAAGCCGCGGCCGAAGTCGTGCCGGTCATCGACAAGGGCGACACCGCCTGGATGATGGTCTGCACCATGGTGGTCATTTTCATGACCGTACCGGGCCTGGCTCTATTCTACGGTGGCCTCGTTCGCGCCAAGAACATTCTGTCGGTGCTGACCCAGGTGTTCCTCGGCTTCTCGCTGATCTCGATCCTCTGGGTGGCCTACGGCTACTCGCTGGCCTTTGCCGGCCCAACCGAAGGCGGCCTCTC
>JAKFDU010000128.1:0-47323 GCA_036675975.1 Devosia sp. | reverse complement strand
GCCATGATTTTGCCTTTTGCACCGGCCCTTCCGGCTGGCGCAAGTCCGGTTATACGAAATGCACTGAAAAGGCAAAAATCCCGGCGAAAGTAGGGCTTAGCCCTCGCACTGCGTCTCCCCGCACTTCCGCATATTGGCAATACGGGTGCGCAGTTCGTCGATGCCGATGGCGCCGGGGATGATCTCGTTGCCGATGATGTAGGTAGGCGTGCCGGTGATGTTCAGCGCGCGGGCGATCTCGTAGGAGGTCTGGATCGTCTCGGACACGGCTTCCGTGCCCATGTCCAGCTCCAGCGCCACCGGTGAGAGACCAAGCGCCTCGGCAGCGGCAAGTGCCACCTGCTTGTCGACCTGGCTGCGGCTGGTGAACAGGGCTTCGTGGAAGCTCCAGTAATCGACATCGGCTTCCCCGACCAACACGGCGATGCGGGCGGCGTCGATCGACTCATTGGAGAGGATGGGGAATTCCTTGAGCACGATGCGCAGATTGGGATCCTCGGCCAGCAGCGTCGCCATGTCGGGCACCGCAGCGCGGCAATAGCCGCAATTGTAATCGAAGAACTCGACCAGCGTGACATCGCCATCCGGGTTGCCGAGCACGACCTGGCCTGGGTCGTTGAAAATTGCGTCCTGCATCGAGGCGATAGCCGAGGTGGCCTGCGTGCGTTCCTCAGCCTGCAGGGTGGTATCGAGCGCCACCGACATCCGCTGCAGGATCTTGGGGTCGCTCATCAGGTAGGATTCGATCAGCGGGTTGAGCACATCGGGATCAATGGCCGCGACGTCCAGCGGAGCGCTGCTTGCCTCCATGACCTGCCTGGCGTCGTAAGCCGAGATCGCTTCATCGATCAGGGCCTGCACGGCCTGGATGTCCGTTTGCGGAGCCGGCCGGTTCAGCGCCGAATAGCCGAAGCCGCCGATCAGTATGCCCGCGAGGGCGACAAGGGCAAGAGTGACGCGCGACATGAACTGGTGGCTCCCCCATACAATGGTCGGCCAGCCTTCTAGCAGACGTGATCCCAGATTGGCAGCAGGGAGTGAACGCGGGTCTGACAGCCGCATCAATTGTTGTTGAGGGGCAGGGCGGAAGCAGCTAGCGAAGGGGCCAGCAAGGAAGCGTTCATGATCGACCAGCCGACCCACGGCCTAATGCCGTTCCACGCCATGGAAATCCTCAAGCGCGCCAAGGCGATCGAGGCGACCGGCAGGACTGTATGCCACCTCGAGGTGGGCGAGCCGGGGGCGCCGCCGGCCCCACGGGTGATCGAGGCGGTTGGCAGGGCATTGCCACTGGCGCAGGGCTACACCAATGCCAAGGGTCTCGATGAGCTGCGGGACGGACTGACGCGGTATTACTATGAACAGCACAAGGTACCGGTCGACCCCGACTCGATCCTCTGCACCATGGGCTCGTCAGCCGGATTCATCATCGCGTTTCACACCGCCTTTCGTCCCGGCGCGAAGATCGCCATTACCCGGCCGGGCTATCCTGCCTATGTAAACACCCTGCTGGGGCTGGGATTCGGCATCGCCGAGATTCCGCTCAGCGCTGCCAATGGCTGGAAGCTGACCGGCGCGGACATCGCTGCCGCCTATGCCGACACGCCGTTCGAGGGGCTGCTGTTCGCCAGCCCGGCCAATCCGACCGGCGCTGCCGTTGACCGGGCTGGGCTCACCGATATCGTGGAGACCTGCAAGCGGCTGGGCGTGCGATTGATCTCCGACGAAATCTATCACGGGCTCGACTATCGCGGCCCTTCGGTCAGCGCCCTGGAACTGACGCGCGACGCCATCGTCATCAACAGCTTCAGCAAATACTATTGCATGACCGGCTGGCGCATCGGCTGGATGGTGCTGCCCGATGAGCTGGTGCGTCGCGCCGAGATCCTGCAGCAGAACCTGTTCATCTCGGCGCCGACCCTGAGCCAGATCGCAGCGACCGTGGCGCTCGGCGAGCGGGATTACGCCGAAGAACAGAAGGCCGGCTACGCCATAAATCGGCAATTGCTCAATGATGGGTTGCAGGGACTGGGCTTCGACATCGGGGCCGCCTCGGACGGCGCCTTCTACGCCTATGCGGGCATTTCCACCTTCTCCAACGACTCGATGAGTTTCTGCGAGTCCCTGCTCGACCAAACAGGGGTGGCCGCGACGCCGGGCATCGATTTCGATAGGGCCGGGGGAAATCGCTATGTGCGGTTCTCCTATGCCGGCCGGCGAGAGACCATCGAGATGGCGCTGGAGCGGATGGCGGGGTTCCTGCGTTGAACCCGGGTTGGGCCGGCAGGCCTGTTTTTCGGGCGACCTTTGCCGTAACGTGCGAACATACGGGCGGGAGATCCGGAACATGCTTGCCGGCAGCGCCGAAACTGGTCTCTTGCGCGGCTGCGCTGCTATCGTCGTGGCGCATAACGACCACGACGGCGCTTCGCTGCTGGCACTGGCCGAACGCGTCGGGTTCGGATCTGTCGCCACCCTTTCCGAGGCCCCTCATGGTGGCGGTCCCGACTTTAGCCTGACGTTTTTCCTCATGCACTACGGCCTGGGCAACGCCGCCAAGAAGCTCCTGCTGTCGCGCCTGCGCAGCACTCCGTCGGACAATGTGCGCTTTGCCCCAATCGTGCTGTTCATACCCGACGGACCGAGCGAGGAAATCCTGTTCTATATCGGGATGGGCTTTGACGACGTAATCTGCCTGCCCGAGAACAGCCATATCGTGGCCTCACGGCTGGCCACCCAGATCGGGCAGGAGCACCTGTATATCGAAACACGGACCTATCTCGGTCCGGACAGGCGACGCATGGAGCTGCCGGGCGAAACCCATCCCGAACGCGAAGGCGACTACGAGCACACCAAGCTGACCATCGTCCGCAAACCAGGCGTGGGCGTGAAGGTCATCCGCCGCCAGTTGTTCCTGAAGGCAGCGACCTAGGCCCTGCAAAAGGGCGACCCGTAGGCCGCCCTAGCTTCGAGATATGCGCTTAGCGCGGATCGGCCGATGGTGCAAAGACACGCAACCGGTGGCCGTCGGGGTCTTCGGCGACGAAGGTGAAGCCGAAATCCATCTCGGTCGGCTGCTGGATGATCCTGGCCTTGTTCTTCCAGTCGTCAAAGGTTGCGCGGACCGCGTCGTAGCTATCTTCGGTAAAGCTAACCTCCATACCGCCGGCGGCACGCGGCGCGGGCTCGATCTCGCCCCTGATCCACAGGCCCAGCTTGATGCCATTGGGCAGCACATAGAGCACGAAGGTTGGCGAATTCTCGACCGGCTGGATGCCGAGCAGTGCCGAATAGAAGGTGGCGCTCCCGGCAGGGTCGGCGACTGCGAGCAGGATGTAATTGAGGGTGCGCATGTGTGTCTCCTTGTTGATGAGGGGACCTTAGCCACGAGGACTGCCAGTTTCCGGCAGTGGCCGTCAGCTCGGCGGTGGCACATTCTGTTGGGCGCGCCACGCCTTGAGCATGAAGGCGCGGCGGCGCGGATAGCGAATGTCGGTAGCCTCTATCCCGGTGATGCGGTCGACGCGGAAATGGCGGTAGTCCTGGCGCAGTTCGCACCAGCCCGCGACGAGCCGCGCCTGCTCGAAAAAGCCGATCAGGAATGGCCAGATGGTCCGCTGGGTTTCCCTGCCATCCGGCCCGCGATAGGTGATGATCAGCTTACGCTCATTGCGTATGGCAAGACGGATCACGCCGGCATCGATGCTGGCCGGCGTCAGGCCCATGCGTGCCACCAACAGGTTGGTAGCCTCGGCGCGCTCGCGCAGGTCAGCTGGCAGCACGGCAGTGATCTTGCTTAGCGCCTGACGGGCCGAGTGGCTTAGCCGGCCGTCGTCGGCGCGGGCGGCCACCCAGCGCGAGCCCAGCACGATGGCTTCGATCTCGTCGGCCGAGAACATCAAGGGCGGAAGCGTGAAACCGGGCCGCAGCACATAGCCCAGGCCCGGCTCGCCGACGACGTCAGCGCCCTGCGCCTGCAGGGTCGCGATATCGCGGTAGAGCGAGCGGATGGAAATCCCCAGCTCCTGCGCCAGCGCCGGACCAGTGATCGGCGTGGATCGGTTGCGCAGCAATTGCAGCAGATCGAGCAGGCGGGCGGTACGGGACATTGGCGTTCGCAAAAAGCGAAGGCGGCCCGGAGGCCGCCTTTGTTGTTCCTAGCCCAGGCCCAGGCGGCGCTGCCACCAGCCGGCCTTCTTCTTGGGAGCGTCGGTCGGTTCGCCTTCGGCCTCGGCCTTGGGCGCGCTGGATGAAACCACTATGCCTTCGGCAGGCAGTTCCTTCTTGGCGCGGCGCGGCTTGGGAGCCTCGGCGGGCGCAGCTTCCGCTGCCGCCGGAACAGGGGCGGACGCGGCTTCGCTGACCGAGGCGGCAGGTACTGCCTCTACAGCCTCAGCGGTTTCGGCCTTGGGCTTGCGAGCCCGCGGCTTGCGCTTGGGTTTGTCCTCGGCGACGGGCGCCTCGGCTTCAACCTCTGCCGCGGCCGGAGCCGCATCGACTGGAGTCGCATCGACCGGGGTTCCCTCGACGGTCTCCTCGACCTTCTTGCGGCGCGTGCGCCTGGGCTTTTCCGCCGGCGCAGCCTCGGCAACCGCAGGTTCGGCGGCCACGATCTCGGCCTGTGCCAGCAGTTCGCCGGCCACGTCGGCGGTTTCGGCGACGGTCAGACCGTCGTCTCCAGCGGGAGACGGAGCCCGTTCCGCGCCCTCTTCGCCATCACGGCGATTGCGACGACCGCCACGACGACCACGACGGCGGCGCTTGCGAATCTCGCCTTCAGCTGCGGTTTCGCCGGCCGGGCGAGCGCCATTCTCGTCCTCGTCGCCTTCGCCATCCTCGTCGGTGGCTTCGGCTTCGACGCTCGGTGCCTGCGCAGCGCGCTGCTGCTGTGGCGGACGCTGGCCGCTCTCGTCCCCGCGATCGGCACCGCCACGACGGCGGCGACGGCGGCGACGGCGGCCTTCACCCTCGCCGTTCTCGGCGGCAGCCGCGGCGGCCGGACGCTCTTCGACCTCTTCGTCCTCGGTCTCTTCGACGATGTCTTCTTCCTCGACCTCGTCATCGATGACGGCACTGTCGACGCGCACGTGTTCCGTGACGCGCTGATCGGCATAGGCCATGACGCGGGCCTCGCCCTTTTCGATGGCGAACTGGTGGCCGGTCATCTTGCCGTCAGCGGTGATGGTGATCGACAGCTGGTTGCGGATTTCGAGCGAGATCAGTGTGTCGCGCTTGAAATTGAGGATGTAGAGCGCGACCTCGACCGGCACGCGGACATTGATCGACTGCCCCTGGCGGCGCAGCACGTGATCCTCGATCTGGCGCATGATCATCAGCGCCAGCGACTCGACCGAACGCACCAGGCCTGTGCCCTCGCAGATCGGGCATTTGTGGGTGGAGCTTTCGACGACGCCGAAGCGGATGCGCTGGCGGCTCATTTCCATCAGGCCGAAATGGCTGATGCGGCCGACCTGGATGCGCGCGCGATCGTCCTTCAGGCAATCCTTGAGCTTGCGCTCGACGGCCCGGTTGGAGCGGTTCTCCATCATGTCGATGAAGTCGATGACGATGAGACCAGCCAGATCGCGCAGGCGGAGCTGGCGGCTGACTTCCTCGGCGGCTTCCAGATTGGTCTGGAGCGCGGTGTCCTCGATATTATGCTCCTTGGTGGAGCGGCCCGAGTTCACGTCGATGGAAACGAGCGCTTCGGTCGGATTGATGACGATATAGCCGCCCGAGGGCAGGGTGACCGTCGGCGAGAACATCGAGTCGAGCTGCTGCTCGATGCCATACTTGGAAAAGAGCGGCTGATCTTCCTTGTAGAGCTGCACGTTCTTGGCGTGGCTCGGCATGATCATCTTCATGAAATCCTTGGCCTCGCGGAAGGCCTCGTCGCCCGCCACGAAGACTTCGTCGATCTCCTTGTTGTAGAGATCGCGGATGGTCCGCTTGATCAGCGAGCCCTCCTCGTAGACCAGGCACGGCGCCTGGCTCTTGAGGGTGAGCGAACGCACGCTCTCCCAGAGGCGCATCAGGTATTCGAAGTCGCGCTTGACCTCGGCCTTGGTGCGCGAAGCACCGGCAGTGCGCAGGATCACGCCCATGCCTTGCGGCACTTCGAGATCGCTGGTGATTTCCTTGAGGCGCTTCCGGTCGGCCGCATTGGTGATCTTGCGCGAAATGCCGCCGCCACGGGCGGTATTGGGCATCAGCACCGAGTAACGGCCAGCCAGCGACAGGTAGGTGGTGAGAGCTGCCCCCTTGTTGCCGCGCTCTTCCTTGACCACCTGCACCAGCATGACCTGCCGGCGCTTGATCACTTCCTGGATCTTGTAGTGGCGACGGTTCTGGCTCTGGCGACGACGCTCCGGCACTTCCTCGAGCGCATCGGCGCCACCGATCGATTCGACCGGCTCCGAATTGGCGGGCGCCTGCTCGATATGGCCGATGTCGTCCGGCTCCTGCGGATCGGTCTCGGCGTCGGGCTCGGTCACGCCTTCAGGCAGCGAGATGTTTTCTTCGGCCTCGTCGTGATGCTCGTCCTCGGCCTCTTCGTCGCGCAGCAGCGCTTCGCGGTCGGCGACCGGGATCTGGTAGTAATCGGGGTGAATTTCGCTGAAGGCGAGGAAGCCGTGGCGGTTGCCGCCATATTCGACGAACGCCGCCTGCAGGGACGGCTCTACGCGCGTGACCTTGGCGAGGTAGATGTTGCCCCGCAACTGGCGCCGGGTCGCCGATTCAAAATCGAACTCGTCGAGCCTGTTACCCGATGTGACGACGATCCGTGTTTCTTCCGGGTGGATGGCATCCACCAGCATTCTCTTGGTAGCCATATTGAACTCCGCGCGCTCGCGCGCCGACAAGAGGCCGCCGGAAAGCCGGCATCCTTCTGGTGGCGCTATGCGAGGCGAATGGTTTGAGGTGTGTGGCGCGCAGAAGCTCTGCCTTGAACGCGCCGATATGTGTGGTCATGGCCGGAAGATGCAGCGCAGCAAAACGGCAATCGGCAATCTCGATCGCGTCGCGTTTTGTCCGCCTGCGGGCCATCTGACCTCTTCCTATTGGGCCGCCCTTGCATCCTGGGATGAATGGCTGCCGTCCGGTCCAAAGGGACCGAAATTCTTAACGAAGCGCAGGATTTGCCGCTTCTGAACCGGGGTCGGGAGCTCTCTTCGTTCCCTCATCCGGCCACTTCCCGTACCCCTGTCGTTGGCCCTGAGGCTACGCAAACTGGTTCTGCGGGAAGCATGCGCTTCACGTCTAGCGTGTAGGGATGTTGCGACCGAATGGCAACAGGAAAGTCAGAACCGGCATGGGCAAACCAATTCACCGCGGGTTTATTGGCCCGGCCAGCAAATCATCGCATAAGAGCCGTCGCGCCGCAGAATCGCCTGAACCTGGTGACACACGGCATGAGCAAGAAATCGAGGCCGGTCTGCGCTTGTTGAAAACCATTCGTCCGCTTGTCCTGCCGTTGTTGGTGGCGCTGCTTGCCGCAGCTTTCCTGTCGGCAATGCCGCAGGCGCAGGACGCCACGCCAGAACCTGTGCTGGCAGCAGCCGCGCCGGTAGCATTACCCAATGTCATGGATGTTCGCGTCTCTGCTACGCCCGATCGGGCCCGGCTGGTGATCGATCTCGCAGGCAAGACCGAGTTTGCCCTGGTTTCGCTGAGCGAACCGAACCGCCTGGCTATCGATGTGCGCGCGGCGACTTTCTCGGTACCCCAGCCATCCGGCAAGCCGGCCGGCGAGGGCATGATCGCCGAATACCTGGTGGAGCAGGCCGCTCCCGACCGGGTCCGCACCACGCTGACCCTCTCGGCACCGGCCCAGGTGCAGCAGGCCTACATGCTTGATCCGTTCGAGGGGCAGCCGGCCCGGCTCGTGGTCGACGTCATTCCCGCCACGGCGGAAGAATTTGCCGCCAATGTCACCAAGGACCTGGCAGCTTCGGGCTCGGCGGCGCCACCCCCCGCGAGCCCGACGCCCGCCGGTGGCTCCGAACTGCCCATCGCCACAAGACCGCTCGTGGTGATCGACCCCGGCCACGGTGGGATCGACAGCGGCGCCGAGACGGCCGACGGCATCAAGGAAAAGGACATCGTCCTGGCCTTCGCGCTGCGGCTCCAGGAACTGCTGGTTGCCTCGGGTCGCTTCGACGTGGCGCTGACCCGTGAGGACGACACGTTCCTGCGGCTCGAGGAACGCGTAGCCCTGGCCCGCACCAACAAGGCGGATCTGTTCATTTCGGTCCATGCCGACAGCTTCCAGCAGGCCGAAATCCGCGGCGCCAGCGTCTATACCCGCGACGAGAATGCGACCGATGTGCTCGACAAGGTGCTGGCCGACAACGAAAACAAGACCGATGTTATCGCCGGCTTCGCCATGCCGCAGATGGCGCCCGAGGTCGTCGACATCCTGCTCGACCTGATGCGGCGCGAGATGCGTCACCAGTCCTTCATGGCCGCACAGGCGATCGTACACCAGCTGCAGCCCAGCGTCGAGTTGCGGCGCTTTCCCGTGCGACAGGCCGATTTCTTCGTGCTGCAGGCGCCCGACGTGCCATCGGTGCTGCTGGAGCTGGGCTTTTTGTCTAATGCCGACGACATGGCAAACCTGCTGCAGGGGGATTGGCAGGACCGCACAGCCGACGCACTGGCGCGCGGCGTTTCCGCCTATTTCGATGGCCTCGCGCCCCAGGAGTGATGTGACAATTCAGTCACTTGCCCGGGCATGCGTCCGCGGCAAGGCCCCGGTATGGCGGGCTTGTGATCCACTTTGCGGCCGCTGTCTGCTATGATTCCATGCTGAATCCGGCGCAGTCAGGCAGGCGCCGTGAGGCGTGACTATACGGGCGGTGACCGCTCGGGAGAGAATGACTAGATGCTGCGGTTGCTCGGCTGGATCTTTGGCTTTGGGATGTTCGCGGCGCTGGCCGGTATCGGCGTGGCCGCGGTCTACCTCACCACGGTCGCCGCAGCGCTGCCTGATTACACCGTGCTCAAGGACTACCAGCCCCCAGTAACGACGCGTGTGCACGCGGCCGATGGCACGCTGCTGGCCGAGTTCGCCCGCGAGCGCCGGCTATTCCAGCCCATTGAAACGGTGCCACCATTACTGGTGCAGGCGTTCCTCTCGGCCGAAGACAAGGATTTTTACAGCCATGGCGGCATTGCCATCGACGGCGTTTTCCGCGCCGTTCGCGATAACCTGCTGGCGCGCATGGACGGCAACAGTTCGATCCAGGGCGGCGGCTCGTCCATTACTCAGCAGGTCGCCAAGAACTTCCTGCTGACCTCCGAACAGACCTGGGACCGCAAGCTGCAGGAAGCGCTGCTGGCCGTCAGGATCGAATCCACCTTCTCCAAGGACCGCATTCTCGAGCTCTATCTCAACGAGATATTTCTCGGTCTCAACTCCTACGGCGTGGCCGCAGCGGCGCTGAACTACTTCGACAAGGCGCTTTACCAGCTCACGCTGAGCGAGGCGGCCTATATCGCGGCGCTGCCAAAGGGCCCCAACAACTATCATCCGTTCCGCCGCCCGCAGGCTGCCATCGAGCGCCGCAACTGGGTGATCGACCGCATGGTCGAGAATGGCTACGTGACGCTGGAAGAGGGCTCCATCGCCAAGGACGAGCCGCTCAATGTCATTCCGCGGGCCGGCGGCAGCCAGCTCTATTCGGCCGAGTATTTTACCGAAGAAGTGCGCCGCGAACTGGCCAAGCTCTACGGTGAGGACCAGCTCTATGGAGGCGGCCTGTCGGTGCGCACCACGCTCGAGCCCAAGCTGCAGGAATATGCCCGGCGGGCCCTGATGAACGGGCTGATCGCCTATGACCACGGCAAGGGTTTCCGCGAGCCGGTGGCCAGCATCGAGATTGGCGAGGACTGGGGCCTCGATGTCGCCAAGATCGTACCTCTCAGCGACGTGCCGGAGTGGCAGCTCGCGGTCGTGCTGGAAATGAACGGCAACGAAGCCCGCATCGGCCTGCGCCCCGATGGTCTGGCCGATGGCGCTGTGGCCGACGACCGCGTTGAGGGCACTCTGTCGGGTCCAGAGATCAATTGGGTTTCAAAGCCCTTGCAGGAGATCCTTAAGGTAGGGGATGTGGTCTATGTGTCCCCGGTGGCGGGGCAGACCGGCATCTACACGCTGGAACAGGTCCCCGAAATCGAGGGTGCCCTCGTTGCCATGGATCCGCGCACCGGGCGCGTTCTGGCCATGGTCGGCGGCTTTTCCTACGCCATGAGCGAGTTCAATCGCGCCACCCAGGCGTTGCGGCAGCCCGGCTCGTCGTTCAAGCCCATCGTTTATGCTGCGGCGCTCGACAATGGCTATACGCCGGCTTCCGTGGTGCTTGATGCGCCGGTGGAAATCCGCAACGGCGACGGGTCGATCTGGCGGCCGGAAAACTATGCGCAGGAATTCTATGGTCCGCAGACGCTGCGCCGCGGCATCGAGCGCAGCCGGAACGTCATGACGGTGCGGCTGGCCAAGGATATCGGCATGCCCCTGGTGGCCGAGTATGCACGGCTGTTCGGCGTCTACGACACCATGCAGCCGGTCTTGGCCATGGCTCTGGGCGCCGGTGAAACCACCGATATGCGGATGACCGCCGCCTATGCCACCATCGCCAATGGTGGCCGTAAGATCGTGCCGACGCTGATTGACCGCGTGCAGGATCGCTATGGCGTGACAGTTTACAAGCACGACCAGCGCCTGTGCCAGGGCTGCGAAGCCACCAGCTGGACCGGGCAGGGCGAACCCATCATCGTCGATAACCGCGAGCAGGTGCTCGACCCCATGACTGCCTACCAGATCACCTCGATGATGGAAGGCGTGGTGCAGCGCGGCACCGGCACAGCCGCCAAGGTGCTTAACCGCCCGGTGGCGGGCAAGACCGGCACCACCAACGACTATAAGGATGCGTGGTTCGTTGGCTTCACACCTGAACTCGCGGTCGGCGTCTATGTGGGCTACGACCAGCCGCGCTCGATGGGCAGCTCGGTCACCGGCGGCACCTTTGCGGTGCCAATTTTCACCGAATTCATGGCCAAGGCGCTCGAAGGCAAGCCGGCAACGCCGTTCAACGTCCCACCAGGCATGAGCACCGCCTGGATCAACCCCAATTCAGGCGTTGCGGCCTTCGACGGCGAAGCTGCCATCGAGGAAGCGTTCAAGCCTGGCACCGGACCGAACCTGATGACCTCGGTCATCGGCGTCGACGTCAACGCCTTCGACGCCATCCAGCGCCAGCAGATGATGCAGCAGCAATACGATTCCGGCTTCGTGACACCGACGGAGGCGCCGGTCGAGGGCGGCGGCAATCAGCTCGTCTACGATCCCGGCACTGGACAGTGGGTCAGCCCCGGACGCGGCGGCCTATTCTAGTGGCCGATTTCGTCGTCTATCCGCATGCTGCCCTGACGCGAAAGGCCGCCGCGCGGCCTATCGACGCGGCAATGCTGGTGGCGGGAGAGGCATTGCTGGAGGCGGCGAGGAGCGCGCATGCCTATGGGCTGGCGGCAGCGCATCTTGGCCTCGATCAACCGCTGGTCGTGATCAGCGTGGTCAATGACACGACCCAGCGCGATTATCGCGTGCTCTACAATCCGGAGGTCATTCTGGCGTCAGAGGACGGAGCCTCCGGTCCGGAGGGCTCGGTTTCCTTGCCCGGGATCGAAGTGCCGGTGGAGAGGGCCAACTGGGTCGAAGTCGCTTACGACAATGCCGATAGCGAACGTGTGACCGCCCGGTTCGAGGGATTCGTGGCGCGGGTGGCGCAGCACGAGATCGATCAGATGAATGGCGTCTTCTTCCTCGCCCGCGTCTCTCGGATCAAGCGGGACACGGCCCTGCGCAAGTTCGCGAAGAGCCGGCGCATCTGAACCGCCGCGGCGTGGCAAGCCGAGGTTGATCCCTGCCACGACCTCCGCTAAACGGGACGCCACTTTGAAGGAATTGACCAATGCGTACGGAAATTGAAAAGACCGTCGCCGAAATCGAGCAGGTTCTGACCCTGCTGAGGAGGCATCTTTGACTGGGATACTGCCGAACTGCGCCTCGACGCGCTGACCGCCGAAACTGAATCTCCCGATTTCTGGAATGATCCCGAAAAGGCCCGCGCCAAGATGCGCGAGCGCGACGAACTTGACATGGCCGTCAAGGCGGTGCGCGAACTCGAAACCGGCATTCGCGACAATGTCGAACTGATCGAGATGGGCGAGGCCGAGGGCGACGCCGAGATCGTCAAGGATGCCGAGAAGGCGTTGATCGAGCTCAAGCAGGATGCGCGCCGCCGTCAGATCGAGACGCTGCTCTCGGGCGAAGTCGACGCCAATGACTGCTATGTGGAAATCCACTCCGGCGCCGGTGGCACCGAGAGCCAGGACTGGGCCAACATGCTGCTGCGCATGTATACCCGCTGGGCCGAACGCCGGAAGATGAAGGTCCAGGTCCTCGAAATGCATGACGGCGAAGAAGCCGGCATCAAATCGGCCACGATCCAGGTTTCCGGGCACAATGCCTATGGCTGGCTCAAGACCGAAAGCGGCGTACATCGCCTGGTCCGCATCAGCCCCTACGATTCGGCGGCGCGGCGGCACACCAGCTTTTCCAGCTGCTGGGTCTATCCAGTGGTCGACGATTCCATCGACATCGAAATCCGCGAAGCGGACCTGAAGGTCGATACCTACCGCGCCTCTGGCGCCGGCGGGCAGCACGTCAACACCACCGACTCGGCCATCCGCATCACCCACGTGCCCTCGGGGATCATCGTGGCGTGCCAGCAGGAGCGCAGCCAGCACAAGAACCGTGCGACAGCCATGGCCATGCTGAAGTCGCGCCTCTACGAGGCGGAACTGCAGAAGCGCGAGGAGGCGGCCAATGCCCAGGCGGCCAGCAAGACCGATATCGGCTGGGGTCACCAGATCCGCAGCTACGTGCTGCAACCCTACCAGATGGTCAAGGACCTGCGCACCGGCGTCGAAAGCGGACAGCCCTCAGTAGTGCTGGATGGCGACCTCGACGAGTTCATGGAAGCGGCCTTGGCCCAGCGTGTGGGCGTAGCCACGGACGTGACCGCGGAGTAGGGCGAGCGCTAACCTAGCAGCGCCAGCAGCCGCTTGCCGGCCTCGATGAACGCCTTGGGATTGATGGCGCTATCGGCCTTGCGCACCTCGAAATGCAGGTGCGGGCCGGTGGAGCGGCCGGTGGAGCCGACCTTGGCGATCGGCGTGCCGGTGTTCACGGCCTGGCCTTCTTCGCTGAGAAAGCCCGAAAGGTGGGCATAGCGGGTGACGAGGCCATTGGCATGGGTCACTTCGACCACGTTGCCATAACCCGATTTCGTGCCAACGAAGCTCACGATGCCCTTGCCGGCGCTCAGCACCGTGGTGCCCTTTGGGGCCGCAAAGTCGAGGCCGGAATGGAAGGCGCGACCGCCGGTGAACGGGTCGGTGCGGTTGCCGAAACTGGAGCTCTGGCGGAAATTGCCTGATACGGGCATGTGGATGGGGGCGCCGTCGATACTGTCCCGCGCCGCCTTGTAGCGGACCAGCGCTGCCATCACGGCATTGGCGTCATCGATCATCGGTGAAACTTCGCCGCCCTCTAGCGGCGCCAGCAGCGGTCCACCAACGCCGTCGAGGCCCGCCGGCAGGTCGACCTCGATGCCGAGGTCGCCCAATTCGGCGACGATGCTGGTCGTGCGTTCGGTCGCGGTTTCGGCAATGGAAGTCATGGCAAATTCCGTTTCGCCCATCATCTGGGCCACGGCGGCGACTGTCGCGTCGATATCGGGATTGCCCGAGGCGAGAGGGGCCAGAGCCACGTCTCCGCCTGACGGCGCGGCCAGCGCCGCGGCTTCGATGCCCAGTTCGCCGGCCTTGTCGACCAGCACGCGCACCAGTTGATGCTGTTCCACCAGCACTTCCTGCTGCTGCGCCAGTTCCTGCAATTGCAGATTGATGTCTCCCGCCTGCGCGTAGCTGCGGGAGTGCAGGCGGTCGACCTCGACCCGCAACTGCGCGATGCGGTTCTCATAGGCCTCGATGACCTGCTCGTTCTGGCCGCTGAGCAAGCGGGCGACATCGGACGATAGCAGGAACGCAGTCGCAAGGAGGGCGTTACCCGCGAGCAGCACGGTGAACATGCTGTAGAACAGGGCTGGGTGGACGCCGCGACGCGAAGCCATGGTCTTTTGCGGTCCATTGTCGGACCGTCCGAAACTGGCCTGGTTACGCACCCAACATACCCCGCAACGCCACAAATATGGTGAGCGGAGTATGACTGGCTGTGGTTAACAAAGGCTATTTGCGGGGCGCCCCAGACATATGCACCTCAAGCGCCTCCAGCATTTTCTGGGCGTGGCCGAGGATGCGGGTGGCGCGGATGATTCGGGCGACCTTGCCATCAGCGCCGATGATGAAGGAGGTGCGGATCAACCCCATGAACTCGCGGCCATAGAGCTTCTTGAGCTTCCACAGGCCGAACGCTCCGATGGCCTGGTGTTCCGGATCGGCGGCTAGCGGCGCGACCAACCCGTATTTTTTGCGGAATTTGGTGTGGCTCTCGATGCTGTCGGGTGAAATTCCGACCATCACGGCGCCCAAGGCAGCGAACGCTACGGCCCGGTCCGAGAACTCCCGGTTCTCGTCAACACAGCCGCCGGAATCGTCCTCCGGGTAGAAATAGAGCACCACCGGCTTGCCGCGCTGTGCCGATAACTGGAACATGTTGCCGTCATCGAGGGGCAGGGTGAAATCGGGGGCGACATCGCCTTCACTGAGGTCCGGCATGAAAAACGCTCCGTTGAACAGTCTCGGTGCACCACAATGTGGGTGTCAGTGCCATATTCCAGCCGATATCATTGGGCAAGAGACCGCCTTCTGCGGTTGATTCTTGAGGCGCCGGCAGATAGCGGCAGAGCCTCGTTCTGGAAGCAAGTGAGCGCGTCAACCCTACCCGCAGACACTCCTGTTTCGCCCTCGGCGCAGCGCAAGCGACCACCCGCGCGCCACGCGGCAAAGCTGGCCGTCTGGGTGCTGGGCATTCCCTCGGTGCTGCTGCTGCTGCTCTATCTCGTGCTCCTGGTTACCCCCATTCGTCTGCCATTTGGCGGCCAGGCCGTCCGCTCGCTGATCCAATCGGCTCTGCCGGCAACATCCAGCCTCGAGCTGGGTGAAATGAACCTGGCGCTGGAAGGGGGCGTGTGGCCGGTGATCCAGTTCGCCCCCGTGCTGCTGACCGACGGCAAGTCCGGCGCACGCGTGGCGATGGATGCGCTCGAAGTCGGCTTCTCACCCGCGCGCGCGCTGTTCGGCCAGCCCGGCGCCACGGTGACCATCGTTCGGCCTCACATCCAAATGGTGCAGGACCTGTTCGGCCCCCGCATCACCAGTTTCGAACTGCTCGACGATCCCGAGGGCGGTCCGCCGGTCCTGCAGGTGCAGGAGGGCCAGGACGCCTTTCCCACCGTCGCGATCTCCGCCAATGGCATTGGTATCGCCGGCAGCGGCGAGCCACCCACGATGCGTTCGGACAATGATTGGCTGATCTACAATCTGGAGGCGAGCGAGAGGGGCATCGCCGACATCGTCGAACAGGCGGCGCAGGGGCGGTTTTCCAAGCTCGTCATCCGTGACGGCATCGTCGACATGAGCGACTCGGTCTACGGCCTGTTCCGACGCTTCGAGGCGATCAACCTGGAAATCGGGCCGACGCCAGATCGTCGCAACACCAATGGCAGCTTTTCGGCGACGCTGGGCGGCCGCACCATGACCGGCAACCTGTCGCGTACGGTGGACGAATCCGGCAATTCCCGGCTCGAGGCCGACGTCATCAATATCGACTTCGCGGCGCTGCTGCCCTTTATCGACGACGCCACCAGCCTTGCCGCCATGCGCGGGGCGGGGGCGCTTTCCATCGACGTGAACTTCGAGCCCGCCGGCGGCAAGCTGGTCGATGGCCGCTTCAAGATCGACCTGACCGGGCTCGATCTGCGCATTGCCGACGCCTACTTTCCCATTGCCAGCTCGATCATGGACATTACCTGGGATCCGGCTGCTGGACAGTTCATGCTCGCCGAAGCGGCGCTGCAGATCGGGCAGAGTTCGGCACGAGTCTCCGGCATATTTGCCATGGGCCTCGACCCCAAATTCGGCCCCACCATAGGCATGACGCTTAGCGCCCGCGATGTGGTGATCCACCCCAACGACATGGCGGCACCGGCAGAGCCGTTCGAGAGCATGGAATTCTCCGGCTGGTCGGCACCGCTTTACGGGGCCCTGGGCATCGATCGCTTCCTTGCTCGCAAGGGCGACGCCACCGTGGAGACGACCGGCCGCCTCGACATGCTGCAGGCCGGCCTCGGCATCGAAATGACCGTGGCCGGACAGGGTGTCAGCGCCGACGATCTCAAGCGCCTCTGGCCCTACGTCATGGGCGGTGACAGCCGCGACTGGTTCGTCGCCAACGTTACCGAGGGCACGGTGGCGCGCTCGCGCATGGACTTCAAGTTTCCCGTGGGTAGCCTGGGACTCGGCAACGAGGACAAGCCCATCCCCAAGGACAGCATGCAGATCGACATGATCGGTACAAGCGTCGCCATCAAGCCGACGGCCCAGATGGATCCGATCGCCATTGACGGCGAAACCCGGTTGCAGGTGGACGATAGCAACGTCACCATTTCTGCTGGCGGCGGCAAGCTGGCAACCGCGGCTGGAGAAATCCAGGTCGCCAATCCGGCATTGGTCATGGACAATTCCAACCCCGATGAGAGTATCATCGAAATATCGGGCGATATCGCTGCCCCAATCCCGGCGCTGCTTGAACTTGCCAGAACCCAGCAGCCCGGCGCCCTTACTGCCGTCCAGTTGCCGATCGATCTGGAATCGCTCACTGGCGCCGTCGATTTTGGCCTGGTCGCCACCATCGGCCTTGCCGACGAGGCCAGCGGCCGACCCATGGATATCGACTACGTCGTCAATGGCACGGTGGCAGATTTCGCCAGCTCACAGCCGATCCAGGAGCGCAGCATCGGCAATGGCCAGCTCGCTTTCAGCGCCAACCAGGATGGCTATCAGCTCGGTGGCACCGCCGACATCGACGGCATGCCAGCGGAGGTCGAGATCGCGGGCACGCCGACCACCGAACCCGCGTTCCGCCTCTCCTCGACCATCGACGTGGCAGATTTGGCCAAGATGGGGTTCGATGCTTCCGAATTCCTGTCCGGGCGCGTGCGGTTCGTTGCCCAGCCGCTTGCCGATGGCTCACTGCAGATGGCGGTCGATCTCCAGGATGCAGGCCTTGATATCAAGGATATCGGCATCAGCAAAGCAGCGGGCACATCCGGTACGCTGAGCGCAATAGTCACGCCATCAGGCGAAATCACCCAGCTCAACAACATCGATCTGTCGTTCGGTACGGTTCGCGCAATCGGGGACATCACCTACCACGCCACTAACGGATTGCAGGCCGCCAGCTTCAGCCAGTTCGGCCTGAGCGAGGGCGACAACGCCCAGCTCGATCTGGCGCCAATGGATGGCGGTTATGCCGTCCGCATCAGCGGCAGCCAGCTCGACCTCAAACCCATGCTGCGCCAGTTCTTCGGCCTGGGCGAGGGCGCCGGGGGTGTGCAGGCTACGCAGTTCGAGCAGACCATTGCGCTCGATGTGAAGCTCGACCGGGCGCTCGGCTACTATGCTACCACGGCCTTCAACCTGGATCTCGATCTGCTGCTTGATGGTGGCGACATGCGGCGCGCCAACCTGACGGCGCAGTTCAGCGACGGCAACGCCCTGTCGGTGACCACCAATCCGGCGCCGAACGGTCGCACGCTGTCGGTTGCCTTCAACGATGCCGGCACCATTCTGCGCCTGCTGGGGGTCTATTCCCAGCTCGCGGGAGGGTCGGGCAATCTCGTGCTGACCACCGATCGGGACATCGATTCCGAAGCGGGGCAGCTTGTGATGCGCGATTTCGCCATCGTCGACGAGGGTAATGTCGCGCAGATTCTGGGCAACCATTCGGACTCCCGTGCCGCCATCGCGCGGCAGAACCGGCTCGATTTCGACGTGGCGCAGGTGGAGTTCCAGCGCCGCTCGGATCGCGTGGAAGTCACCAATGCCATGCTGACCGGCGACACCGTCGGCGGCACCGCGCGTGGTTTCATCTACACCGACCGGCGGCAATACGACCTGACCGGCACCTATGTGCCGCTGTTCGGGCTGAACAACGCCTTCCAGCAGATCCCGATCCTGGGACCCTTGCTCGGCGGTCGCGAAGGCGAGGGACTGGTCGGCGTGACCTTCGCGGTGCAGGGGCCGCTGGACAACCCGCAATTCCGGATCAATCCGCTGTCGATCCTGGTGCCGGGGGCGTTTCGCGAACTGTTCGAGTTCCGGGCCAAAGAGCAGCCGCCGGCGGCGGAGTAGGTACGCAGGGCAGAGGTTGTGGCGCTCCCACGGGTCATCCCCACGAAGGCGGGAATGACCCGGTTGGTGGTGTTTCTCTAGCCTAGACCGGCTTGATCAGCGCATGGCGCTTCTTGCCGACCGAGAGCTTGATCACGCCCTCGGCCAGCACATCAGCCGCGCCCAGAGACCGCTTGTCGTCCTCGACAGCGGCATCGTTGACGCGTACCGCACCCGACTGGATGTGACGCCGCGCTTCGCCGTTGGAGCCAGCCAGGCCTGCCGCAACCAGCGCATTGAGGATGCCGAGCCCCTCGCTGAGGACGCCGCCGCCAACTTCCGTGGTCGGCAGCGACAGATCGATCGAGCCGGCCTCGAAGGTCGCGGCTGCCGTTGCCGCCGCCTGTTCGGCCGCCGCGCGACCATGCACGATGGCAGTGACTTCCGTCGCCAGCACCTTCTTGGCCTCGTTGATCTCGTTGCCACCCAAAGCAGCCAGTTTGGCGATCTCGCTCAGCGGCAGGCGGGTGAAGATCTTGAGCCACTTTTCGACATCGGCGTCTTCGGTGTTGCGGAAATACTGCCAGAAGTCATAGGGGCTGAAGAGTTCGCCATTGAGCCAGACGGCGCCGGAGGCCGACTTGCCCATCTTCTCGCCGGATGACTTGGTCAGCAGCGGCGTGGTCACCGCGTAGAATTGCTTGCCCTCCATGCGATGGCCGAGGTCGACACCATTGATGATGTTGCCCCATTGGTCCGAGCCGCCCATCTGCAGCACGGTGCCATAGCGCCGGTTGAGCTCCACGAAGTCGTAGCCCTGCATGATCATGTAGTTGAATTCGAGGAAGCTCAGCGACTGGTCGCGGTCGAGCCGGAGCTTGACCGAGTCAAAGCTCAGCATGCGGTTGACCGAGAAATGGCGGCCCACGTCCCGCAGGAACTCGACATAGTTGAGCTTGAGCAGCCAATCGGCATTGTTGACCATGATGGCGGGGTTGGAGCCGCCATAGTTCAGGATATTGCCGTAGACCCGCTGGATGGAGTCGATGTTGGTCTGGATCTGCTCAACCGTCAGCAGCTTGCGCTGGTCGTCGCGAAACGAGGGGTCACCCACCATCGAGGTGCCGCCGCCCATCAGGCTGATCGCCTTGTGGCCGGTTTCCTGCAGCCAGTAGAGCATGGTGACGGTGATCAGATTGCCGATATGGATCGACGTCGCCGTGGCGTCATAGCCGATATAGCCGGTGATCGGACCCTTGAGTGCGAGCGCGTCCAGGCCCTCGGGGTCGGAAATCTGGTGGATGAAGCCGCGCTCGTCGAGAACGCGCAGGAAGTCGGATTTGAACTTGGTCATCGGGTGCGATCCGGTCAAATAATGTGCTCTGCGCCATCCATCCACTCGGCGTCATCCTCGCGAAGGCGGGGATCCATTCTTCGTTGGCCTTTGCCAAGAGTGGATTCCCGCCTTCGCGGGAATGACGCTGTGTCAGGTGGCGTGGGTGAAGCGATCGCAGCTATGCGCTCTCGCTAGCGCCCGCCGCCGGCGGCGATCTCCTGCCGGCGACGGTCGAGATAATCGGCCGAGCGGGTGGTGAGTTCGTCGATCTTGCCTTCGAAGAAGTGGTTTGCACCCTCGACGATCTGCTGCTCGATGACGATACCCTTCTGGGTCTTGAGCTTGTCGACCAGCTTTTGCACCGAGGCCGGCGGCGCCACGCGGTCCTTGTCGCCATGAATGATCAGGCCCGAGGACGGGCAGGGGGCCAGGAACGAGAAATCGTAGAGGTTTTCCGGCGGCGCCACCGAGATGAAACCCTCGACTTCCGGGCGGCGCATCAAAAGCTGCATGCCGATCCACGCGCCGAACGAAAAGCCGGCGATCCAACAGCCGCGCGACTCGCGGTTGATGACCTGCAGCCAATCAAGCGCCGCGGCGGCGTCGCTAAGCTCGCCAATGCCGTGGTCAAACATGCCCTGGCTTCGGCCGACACCGCGCGAATTGAAGCGCAGGACGGCAAAACCACGTTCGGCGAACATGTAGAAGAGATTGTAGACGATCTGGTTGTTCATCGTTCCGCCAAATTGCGGATGGGGATGCAGCACGATCGCGATAGGCGCATTGGGCTCTTTGCCCGGCTGGTACCGGCCTTCGAGACGCCCTTCGGGTCCGTTGAAGATCACTTCTGGCATGTCTGTTCTTCCGGCCGTTCGGCTCTGTTGGTGCGGTTCTGCATGGGCCGATGTGGCGGTCTGGCAGCTTGACTAAGCCGGTCCAGACTCCTAAAACATGGCTCGCAAAATCTAGTTTAGAATTATTCGAAACTCGGTTTATGGCCGCCATGCGGCCAGCAAGAGCGCCCCTTGTAATGAAGTTGGGCGGCAAATTTCAAGAAGTGTTTGAGCCAGCAGGCGCGTGAGCGCTTCGGCTCGGACATGGAAGACATGATCGGCGCGCATGCGCCGTACGGGAAACCGATGACGAGACCGGCGATCTATCTTGATCACAATGCCGCGTCCCCGCTTCTGCCAGAGGCGCGGTCGGCGCTCGTTGCTGCCCTCGAGCTCGTGGGCAATCCCTCCTCGGTGCACGGTCATGGTCGCGCCCTGCGCAACCTCATCGATACCGCTCGGACCCAGGTGGCGACCCTAGCCGGTGCCGAACGCAAGCAGGTGGTCTTCACGGGCTCCGCCACCGAGGCGATCGCCCAGGCGATTGTGGGCGGCGCCAAGGTTTTTGCTTCCAC
Organism: Devosia sp.; assembly: GCA_036675975.1. Lineage (GTDB taxonomy): Bacteria > Pseudomonadota > Alphaproteobacteria > Rhizobiales > Devosiaceae > Devosia. Next base: position 26,162 of record JAKFDU010000128.1, on the reverse strand, counting down.
CACTATCGTCATCAGCGCCGGTGAACATGCCGCTGTGTCGAAAGCTGCCGAGGCGACCGGTCTGCCGGTCATCACTGTCGGTCTGCTGCCGGATGGCGCCATTGACCTGGATCAATTGGGAACAGTGGTGGCCGAGGCCAAAGGCAATCTGCTCGTCGCGCTTCACTGGGTGAACAACGAAACCGGCGTAGTTCAGCCCATCACCCGCATCAACGCCATCGTCGGGCCGACCCGTCACACACTATTCATCGATGCCGTGCAGGCCTTCGGAAAGTTGCCCCTCGATTTTGCCGCCTCGGCTCCCGATATGATGGCTGTGAGCGGCCACAAGATCGGTGCCCCGGCGGGCATAGGCGCGCTGCTGGTCAAGGCCCATGCCGATACCGTCCGCATCATTCCCGGCGGCGGCCAGGAGCAGGGTCGGCGCGGCGGCACCGAGGCGACCGCGCTGATCGCGGCCTTTGGCGCGGCGGCCGCGGCCATCGAAGCGCGCTACACCGCTGCCAATGTTCCGCGGCTGGTCGATCGCTTGGAGGCCGATCTGAAAGCGGCTGTTCCCGGCGTCGCGATCTTCGGCGCCAACCGCCTGGGCAATGTGACCAATTTTGCGGTGCCCGGCGTCAAGAATGCGACGGCGATGATGGCGCTGGACTTGGCTGGTCTCTCCGTCTCCTCCGGCTCGGCCTGTTCGTCCGGCAAGGTCGGCCCGAGCCACGTGCTGGCGGCGATGGGCGTGGCGCCCGACCTGGCAGAATGCGCCCTGCGCGTCAGCCTGGGCTGGAATTCCACGGTGGACGACGTCAATGTGTTCGTCGCCGGTTACCAAACGATCCTTGAGCGCCAGCGGGCGCGGCAGGGGCAGGCGGCTTAGCAACCGCAACAGTTTAGACGGCTCGCGGCGACCTTGAATCGCCTGTTGGGCAAATAGGAGAAGCCAATCATGGCCGACTACGCCGATATCCCGACGCTCAAGGAAAACATCGATCGCGCTACCGTGGATTCGGTCCGCTCCCTCGATGTCGACAAGTACAAGTACGGCTTCGAGACCGATATCGAATCCGACATGGCCCCCAAGGGCCTGAGCGAGGATACCGTCCGCTTCATCTCGGCCAAGAAGAACGAGCCGCAGTGGATGCTCGACTGGCGCCTGGAAGCCTATGCGCGCTTCCTGACCATGACTGAGCCCACCTGGGCCAAGGTGCACTATCCGCAGATCGACCTGCAGGACATGTATTATTATGCCGCGCCCAAGTCCTCGCCAGCGCCCAAGAGCCTCGACGAGGTCGATCCTGCGCTGATCGCCATGTATGACAAGCTCGGCGTGCCGCTGCGCGAGCGCGAAATCCTTGCCGGCGTCGAGCGCCCGAAGGTGGCGGTCGACGCGGTGATGGACTCGGTATCCGTCGTTACCACTTTCCGCGAGGAGCTGAGCAAGGTCGGCATCATTTTCTGCTCGATCTCGGAAGCCATCCGCGAATACCCTGAAATGGTGCAGAAGTACCTAGCATCGGTGGTGCCGGTCTCTGACAACTACTATGCAACGCTGAATTCCGCCGTCTTCACCGATGGCTCCTTCGTGTACATCCCCAAGGGCGTCCGCTGCCCGATGGAGCTGTCGACCTATTTCCGCATTAACGAGAAGAAGACCGGCCAGTTCGAGCGCACGCTGATCATCGCCGAAGCCGACAGCTATGTGAGCTACCTCGAAGGCTGCACCGCCCCGATGCGCGACGAGAGCCAGCTGCACGCCGCCGTGGTGGAACTGGTCGCCCTCGACAATGCCGAGATCAAGTATTCCACCGTTCAGAACTGGTATCCCGGCGACAAGGACGGCAAGGGCGGCATCTACAATTTCGTCACCAAGCGCGGCGATTGCCGCGGCGCCAACTCCAAGATCTCCTGGACCCAGGTGGAAACTGGCTCCGCCATCACCTGGAAGTATCCGAGCTGCATCTTGCGCGGCGACGGTTCGCGCGGCGAGTTCTACTCCATCGCCATTTCCAATGGCCATCAGCAGGTCGACAGCGGCACCAAGATGATCCATCTGGGCAAGAACACGTCCAGCCGCATCATCGCTAAGGGCATTGCCGCCGGCTTCTCTGACAATACCTATCGCGGCCAGGTCTCGGCCCATGCCAAGGCCAAGAACGCGCGCAACTTCACCCAGTGCGACAGCCTGCTCATCGGCGACAAGTGCGGCGCCCACACTGTGCCCTATATCGAGAGCCGCAACGGCACGGCGGTGTTCGAGCACGAAGCCACGACGTCCAAGATTTCGGACGACCAGATGTTCTACTGCCAGCAGCGCGGCCTCTCCGAGGAGGACGCCGTGGCGCTGATCGTCAACGGCTTCGTCCGCGACGTGCTACAGCACCTGCCGATGGAATTCATGGTCGAAACCCAGAAGCTGATCGCCATCAGCCTCGAAGGCAGCGTTGGCTAAGATGACTGAAACGCGTAACCCTGTGGTTTCGCTTGCTTCTCTCGCGCTCGACGCCTGGGAGCAGGGCACGCTTTACAAGTCTGCCGATACATCCTTCGGCAGACTGCTGGGACTTGGCAATCTGGGCATCAGCTACAATGAGGTGCCGCAAGGCAAATCGAGCTGCCCGTTCCACAACCACCATATGGAAGACGAGCTCTTCATCGTGCTGGAAGGCGAGGGGACCTATCGCTTCGGCAGCGAGCGCTTCTCCTTCAAGGCCGGCGATGTGCTGGGCGCTCCGGCCGGCGGTCGGGAGACGGCGCACCAGATCCTCAATACCGGCACAGGCGCGCTGCGTTATCTGGGCGTTTCCACAATGGCCACCACCGAAGTCTGCGAATATCCGGACTCCGACAAGATACTGGTTTCCAGCCGCCCGGCGGGCGGGGAGGCCGGCAAGGTCCGCCACATGGTGCGGACCGGCGAACACAATCTCGATTACTGGGACGGCGAACCCGGCGCTTGAAGCGACGCGGACCGTCAAAAACTGAATGACTGGAGACTGCTATGACCACCCCGATCCTTGAAATCCGCAACCTGCATGCGCGCATCGAAGAGCGCGAAATCCTCAAGGGCGTGAATCTCACCATTCCGGCCGGCCAAGTCCATGCCATCATGGGCCGCAACGGCTCGGGCAAGTCGACGCTGAGCTATGTGCTGGCAGGCAAGGAAGACTACGAGATCACCGAGGGCGAGATTCTGCTCAACGGTGTTGATATTCGCGAGATGGAGCCGTCCGAGCGCGCTGTCGCGGGCATTTTCCTCGCCTTCCAGTACCCGATCGAAATCCCGGGCGTCGCCACCATGACCTTCCTCAAGGCGGCCATGAATGCGCAGCGCAAGGCGCGCGGCGAAGCCGAGATGACGACTCCCGACTTCATGCGCGCCGTCAAGGAAGCCGGTGCTCAGCTCAGCATCGACAGCGACATGCTCAAGCGCCCGCTCAATGTCGGCTTCTCCGGCGGCGAGAAGAAGCGTGCAGAAATCTTGCAGATGGCTTTGCTCAAGCCTGCACTTTGCGTGCTCGACGAGACCGATTCCGGCCTCGACATCGATGCGCTCCAGGTCGTGTCGCGCGGCGTCAACGCCTTGCGCGCCGATAACCGCTCCATGCTGGTCATCACCCACTATCAGCGCCTGCTGAACCACATCGTGCCTGACGTGGTGCATGTGTTCAGCGATGGCCGGATCGTGGAGAGCGGCGACAAGGACCTGGCATTGCAGCTCGAAGCCAAGGGTTATGCCGACTTCGACGCGACGGCGGCCTGATCATGCGCCAGACCATGCCCGTCCGGCTCGGAGCAGCCGAGGATACCCTGATCGCCCAGCTGAAGAGCGTCGGCGCCCACGCTGACGCTGAGCGTATCACCATCGCCGGCCTGCCGACGCGCAGGGTCGAGAGCTATCACTATACCGATCTCAAGACCTTGCTGCGGGCCATCCCGCCGCTGGCCCAGGCCGCCAATCAAGCCAGTGCCCCCGCGCTTCGCGTCGCTGGCGCCTATCAGCTGATGATCGCCAACGGCATCATCCAAGCAGCTGCCACCGCACCGGCCGGCGTCATCGTCGGCAAGGCCGCTGGCGGCGTCCTCAGCACCCGCGACGACGTGCTGGTGCACCTCAACGGCGCCTTTGCCAAGGAAAGCCTGACCCTGACGCTGGAAAGCAGCGTCGATCCGGTGATCCAGATCGACCGCCGTACCGAGGGTGAAGCGGCCCACGTCGCGGATTCGCTCAAGATCTTCGTCGCGGACGGCGCGTCGGCGACCGTTCTCGAGACCTTCTCGGGTTCGGACGCTGCCCATGTCGGCAATCACGCGACCTATATCGCGCTCGGCAAGAATGCTGTCGTGACCCACATTACGGTCGATCTGTCCGCCAGGGCCGCGACCCACTTCGCCACCAACGAATACCATGTGGGCGAGGGCGCGAAACTGCGTACGCTGGTCATCAATGCCGGTGCCGGATTGAGCCGCACGCAGCTCTTCCCGCGTTACGAAGGCGCGGGCGCCCATGGCGACATCACCGGCCTTAACCTGGTGTCGGATGGCCAGCACGCCGATATCACCATGGATGCCATTCACGCCGTGCCGCAGACCTCGTCGCAGCCGCTGTTCAAGTCGATCGCGCGCGGTCGCGGCAGGTCGGTGGTGCAGGGGCGCCTGGTGGTGGCACGCGATGCGCAGAAGACCGATGCCAAGTTCATGCATCAGGGCTTGATGCTGTCGGACGAGGCCGAAATCCTCAGCAAGCCGGAGCTCGAAATCTATGCCGACGACGTCGTCTGCGGCCATGGTTCGACCTGCGGCAAGCTAGACGAAGACAGCATGTTCTACCTGATGAGCCGCGGCATCCCGCGGGAAGAAGCCGAGACCATGCTGGTCCGCGGCTTCCTCGAGGAACTCGTCGACTCCATCGAGGATGAAGCGCTTGCCGAGGCTTTGCACGGAGTGATCGACGGCTGGCTGCTGGGGAGGTAACTCCGCGCTACCGCCACACGCACCGCGCGGCGCCTCCCCCTTGATGGGGGAGCTGGGAGGGGTGACGGGCCCGATATTGGGACCAAACACCCCGTCCTTGATCCCCCAAGGGGGGTGACGACTGAAAGTTTCGCGGTTCATTAGGACCCAAGTCATGACCTTCGACCTCGCAAAAGTCCGCGCCGATTTCCCGATCCTCTCCGAGATCATCCACGGAAACAGGCTGGTCTATCTCGATAGCGGCGCGTCGGCCCAGAAGCCCGTGCAGGTGCTCGATCGCATGGATTATGCCTTCCGGCACGAATACGCCAACGTCCATCGTGGCCTCCACACGCTCGCCAATCGGGCCACCGAGGCCTATGAGGGCGGCCGCCACGCCGCACAGAAGTTCCTCAATGCGGCACGGCCTGAAGAGATCATCTTCACCCGCTCTGCCACCGAGGCGATCAACCTGGTCGCATCATCCTTCGCCGGCCCGCGCCTCTCCGAGGGCGACGAGATCGTGCTCTCGATCATGGAGCATCACTCCAACATCGTGCCCTGGCACTTCCACCGGGAGCGCAAGGGTGCCGTGATCAAGTGGGTCGATGTGCGTGACGATGGTAGCTTCGATCTCGACGCCTTCGCGGCAGCGCTGACCGATCTCACCCGTATGGTTGCGGTTACGCATATGTCCAACGTGCTGGGCACGGTGACGCCGATCCAGCAGGTCATCGAGATTGCCCATGCCCGCGGCATTCCAGTGCTGATCGATGGCAGCCAGGGCGCGGTGCACACGGTTGTGGACGTCCAGGCGCTCGACGCTGACTTCTATGTGATGACCGGCCACAAGGTCTACGGCCCCACCGGCATCGGGGTGCTTTATGGCAAATATGACCTGCTGGCCGAGATGCAGCCCTATCAGGGCGGCGGTGAGATGATCGATGCGGTGACCATGGACACGATAACCTATAATGAGCCGCCGCACCGGTTCGAGGCGGGAACACCACCCATCGTCCAGGCCATCGGGCTCGGCGCCGCGCTGACCTACATGAACGAGCTTGGCCGCGACGCTATTGCCGCCCACGAGGCCGACGTTGCCGCTTATGCCCATGAGCGCCTCAGCCGCATCAATTCGCTGCGACTGATCGGTACTGCCCCCGGTAAGGGCGGCATCTTCTCCTTCGAGATCGAGGGCGCGCATGCCCATGACATCTCTACCATTCTCGACCGCTACGGCATTGCCGTCCGTGCGGGCACGCACTGCGCCATGCCGCTGCTCAAACGCTTTGGTGTCACCTCTACCTGCCGCGCCTCCTTCGCCCTATATAACGGCAAGGACGACGTAGACGCGCTGGTGGACGGCATCGAACGCGCCCAGAAATTTTTCGCGTAAGCGAGGACTGCTATGACCGACGAATTCGAGATCGACGAATCCAAGATCGCCCCGGCGCCTGCTATTCCGGAAAACCGCATCACGCCCAACGTGTCGGGCGGGCTGCCTGAAGCCGAGGTTGAGCGCATCACCTCCGACCTGATCGGTGCGCTCAAGACCGTCTATGACCCGGAAATCCCGGTCGATATCTACGAGTTGGGCCTGATCTACAAGGTCGACCTCGATGACGACCGCAACCTCGTCATCGACATGACGCTGACCGCGCCAGGCTGCCCGGTGGCGGGCGAAATGCCCGGCTGGGTGGAGAATGCCGCCCGCGCCGTCGAAGGCGTCCAGGACGTCACCGTCAATATGGTGTTCGATCCGCCATGGGATGCCTCGCGCATGAGCGAGGAAGCCCAGGTGGCGCTGAACTGGTGGTAATCTGACGCGTTTTGTCCTATATATCGTGAAACGCCGATAGAAAGTTTGCCGATGGCCTTCAAGATCATGTCGCTGACCGATGCCGCTGCGGAGCGCATCAACGAGATCATCGAAGATTCCGACAAGCCGGTGATCGGTGTCCGCGTCGGCGTGAAGAATGCCGGCTGCGCGGGCATGGCCTATACGCTCGACTACGTTGCCGAGCCCGTGAAGGGCGATGACCATGTTAGCGACAAGGGCGTCGAGGTCTTTATAGAGCCCAAGGCGACCATGTTCCTGCTCGGCACGGTCATGGATTTCGAGCAGTCCAAGATGAGCGCCGGTTTCACCTTCAAGAACCCCAACCAGACCGGCGAATGCGGTTGCGGCGAAAGCGTCCAGCTCAAGCCGGCGGATCTGAAGGCCATTGCTGAGGCGCGGGCAGGGGCGTAATCCCTTGCCCCTCTTCGCTTGAGATATTTCTGCGTTCAACTGAAATGTCAGGGTTGGCTGCGCCATCCCATGCCAGCTGCCAAGTAAGAGACCAAGGGGAGAAGGGAAGCCCGGCAGTATGGTCCTCTTGTGTATCCTGCCCCGCTGAGGCATTGATCGCGCCATCATGCTGAGCCCCCTTCCGCCCGCCCTTGCCATCGTTCCGCCCGGACGTCCGCTCAATGGACGCGTTTCCCCGCCGGGCTCCAAATCCATCACCAATCGCGCGCTCTTGCTCGCGGCCCTCGCCAACGGCACCAGCCGGCTGACCGGTGCGCTCAAGAGCAAGGATACGGTCTTGATGGCCGCAGCCCTGCGCCTGATGGGCGTTACCGTCGACGAGCCCGACGCCACCAGCTTTGTCGTCATCAGCAATGGCCGTTTGCTGCGGCCCGAGGGCGCGCTGTTCCTCGGCAATGCCGGCACCGCGACCCGCTTCCTGACCGCCGCCGTCGCTACGGTGGACGGCGAGGTTGTCGTCGATGGTGACGAGGAAATGCGCCTGCGCCCCATCGGCCCGCTGGTGTCAGCGCTGCAGTCCCTTGGCATCGATGCCTCCAGCCCCACCGGCTGCCCGCCCGTTACCGTACGCGGCCGCGGCAACTTCGGTTCGGGCCGGGTCGAGATCGACGCCGGTCTCTCCAGCCAGTATGTGTCGGCGCTGCTGATGGCGGCGCCACTCGGCGAAGGGCCGATCACGGTGGCCCTGTCAGGCAAGGACATCGGCGCCCGCGGCTATGTCGACCTGACGTTATCAGCCATGCGCAGCTTCGGCGCGGCTGTCGAACAACTCGATGCCGGCACATGGCTGGTCCAGCCCACCGGCTATGTCGCTACCGACCTGCTGATCGAGCCTGATGCCTCGGCCGCTACCTATCTCTGGGGTGCGGAAGTCTTGACTGGCGGACGTATCGATCTCGGTGTGGCCGCCGATGCCTTTACCCAGCCCGATGCCGCCGCGCGGGCCATCATCGCCCAGTTCCCTGACATGCCTGCCGTCATCGACGGCTCTCAGATGCAGGACGCTGTGCCGACACTCGCCGTGCTGGCGGCGTTCAACAACCATCCGGTTCGATTCGTCGGCATCGCCAACCTGCGCGTCAAGGAAACCGACCGCATCCGAGCGGTGGCCAATGAGCTCAACCGCATCCTGCCCGGCCTGGGCACGGAGGAAGGGGACGACCTGCTGGTCGCCTCCGACCCGGGCCTGGCGTCCAGGCTGGCCGGGCGCAATAGCCGCATCAAGATCGAGACCTATCACGATCACCGCATTGCCATGAGCTTTGCGCTGGCGGGCCTGCTCATTCCCGGCATCGTCATTCTTGATCCGGCCTGCACCGGCAAGACCTATCCTGAATATTGGGACATGCTGGCGGGGCTGGGCGTGGAACTACAGCCGACGGCTTAGGCGGCGGAAACGCCCTGCGCTTCGACCTGGGCGTCGGCCTGCGCCTGCATGGCCAGCAGTTCGCTCTCGCTGACGACGCGATTGCGGCCGGCATGCTTAGCGGCATAGAGGCACCGGTCGGCGCGCTCGATCAGCATGGCTGGCGTATCGCCCGGCCGATAGGCGGCGACACCGAACGAGGCCGTGATGCGGCCCAGCTTCTCGTTGGTCGAGCGCTTCAGCAATTCCTTGGCCTGGATCGCCCGGCGGATGTTTTCCGCGACGATCACGGCGCCCTCCATATCGGTCGAGGGCAGGATGGCCACGAATTCCTCGCCACCATAGCGGGCCGCCAGGTCCTTGCCCTTGATGTTGGACTTGAGCGTCATCGCCACCAGGCGCAGCACCTGGTCGCCGGTCTGGTGCCCATAGGTGTCGTTGAAGTTCTTGAAGTGGTCGATGTCGATGATCATCAGGCACAGCGGCGCATTGGTCCCGCTGGCCTCGGCGATCGCTCCGTCCATGCCTTCGTCAAAACTCTTGCGATTGGCGATCTTGGTGAGCGGATCGAGCAGCGACTCGCGTCGCACATCGTCCAGGTCGCGCTGCAGCGAGGCGATGTCGTCGCGCGAGGCCTCAAGCTTCTGCTCGAGCGCGCGGTTGGTTTCCTGCATGCGTCGGGTTTCGGAGAGTAGCCTGTCGGCCAGCTCCTTCATTGCCGGAACCGAAATTTCACGCTCCAGATCACCGCTCGCCGACTGCAGCGAGCCTGAATAGGCGTTCGCCGTAGTCATCGCCGTGTCGATGGCCTCGTACACCGCCTCGATGCGTGCATGCATACGCTCCGAGACGCTGGACATGCGGTCATTGACGTCGGACTTGAGGAACTCGTTATAGAGCGTCTCGGCCAGGTTGGTCGAAGGCGAATCGCCATTGCGAAAAATGGCGTTGATCCGATTGTTCAGCGTTGGATTGACACCCGTCGAATAGGTGTAGAGCAGCTCGTAGAATTGAGGATAGGGCGGAATTCCGCTGCGCTTTAGCAGATCAAATGCCGAGTTCGCGTAGCCGAGCGCGCGTTTGAATTCCTGTTCGGACACTGCTTCCCTCGCGCCTCGTTGCGCTGACGCGGCCGCGTCTATTGCCCTCGGCCGAGTCCCCACCGATAACTACCGCCCTGGCGTCAATGAACGCAAGTACAGCGGCGCAATAAAAACCCGGCACTCACAGTCAAATAGCCGCGCTTAGGTAACCGCGCGCGTCGGCCGCAGCAAAAATGCCGGTATAGGACCGTCATTGCCAAAAGGCGAACTGCTGTCATTGGCCTCCGAATCGGCCGGATCTGCCTCCGGACGCTGCCTGCCGCGTGCCCGTGGCGGACGCTGGTTGCTGCGTTCCGGCGCGGTTGGCTGTGCCGCCGACTCTGCTTCTGCTTCGGCCCGGGTCTTGCCGGGTCTGCGCGCCGGCTTGGCAGTTGCTGGCTTGGCCGGGGCTGCCTCTGCAGCGACGGGCGCCGGAACAGCCTCGACAGGCGACTCGGCTTCAGCGCGCGTGCGAGGACCGCCGCGGCGCGAGCGGGCGGGACGGGGAGCGCGTTCTTCGCCAACTTCGGCGACGGGCGCTGCGTGGGCGGGCCGGCCGCCAGTTTCGAAATAGTCGATCGGCTTCTGGATCAACTTGAGGATGGCGTCGAGATGCTTGCCATCGGCCGGCGCCACCAGGGTATAGGCAACACCCAGGCGACCGGCGCGACCGGTACGGCCAATACGATGCACGTAGTCTTCAGCATGCACGGGCACGTCGAAGTTGAACACGTGACTCACCGCGGGGATGTCGAGCCCGCGCGCCGCAACGTCGCTGGCCACCAAGAGGGTCAGCCGGTTGTTCTTGAAGGCATCGAGTGTTTCGGTGCGGCTCTTCTGGTCCATGTCGCCATGCAGCCCGGCGGCCGAAAAGCCGTGGCGCTCCAGCGAGCGAGCCAGGGTCGCCACATCGCGCTTGCGATTGCAGAAGATGATTGCGTTGGTCAGCCCATCGGCAGCCCGCACGAGATCGCGCAGGGAAGCGCGCTTGTCCTCGGGCTTGGAGCCGACCTTGACCAGCTTCTGATCAATCGTATCGGCCGTCGATGCAGCGCGGGAAACCTGCACCATTACCGGGTCCCTGAGGAACTTCTTGGTGAGCTTCTCGATCTGGCTGTCCATCGTTGCCGAGAACAGCATGGTCTGCCGGCGTGGCGGCAGGCGCGAGCAGATCTTTTCGATATCGTCGATAAAGCCCATGTCGAGCATGCGATCGGCCTCGTCGATGACGAGGATTTCGACGCCGTTCAGCATGATCTTGCCGCGATCGATCTGGTCGAGCAGGCGGCCGGGCGTGGCGATCAGCACGTCTACACCGCGATCGAGCTTCTTGTTCTGGTCTTCAAACGACACGCCGCCGATGATCAGCGCCATCGTCAGGCGATGGTTCTTGCCGTATTTTTCGAAGTTCTCGGAAACCTGCGCGGCGAGTTCGCGCGTCGGCTCGAGAATGAGCGTACGGGGCATGCGGGCGCGGGCGCGGCCATTTTCCAGCAGCGTCAGCATCGGCAGCACGAACGACGCCGTCTTCCCGGTGCCAGTCTGGGCAATGCCGATCAGGTCCTTCTTCTGCAGAAGGTGGGGGATCGCCTGCGCCTGGATCTCGGTTGGGGTCGTGTAGCCGGCCGAAGTCACCGCATCGGTTACTTTGGTAGAAAGGCCAAGGCTGCTAAAATCATCAGTCAAATCGGGTCATTCCACTCAGAAAATGTGGCCCGGGGCTTTTGTCCAGTTCGAGACATTCGAACGGTGCGCCGGGGTCTTCAGCAGTGGACTGGAAAAGCCAAGTTACGCGAACGCGTCCACTACTGGATCGGCCACCGAACGGAATGCCGCGAATGCAGCATCGGAGTGGCCCTGAGGCACCTTGGCAAGGGCGGGTGATGTCGTGATGACAAGCCGTCTAGCCAGAAATGCTCCAGCGGCGCGGACCATAGCGCAAACCCCTTGTCTGTCAACGGTTTTGCGGCGGTTAGGCTTAATCGAGGCTCGCGCCGCAGGTAAGGAGCGAGCCGGGGAGGTATCAGATATCCAGGTCCGTCACGAACTGCGCATTCTCCTGGATGAAGTCGAAGCGCGCCTCGGGCTTGGTTCCCATCAGCCGGTCGACGCTGATCCGGGTCGCGTCGAGATCGTCACGCACCTTGACCTGCAGCAGAGTACGGGACTTGGGCGACATCGTCGTCTCGCGCAGATGTGCGAACGGCATTTCGCCCAGCCCCTTGAACCGGGTCATGTCGACCTTGCCCTTGCCGGTGAACTCGGTGGCCAGCAGCTCGGCCTTGTGCGCGTCATCGCGGGCATAGAGCGTCTTGGCGCCCTGCGACATGCGATAGAGCGGCGGCATGGCCAGATAGAGATGCCCGCCGTCGATCAGCTTGGGCATCTCCTGGAAGAAAAAGGTGATCAGCAGCGAAGCGATATGGGCGCCGTCGACATCGGCGTCGGTCATGATGATGATCTTGTCGTAGCGCAGATCGTCTTCGCGATAGCGGTCCCGGGTACCGCAGCCAAGCGCCTGGATCAGGTCCGAGATCAGTTGGCTGGCCTGCATCTTTTCGCGGCTGGCGCCTGCCACGTTGAGAATCTTGCCGCGCAGCGGCAGCACGGCCTGGCTGGCGCGGCTGCGCGCCTGCTTGGCCGAACCACCGGCCGAGTCGCCCTCGACGATGAAGAGCTCCGCCCCTTGCGCCGCGGTCTGCGTGCAGTCGGCGAGCTTGCCCGGCAGACGCAGTTTGCGCGTCGCGCTGGCCCGGTCGATTTCCTTTTCTTTGCGGCGGCGCAGCCGTTCCTCGGCGCGCTCTATGGCCCAATCCAGTAGCTTGCCGGCCTGGTTGGGCGAGGCGGCCAGCCAGTGGTCGAACGCGTCGCGCAGGGCTGTATCGACAATGCGCGTGGCTTCGCCCGAGGCCAGCTTGTCCTTGGTCTGCCCGACGAATTCGGGCTCGCGCACGAAAACCGACAGCATGGCGCTGCAATGGGCGAATACGTCCTCCGCGGTGAGGATCGCCGCGCCCTTGTTCTTGGTCAGCTCGGCATAGTTCTTGAGGCCGCGGAGCAGGGCGGTGCGCAGGCCCGCTTCGTGCGTGCCGCCATCGGGTGTCGGCACGGTGTTGCAATAGGAGGAGACTCCACCATCGCCCAGCGTCCAGGCAATGGCCCATTCCACGGCGCCATGGGTGCCGGCCTTGCCGTGCACGCCGTGGAATAGTTCGTCCACGATGCGCGTCTCGCCCTCGATGCGGGCGGTCATGAAGTCCTTGAGCCCGTTGGGATAGTGGAACACCGCCTTGGCCGGCGCGTCCTCTGTCACGAGGCTCTCGTCGCAGCTCCAGCGCAGTTCAACACCGGCAAACAGGTACGCCTTGGCGCGTGTCATCCGGTAGAGGCGGGCGGCCGAGAAATGCGCGTGATCGCCGAAGATCTGCGGGTCAGGATGGAAGCGGGTGGTGGTGCCACGCCGGTTCTGCACGCGACCGAGCGCTTCGATCTCGCCCAGCGGCTTGCCGCGCGAAAAGGCCAGCCGGTGCAACTGCTGCTCGCGGGCCACTTCGACGATGAGGCTGTCGCTGAGGGCATTGACCACCGATACGCCGACGCCGTGCAGGCCGCCCGATGTTTCGTAGGCCTTGGAGTCGAACTTGCCGCCGGCATGCAGCACAGTATGGACGATTTCGAGCGTCGAGCGACCGGGATATTTCGGGTGGTTTTCGACAGGAATGCCGCGCCCGTTATCGACGACGGTGATGAACCCGTCGGCGCCCAGATGCACCTCGATGCGGGTGGCGTGGCCCGCAATGGCCTCATCCATCGAGTTATCGATGACTTCAGCGAACAGATGGTGCAGGGCATTGGCGTCGGTGCCGCCAATATACATGCCTGGCCGTCGCCGGACCGGCTCAAGTCCCTCTAGAACCTCGATATCCGCGGCCGAATATGAGCCGCTGCCCGTGCTGGGGTTGGCCTTGGGCGCCGGCCGTGCCGGTTCCGGCAGCGCCCGCTCGGGTTCATCTCCGCCAAAAAGGTCTTCTGCTTGCGACATGCGCATCCCGTCTCTGCGTCCGAATCGGACGATTCCGCCTTTTAGCATATCCCAGCCGAGTGCTGTCCCACCCTGGAACCACTGGGCGTTTGGGGCTTTGTCCACAAAGCTGAACGGCAGATGAACGAGCGGTTCCGCTTCGGTTCAAGGCTGCCGCTGCATGATGGCCGATCGCACCAGGATATGGAGGCTCGTCTTGACCAAGTTCATCGCCATCGCCCTTACGGCGCTGCAGCTCGGCACCGCCATGGCCGCTCCGGTCCAGGCACAGTCCGCCGGCTTCGGAATTTTCTTCGGCGACGAGGAATCCGATTTCTTCCCCGAGCGCATCACCTGCATGGGCGATTATCAAATCCGCCAGGCCGTGGCCGACCGCGGCTACACCAATATCTATCTGAACGTCATGAACGACAAGCATGTCGAAGTTCGGGCAACGCGCGACGGCTGGGTCTACCTGCTGGATTTCAACTACTGCACCGGCCGTATCGAGGAGCGGACTCAGCTACGGCCGGCTGGGTAGGGCGGTCTTACCTCGCCCCTCCGGGGAGAGGTCGGCGCGCAGCGCCGGGTGAGGGGCCTTTACTGGGTGCGATGTGAGGGAGAGAGCCCCTTACCCCCCTCACCCAAAGGGGCGAGGGAGCCGATGGCCGGTGGTCATTTTCCACTTCGAGACAAAGTCGTCCCAAGATCGGGCGCCTGATTTACGTTCCGTTTGCTTCTTGAAAGCACTTTCTTAAACGCGCGCTGCTAAAACTATGGCCATACGGTTTTTGTCTGGAGTTGCCGTATGCGAACCACCCGGGATCATAGTTCTGCGTACCAGGTTCCCGCTGGTTCTGATGTCTTCGGTGTTTGGCCGCATGCCGGGTTTTCAGGTATTGCGTACCGGCTGGCCAAGCTCACCGCCCCACGTTCCGGGGTTCTGGCTCTCGTTGCAGCCCTGTTCTACCTCCTCTGAAGGCCGGTGATTGATTTCCGCTGATCGCGCGGCTATTGATCGATTACGCCGCACACAAACAAGGGAGGGCGCCATGACATTGCTGTATACGCACCGCTCCCGTGGCCCTGTTCACGCCCTGTGGCTTCAGCTGCAGGGCTGACCGGTACTGGTACGGACGCTCCTTCCTGTCTCTCCATCCTGGTTGCCCTTCGTGGCGGTCGCTGACCGCCGTTCAAGGACATTTTGGCCTTAGGGCCACACCAATGAGACACTGATATGGGCTCGATCAGCCTCCGCAATGCCGGCCTTGTGGCCACAGACACGCTCTTTTCCAACCTCAACTTCGTCATATCAGATGGTGACCGCGTCGGCCTCGTCGCCGGCAATGGCCGCGGCAAGACCACCTTGCTGCGCGCCATGGCGGGGCTGGGCGAACTGACCTCCGGCGACATCGTCCGCTCCCGCGGCCTGACTGTCGGGTATGTCGAGCAGGACATGCCGGCCGCCAGCATGGGTCTTTCCCTCTACGACGCGGTTCTCGACGCGCTGCCGCCGACCGACCGTGACACGGACAGCTGGCGGGTCGATGTGGTGCTCGATGAGTTCGAAACGCCTGACGTCATGCGTAACCGCAAGCTGACCGAACTGAGCGGGGGCTGGCAGCGTATTGCCCTCATCGCGCGCTGCTGGGTGCTACAGCCCGATGCCCTGCTGCTGGACGAGCCCACAAACCATCTCGATCTGGGCAAGCTGTTCCAACTGGAAAACTGGATCAACCAGGCGGCCCGCAGCATTCCCGTGATCATCGCCAGCCACGACCGCCAGTTCCTCGACGCGACCACCAACCGCACGCTGTTCCTGCGGCCCGATGCCAGCCACTATTTCGCCCTGCCATACAGCAAGGCGCGCATCGCTCTGGCTGAAGTCGACGAGGCCGCCGAAGCCAAGCGCGAGAAGGACCTCAAGGAAGTCAGCCGGTTGCGCAAGCAGGCCGCCAAGCTCACCA
This sequence comes from Devosia sp., assembly GCA_036675975.1. Lineage (GTDB taxonomy): Bacteria > Pseudomonadota > Alphaproteobacteria > Rhizobiales > Devosiaceae > Devosia. Next base: position 10,471 of record JAKFDU010000128.1, on the reverse strand, counting down.
ATATCGGCATCAATTCCGGCAGCGACCTGCTGGTGGTCAAATCGAAGTATCTGCGCGAGCGGGCCGCCAAGATCGAAGATGCTGTACACGCGCTCCACAAGGAGCGCAGCGGCGAGATCAAGCTCGGCAACAGCGGCGCCCATGCCAGGGTGATGCTGACCATCGAGAATGTCGATGTGACGAGCCCGGTCGGCGACAAGTTGTTCCGTATCGACAAGCTGCACGTGTTCCAGGGCGATCGCTTGGTCATCTTGGGCCGCAACGGCACGGGCAAGTCGCAGTTCATCGGCCTCGTGCACCGCGCCATGACGGGCACGGAAGTACCAGGCATTCGCGTCAGCCCGCAGGTGGTGCCCGGCTATGTCGACCAGGCCATGAGCTTCCTGCCGTCAAAGCAATCCCCGCTCGGTTACATCACCGGCCGCTTTGACCAGGGCGACCAGCGCAGCAAGGCCTTGCTGGCGGCGGCGGGCTTTGCAGTCGAGAAGCAGGAGCGGCCGATTTCCGAACTTTCCTTCGGCCAGCGTGCGCGGCTTGGCCTCCTGGCTATCCGGCTGCTCGAGCCCAATTTCTACCTGCTGGACGAGCCGACCAACCATGTCGACATTCCCGGCCAAGAGCGCCTGGAGGATGAAATCCTAACCCATGGCGCCACCTGCATCCTGGTCTCGCATGACCGCAGCTTCGTTCGTGGCCTTGGGGACCGCTTCCTGGTGATCGAGAACCGACGGCTCAAGGAAGTCGACAGCCCCGAGCCGCACTTCGCGGCGATGGCAAGCGATGCAACCTGACGCCCAGCGCGGCCCCGAGTGCCAGGTCGCGCTAAGCTCCCGATAACCATCGCCCGGCAGCGCGCTTGCGCCAGGCAACTGCGCTGCCTCATTTGCCCGCGAGCGGAATTGGTTCTTAAGAATTGATCTCTACCATTCGTTCTGGTCCGGAACTATTGGTGGTCGGGGGGCCCATGTTTCAGAGCGTCGATGGCGATAGCGCGCCGTCACGATCCCACTATGACTGGCACGACGTCCGTTTCATCGGCGCGGCGGGCGGTCGCTACACACTGCCTGATCGCGGTCCGGGCGACGACGGCAAGGTCGCCGTCTACGCCTGCCGCCTTTGCTCGATATCCACACGGGTGGCCGTCGCGGTCGGACCGGTAACCGGCAAGGAAGGCGAGGCGGTCACCGCCCTTTTCGACGAGTTTGGCATCCTGCGCGGCAAGATCAGCCGCAAGCTGCCCTCGGGCTTCGCCATGGACCTGACCCTCACCGATGCCGAGCGCAACAAGCTGGGCGGCAAGATCGTCTGGCAAAAGAAGAAGGTCCACGAGCAGGTCCCGGACAAGCGCGAGCACAAGCGCATCCTGCCGCGCGACCCGCGTACCGTGCTGACGCTCGCCGACGGCAAGCAGATACCGTGCTTCGTCATCGACATCTCACAATCCGGCATTGCCGTTTCGGCCGAAATCTCCCCGGGCCTCGGCACGCCGATGGCCATTGGCAAACTCGTCGGTCGCGTGGTTCGGCATCTCGAGGTCGGCTTCGCCCTGCAATACATCCAGCCTCAGGACATCGATCAGCTCGAAATCCTGATGGCGCCGCCCGGTAGCATGATCAACGAATAGTTCTCCGGTAAGATGAAGGCCTGTTTACTCGAATGAAGAAGTTTTTCGCTATCGTGTGAGCGTGGTCTTCAGTTCCACAGTCTATATTCCAGCATCCTTTATACTGGGTGACACCATGCCGTCGGCCGCCATAGATCACAGCATTCACGATATCGACACCGTCACCGGACGCTATGTTCTTGGCGAAGAGGCGCAACACCCTGACGTCCTCGCCTGCCGGCTGAGAACCATTTCGCCCACCGAATTCGTGGCGACGGCGCCGGCGGTGGGTCCAATCGGCGAGGTCGTCTCGGCCAGCTTCGGACCCTTCGGGGCGCTGCAGGGTCGTATCTCCCGTCACGTCAACGACGGTTTTGTCGTCAAGCTGGACGGCGCCCGTGCTGCGCAGGCCCTGCTCGCCGAGAGGATCGAGGCGTTCCGCCGCCAGCCAGCCGAAACGGACGACCGCCGGACCGCCGGGCGCAGCATGCCCGCTGAACCGCGTTCGATGCTCTTTGTCGAGCCTGATATCGCCGTGTCGTGCCTGATCGTCGACTATTCGGCGACGGGTGCCGTGATCTCCGCAAGCACTCGTCCGGCGATTGGAACGTCCGTTACCGTGGGCCACATGCTGGCTCACGTCGTGCGCCAGTTCGAATACGGATTTGCCGTGCGCTTCGATCATCAGCATCCCGATGACGACATCGAGACGATGCTGGAGGCCCCGCGCGCATGGCGCAAGGCGATGGCGGTCCTGCCTTCATCCCCTATCGGCACGGGCGAAGCCGGCGAGCCGGCCCACGACGGCTACGGCTACGACTGATTTTTTCTTTGCGAGCGCGCACCGTTTCGGTCGGCTCCAGCCTCTCTCCTTGTGCAGCCACTATTCAACACGGCCTGCGCAAGGAATGACCATGCTCTATCGGAAAAACATCTATCGCTGGGAACAGTGGTCGCGCGTCGCGCTCGGCGCCGGCATGATCGCGTTCGGCCTGGCCCTGACGGGCGGCCTGCTGGGTTATGGTGTTGCCGCTGCCGGGGCGATGCTTGCCGTCACCGGCATTGTCGGCTGGTGCCCGGTCTGCGCGACGGTCGGCCGACGGCTCAAGGAAAGCCAAAACGGGTGACACGGGTGCCAGGAGCGGTCTCGCCGGAATTGATCGGCCTCGCCCAAGCGGGCGACCATGGCGCCATCACGGCACTGCTGCGTGCCAGCCAGCCGGACATTCGCCGCTATGCCCGACGCGCCTGCCGTCTTGAGGATGTCGATGACGCCGTGCAGGAGGCGATGACGATCGTGTCGAGACACATCACCGGTCTGCGCACACCGGCCGCCTATGTCGGCTGGCTGTTCGTCATGGTCAAACGCGAGTGCAGCCGGCTGGCGCGGGCAATGCGCCTGGTCGGTCAACCGCTCGACGTGCTGGCGGACAGGATCGAGCTGTCACAGCGGCCCGAGGCCGAATTGCGCTTCGATCTGGCTTCCGCCATCCAGTCACTGCCGGCCCACTACCGCACCATCCTGTTGCTTCGAGATGTCGAAGAATTCAGCATCGGGGAAATCGCCGAGCATACCGGCCTGTCCCGGGAGGCGACGAAAGCGCGCCTCCGCCGGGCGCGGCTGATGATTCGGGATTATCTGTCGGATTAGGGGGCCTGAACCTAGCGTGCAAACGGTCCGTCCATCTGTTCAAGCATTGGCACCGCCTCCGGATGCGCCAGGGCGGTTGCTTGCCGCAACCATGCGCGTGCGGCAGGGTCGAGCAGCGGCCAGAACCGGTGCAGGTCGGCAATATCCGTGTCCCGGGGCTCTTTGCACTTGTAGAGCAGTTGCACCTCGGGCGCGATCACCAGCCAGCCCTCATCGGTTCGCCGAAACAGCCGGTCAAGCGGCAGCGCGACGCGCTCATCACGCCGATAGCGCCATGCGGCGCCATCATGAACCTCGGACAGGATCTCGAAGTCCCACAGCGTCTCGCCAGGCCGGCGCAGCCAGAGGCTGAAGGGCGGGTGAGGTGGTACGGCAGGTTGCCAGGGCGACAGCTGCTTGTTTTGTGCCGCCGCGATCTCAAGGCCGGGCAGGGCGCCAACCAGTACCGGCAGATCGCGGCGCAGGCAGGTGATCTCGATGTCGGAATGGATCCGGCTCTGCTGGCCAGCCCAGAGATCAAGCGCCCAGCCACCGGCGAACGCCCATGGCACCGGGACATGCGCCAGCAATTCGGCCAATTGGTTGGGCGAGGTCTCCCGCCAGCGTCCCGCCATGATTGCTCCAATGAGAAAGGGCCCCGCAGGGCCCTTTCGTATAGCGCATCTTCAAGGCTTACGCCGAGTAGTACATCTCGTATTCGACCGGATGCGGGGTGTGCTCGAACTTGATCACTTCCGTCATCTTCAGCTCGATGTAGCTGTCGATCTGGTCGTCATCGAACACGCCGCCCGCCTTGAGGAACTCGCGGTCCTTGTCGAGGCAGTCGAGCGCTTCGCGCAGCGAGCCGGCAACGGTCGGGATGGCGAGCAGTTCCTGGCGCGGCAGTTCGTACAGATCCTTGTCCATCGGGTCGCCTGGGTGGATCTTGTTCTTGATGCCGTCGAGGCCGGCCATCAGCAGCGCGGCAAAGCCGAGATACGGGTTCGCCAGCGGATCGGGGAAGCGTACTTCGACGCGCTTGGCCTTCGGCGACTGGCCGAAAGGGATACGGCAGGAAGCCGAGCGGTTGCGGGCCGAATAGGCCAGCAGCACGGGGGCTTCGAAGCCGGGCACCAGGCGCTTGTAGCTGTTGGTGGTCGGGTTGGTGAAGGCGTTGATCGCCTTGGCATGCTTGATCACGCCGCCGATGTAATACAGCGCGTCCATCGACAGGCCGGCATACTGGTCACCGGCGAACAGCGGCTTGCCGTCCTTCCAGATCGACTGGTGGCAGTGCATGCCCGAGCCGTTATCGCCATAGATGGGCTTGGGCATGAAGGTCACGGTCTTGCCATAGGCATTGGCAACCTGGTGGATGACATACTTGTAGATCTGCACGTCGTCGGCCGACTTGATCATCGGCGCGAACTTGATGCCGAGTTCGTGCTGTGCCGAAGCCACTTCGTGGTGGTGCTTTTCGACCACGACACCCATGTCGGCCATGGCGGCCAACATTTCGCCGCGGATGTCCTGCGCGCTATCGAGCGGCGGCACCGGGAAATAGCCCTTCTTGAGACCGATATGGTGGCCGGTATTGCCGGCTTCATAGGCGGTGTCGTTGTTGGACGGCAGTTCCGGATGATCGACTTCGAAGCCCACCTTGTAGGGGGTGTTCGAATACTTCACGTCGTCGAACAGGAAGAATTCCGGCTCGGGGCCGAACACGACCGTGTCGCCGATACCCGATGCCTTGAGGTAGGCCTCGGCCTTCTTGGCCGTGGTGCGCGGGTCGCGGTTGTACGGCTGGTAGGTCAGGGGCTCGAGAATGTCGCAGTTGATAGCGAGGGTCGAGGCGCCGAAGAAGGGGTCCATGTAGGACGAGTTCGGATCAGGCATCAGCACCATGTCCGACTCGTTGATGGCCTTCCAGCCGGCGATCGAGGAACCATCGAACATGGTGCCTTCTTCAAAGAGGTCCTCATCGACGACGCTCACGTCCATGGTGACGTGCTGCAGCTTGCCGCGCGGGTCGGTAAAGCGCAGGTCGACATACTTGATGTTCTCGTCCTTGATGCGCTTGAGGATGTCGCTTCCGGTGGTCATTAGGTCTTCCCCTGTCTAGATCGGAATGCTTGTTGTTACGTCACGGCGGGTTGCGCCAGGGCCTCACGGTCCCTAGAGCGCGTCGTCGCCGAATTCTCCAGTACGGATTCGAATGGCTTGCTCGATCGAGTAGACGAAGATCTTGCCGTCGCCAATGCGACCTGTTTGCGCCGCGTTGCGGATCGCTTCGATCGCCTTCTCGGCTAGCTCGTCCGGGCACACGACCTCGACTTTGACCTTGGGCAGGAAGTCGACGACGTATTCAGCGCCGCGATACAGCTCGGTATGGCCCTTCTGCCGCCCAAAACCCTTGGCCTCGGTCACGGTGATGCCTTGCAGCCCGACCTCCTGAAGCGCCTCTTTGACTTCGTCCAGCTTGAATGGCTTTACGATAGCCTCGATCTTTTTCATTTGAGCCTCCACGTGCCGCAAACGGCGGATACCGCACACCCGTATGCACGGGGTGTGCCACGGTGGCGGGGAACGAAAAACGCTTGTTCGACGAAGGGCTTACTGCGATATGCTAATGCAGTTGCGGTTGCTAACCATGCCACCTCTGTTCAAAAAATCATCAGCTTGCACAATATTTGTGCAACAATATGGCGAATACGAGCCGGGAAGCTTTCAGGAATGACGTTTATGACGCCACTTCAATGCGTGGAACTGCAGTTCCAGGCCTATAACAAACGCGACCTGCCGCGCTTTTTGACGGCCTTTGCCCAGGATATCCGGACATTCCGCTTGCCCGCCATGACGCCAGTCTTGTCTGGAAAAGCAGCGTTTGCCGAGTTCTATGCGACTCAGCGCTTCAATCGCGAGGGTTTGCGGGCCGAACTGGTCAATCGCATGGTGCTTGGCAACACCATCATCGATCACGAACATGTCCACGGCCTGGGGGAGGCTCCAGTGGAGATGGTCGTAATTATGGTGATCGAAGACGGTCTCATTGCGCAGGAGTTTGTCATCCCCGCCAAATCGCCACTCTAGGCTTTGACGGGCTTTCCATCTTCATATAGATGCAACGCCAACCCGGCCAGCGGGGTACCCTTGCGGGTGTGGCGGAATTGGTAGACGCACTGGATTTAGGTTCCAGCGCCGCAAGGCGTGGAGGTTCGAGTCCTCTCACCCGCACCACAATGTACCTTGGCCCTGATATCAATGAATACGGGACAAAACCGAATGCAGGTTACCGAAACCCTCAATGAAGGCCTGAAGCGCAAGCTGAGCGTCACCATTCCGGCCGCCGACCTCAACACGCGTCTTGGCGCCAAGCTCGATGAGCTCCGCGGCCAGGCCAACATCAAGGGCTTCCGTCCCGGCAAGGTGCCGCTGGCCCACATCAAGAAGATGTTCGGCCGCTCGGCCATGTCGGAAGTTATGACCGACGCGATCAATTCGACCGTGTCCGAGACCCTGGATGGCCGCAAGGAACGCGCGGCCGCCCAGCCCAAGGTCGATCTGCCCGACGATCAGGCCGTCATCAATGACGTGCTCGACGGCAAGGCCGACCTGGCTTTCGAAGTCGAATATGAAGTTCTGCCGCCTGTGGAGCTGATGAAGCTCGAGGGCATCAAGCTCAACAAGCCCGTCATCGACATCACCGACGAGGAAGTCACCGCCGAAGTGAACCGCGTGTTCGCCCAGAACCGTGGCTACACCGACAAGGGTGACGAGGGCGTTGTCGAAACCGGCGACCGCCTCGGCCTGTCGTTTGTCGGCAAGATCAAGGGCAAGCCCTTCGAGGGCGGCACCTCCGACCATGCGCACCTGACCGTCGGTTCGGGCGAATTCATCCCAGGTTTCGAAGAGCAGCTCGTCGGCATGAAGAAGGGCGAGACCCGCGAAATCGAGGTCACCTTCCCCAAGGACTACCAGAGCGAGGACCTGGCCGGTAAGAAGGCCCAGTTCGAAGTGACCGTGCTGCATGTCGACGGGCCCAACCAGGGCGAGCTCGACGACGAATTCGCCAAGCGCCTCGGCGTCGAAAACGTCGAAGCCATGCGCGCCGCCGTCAAGACCCAAATGGAAGCCGCGCTCGCCTCGATGAGCCGCCAGCATATGAAGCGCCAGATCCTGGACGCGCTGGACGAAGGCCACAAGTTCGACGTTCCGGCCCAGTTGGTCGAAGCCGAGTTCGCCACCATCTGGAGCCGTGTCGAGCACGAAGTGCAGAGCCACGGCCGTTCCTTCGAAGACGAGGGCACGACCGAGGAAGCCGCGCGCGAGCAGTACCGCAAGATCGCCGAGCGCCGCGTGCGCCTGGGCCTGGTGGTTGCCGAAATCGGTAACCAGAACGACGTGAACGTCACCGAGGAAGAGCACCAGCAGGCACTGATCGCCGAAGTGCGCCGCTTCCCCGGCCAGGAACAGCAGGTCTACGACTACTACCGCAAGAACCCGCAGGCTCTCGCCGGTCTCCGTGCTCCCGTGTTCGAGAACAAGGTCGTCGATTTCGTCGCCGACAAGGGCAAGATCACCGAAGCCAAGATGACCCGCGCCGAGCTGGCCAAGCTGATCCAGGCCGACGAGGACGAAGTCCCCGAAGAGCACCACCACTAAGGTGTTCTGACTAGAGTTTGAAAGCCGCCCAGAAATGGGCGGCTTTTTGTTTTCCAGCTTGCCGACACGCACACCGGACCATCCCATGACCATCGCTCCATCAGATATCCTGCTCACGCCGCGCCAGATGGGCGAGGCCGATCGATTGGCCGTGCAGTCCGGCATCAAGTCGCTCAAGCTGATGGAAACCGCCGGCAAGGCCGTCGCAGAAGCCATCATGGAGCGCTACTACCAGCGCTCGGTGCTGGTGCTGTGCGGCCCCGGCAACAATGGCGGCGATGGCTTCGTCGTCGCCCGGCTGCTCAAGCAGAAAGGCTGGCCCGTCCAGCTGCGCCTCATCGGCCCACGCGAGGCCCTCAAGGGCGATGCCGCGGCCGTGGCCCAGCTTTGGACCGGCCGCATCGAAGCCCCGACCGCTGCCGACATCGACGGCGCCGATCTCATCGTCGATGCGTTGCTGGGCGCGGGCCTCGATCGCGACATCGAAGGCGAATTCGCCGAGGTCATCGAGGCCGTCAATGCCAGCACGCGCCCGGTGGTCAGCATCGACACGCCCAGCGGCGTCGATGGCGCCACCGGCGCGATCCGGGGCACCTCCATCGTTGCCGACATGACCGTCACCTTTTTCCGGCTGAAACCGGGGCACCTGCTGCAGCCTGGCCGCAACCATTGTGGCGAGGTGGTACTGGCCGAGATCGGCATTCCGGACTCGGTGCTCGGGCCCATCGCCGCGACTGCCTGGCAGAACACGCCCGGCCTCTGGTCCATTCCCGAGGCGGACAACGAGAGCAACAAGTTCCATCGCGGCCATGTCGTTGTCGTTTCCGGCGGCCCACTGCAGACCGGCGCGGCGCGCCTCGCCGCCATGGGCGCCTTCCGGGTCGGGGCGGGCGTGGTCTCCCTGACCGGCTCTGAAACAGCCCTGATGGTTCACGCCGCCCATGCCACCGCCATCATGCTCAAGCCAGCCGAAGACGCCGGCGCGCTAGCCGACTTGCTGACCGACAAGCGTATGAACGTGGTCGTCATCGGCCCGGCAGCTGGGGTGGGCGTGGAGACCCGCAACAGTGTCCTGGCCGTCCTCGCCTCCGGTGCCGCCACCGTGCTCGACGCCGACGCGCTCACCAGCTTCGCCGATAGTCCCCAAGCGCTGTTCTCCGCCATCAAGGCCGGCGACCGGCCCGTGGTGCTGACCCCACATGAGGGCGAATTCCAGCGCCTATTCGGCGGCGTTCCGGGCGGCAAACTCGACAAGGCCCGCGCCGCTGCCAGCCATTCCGGGGCGATCATCATCCTCAAGGGCAGCGACACCGTCATCGCCAGCCCGGACGGCCGCGCCGCCATCAACGCCAACGCACCCGCCTGGCTGGGCACGGCCGGATCCGGCGACGTGCTGGCGGGCATGGTGGCCGGTCTGATGGGGCAGGGCATGGCCGGATGGGAAGCGGCTTGTGCGGCCGTGTGGCTGCACGCTGAGGCCGCCAACAGGTTCGGCGGACCAGGACTGATCAGCGAAGATTTGCCGCTGCTGGTGCCGGGGGTATTAGCGAGTCTTTGAACATAAGCTTGAGGGCTCTACTCGAAGCGCCACCACGTTTCTGGCAGGGGATAGGCATTGCCAACGCAGGTGGATGCCTGTTCATCCATCGGCCTCCGCGCTCGCGGCACGATATGCTAGGTGCGTAAAGCCAATGGAGCACCGCGCCGACCAGTAGAGCTAGCAAAATACCACCGATTGCCCAGTTGAGACGCGGCCAGATCACCAGCTAACCATGAGCCGCTCCAGCCCATGGAAATGGTACACATCATTGTACCGCGGCTCCCCGACGAGCTGCAGCGTCGGCAGCCGCTTGAACAGCTCGCTGAACGCCACCTGCAACTCGATCCGCGCCAGCGGCGCGCCGATGCAGAAATGGATGCCGGCGCCGAAACTCACATTGGCACCGTCGGTCCGGAAGGGATCGAAACTATTGGCATTGGCGAACTGCTTCGGATCGCGGTTAGCCGCCCCCAGCATCAGTCCGATTACGTCGCCCTTGCGCAGCTTGAGGCCCCCATATTCGAGGTCGCTGAGCGCATAGCGCGTGAACAGGTGCAGCGGCGCGTCAAAGCGCAGGCACTCCTCCGCCGTCGCCTCGGTCTGCTCGGGCGTCGAAAAAAGCGTAACCGGATCGATACCGCTTTCGAGGATCGACTTGACGCCGTTTCCGGTCGTGTGGACCGTCGCCTCATGGCCGGCATTGAGCAACAGGATGGCGGTGGACATCACCTCTTCGTCGCCCAACACGTCGCCGTTGCGATCCGAGGTCAGCATATGGCTGAGCAGGTCTTCGCGCGGTTGCTTCCGTCGCTCGGCAATCACCGAGCGCAGGTAATCCATGAAGTCCTGCGAGGCCTGGTTGGCGTCGAGCTCGGTCTCGTGGCTGACGCCAAACATGTACATGGCCACCATACGGTTGGACCAGGCGAGCAATTGCGGCGCGCTCTCGGCCGGGAGCCCGATCATCTCGGCGATGATGATGGCCGGGATCGGTGCCGCGAAGGCCTTGATGAGATCGACCGATTCCTCGCCCTCG
>JAKFDU010000127.1:0-13095 GCA_036675975.1 Devosia sp. | reverse complement strand
GGCCATTTACGACCTCCATATCGACCCGGCGAGCGAGCTGGGCACCCATTCAGTCGCCGTCCAGCAGATCGTCGCCATCGCTCGGGCCGTGCAATTGTCCGGCAAGGTGCTGATCCTCGACGAACCCACCGCCAGCCTCGACCGCAACGAGGTGGAGCGCCTGTTCGAAGTGGTGCGCGGCCTCAAGGCCAAGGGCCTCGCGATCATCTTCATCACCCATTTCCTCGATCAGGTCTTTGCTATTTCCGACCGGGTCACCGTGTTGCGCAACGGCAAGCTGGTCGATACGCGGCAGCTCGACGCACTCAGCCGCACCGATGTGGTCCGCCTGATGCTGGGCAAGGATATCGCCTTTTCCGGCGCCACCGATGTCGAGCCGAGCGAAAATCCGGACGAAGTGCTGCTCGAATTCAAGTCCTATGGTCGCAAGCGCGGCGTGCACCCGTTCAACCTCACCATCCACAAGGGCGAGGTGATCGGCGTTGCGGGCCTCCTCGGCTCCGGCCGCACCGAAGTGGCGCGCATCATGTTCGGCGCCGATCCGGCCGATCAGGGCACGCTCTCGGTCAACGGCAAGCCCACTACCATTCGCAAGACCACCGATGCGATCCGGCACGGCTTCGGCTTCTGCCCGGAAGACCGCAAGGCCGAGGGCATTCTCGGTGACCTCAGCGTACGCGAGAACATCGTCATCGCGTTGCAGGGCAAGCTCGGCTGGTTCAAGGCGCTCAACCGCGACGAGCAGCTCGAGATCGCCGGCCGCTTCGGCGAGGCCATGGACATCCGCGCCGCCTCGCTGGATATGCCGGTCAAGCTGCTGTCGGGCGGCAACCAGCAGAAGGTGATCCTGTCGCGCTGGCTGGCCACCGATCCGGCCTTCCTCATTCTCGACGAGCCGACCCGCGGCATCGATGTCGGCGCCCATGCCGAGATCGTCCGCACCATCAACCGGCTGCGCGAGGACGGCATGGCCATGCTGGTCATTTCGTCCGAGCTCGATGAAGTCGTCGCCTACAGCTCGCGCATCGTGGTGATGCGCGACCGAGAAATGGTCGCCGAACTGCGCGGCAAGAACATCAATCCGGGAGTCATCGTGCAGGCCATCGCCAACCATCCCGACGAGGCCGTCGCATGAAGCGGCTCCATCTCGAACGTCTCGCCAATCCGCAGTTGCTGGCGCTGGTCGCCGTGCTGCTGATCAACTGGGCCCTGTTCCCCAACTTCTTCCGCATCTCATGGCAGGACGGCCGCCTGTTCGGCAGCTTCATCGACGTGCTCAATCGCGGCGCGCCGGTGGCGATCCTGGCCATCGGCATGACCGGCGTCATCGCCACCAAGGGCGTGGACCTCTCGGTGGGCGCCATTATGGCGGTCTGCGGCGCGGTCGCGGCCACCATGGTCGTGGCCGGCTATCCGACGCCCATCGCTGTGGTCGCGGCATTGGCGGTCGGCATTGCCTGCGGCCTCTGGAATGGCTTCCTCGTCGCGGTACTCGACATCCAGCCCATCGTCGCCACGCTCGTTTTGATGGTGGCCGGTCGCGGCATCGCGCAGCTCATTACCGAGGGCTCCATCGTCACCTTCAATGAGCCCAGCCTGATCTTCATCGGCACCGGCTCCTTCCTCGGCTTTCCCATGGCCGCGGTCATCGCCCTGGTGCTGATGATCCTGGTGACGCTGCTGGTCCGGCGCACCGCGATTGGCCTGTTCATCCAGGCCATCGGCGTCAACCGCGCCGCGGCATCGCTGGCCGGCATCCACAGCCGCATGCTGCTGGTGCTGGTCTACGCGCTGTCAGGTTTCTGCGCCGCCATTGCCGGCATCATCGTGGCGGCCGACATCCGCGGCGCCGATGCCAACAATTCCGGCCTCTGGCTCGAACTCGACGCCATCCTGGCCGTGGTCATCGGCGGCACCTCGCTGCTGGGCGGCAAGTTCTCCATTCCGCTCGCGGTGGTCGGGGCGCTGATCATCCAGGCCATGAATACCGGCATCCTGGTCTCGGGCTTCCGGCCCGAATTCAACCTCATCGTCAAGGCGGGGATGATCATCCTCATCCTGATGCTGCAGTCGCCGCTGGTCGGCAACGCGGCTGGTTTCTTCAAGCGCGACAGCAGGCAGGCGGGCACCAAATGAAACGCAGTCTCCGTCCGCTCGCCGCCACTGCCGTCATTTTCCTCATCGCCTACGCCCTGAGCGTGCTGCAGTTTCCCACCATGTTGTCGACCCGCGTGCTGGGCAACTTCCTCACCGACAACGCCTTCCTGGGCATCGCTGCCGTCGGCATGACCTTCGTCATTATTTCCGGCGGCATCGATCTCTCCGTGGGCGCGGTGATCGGCTTCACCGGGGTCCTGGTCGCCGTGCTGATTTCCTGGATGGGCCTGCATCCCCTGGTCGCCTTTGCCATCGCCTTGGGTGCCGCCGCCCTGTTCGGCGGAGCCATGGGCGCGGCGATCCACTACCTGCAGGTGCCCAGCTTCATCGTCACACTGGCCGGCATGTTCCTGGCCCGCGGTGGCGCCTCGGTCATCACCCAGGATTCGGTGCCGATCAACCATGACTTTTATGCCGCCATTTCCGATCTCATTATCCGCCTGCCTGGCGGCGGCCGCTTGAGCTTCATTGGCCTGCTGATGGTCGTGATCTTTCTGGTCGGCGCCCTGCTGGCGCACCGCACCCGGTTTGGCTCCTACGTCTATGCCCTGGGCGGCAATCCCATCTCCGCCTCCCTCATGGGCGTGCCGGTGGCGCGCACGACGGTGCAGATTTACATGCTGTCGAGCGTATTGGCGGCATTGGCGGGAATCGTCTTTTCACTCTACACATCGGCCGGCTATCCGCTGGCGGCGGTGGGCGTCGAGCTTGATGCCATCAGCGCCGTGGTCATCGGCGGTACGTTGCTGACCGGTGGTTACGGCTTCGTGCTGGGCTCGTTTGTCGGCGTCATGCTGCTGGGTCTGGTGCAGACCTACATCATCTTCGACGGCACGCTGTCGAGCTGGTGGACCAAGATCGTGATCGGTGTGCTGCTGTTCTTGTTCATCGTGTTGCAGCGCATCATATTTGCCGCCTCCGCTCCCGGAGAAGAGTCGCCCGAGAAAGTGTAGCATGATCGAAGCAGGCAGCCTTATTCGCTCGCTGTCCGGCCGACCCGCTGCGCGGAACTTCCATACCTTTGTCATCAACGAAATCGGGCAGGGGATCGTCACCGGCAAATACCCGGTTGGCTCCATCCTCGCCAGCGATGCAGTGATGATGGAAACCTACGGCGTGTCGCGCACCGTGCTGCGCGAGGCGCTGAAGACCCTCGAGGCCAAGGGCCTGGTCGAGGCACGTCCCAAGGTTGGCACCCGCGTCTCCCTGCCCAGCCGCTGGAGCTTCTTTGATCCGCAGGTCCTGTCCTGGCATTTCTACGCCAAGCCCGACCGGCACTTTTACGAAAGCCTGTTCGAGGTACGGCGGGCACTCGAAACCCGCGCCGCCGCCCTCGCCACCCAGCGGCGGACGGCCGAGAATATCCGCGTCATGAAATACTGGCTGCACCAGATGGAATCGGCTGGCGGTGACCTTGAGAACCACGGCGTCGCCGCGCTTGAAATTCACCGCACCGTCGCCGAAACTTCCGGCAATGCCCTGCTGCGCTCGGTAACCGGCATTGTCGAACTGACCCTCGCTCTGGCGTTGAAACAGTGCCTCGCCCAGGGTCCCGGCGACTATCTCGGTGCCACGCTTGAGGCCCTGACCCGGCTGGTCGCTGCTATCGGCAATGCCGACGCCACCAACGCCACCGCTATCGTTCTCGAAGTCATCGACCTCGACGAGGCCAGGGTGATGGCGTCGCTATAGAACGGCGGCTGGTCGCCATTGACACAAAGCCTCGCCTCGCCAGATAAGTATCGAAAGCTTTGATACACAAAGCGGGCAGCGCGCACTTACGGATGCACAATGAGCCGGAATTTTCTGCTGATCGACCCCGAAGAAGGCATGGAGGTGCTCAAGGCTCTGGCATCGCCGATCCGGGTAAGGGTCCTCAAGGCTTTGCGCCAGAAAGGCCCGCTCAACGGCAATGAAATCGCCGAACATCTGGGCCTGCCACAGTCGACGGTGTCGACGAACCTGCAGATCCTCGAAAGCTCTGGCCTGATCCGGATGGAGACGCAGAAGGCCCGCAAGGGCAACCAGAAGGTGTGCCACTCTGCGTTCGATGAAGTGGTGGTGATGTTCAAGGAGGATTCCAATCCTCCGCGCGAAAACACCATCGAAGTCGCCATGCCGCTGGGGCTTTATACCAGCTGCGAGGTGTCCGCGCCCTGCGGCTCCTGCTCGGTCGAGGGCATCATCGGCCTGCTCGACGTGCCGGACTCCTTCCTCAACCCGGAGCGGATGAAGGCCGGGCTCATCTGGTTCACCCGCGGCTATCTCGAATACCAGTTTCCCAACAATGCCAAGCTGGGCCAGCGCAAGATCGAAGCCATTGAATTCTCGATGGAACTGAGCTCGGAAGTGCCCGGCACGTCGGCCGACTGGCCCAGCGATATTACGCTTTCTGTCAATGGCACCGAAATCGGCAACTGGACCTCGCCGGGTGATTTTGGCGACAAGCGCGGCGTCTACACGCCCGATTGGTGGAAGCTCAAGGGCAGCCAATATGGTAAGCTCAAGAGCTGGCGGGTGACGCAGAACGGCACCTATGTGGATGGAATGAAGATATCCCCAGTGTCATTGGGCGATCTCGACCTGACCACGCATCACTCGATCCGGCTGCGTATCGCGGTCAAGGACGATGCCAAACACCCCGGCGGCGTCAACATTTTCGGTCGTGGTTTCGGCAATTACGACCAGGACATCATCATGCGGCTGCAGACCGAGCGCTAGCCATTTATCATATTTTTTCCTGACCCCTATTGCGTCGGCGCCTTGCGCTCGTTTAAAACGCAGTAACTGATATAGATCAGAAACGGGAATGGAGGAAATGATGAAGGCGTCCGTCGTCGCGCACAAGGACTACACGATCAGCAAGATCGACGATCGTGTCTATGGCGCATTCCTGGAGCATCTCGGCCGGGCCATCTACGAAGGCATCTACGAGCCCGACCATCCGACCGCCGACAAGGACGGGATGCGGGGCGACGTGGTCAAGCTCGTCAAGGACCTCAACGTGCCGGTGGTTCGCTACCCCGGCGGTAACTTCGTTTCCGCCTATAACTGGGAAGATGGCGTCGGCCCGCGCGACCAGCGCCCCGTTCGCCTCGATCTGGCCTGGCACACCTCCGAGAGCAATGCGGTGGGCGTGCATGAATTCGCCGACTGGTGCGCCACTGTCGGCACCGAGATGATGCTCGCGGTGAACCTGGGTTCACGCGGCGTCGATGATGCCCGCAACTTCCTCGAATATGTGAACCATCCCGGCGGCTCCTACTGGAGCGACCTGCGCATCAAGAACGGCCGCAAGGAACCGTGGAACGTCAAGATGTGGTGCCTGGGCAACGAGATGGACGGCCCCTGGCAGGTCGGTCACAAGGATGCCGACGAATACGGCAAGCTGGCTGCCAACACGGCGCGCGCCATGCGCATGTTCGACAAGTCGCTGGAGCTGATCGTGTGCGGCTCATCGCATATGGACATGCCCAGTTTCCCCGACTGGGAACGCATCGTGCTCGAGCATACCTATGATCATGTCGATCATATCAGCCTGCACATGTACTTCGCCAACCGCGATGACAATACGCCCAATTACCTGGGCCTGAGCCACAAGCTGGACCGCTACATCGAGACCGTGGCGTCCACCATCAAGCAGGTGAAGGCCAAGAAGAAGTCCAAGAAGGACGTCTACATCTCCTTTGACGAATGGAACGTCTGGTACCATTCCAACAAGAAGGATCGCGAGATCCTGGACGGCAATGGCGGCTGGCCGCATGCGCCGGGCCTGCTCGAGGACATCTACAATTTCGAAGACGTGCTGATGGTGGGGTTGATCCTCAACACCTTCATCCGCCGCTCTGACGTGGTGAAGATCGCCTGCATCGCCCAGCTGGTGAACGTGATCGCCCCGATCATGACCGAAAAGGGCGGCCCAGCCTGGGCGCAGACTATCTACTATCCCTACTTCTTCGCCTCGGTCTTCGGTCGCGGCACGGCTTTGCAGCTGGTGACCAGCTCGCCCGGCTACGAAACGACCCACGCGGCCGACACGCCGTTCGTGGACGTGTCCGGTGTGCACAATGAGGAAGACGGTACGCTGAGCTTCTTCCTCGTCAACCGCCACACGACCGAGACCATCGAAACCGAAGTCAGCCTGCAGGGCTTCGGCAACGGCACTGTCATCGACCACCAGGTGATGACCCACCCCGACCTCAAGGCGGCCAATACCGCCAAGAACCAGCAGGAAGTCGCACCCCGCAAGGGCGCCGGCGCCAAGATCGGCAACAACGTTTTGACGGTCGCGCTGCCGCCATACTCGTACCAAATGGTTCGGGTGAAGCTCGGCTAGAAAGGTCGGAGCTCCATCAAAACTGATGGAGCTCCGCTTTTGTATCCGACAATGTGATGAACATCACGAACCTCATTGACAACGGTCAGGGGGGTCTTAGTATGACTAATCAGGGCGCTGGAGGGCGTCCAAAGGGAGGAAAAATTGGATAGACGCAATTTTCTTATCGGAACTTCCGTTACCGCGCTGATGCTGGCCAGTACCCGGCTTTCGTTCGCGCAGGATGCAGCCGAGGGCGTAGCCCCGGACCTGACGAGCTTTCCGCGCAACGAGACGGTTATCGTCCACAATCCGGAAGGCGTGATCCGCAACCCGGCCTGGTTCAACCCCTGGGTCGTGGGCAGTGGCGCCGGCACCAGCAATGGCACGCACAACCTGACCACCGACACGCTGTGGTTCATTGACCCCGATGCCGGCGTCGAGGGTGCCAGCGAGAACGCGGTCTACAATTCGCTGGCCGACGGGCCGTGGGAATATAATGCCGACTTCACGGAAATGACCGTGAAGCTCAAGAAGGGCATTAAGTGGAGCGACGGCGTCGATTTCACCGCTGCGGACGTGGTCTACACGGTCGAAAAGCAGAAGGCGACACCAGGCACGCCCTACAATGGCGCCTTCACCGCCCAGGTGAAGACGGTCGAGGCGACGGACGACTATACCGTCCACTTCGTGCTCAATGCGCCCAATTCGCGCTTCCACGCGCTGTTCTCGGTGCGCTGGACTGCGGCATGGATCATGCCCAAGCACATCATGGAAGCTCAGGAAGATATCCTGAAATTCGACAACAACCCGCCGGTGAGCCTGGGGCCGTACACGCTGCATTCGTTCGATCCGAACGGCACCTGGTACATCTGGGAAAAGCGCGCCGACTGGGAAGCGACTGCCCTCGGTATGGTGGGCGAGCCCAAGCCGAAGTTCATCATCTACCGGAACAACATTTCCACTGACAATCGTCTGATCGAGATCCGCAACGGCAATCTTGATATGGTGCACGATCTGACGCCGGAAGGTACCTTCTCGGTGGTGCAGCAGGATCCGCAGATCCAGGGCTGGTTCCCGGGCTTCCCCTATGCCCACCCCGATCCGACGCTGGTCATGGCGATCTTCAACCACCAGAATCCCAAGTTCCAGGACAAGCGCGTCCGCTGGGCCCTGGCCCTGATGCTCGATGCACGCGCCATGTCGATGGCATCCTATCGTGGCGCCGCAACCCTGTCGGCCATCTCGGTCCCGCCGACCGGCACGCACCCGCGTGACTACCATGGCCCGCTGCAGGAATTCCTGACCAACTACGAGATCGACACCGGCACCAGCAAGGTGAAGCCCTACGACCCCACCATCGGCATGCAGATCGCCGATATGGTGCGGCCGCAGTTCGGCGACGCGGTGCCGACTGACGAAACCGCTGTCCGCAACGCCTTCGGCTATGGCTGGTGGAAGCAGAACCTGGAAGCGGCCGGCGAATTGCTCACCGCCGCCGGTTTCACCAAGAACGGCAACCAGTGGATGGGTCCAGACGGCCAGCCATTCGGCTTCAGCGTGATGGTGCCGCAGGAAGGCGTGGTCAATCGTCTCGGCGTCATCATCGCTCAGACCTGGGCGCAGAACGGCATCGCCGCCGAGGCAGAAGTCGCCTCCGACACCTGGGATCGCCAGCGCGTCGGCAACTACGAGTGCAACATTGCCTGGGCCGTGGAAACCTGGGGCGGTCACCCCGATCTCAGCTTCTTCCTCGACAGCTACCACTCGGCCTATGTCGCCGAGCCGGGCGCTTCGCAGCCGGACCGCAACTGGATGCGCTGGAAAGATCCGCGTCTCGACGAAATCATCGAGAAGATCCGCGGCATCGACTTCAACGACCCCAAGGGCATCGAATACGGCACGGACTTCGTCAAGCTTCACCTCGAAGAAATGCCGAACATCCCGATCATGGCGTATAACGTGTTCTCCATTCAGTCGAACAAGTACTGGACCGGCTGGCCGAACGCGGAAAACAACTATGCCAACCCGGTGACCAACTGGTCGAACGGTCGGTATATCTTCACCCAGATCACGCCAGTGGCGTAACGTCGTCCTCCCGGATGGCCCGGCTGTAATGGCCGGGCCGTTCTGAGGGGCGCGATCTCCTCGTGCCCCTCGCAGTTTTGGTGGCCATGCCGCCGCAAATGCCGAACGGCACCTCCCCTTGATGGGGGAGGATGGGAGGGGGTGGAGTCACGAGCGCCGGACTCTCGGAGACGCACCCCCTTCCTGCTCGATTCAACGGACTTGGCTGAAGCTAGGTCCTATCTCGCTTCCCTCCCCACAAGGGTGAGGGTGACCCGGTGGGTGGGGCGAGACCGACTAAAGGACGGTTGAGGAGTCCGCATGCACGGTTACTTATGGTTCATCGGAAAACGCGCGCTGCAGATGCTGGCGGTCATTTTCTGCGGCATCTCGGCAACGTTCCTGGTGACGCATCTGTCGCCGATCGATCCGGTAGAGCAGGTATTGGGACGGCTCTCGGCCCGCGCCAACCTGTCTCCCGAAGCCATCCTCGCCACGCGTGAGGCGCTGAGCGACCTGTTCGGCACCGGCGCGCCAATTCACGAACAGTATGTCAATTTCTGGCTGCGCCTGGTCCGCGGCGATCTCGGGCCATCGCTGATGGCCTTCCCCACGCCGGCGATGACCATCGTCAGCCGTGCCATGCCCTGGACGCTGGGCCTCCTGGTTTCGGCCACGCTGATCACCTTCGTCATCGGCAACCTGCTGGGCGCGCTGGCCGGCTACAACCAGAACAACCGCTTCTTCAAGATCTTCGGCATCATCGCCATGGGCATCCAGCCCATCCCCTATTACGTGGTGGCCTTCATCCTGCTGATCATCTTCGGCTTCCTGTGGCCGGTGCTGCCCATTTCGGGCGGCTTCGCCATGGACGTGACGCCGGGATACAACTGGCCCTTCATCAGTTCGGTGCTGCAGCACGCCATCCTGCCGGCCTTTTCGGTCGTGCTTGTGGGCTTTGGCGGCTGGTTCATCGGCATGCGGGCGCTGGTGTCCAATGTCGTCAATGACGACTATGTCACCTATGCCGAACTGGCGGGCGTGCAGAAGCCCACCATCGTGGGCGCCTACGTGATCCGCAACGCCATGGTGCCGCAACTGACTGCGCTGGCCCTGACGCTGGGCGGCGTGTTTTCCGGCACCGTCATCACCGAGCAGGTGTTCAACTATCCCGGGCTGGGTTCGCTGCTGATCGATGCCGTCAATGCGGGCGACTATTCGCTGGTGCTCGCCGTGTCGACGGTTTCGATCACCGCCGTCGCCGTGGCGATCTTCATCGTCGACCTGCTGCATCCGCTGCTCGATCCACGCGTGAAGACGGAGTAACCCGCCATGTTTGCCGTCTTCCGCGACCTGGTTCGCTATAACCTGGAATTCGCCATCGGGCTGATCCTGGTGAGCATTGTTGCAGTATTCTCGGCGGCGAGCTTTTTCTCGCCGGTCGATCCATCGCTGATCTACATGACCATCCCCGACCAGCCGCCTTCGGCGCAATTCTGGTTCGGTACCAATTCGCGCGGCCAGGATATGTTCTGGCAGCTGTCGGCGGCCTTCAAGAACAGCCTGGTCTTCGGCATCACGGTGGCGGTGCTGAGCCGCATCATCTCCATCGCGGTGGGGCTGACCTCGGGCTATCTCGGCGGCTGGGTCGACCGGGTGCTGATGTTCATCAACGACATCTTTGTCTCGGTACCGATCTTCCCGATCCTGGTGCTGTTCTATTTCGTGCTGCGCAACAATATGGACAGCTTCACGCTGGCACTGATCATGGCCGGTTTCGGCTGGCCCTTCGACGCGCGCCTGATCCGCTCTGTGGCGGTTGGCCTCAAGCACCGTGAATTCACCCGCCACGCGGTGTTCGCCGGCATGAGCACGCCCAAGGTGCTGCTGGAAGAGCATCTGCCCTACGTGATGCCCATCGTCTTCGCCACCTTCATGAACAACATGCTGTGGTCGATCGGCCTCGAGGTGACGCTGGCCGTGCTTGGCTTCACCAATATCAACCAGCCCACTATCGGCACGGTGCTCTATTGGGCCAATAGCCACTCGGCCATGGTGGTGGGCACCTGGTGGTGGATCGTCATCCCGGTGGTCCTGATCGTCATGACCTTCCTCGGCCTGTTCCTGCTGGCCGTCTCGATGAATGAATATATCGACCCGCGCAGCCGCCTGCGCCGCATGGGAGCCTAGGGCCATGACCGAAGATCTGCTCAAGGTCGAAGGCCTTAAGGCCTATTACCAGATGAACTATTTCGGCGTGGAACGCGAAGTGCGCGCCGTCGACGACATCACCATGACCATCCGCAAGAACGAGATCTACGGCATTGCCGGGGAAAGCTCGTCCGGCAAGACCAGCTTCATCAAGGTGCTGGCCGCAGCAATCCGGCCGCCGATGCGGATCGTGGCCGGGTCGGTGAAATATGACTTCAAGAATGGCCCGATCGACGTGGCGACGGCCGCGCCAGCGCAGATCGAGGGCGTGCGCTGGCGGCACCTGAGCTACATCATGCAGGGCTCCATGAGCGTGCTCAATCCGGTGCGCCGCATCGGCCGCACCTTCGAGGATTTCGCCAGGCGTCCGCTCGGGCTGAGCGGCCCGGCCTACCGGCAGCGCGTGCTGAACCATCTCGAGCGGCTGAAGCTGCCGGCCGACGTGCTCAACGCCTATCCGCACGAGCTTTCGGGCGGCATGCGCCAGCGCGTGACGATTGGTCTGGCGACGGTCTGCCACCCCGAATTCGTCATCGCCGACGAGCCGACCACGGCACTCGATGTGGTGGTGCAGAAGGAAGTGCTGGGCCTGATCCGCGAAATTCAGCAGGACATGGGATCGTCGGTGGTCTTTGTGACCCACGACATGACTGTCCACGCCAACATGGCCGACCGCGTCGGCATCATCTATGCCGGGCGCCTGGTCGAAGAGGGCCCGACGCGGCAGATGTTCTTCGCGCCCAAGCATCCCTATACGGCGCACCTCGTGGCAAGCCTGCCGCGCATCGGCGACACCACCCAGCGCCCGGCGCTGGAGGGGCGGCCGCCGAGCCTTGCCAGCCCACCGAACGGGTGCCGGTTCCACCCGCGGTGTCCGCTGGCGATCGACAAATGCCGGACCGATGTTCCGCCACTTATCCAGGTGGCCAACGATCACCGCTCGGCCTGCTGGCGCTGGCAGGACGTGAAGCCGCTTGTGGCCCCCCAGCAGGCGGTGATGGCATGAGTACGCTTCTCGACGTTCAAAACGTATCCAAGCGCTTCACCATGGGCGGTCTGCTGTCGCGCAAGACCGTGGAAGCCGTCCAGGACGCGAGCCTATCGCTCAGTGTCGAGACGCCGGAGATCTTTACGATCATCGGAGAATCCGGCTCGGGCAAGACCACGCTGGCGCGCATGATCCTGGGCCTGGAACTGCCGACATCGGGCGAGATCAGCTTCCGCGGCAAGACCGTGAGCCATCGAGTCGGGCGACAGGAGCGGCTCGAATTCATGGCCCATGTGCAGCCGGTGTTCCAGAACCCGTTCGAGGCCTTCAATCCGCTCAAGCGCATTGACCGCTATCTCGAATCCACCGCCAGACGCTTCCTCAAGTTGCGTCATCGCGATGACCTCGATGCCGCCATGGACGGGGCACTGCAGAAGGTGGGCCTGAGCCTGGCCGAGGCCAGGGGTCGCTTCCCCCATGAAATGAGCGGCGGCCAGCTCCAGCGCGCCGCCATCGCCCGCGCCCTGATCCCCAACCCGTCGCTGCTGGTGGCGGACGAGCCGGTCAGCATGGTCGATGCCAGCCTGCGCATGAGCATCGTCAACCTGCTCAAGAGCCTGCGCGACGACCTCAAGGTCAGCGTCATCTACATCACCCACGACCTGGCCACGGCCTATTACATCTCCAACCGCCTGATCATCATGCAACGCGGACGGATCGTGGAAATGGGCGATGCAAGGACCGTGCTCGACAATCCCGAGCATCCCTATTCGCGGCTGCTCAAGGCGAGCGTGCTGTCGACCGAGGATGCCGGCAGCGGCAAGCTCCTCACCGATCCGGGCATGGCCGAGCGCGCAACAGCGCTGATCCGGCAGCAAGGCAAGCTGGTCGCGCGAGCCGACGGTCGCAGCGTCCGGGTGTACGACGGGGTCTGAGAAAACAGCTGATCCAGCCCCGCACGCGGCCCCGAACCTTGGGGAAGCCGCAACGGTGGCGCGAACGGCTTCAGTGGATGTCGTGGGACAATGCTCGATGGGTCGCTGGAGCGGGTGAAGGGAATCGAACCCTCGTCGTAAGCTTGGGAAGCTTCTGCTCTACCATTGAGCTACACCCGCGACGCGCAACTAGATGCTGGAAATCGGCCGGGGCGTCAAGGCGGGTCAGTGCGTGTGATGAGGCACAGCCAGGGCGAATTTGTGCAGCCCCAAGACTTCCGCCCCCATCGGGTCAGAATTGCCTAGCGCAGAACTTCGCGGAAAACGGGCAGAGCTGCATCCACCATGGCATCGGACGCCGTCAGGCTGATGCGGAAGCAGTCTGGTGCTCCCAGGATCGTGCCGGGCATGACGAAGACGTT
>JAKFDU010000126.1:0-1702 GCA_036675975.1 Devosia sp. | reverse complement strand
CATGAGCGCCAGGGCCAGGCGCTCGCTCTGGAAGTTGGCCATGATGCAGGCGAAGCCCATGTTCTCGGCGCCGATCAGGTTCTCCACTGGCACCCGGCAGTCGTCGAAGAACAGCTCGGCGGTATCCGAGGCCCACCAGCCCATCTTCTTCAGCTTGCGGCCGACACTGAAGCCGGGCGCGCCCTTCTCGATCAGCAACAGGCTGACGCCGGCGAACCCTTCGCCGCCGGTGCGCACCGCTACCGTGTAGTAGTCGGCACGCACCCCGCTGGTGATGAAGTTTTTGCTGCCGCTGACGCGGTAGCAGTCGCCCTCGCGCACCGCACGGGTCTTCAGGTTGGCCACGTCCGAGCCGCCGGACGGTTCGGTCACCGCCAGGGCGATGATCTTCTCGCCGGAAAGCACCTGCGGCACGACGCGCTCGCGCAGCGCCGGCCTGGCCCACTTGAGTACAGGCGGCAGGCCGATATCCAGGGAACCGAGCCCGGCCACCAGGCCGCCGGAGCCGCAGCGCATCAGCTCTTCGCTGGCCGCGACCTTGGCGAACAGGTCGCCCTCATGGCTGCCGCCATACTGTTCCGGGTAACCGATGCCGAGAATCCCAGCGGCGCCAGCCTTCAGGTACAGCTCGCGGGGAAACTCCTCGGCCTCCTCCCAGTCGTCGATGGACGGCAGGATCTCGCGCTCGACGAAACGCCGTACCGAGTCGCGCACCAGTTGGTGGGAGTCGTCGAAGTATTCCTGGCAGACGGACATGGCAAGGCTCCTGGGCAAGTCACATGAACTTACCGAGCGCTTGCTTGGTTTTCAATATGACGGTTCGGCCATATCTGCGGACAAAATCTCAGCCGGGGGCGAGCTTTGTGGGAGGGGCTTTAGCCGCGACTGCTCCAGGCTGGGAACCTGTCGCGGCTAAAGCGGAACGCCGCCCGGCCCCTCCCACAGAAACAGCGCGGCGTTCTTTCTGCGGGGCCGGCGTCGTTCTTGCCTGGGTTTGGCTTCACGGCCATGGAACTGGGCGTCCCCGCCGCTCCTACGAAAGCAGGCCGGCGAGAGCTTAGAGAATGATCGGCCGCCGCCCGGCGATCGAATGGGCCAGGGTGCCACCATCGACCAGCTCCAGCTCGCCACCGAGCGGCATGCCGTGGGCGATGCGCGAGGCGATCAGGCCTTTGCCCGCCAATAGCTGGGCGATGTAGTGGGCGGTCGCCTCGCCCTCCACCGTCGGGTTGGTGGCGAGTATCACCTCGCTGAAGCTGCCAGCCTCGACCCGCGCCAGCAATTCGGGAATGCCGATGGCTTCGGGTCCCAGGCCGTCGAGTGGCGAAAGATGCCCCTTGAGCACGAAATAGCGGCCGCGATAGCCGGTCTGCTCCACCGCGTACACATCCATTGGCCCCTCGACCACGCACAGCAGACTGTCGTCGCGGCGCGGGTCGAGGCACAGCTGGCAGACCTCGTCCTCGCTCAGCGTGCGGCACTGCCTGCAGTGGCCCACCCCTTCCATCGCCTGGGTCAGCGCCTGGGCCAGGCGCAAGGCCCCACCGCGATCGCGCTCGAGCATCTGCAGAGCCATGCGCTGGGCAGTCTTCTGCCCCACCCCCGGCAGGATGCGCAGGGAATCGATCAGTTGGCGGATCAGCGGGCTGAAGCTCATGGGGGTACTCGATGACGACTTAGAGTGGCTAAGCGAACGTTTTCT
>JAKFDU010000125.1:0-19455 GCA_036675975.1 Devosia sp. | reverse complement strand
GCGTGAAGTGGCGGTCGATGCATCGCGGTCCTATTTCGACACCGACACGTCCGATCACCATCACTTCTACGTCGAAGACGAGCAGCGGATGATCGACATTCCGGCGTCCTCGGTCGAGTTCCTCAGCCTGCCCGAGGCCCCCAAGGGCATGAAGGTCAGCCATGTCGACGTGGTCATCCGCGTCCGCAAGGCACAGGCGTAAGGCCAGCTGGTTCAATCCTGCATGCCGGCAACGCGCGTCCTTCGCGCCAATTAAATGCCGTCACATCTGTAACTCTCACCCGTGGGAGTGCCGCTGCTAAACCTCTGCTAACGGCCGTTTTTGGCCACTACAGAGGAGACGATCATGTTCCGAACCTGGATGACCAGCTACCGCCACTGGCGCCTTCGGCGCCAAGCTATCCGCACCCTGCACTCGTTCGACGACCGCAGGCTGGCCGATATCGGCACGTTCCGCGATAGTATCGAACTTTTCGTGGCGGCACGGGCCCGTGCCGATGCCGGTGAGGGATAGTCAATCATGAACAAGCGCGCAGAGATCGTGGGCGAGTTCACCGGCAATACCGGCGGCCCGGTGCATGGCGTGAGTTTCGACGGTCGTCATGTCTGGGCCGCCACGGGCGACCACATGCGCGCCTTCGACCCCCAGACCGGCAGGGAAGTGCACTCGCTGGACGTGCCGGCCCATGCCGGCACCGCCTTTGATGGCCGACACCTGTTCCAGATCGCCGATGCCCTTATCCAGAAGGTCGACCCGCAGACCGGTGAAGTTGTCGGCAGCATACCGGCGCCGGGTGGGGGCAAGGATTCGGGGCTGGCCTGGGCCGATGGGTCGCTGTGGGTGGGCCAGTACCAGGAGCGGCAGATCGTCGAGATCGACCCCGATACGGGCGCGGTGCGACGCGTTATCCAGACCAATCGCTTCGTGACCGGGGTGACCTGGGTCGAGGGCGAACTCTGGCATGGCTATTCGGCAGACGGCGACGGGGGCCTTGCCCGCATCGATCCCGTCAACGGCAATGTGCTGGCGACACTCGACATGCCCGGCATGGATGTGACTGGTATCGAATGGGATGGCGGGGACCGCTTCTTCTGCGGCGGGGGCGACAGCGGCGCCGTTCGCATCGTGCGTCGCGACTAGCGCCTGCCCGTATTCGGCAATAGCAGGGTGGTGGGGAAACCGGGCAAAGTGAGCATGGCCCAGCGTTGAGCGCGGCCTCGCCCGATAGCCTGAACCTTGCCGGCCCGCTGCAAGGCACTCAGCGCCCGCTGCATCGTGCGGGGACTGGTATCGAGCACCAAGGCCAGTGCCGAGCTCGACCATAGCTCGCCATCGGCGAGCACCGCCATGACGGCGGCGTTCTGATCTTCGAGCGGGAAGGCGAGCACGGCAACCTCGCCCGCCTTCGGCACGAGGCGAAATCCGGCCGCTGTCGCCGAGACATCGGCAATCGGCGCGATGAGCTGACGCAGCCGCGTCATCTCGACCCGGAGCCGGGCGCGATGGGATTCATCGGCCTGCCGGGCATGGAAGGCGCGGGCGAGCAGCGACTCCCGTGCGGCATCGCCGGGCCAGGCTTCGGCCAGGACGCGCAAGAGCGCGAACAGCACCGGACGGGTCGACAGGGAAATCGCCGTGCCGCCTTGGCGGAGGGCGTTGCTCGTCGCGTCGGCCACCACGGTCGTGGACGCCAGCAGGGCCTCCACGGCATCGAGCGAAACCGCCGACTCGATGCCTTGCCTGCGCAACAGGGCAGCCGGCCCCCCCAGCGACTGGCGCGCCGCCTCCACCTCGGCCACGAGCCCCAGCAAGCCCGATCGCCGCGCCGCCTCGCCGGCATGCTGCAGCGCCTCGCGTGCCGATGCCACCCGCAATCGCCTGATGTCCATCCCCGCGCGAACCAGCCAGTAGCCAGCGAGCAGAGCCTGGGGCAGCGTATCGGGCGAGAGGGTCGTCAGGTATTCCCCAGCGCGATCGGTATGGCCCAGCAGCAGTTCGCGCCGCGCCGCGATGATGCCGGCATGGGCTGCGTTGGCGGCGTCGCCCCGGTTCGAGAGGACCGCGCGGGCCTGATCCAGCCGCCCCTCAGGCCAGGTCAGGTCACGTGATACCAGCGCAATCTCGGCCTCGGCCAGGACGCAGCGGGCGCGCGCGACGGTCTCATGCCTGCCGAAACCACGCGCTGCCTGCTTCAGCAGCTCCCGCGCGCGTGCCAGATCGCCCAGTTGGGCCATGGCGACGCCGCGCAGCGCCAAAGCGGCAGGGTCGTCGCGCAAGGCCACCCGATTGAGGGCGCCCAGCACGTCACCGGTGGCAAGCGCCAGCGCCGCGGCATTGAGAATGGAATCCATGGGCCTCCAGGCGGTAGCCCTATATCAGAAAATGCCCACCGCCAGCTGCGCCCAGATCAAGCCAAACGTCAGCAGGACCGCCAGCGCAACGGCGATGCGAGCCCCGGCGCCGCGCACAAGACGGATTGTTGCCTCAAGCGCCAGGCCGGCCCCTCCCAGCAACAGCGCAGCGGCGAAAAAATCCTCCGCGCCCCAATTCACCTCGCTGGTGAACTGCATGGCGAGCAGCGGGGCCAACAAGATGGCAGCCGCCAGGCTCCAGCCGGCGACCCGGAGCGAGTTGAGGTGATGAAATCCAGCGGTCTGGCTCATGGTCGCATCCTCGTTGCAGCAAGGCATTCTACCACGGCTGGACCGGCGCGGTGAATGGCGCATTTGGGCTAGAGCTTGCCGAAGGCGACGCCTTTCCAGCCCCAGCCATGCTGCTGCGCCAGCGCGATCAGCGGGTCTTTGATCTCGCTGGTCTTGAAGCGGTACTCATAGACCTTGCCCCAGCCGCTGAGATCTTCCTTGAAGGCGTAGGCGGTGCCGAAGCTCATTTCCACTTTCTGGCCGCGGAAGGCCTCGGTGCTGAGCGACAGATTGGGCACGCCCGCCCGCCATTCCACGGTCCATTCCTGATCGACCGCGCGCACCTCGCCCTTGGCATCGTCAAACTTCATCAGCACCCTGAAGACCTTGGTGAGGCTCGCCTTGGCAAAGATCTCATACCAGCGCGCATCAACGATTTTCCACTCGGCGACCAGGTCGACGCCCTCGGGGGCGCCGTCGCGGATGATGAAGGGCGCGGTGTCGCGATTGCTGGCCAGCATGGCCTCGCGCAGGTTGGCTGCGGGCTGCCTGGTGACACCGGACGGCGCCGATTTGCTGCCGGTGATCCAATCGAGAAGTCCCATGTCCAGCCCCTCCCGCGGGCTAAATCGCCAAGCGTGCCGGTGACAGCGGCGGCCTCATCGCCCATATTGCGGGCCGAACGACATCTGCCGCAAGGGTGGCCAATGAGCCAAAAGGTCAATCTCAACGCCTATTTCGAGCGAATCGGCTTCGCCGGATCGATCGCCCCGACCTTGGCGACACTCGAACTCATCCACGCGTTGCATCCGGCAGCGATACCCTTCGAGAACCTCAATCCGCTGCTCGGCCTGCCTGTTAATCTCGACCTGCCCAGCATCGAGAAAAAGCTGCTGGCTGAGCGGCGCGGCGGCTATTGCTACGAGCATAACCTGCTGCTGATGGCCGTGCTGCGCGAACTCGATTTTACCGTGCGCGGCCTCGCGGCGCGGGTGGTCTGGTTCGATCCTACCGCCATTGACCGGCCGCCGACTCACATGCTGCTAGCCGTCGATATTGGCGGCGCCACCTATATCGCCGATACCGGCTTTGGCGGGCTGACGCTGACGGCGCCGCTCAAGCTCAAGGCCGACGTCGAGCAGCCTACTCCGCACGAGACCTTCCGCCTCACCGGCGGCGAGCCCGACTGGATACTGGAAGCCCAGATCGACGGCGAATGGAAACCGCTCTACGTCTTCGACACCATCGAGCATAGCCCGGACTATTACGAGGCGCCCAATTTGGCTCTGTCCACTGACCCGGAATCGCGGTTCCGTACCGAATTGCGCGCGGCTTTGTCGCCCCCCGGCAAGCGGCTGGCGCTGAGGAATAACCGGTTCACCACCCATATTGCTGGCGAGCCATCCGAGGCGCGGTTGCTGACCAGCGTGACCGAACTGCGCGAAGCGCTGTCGGGCACGTTCGGCATCCAGCTGCCGCCGGCCGAGCTGCTCGACCCCAAGCTTGAAGTCATCCTCGCTGATGCCGGCGTGACCGAGGTCTAGATGGCGCCCGTTTATGTCGACCCAGCTAAGGTCCACGAATTTGCCGACAAGGACGCGTTCTACAATTGGCTCGCCAAGAACCATGACAAGGAAGACGAGGTCTGGATCCGCATCTTCAAGAAGGGCAGCGGAATAGCCAGTATCGATGCGGTGGAGGCGATCGACATGGTGCTGTGCTGGGGCTGGATCGACGCCATCCGCAAGGGTTGGGACGATGTATCCTTCGTGCAGCGCTACACCCATCGCGGCAAGAAGAGCGCCTGGAGCGACATCAACAAGGCCAATGTCGCCCGCCTGGTCGAAGAAGGCAAAATGACCGAGCACGGACTGAGGCATGTCGACCTCGCCAAGGCCGACGGCCGCTGGGAAGCGAGCTATGGCACGACCATGGATGCGCCCGACGACCTGCTCGCCGCCATCGAGGCCAGCCCCAAGGCCAATGAATTCTACCGCACCCTTACCGCGCAGAACCGCTTCGCGCTGATCTTCCGCACCATCGGCCTCAAGACGCCCGCCGCCCGGGCGCGCAAGATTGCCGGCTTTGTCGAGATGCTGGAAAAGGGCGAGACCATCTATCCGCAGAAGGCGAAGGGATGATGGGCGTCTGGGTTGGGTTCCTGCGCGGCATCAACCTTGGCAAGCGACAGGTCAAGATGGCCGAGCTGCGCACCTGCCTCGAGGCGGCCGGCTTTTCCGACATCAAGACCGTCGTGGCCAGCGGCAATGTCCGCCTCAGCGCCGAGGGCGATGCCGACGCGATCAAGGCGAGGCTGGAAAAGGCTATCGAGGCGCAGTTCGGCTTCAAGGTCGGGGTAGTGCTGCGCTCGGAGGCCGAGCTCAGAGCCATGCTGGCGGGCCATCCCTTCGACAGGCTCGACCCCAAGGCCGACTTCACCCGCCACGTGCTGATGTTCGACCAGCCCCTTCCTGGGGGCATAGCGCTGGCCGATCGCCCGGGTCACACTGAAATCCTGCGCATTGATGCGCGTGAAATTTACTTTGCCGGCTATCGACAGCCCGATGGCCGCTATACCGAAGGCGTGGAAGAGGTGCTCAGGCCGCTCTATGCCAAGCTTGGCAAGGGTGTGCTCGACACCGCGCGCAACTGGAACACGATAGAAAAGATGCTCGCATGATCACCGTTTTCGGCTCGACCAACCTCGACCAGATCGGCACCGTCAGCCGCCTGCCCAAGCCAGGCGAGACGGTGGCGGGCGGCACCTTTTCGATGGCTGCAGGCGGCAAGGGCGCCAACCAGGCCCTGGCGGCGCGGCGCGCCGGCGCCAGCGTGCGCCATGTCTCGGGCGTCGGCAATGATGCCTTTGCCGAACTGGCGCTGGCCTTGCTCAGAGCCGATGGGGTCGACCTCTCGGCCATGAAGGTGGTCGAGGGCGCCACCGGTATCGCCATGATCTTCGTCGACAGCCATGGCGAGAATGTCATTGCCATCCTGCCGGGCGCCAACGGCGCCATGACGCCTGATGATGCCGAGACGGCACTCAAGGGCGTCAGCGGCGGCGTCATGCTGCTGCAGCAGGAAATCCCCCAGGCGGCGACCGAACGGGCGCTCGATCTGGCCCGGGCCCAGGGCATTACCGCCATTCTCAATACCGCGCCATTTCTCGACAGCACGGCGGCCCTGGCGCCCAAGGCGGCGATCCTGATCGCCAATGAGACCGAGTTCGCGCTGCTGACCGCTAGCGGCAGCGGGCTGACCGCTAGCGGCAGCGGGCTGACCGGCCGGGGCCTCGGCGAACTCGATGCGGCCATGGGCGATTGGGCGACCCAGCACAACCAGACCGTCATCGTGACGCTGGGCGGTGATGGCGCGCGCGCCGTTACCGCCACGGGCCAGCGCATCAGCGTGCCGGCGCTGCCGATCAAGCCGGTCGATACAGTGGGGGCTGGCGACACCTTCTGCGGCTATCTGGCGGCCGGGCTCGATGCCGGGCTCGACCTCGAAGCCGCAATGAAGCGCGCCGCCGTCGCGGCCAGCCTCGCCTGCCTCAAACCGGGTGCCCAGCCGGCCATTCCGATGGCAGACGAGGTCGAGAAGGCGATGCAGTAGTCGTCCCCTTCACCTCTCCCGGAACCCCTCCGCGACCGCGGCGATGAAGGCCGTGACCCGGCGCGGCACCAGGTGCCGTGACGGATGGACGGTATGGATGGGCAGGGTCGGCAGCGACCAGTCGCTCAGGACCTGCACCAGTGATCCGTCGGCCAAGTCGTCAGCCACCAGGTCGAGCGGCAGGTAGACGATGCCGGCGCCGTCAATGGCCATGGCACGCTGCGCTTCGCCATTGTCGATCTCGATGCCGCCGCCCACCTCCACCGTCAGCGGCGCCCCGGCCGGATGGTGGAAGGTCCAGCGGTTGCGCGGGATGAGGTTGAGATTGAGAATGCAACGCGCACGCTCGAGATCGGCCGGGTGGCGGGGCGTGCCATGCCGGGCAAGGAAGTCCGGCGAGGCGCAGCAGGCGAAGCGGTAAGTGCCGACGCGCCGGGCCACCAGCGACGAGGATGGCAGCATGCCGATGCGCACCGCCAGATCGAATCCCTCCGCGATCAGGTCCACCCGCCGGTCGGTCAGGCTCATCTCGAAAATGATGCCGGGATGATCAGCCGTGAAGCGCGCGATGACCGCCGGCAATCGGCGAATGCCAACCGTCGTCGGAGCAGTCAACCTGATGCGGCCGCTGAGCGACCCTGATGCCGACACGTCGGCCAGCGCCTCGGTCGCCACGATGACCGCTTCGGCACGGCCCAGGAATTCCTGACCCGCCTCAGTCAGCCTCTGGCTGCGGGTAGTGCGCTCGATGAGCGCAGCGCCGTAGCGTTGCTCCAGGCCCTGGATGCGACGCCCGACCATGGCCGGCGACAGGTTGAGCTGGCGCGCCGCCTTGGCGAAGCTGCCGATGCGGGCGGCGGCGATGAAGGTGCGCAATTCGTCGAGTTCGGACATTCGATACTTCTATGCAATTATATTCGTATCAGACAAGCAATTCTCTTTGTAATGGACGGGGGGCATCTTGTGGTCATCGCATTCGAACCCGACGGAGACTTCCAATGACCACTATCGCAATCATCGGTCTGGGCAATATGGGCAAGGGCCTCGCCAAGCGCCTCGCCGGCAAGACCAACCTGGTGCTGACCTCGCGAGACGAGGCGGCGGTGACGGCTTTCGCCGCGACCCTGCCGGCCGGCGTCATTGTCCTCGGTCAGGATGCCGCCATTGCCAAGGCCGACGTTGTGGTGTTGGCAATGCCCTATGCCAAGGCGCTCGAGGTGGCCGCCAATCCGGCACTCGCTGGCAAGGTTGTGCTCGACATGTCCAACCCGATCACGCCGGATTTCTCCGGTCTGCTTCTCGGCTACAGCACCTCCGCCGCCGAGCAGGTGCAGCAGGCCGCCCCGAAGGCGCGGGTGGTCAAGGGCTACAACACCGTTTTCGCCAGCCTCTTCGATCGCCCAGCCGTCGAAACGGCCAGCATTCCGGTTTTCATCGCCGGCGATGACGAAGCGGCCGTCGCTGTCGTCGAAAATCTGGTCAAGCTTTCCGGCTTTGCCGTGGAAAAGACCGGTGGCCTCGAGGCCGCCCGCCTGCTCGAACCGCTCGGCATGCTCAATATCCGCCTTGGCTATGGCCTGGGCCACGGCACCGACATCGCCCCGAACTGGACGAAACTGGCCGCCTGAGGCTCGTCGCGCTCGCCCTCACCACCCTCCCCCTTGTGGAGAGGGAGACAGGACTTGGCGTGCGTCCGTGATCGAGCGGGGTTGGGGGTACGGCGCCACAGCGCCAATGGCGGAGAGACCACCCCGACCCTTAACCCCTCTCACAAGGGGAGCGTGTGGACAGAACGCTCAGAGCCAACAAAAAGGGCAGGTCCACCGGACCTGCCCTTTTCCATATTCACTATCGGCAAACCCTTACTTGGGCGCCAGGACCATGACCATCTGCCGGCCTTCGGAGCGCGGCTGGCTTTCCACCTTGGCTATGGGATCCATCTGTTCGCGGACCTTGAGCAGCAGCTGCATGCCCAGTTCCTGGTGCGCCATTTCGCGACCCCGGAAGCGCATGGTGACCTTGACGCGGTCGCCATCGTCGAGGAAGCGCTGCACGGCCTTCATCTTGGTCTCGTAGTCGTGCGTGTCGATATTAGGACGCAGCTGGACTTCCTTGACCTCGATCACCTTCTGCTTCTTGCGTGCCTCGGCAGCTTTCTTCTGCGCGGCATACTTGAAGCGGCCGAGGTCCAGCATCTTTGCGACCGGCGGCACGGCGTTGGGAGAGATCAGAACAAGGTCGAGCCCCTGTTCCTGGGCTTCCGCGAGCGCCGCACGCGTGTTGACCACACCGCGGTTCTCGCCTTCAGCATCGATGAGTTGCACATCAGCGCTGGTGATATCTTCATTAGAGGGCGGCCCATCTTTCTGGGGCGCAACGGGTCTCATGGGACGACGAATGGCAAACGATCCTTGCGTTGTTAAGCCGGGTGGTGAAATCGCGCATAAAATCGTGTTACGCGGACCATAAGTCAACTGGCAAAGCGCCAGAAAATCCGGCCTGTTGCGCCATTGAAACGCCGTGATCGCCGCGCCCTGCCAACGTGGCTAACGCTTGGTATCACACCGACGGAAAGTCCCATGACCATATCACCTCCGCACAGCTTCCGCATCCCCGTCGGTACCGGCGCCGCCGCGCGCGATATTGCCGTCGAGCAGCGCGGGGGTCGCGCGCCTGGTATTTTCTGGCTCGGGGGCTTCCGTTCGGACATGGCCGGCAGCAAGGCGATGGCGCTCGACGCGCTGGGTGCGGAGCAGGGCCTGGGCGTCACCCGCTTCGATTATTCCGGCCATGGCATTTCAGGCGGCGATTTCAATGACGGCACGATCAGCCGCTGGCTCGAAGAGGCCGAAGCGGTGTTTGCTGCGACGACAGGCCCGCAGATCATCGTCGGCTCGTCCATGGGCGGATGGCTGGCGCTGCTCTTGGCCCGCGCCCTGCTGCGCCGCGGCAGCCACGCGCACGGCCTGGTGCTCATCGCCCCGGCGCCCGACATGACCCATGAACTGATGCTGCCCGAGTTCACCCCTGCCGAGCACGAATCGCTGCAGAACAACGGCTATGTCGACCAGCCGAGCCAATATTCCGCGACCCCCTATCGCATTACCCGCGCCCTGATCGAGGACGGGGCGCAGCACCTGCTGTTCGGCGGTGTCATCGAGACCGGCTGCCCGGTCACCATCCTGCAAGGCGGACAGGACCCAGACGTGCCACCGGCGCATGCCATCAAGCTGGTCACGCATATCCTGCATGACCCCGTGACGCTGACGCTCATCCCGGACGGGGATCATCGACTGAGTCGTGACGAAGATCTGGCGCGACTCAGGGATGCAGTGCTGCGGCTGGTGGAGGGATCACCCCTCTCCCCTTGAGAGGGAGAGGGACGATCGTTCTGCGTCCAGCAGAATGAGCAGGGTGAGGGGTGCTGCGCCATCCCATGCCAAACGACAGGAAAGTGATTCCCCTCATCCGGCCCTACGGCACATTCTCCTCAAGGGGAGAAGGAAAGGACTACCCCCGCGTCGTCAGCTTGCTTTTCTGCCGCCCATCCGAGTCAAAATTGTTCGAGCTCAGCCAGCGCTCATATTCCGCCCGCATGGCCGGCCACTCGCTGTCCAGGATCGAAAACCAGGCGGTGTCGCGATTAACGCCCTTGATGATCATGTCCTGCCTGAACACGCCCTCGAATTGAAAACCGAATCGGGTGGCCGCTGCCTTGCTCGGCTCGTTGCGATCATTGCACTTCCATTCGAAGCGCCGATAGCCGAGGTCATCGAAAGCATGGCGGGCAAAGAGGAAGAGCGCCTCGGTTGCCAGCGGCGTCCGTGCCATGGGCAAGCCCCAATAGATGCCGCCGATCTCGATCGAGCCGTGTTCGGGACGGATGCGCATCCAACCCTGCTGGCCCACCGCCTTGCCGCTCGCCTTGTCGATGACAGCGACATAGCTCGGATCGGTCTCGGTTTTGGCCTTCTCGATCCGCGCCTCCATCTCGGCAAGACTTCCGGGCGCATTGCTGAACAGCCAGCGATAGCGCTCCACGCCACCCGGCATGGTCGAAACCTCGTAGAGGTCGGAGGCGTGCTTTTGGGCAATCGGCTCCAGCCGCACGTAGCGGCCCTCGAGAACGATGCGGTCAGGGGCCGATCTTGCCGGTTGTGGGGCAGTCATGCGTGTTCCTTGTCGAAAATGGAGGCCAGTCCTTCCCGATAGGTCGGGTAGAGCAGTTCGATGCTGAGCGCCTGCTTGATGGCGGCGTTGGAGACGCGCTTGTTGTCGGCGTAGAAGCTGCGCTGCATCGGTGTCATCGCGGCGGTTTCGTAAGGGATTTCCGGCGGCGGTTCGATCCCGAGCATGGCGGCGGCATGGGCGATCACCTCCTGGGGCGGCGCCGGTACATCATCTCCAAGGTTGAAGGTGCCAGCCAAACGGGCCTCCGCCGCCAGCGCGGTCACCCGGCCGATATCGTCAACATGGATGCGGTTGAACACCTGCCCTGGTTTGACCACCCGTCGCGACGTGCCATCACGCAATTTGTCGAAGGTCGAACGGCCCGGCCCATAGATGCCGGCCAGCCGCAAGATGGTGAGCGGTACGCCGCGCTCAGCCGCATAGTCGCGCCAGACCTGCTCGGCCAGCACCCGGCGGTCGGAGCGTTCGTTGCGCGGCACCAGCGGCGCCGATTCATCGATCCAGGCACCACCGAAATCTCCATAGACCCCGACAGTGGAATAGTAGCAGAGCCATTGCAGGTCCGGCGCCGCATCGAGATCAGCCCGGTGATGCAGCAGTGCCGGATCGCCATCGGGGCCGGGTGCGATCGAGAAGATTGCGTGGCTGGCCTTGCGCAGATCTGGACCAAGCGTCGTGCCTGGCGTGGTGCCGTCGAAGACGTGCGCCGACAGACCTTTGGCCTTCAGCAGCTGTGCCTTTTCTGCGGTGCGAACGGTGCCCCCAATGTCGGCATATTGGCCGGAAGTGAGCATGCGCATCGAGGCCGCTGTCGATGAAAATCCGAGACCGAAAAAGAAGGCGTGCATCAGATATCCCCGGTCCATTCACCCGCCACCGAGCTATCGCTTTCCTGCGCGAGATAGGCAAGGCTAAGCGCGGTGGCCCGCTCGGGCGCCAATCGCCGCAGCGCCCAGATGGCTGCGCCGCGGATCACCGGTTCATCGGCATCGAGACGCGCCTCGACCAGCGGGACGAGTGTTGGATTGGCCGAATTGCCGATCGCGATCAATACGTTACGCAGGAACCGCGCCAACCCGATCCGCTTGATGGGCGAACCGGCAAAGAGGGTTCGAAAGCCGGCATCGTCGAGTTGCACGAGATCAGCCAGTTCCGGCCGTTCCAGCTCAAGCCGAGCGCGCAGCTTGGCCTCGCGACTGACCGAGGCGAATTTGTTCCAGGGGCAGACGGCCAGGCAATCGTCGCAACCATAGATGCGGTTGCCCATGGCAATGCGAAACTCCAATGGAATCTGGTCCTTATGCTCGACGGTGAGATAGGCGAGGCACCGCCTTGCATCGAGCTGGAAGGGCGCGGGAAAGGCGTTGGTCGGACAAATATCGAGGCAGCGCGTGCAGGTGCCGCAGCTTTCCGGATGGGCGGTGTCCCCGGGCAGGTCGGCCGAGGTGAGAATCGCCCCCAGAAACAGCCAGGAGCCGAAGTCCCGGCTGACCAGCACGGTGTGCTTGCCCTGCCAGCCCAGCCCCGCCGCCTCGGCCAGTGGCTTTTCCATCAGCGGCGCCGTGTCGACGAACACCTTGACCTCGGCACCCGACCGACGCGCCAGCAGGCCCGCCAGATCCTTGAGCTTGCCCTTGATGATCTCGTGGTAATCGCGGTTTCGCGCATAGACGGAGATCGTGCCGAGCGATTTCTCGCCCAGGATGGCGAGTGGATCGGTTTCGGGGCCATAGTTGATGCCCAGCACGATGACCGATTTGGCCTCCGGCCACATGCCCTGGGGGCTGCCGCGACGGTCGGCCGTCTCGACCATCCAGTCCATGTCGCCATGCCAGCCAGCGGCAAGCGCCGCGTTCAGTTTTTCGGGCAGGTCGGGGCGGGCATCGGCGGGGGCAATGCCGAAACTGTCAAAGCCGAGCGCCGCTGCGCGGGTGCGCAGTTCGGCGACGAGGGTTTCGGGCGCGGGCCTAGAAATCGAGGTCTGCATAGCCCTTTTGCGGTGGCATGGCCACGACGCGGTCATTGAGCAGGGTGCGGAAGGCCGGACGCGACTTGATGCGGGAATACCAGTCGCGCGTTTCGCCGGCCTTGCCCCAATCGATATCGCCCAGATAGTCGAGCGTCGACAGATGGGCCGCCAGCGCGAAATCGGCGAGGGTCAGCGTGTCGCCACACAGCCAGGAGTGGTTGGCGAACAGCCAGTTGAAATAGAGCATGTGCTCGTTGAGGTTGGCCTTGGCCACACGCAGGACGGCCGGATCGGGCGTCGCGCCCTTCTGGTCGCGCTTGACGATCTTTTCCTCGAGCACATAGCGGGTGACTTCGTCATTGAGCTTGAAGATCACCCATTCGATCATCCGCCACATCTCGGCGCGCTGCCCCGGCTCGACCGGGATGAGGCCCGTGACGACGCTGGGGGTATAGAGATCCTCGATGGTGTGGATATTGGCGAGCAGGCCCACAATGGGCTGGTCGCCATCACCCAAAAGGATCGGCAATGTGGCAGCGGGGTTGATTTCCAGCAACTCTGCCGTGCGCAGCCAGGGCTTGATCTCCTCCATGTCGAGCGGCACACCGTATTCGGCACACATCAGCCGGATGAGGCGCGAGGCGGGATCGAGGGGATGGTGCAGCAGGCTCGGCATATGGACGCTCGTCTCTTTTTGCGGTTGCCGGGGCTGCTTGGCGCTATGGGCGAACAGCGCTAGAGCTTGCCAGATCTACAGCCCGTTTGACTGAATTAGGGGATCAAATGAACGCCGATCAAGGTCTTTTTGTGCCGCTGATCCTTGGAATTCTCGAAGGGCTTACCGAATTCCTGCCGGTCAGTTCAACCGGGCACCTGCTGCT
Organism: Devosia sp.; assembly: GCA_036675975.1. Classification (GTDB taxonomy): domain Bacteria; phylum Pseudomonadota; class Alphaproteobacteria; order Rhizobiales; family Devosiaceae; genus Devosia. Next base: position 6,159 of record JAKFDU010000125.1, on the reverse strand, counting down.
GGCCGGCCATTTCTTCGGATTGACCCAGCCCGATACCTTCATCGTGCTGATCCAGCTCGGGGCGATCCTGGCTGTTATCACTGTCTATTTTGCCAAGCTGGGCCTCTTGATCCGCGATGCGCTGACCGGCAACGCCTATGCCTGGCGGTTCGCGCTATCGGTGATCCTGGCCTGCCTACCCGCCGTGGTAGCGGGCGTATTGCTGCGCGATTTCATCCAGGGAGATCTCTGGGAATCGGCGGCATTGATCTGCTGGACGCTGTTGATCGGCGGGGTGATCCTGCTTGTCGTCGACCGCCTGCCGCTCAAGCCGAAATACGATGATATCTACCAGTTTCCCTGGCATCTCGCGCTCATTGTGGGGCTGTTCCAGATGCTGAGCCTGGTGCCGGGCGTGTCGCGCTCGGGCTCGACCGTGGTGGCCGGCATGCTGTTTGGGGCATCCAAGCGCGCGGCGGCGGAATTCACTTTCTTCATCGCCCTGCCCATCATGGTGGGCGCCTTCGGCTACGACCTCTACAAGAGCCGAGACCTCATCGACACATCCATCGCGCTCAATGTCGGCATCGGCTTTGCCGCTGCGTTCATCGTCGGGACGCTGGTGGTGCGATACCTGCTGGGCTTTGTCAGCAAGTATGGCTTCGCGCCGTTCGCCTGGTGGCGGATCGCGGTGGGTATCGCCGGGCTGGCCGCGATCTACGGGTTGGGGAAATAGCCTTCCTGCCTCTCCCTTTGGGGGAGGGGCGAAAGCCCTACTGCTCCAGCGGCTTGTAGGTCGCCGGAATGGAGAAGAAGGCGCGCGGGATTTCCACGCCCTTTTCCACGTCATAGAGCGAAAAGGTCAGCTCAGCGCCGCTGGGCTCGACCAGGCTCCACTGTGCCAGCTCCTTGGTGTCGGTATCGAAGATCAGCGATACCTGCACGGTCCCGGCCACGGTCTCGTCGATCACGGTGATGGACATATAGCCATCGGAGCTGGTGACATCGACCACGTTGGCATTGAGCAGGTCGATCTGATCCCCCAGGAACTGGCGCAGCGGGATCGAGTCCTGCGGATAGGCGTAATAGGTTTCGTCGCGCCGGTTGAGCACGTAGAAGCCGCGCCCGATGGAGACGATTTCCTCGCGGCTGGGGGGCGCGTAGCGGAAGGCGATCTTGTCGGGTCGCTCGAGGAAGAACGTGCCTTCGGTCCGCCCGCCATTGGTGTCGATCTGCAGGAAGCGACCGACCATGGTGCGGATAGCGGAGTTATGGGCGCCGATATCGGCGATGAGCTGCTGCTCCTCGGGCGTCAGTGCCCGATCGAGCGCCCAGGCGGGTACGCTAAGCGCAAAGGCGGCGGAGAGGCCGAGCAGCAAGGCATCGCGGCGAATCATGGAGTAGGTCCCTGGCTGACAATTGCTGGAGAAGCTAACCTAGAAAGCAATTGCGGCAACAGGTGGTTCCCACCGTTCAGCTGCCGTACAGCAAAGCCATGAGGGAGGCACGGATGGCGCGGCGGACATGGGTTGGTTTGGCGATGATGGCGGGGACCGTGCCGGCCATGGCCGCGCTGCCGCCGCATTACCAGCGGCAGAATGAACTCGAAGCCATCATCGCACATGTGGTGGAAGAATTCGGCATCGGCCACCCCATCGATTCGATCGTGATGAAGGACGTCGACTTCTATGAAGTCATCAGCGGCGCCTGCCGCATGGAAGTGGTCATCGTCGACGTGCCGCCGGCGGCCGGAGCCGAACCGATGGCGGGCCCGCGCCAGTTCGCTGTCGAATCCGGCCCACTGGTCTGCGAGTAGGGTTCCGACGCGCCACGCGAGACGCCGGACAAACAAAAGCCCCGGCACTGGGCCGGGGCTTGGATTTTCAGATGCCTGTCGGCGTTAATACCCGTCGGCATTATTCCCGACGAGAATCTCGCGCTTGCCGGCGTGGTTGGCCTGGCTGATGACGCCTTCGCGCTCCATGCGTTCAATCAGGGTCGCCGCCTTGTTGTAGCCGATGGCCAGGCGCCGCTGCACATAGGAGGTCGAGGCCTTCTTGTCCGAGAGCACGATGTGGACGGCCTTGTCATAGAGCTCGTCGCCCGAGCCGGCATAGTCGTCGCCAGCCGAACCACCGTCGCCACCATATTCGCCGCCCTCGTCTTCCTCTTCAGTGATCGAATCGAGGTAGTCGGGCGAGCCCTGGCTCTTGAGATGGGCCACCACGGCTTCGACCTCGCTATCGGCCACGAAGGGGCCGTGCAGGCGCTTGGTGCGGCCGCCAGAGGCCATGTAGAGCATGTCGCCATTGCCCAGCAGCTGCTCGGCGCCCTGCTCGCCCAGGATGGTGCGCGAATCGATCTTGGACGTGACCATGAAGGAAATGCGGGTGGGGAAGTTGGCCTTGATGGTGCCGGTGATGACGTCCACCGACGGGCGCTGCGTGGCTGTGATGATATGGATGCCGGCAGCGCGGGCCATCTGGGCCAGACGCTGGATGGCGCCTTCGATATCCTTGCCGGCCACCATCATCAGGTCGGCCATTTCGTCGACGATGACGACGATATAGGGCAGCGGCTCGAGATCGAATTCCTCGCTTTCGAAGATCGCCTCGCCGGTTTCGCGATCAAAGCCGGTCTGCACGGTGCGGGTGATGACCTCGCCCTTGGCCTTGGATTCGGTGACGCGCTGGTTGAAGCCGTCGATATTGCGGACGCCGATCTTGCTCATCTTGCGATAGCGATCTTCCATCTCGCGCACGGCCCATTTGAGCGCCACGACCGCCTTTTGCGGATCGGTGACGACGGGGGTCAGCAGATGGGGGATACCGTCATAGATGCTCAGTTCGAGCATCTTGGGATCGATCATGATCATGCGGCACTGCTCGGGCGTCATCTGGTAGAGCAGGCTCAGGATGAAGGTATTGATGCCCACCGACTTGCCCGAGCCGGTGGTGCCGGCGATGAGCAGATGCGGCATGCGCGCCAGATCGGCGATCACAGGCTCGCCGCCGATGGTCTTGCCCAGGCAGATGGGGAGCTTGCCCTTCATCTTCTCGAAATCGGAAGAGGCCAGCATTTCACGGAAATAGACGGTTTCCCGGACCTGGTTGGGCAGTTCGATGCCGATGGCATTGCGGCCCGGCACCACCGCGACGCGGGCGGAAATGGCGCTCATCGAGCGGGCGATATCATCGGCCAGGGAGATGACGCGCGATGATTTGATGCCGGGAGCCGGTTCGAGTTCGAACAGGGTGACGACCGGACCCGGCCGGACATTGATGATGTCGCCCTTGACGCCGAAGTCGCTCAGCACCTCTTCCAGGCGCCGCGCCATGGCTTCCAGCCGCTCGGGCGCATGCTCGGGCGACGGGCCAAGATGCTTGGGCTCCGAAAGCAGGCTCAGCGGCGGCAGTTCGAAGCCACCGGGTTCATCGAGGAAGGAGGCCTGGGCCTCGCGCATCATGCGCTGGCCTGGCGCCGGACGGGGTGCGGGAGCGGCGACGCGGGGCTTGGCCGGGTCGACCGGATGGAAGCGCGAATCGCCGCGCTGGTGATGGCTGGCTGATGGCGCCGCAGGGACATCGGCCACGAAGGGCATGTCGTCCTCGGCTTCATCGGGGTAGTCGAGTTCGGTATCGTCGTAGCTGGGACGGGCATTGATGCGGGGCGAGACTTCGGGGTCGGCCGCAAAAGCGGGTTCGCGGTCGAAGCCGGGCTCGACGGGTGCATGGATACGCCGCGGCTGGGCGGGGGCGATGGAGGGTTCGCGCCGTTCGGCGCTGGGAGCATGACCATCCAGGCTCGGCTCGACCTCGTCGTCGCGCCAGCTGGCGGTCTCGGCAGCGCGGCGCTCGGCATGGCTGGCGCGGGCACGACGGAAGGCGGTGCGCAGCGAATAGCCGGTATGGACCACGGCGCCCAGCACGATATCGACGATCGGGTTGGTTTCGGGTTCGTCAGCTTCAAGCGGAGCGGCGGCACCCTTGCGGCCGACGGCGGATGGCGCGGGCTTGCGCGGCCCTGTCGGCACGGAGGTGCCCAGGCCCATGGCGATCCAGAAGACGGTCATGGCTGGAATGGCGATGATGATGGCAAACAGCACCGATGTCACGGCCTGCGGCGCTTCGCCGGTGACGAGCGCTGCCAGCCCGGTAAAGGCATTGCCAATGAAGCCGCCGAGGCCGGTCGGCAGCGGCCAGGTGGCCGGCATGGCGACGAAGGACAATACGCCGGCGAGCAGCAGCGTAGCTGCGATCCAGGCCAGAGCGCGCAGACCGATATGGCTGGGCATGCGGCGGCGGGCGAAGGCCCAGCCCCACAGAGCCGGCGGCACCAGCAGCGCCAGCGCGGCGAGGCCGAAAACCTGGAAAAGCGCATCGGCGATGGCAGCGCCGGGGAAGCCCAGCCAGTTGGCCGGTGCCTTCGATGTGGCATAGGAGAAGCTCGGATCGTCCACCGACCAGGAGGCCAGGGCCGCCAGGCAAATGGCAACGATGCCCAGCAGCATCAGGCCAACCACGCGCACCGGAATGCGAATCGCCAAAGCCGGAGGCGGCACAGGGGCGGTTCTCGAGGCACCGGCGCGCGAGCGCTGCGGCACGGAACGGATTTCGTCGAGCACGGGGGAGGGAGAACTGGGCATGGGCGAACTCAATACTGCCCGGAACTGACCGGGCCCACTAAGCCGCCATGCTAGAGCGATCGGGTTAACCCAAGGCTAACCATGGGGGTTGGGGAGGGCGCTGTTGGTGCCGCGAACTCTATTGGCCTCCCTCCCCGTGTGGGGAGGGAGGCCACTGGAACCTTCCGGGAGAAAAGAAGAGGCCCGCTTCCAGAGAAGCGGGCCAGGGAGCCACGCGGGTCGCGAGGGAGGGCGGCCGCGGGTAAAGAGATTGATCGTGGTGTGCAGCCCGTGCAGTTTTGCGAGTGGGAAGCCTCTGTGGCGGGCCAAGAGGGACACGAGCCGCACGCCACGATCAACGTTGGGACCGGGCGGCGCGGACGCCGCCCGGAAAGTCAGACTAGTTGTAGGCGCGTTCGCCGTGGCTCGAGAGATCCAGGCCGTCGCTTTCGCTTGATTCGGGGACGCGGGCGCCGCCGAAGATGGCCTTGACGATGAGCATCGCAACCAGGGCAACCACACCCGACCAGACCACGGCGATGCCGACGGCGGTCAGCTGGATCATGAACTGGCCGGTGATCGAGTATTCCTCGGCAACGCCCAGCGGATAACCGCCGAGGCCGGGAGCAGCGACGATAGCCGTGCCCAAGGCACCGACAATACCGCCGACGCCATGGATGCCGAACACGTCGAGGCTGTCGTCATACTTGAGCAGCGGCTTGAGGTTGACGACTGCCCACAGGCAGACGATGCCGGCAACCGCGCCCAGAACGATGGCGCCACCGATGCCGGCAAAGCCGGCCGCGGGCGTGATAGCCACAAGACCAGCAACGGCACCCGAGACAGCACCCAGGGCCGAAGCATGGCCGCGGGTGATCTTTTCGCCGAGGGCCCAGGCGAGGGCCGCAGCGGACGGCGCCAGGATGGTGTTGATCAGGGCGACGGCCGTCAGCGAGTTGGCTTCGAGGTTGGAGCCGGCATTGAAGCCGAACCAGCCAAACCACAGCATGCCGGCACCGACAAAGGTCCAGACCAGGTTGTGGGGAGCAATCGGCTCCTTCATGTAGCCCAGGCGCGGGCCAAGCACGATGGCGGCAACAAGTGCGGCCACACCCGAGTTGATGTGAACCACGGTGCCGCCGGCAAAGTCATAGGCACCCATGCCGAACAGCAGGCCCGGGCCAGCCCAGACCATGTGGGCGATCGGCAGGTAGGAGAAGGTGAACCAGATAGCGAGGAACGTCAGCAGCGCGCCGAACTTCATGCGCTCGGCGATGCCGCCGACGATGAGGGTCGAAGTGATGCAGGCGAAGGTCAGCTGGAAGGCCACGAACACCATTTCGGGCAGCTGGAAGCCGGCCGAGAAGGTCGCCGCGGTCGATTCGAGCGTGACGCCCGAAAGGAAGAACTTGGAGAAGTCGCCGATGAAGGCTGAGAGGCCGCCTTCGGTTGGGCCGGCAAAGGCCAGCGAGTAGCCGTAGGCCACCCAGAGGATCGAGATCAGCGAGAAGCCGAGGAACACCTGGGTCAGCACCGACAGAATGTTCTTGGCGCGA
>JAKFDU010000124.1:0-2094 GCA_036675975.1 Devosia sp. | reverse complement strand
CCATATCGACCATGGCAAGTCCACCCTGGCCGACCGGCTCATCCAGATGACCGGCGGGCTGGAGGCCCGTGAGATGAAGGAGCAGGTGCTCGACTCGATGGATATCGAGCGCGAGCGCGGCATTACCATCAAGGCGCAGACCGTCCGGCTGAATTACAAGGCGCAGGATGGCCACGATTACATCCTCAACCTGATCGACACCCCCGGCCACGTCGACTTCGCCTACGAAGTCTCCCGCTCCATGGCCGCCGTGGAAGGCTCCCTGCTCGTCGTCGACGCCTCCCAGGGCGTCGAGGCGCAGACCCTCGCCAATGTCTATCACGCGCTCGATGCCGGCCACGAAATCGTCCCCGTCCTCAACAAGGTCGATCTGCCCGCCGCCGATATCCCGCGCGTCAAGCAGCAGATCGAGGACGTCATCGGCATCGATGCCTCCGAGGCGCTTGAGATCTCCGCCAAATCCGGCTTCGGCATCGACACCGTGCTCGAGGCCATCGTCACCCGCCTGCCCGCCCCCAAGGGCGACATCGACGCCCCCCTCAAGGCGCTGCTGGTGGACAGCTGGTACGACACCTATCTGGGCGTCGTCGTCCTCGTCCGCATCATCGATGGCACCATGAAGAAGGGCCAGCGCATCCGCATGATGGCCTCGGGCGCCGTCTATGAGCTCGATCGTGTCGCCGTCAACACGCCCAAGCTGGTGGAGGTCAAGGAACTCGGCCCCGGCGAGCTGGGCGTTTTCACCGCCTCGATCAAGGAAGTCGCCGAAACCAATGTCGGCGATACCATCACCGATGATCGCAAGCCCACCGCCACCCCGCTGCCCGATTTCCGCCCGGCCCAACCTGTCGTGTTCTGCGGCCTCTTCCCGGTCGATGCGTCCGATTTCGACGAGCTGCGCGCCGCCATGGGCAAGCTGCGCCTCAACGATGCCAGCTTCAGCTTCGAGATGGAAACCTCAGCCGCCCTCGGCTTCGGCTTCCGCTGCGGCTTCCTCGGCCTCCTCCACCTCGAAATCATCCAGGAGCGCCTCAGCCGCGAGTTCGATCTCGATCTGATCGCGACGGCCCCCTCGGTGGTCTACGAAGTCGCCATGCGCGACGGCACCACGATTCTGCTGCACAATCCGGCCGATCTGCCCGACGTGATGCAGATCGAGGAAATCCGCGAGCCCTGGATCAAGGCGACCATCCTCACCCCCGACGAATATCTCGGCGCCATCCTCAAGCTCTGCCAGGATCGCCGCGGCATCCAGCGCAACCTCTCCTATGTCGGCAACCGCGCCATGGTGGAATACGATCTGCCGCTCAATGAAGTGGTGTTCGATTTCTACGATCGCCTGAAGTCCATCTCGAAGGGCTATGCCAGCTTCGACTATACCCTGGCCGATCACCGCGTCGGCGACCTGGTCAAGCTCACGATCCTGGTCAATGCCGAACCCGTTGACGCCCTCTCCATGCTGGTGCACCGCACCGTCGCCGAGTCGCGCGGCCGCATCATGTGCGAAAAGCTCAAGGAGCTGATCCCGCCGCATCTGTTCGTGATCCCGATCCAGGCCGCCATCGGCGGCAAGATCATCGCCCGCGAAACCGTCCGCGCCATGCGCAAGGACGTGACGGCCAAGTGCTATGGCGGCGACGCCACCCGCAAGCGCAAGCTGCTCGACAAGCAGAAAAAGGGCAAAGCCAAGATGCGCCAATATGGCAGCGTCAACATCCCGCAAGAGGCCTTCATCAAGGCCCTCAAGATGGGCGACGACTAACGCCGAATTTGCGGTTCTTTCTTCACCCTCCCCCCTGTGGGGCTTCGATCCGGCCCGCAGGGCCAATCGCTCCGGTGGAGCGATTGGAGGTGAGAAGGCCAGGAAGGCTATGCCTGAATGGCTGGAAGCGAGATAGGACTTAGCCCCTTGCTAAGTCCGTGATCGAGCAGGAAGGGGGTATCTCTCCGCGAGTCCGGAGCGTGTGGCCCCACCCCCTCCCAACCTCCCCCATCAAGGGGGAGGTGCCGTCCGGTGGGTGTCAAAACACCCCCCAATCACCCCAATTTCGCATCCAGCGTAATCGTCAACGCCCCCAGCGCATTGGACACCGG
>JAKFDU010000123.1:0-11111 GCA_036675975.1 Devosia sp. | reverse complement strand
GTTCTGGGACGATATCGCAAGACCCACCTTCTCCCCGGAGAACGTGTTTTCAGTCCGGGGAACGAAAACCCCATCTTCGAGGTGGCTGGGCTTCGCTTCGGTATCAACATCTGCTCCGACACCAACTTCGCCGCAACGGCGCGCCGCGTTGCCGATGGCGGCGCATCCCTGGTCCTGTGCCCTGCCAACAACATGATGCCGACGCAAACTGCCGAGCGGTTCAAAGCCGTCCACAACGCCGTGCGCGGGGAGCGCTGTCGCGAAACCGGCCTTTGGCTCATGTCTTCCGATGTAACCGGACAAAGGGACGGACGCGTGGCGTGGGGACCGACCGCTGTCCTCGACCCCGACGGAAAGGTGCGCGCCCAACTTCCGCTGGATAGTCCGGGACTTCTGACCTTCGATCTCCCAGGTGAAGACTAACCCACGCGCAATATGTGGTTGTCGAACAGGAAGTCGAACTTCCGTCGCTCGCGTGCGCCCCCCGCCAGGCCGACCATCTCGCCCTCGCCGCTGGTCGCCACGAACCCACTACCATCGGCCGCCAGTCCGCAGCCATTGCGCAGCGTTTCCACCAGCATTGGTCGCTTGCCCTCGACATCGACGGCCACCAGCAGGTCGCCCTCCGGCGACGACACCGCCACCGTCCGACCATCCGCCGATGCAGCGACCGACCCCACATAATTGCGCAGGTCGGCCAGCGTATCGGGAGGCAGCTCAACCAGTCCGATGAACCCGTCTGATGTCGCATACCCTACCAATTGCGGGCCGTCCCCAGGCGCGCCCTTGTACTGGCAGCCGAACCATACCCGCCCGCGCCCATCGATCGCCATGTGGCGGATCGACAGCTGGTGCAGCCCGGCATCGAGCCGCAATTGCCCCAGCAGCCGTCCGTCGCGTCGGTCGATGAACACCACCGACGGGTCCATGGTTTCGAGATTGAGCTCGGTCCGCCCAAAATCGGGATGCGTCTCGATCCCGCCATTGGCGACCACCAGCGTCACGCCATCCGGCATCAGCAGCATTTCATGCGGGCCGGTGCCATAGGTCGGGAATTCCCCGATCCGCCGATAGCCGTGGGTGGCATCGTAGATGCCGACGACGCCCTGTGCCGCCTCGAAATCGCTCTCCGTCGCATAGAGCAGCCGCCCGTCGGGCGAGAACACGCCATGCCCGTAGAAATGGCGCCCCTCGATGCTGGTCAAAGTCACCGGCACGTCGCGGCCATCAGGGTCGAAAACCACAGCAAACGTCCCCGGCTGCCGCGCAAATACCACGCCGCGCCCGGCCTCGCGGCTGATGGTGATGTCATGCCCCCGGTCCGGCAGCGCGATATTGGCGATCACATCACCCCGTTCCCCCAGCAGCACCGCGCCATAGCCGCCATCGGCCGTCTGCACCGCGCTGGCAAACACCAGCTCATTGCGCTCCAGCGCCTGCACCTGCCGCGGCAACAGGCCTGCCGCGAAGCCCGCCCCGGCCGCCCTAAGGAAGGCTCGCCGCTGCCACATGTCTAGTCCCCGTCAAGCGAGGAGAACCCCACGCTCAGACCCAGCGCCGCGGATAATTGTTCGCCGATCAGCCCCTGCAGCGATTGCGTGACGATGACCAGATAGTCGAGTGCGAAAGCCTGCTTCTCGTCCGCCACCGCCTGCTCCACCGGCAGCGTCACCAGATCGATCGCGCGATAGGCATTGCGGAACTCGAAGGCGATCGAATTATCCAGCCCAACATGCTCGGGCCCCACCGCCCGCGCCAGCCCCGAGCCCGCTACCAGCGCCTCCATGCCTTCGATGTTGGCCCCAATCATCGCCATGGTCAGCCCCGATCGCCAGAACAGGGCCTGCTTTGGCTTGGCTGCCACCTCGCCCTGCGCAATGAACGGATTGATCCTCGTGTCACGCAGCCCCTCGATGCCATGCGCCACCAGGCCCACCAAAGCTTCCAGCGCCTCGGTTTCGGTGCGGTAATCGGCATTTTCGGGCACCGGCCGCGTCAGGTGCGCGGCGACCCCATCATAGCGATACCAGCCCATCGCCACCTCGTCGGCAACGATGCTTATGCTGGCCGCGATGGCCTGGCCATACCGGCAACGGAACCCACCGTCGGTTCCCAAGAGCGCCTCGGCATCGGTGCCGAACAGCACGAATTCCAGCGCGCCGAACCCCTGCACCGCCACGCTTTTCCCGCGCAGTGACGTCACGTCGCTGGCGCCGGCATCCTCCTCGGCCAGGATGGCCTGCACCTGGCGAAGCCCGATGCCGCGCCGGTCCGGCCAGAACAGCAGCCGGTCCGCGCGATTGTCCTCCATCAGCGGTCCGATACGGACAAACTCGATCCGCCCATAGGCCTGCGCCGCCAAGCCGAACTGCTGTCGGGCGATGGAGAGCGCCCGTGCCGAGGGCACCGCACAAAGCCCGCTCATCGCGCTTTCCAGCCCACTGGCCCGGTTCTTGAACGCGGCCACGCCAGGGCGGATCACCTCGTTCACCGCAGCATCCAGCACCTGCGACGGTGTAACGGCCTGCGCCAGGGCCGGCCCAGCGCACAACAGCATTAGAACGACGAGCACCAGGCGCATCACAGCGATTCCAGGAAGGCGACAACATCGTCGCGGGTAGCTTGAGACATCTGCGCGAAGGCGTCGCGCGTCGCCTGCGCCTCTCCTCCATGCCACAGGATGGCCTCGACGAGGTCGCGAGCCCGCCCATCATGGAGGAAAAAAGTGTGCCCCGATACGGTCTCGGTGAGCCCGATGCCCCACAGGGGCGGAGTCCGCCATTCCCGGCCATCCGCCAATCCCTCCGGCCGGTTGTCGGCAAGGCCGGCGCCCATGTCGTGCAACAGGAAATCCGAATAGGGCCAGATCAATTGGAACCGGTGCGCCGGATTTTCGGCAGCGCGGCTGGTGACGAATTTGGGCACATGGCAGCTGGCGCACCCCGCGCCATAGAACGCCGCCTTGCCCCGCAGCACCGCCGGATCGTCGACATCGCGACGTGCCGGTACGCCGAGCGTCTGCGCATAGAATGTCACCAGGTCCAGCACCGGATCGGGCGCCTCGCTGGCGCCCAGCCGCGCCTGCTCTCCGGTAGGCATGGCAAGGCATTCGCCCTGCCGCTCGGTGCAATCGCCATGTGGCAGGTTTACCAGCGGCGTCGATATGCCGATATCGCCGGCAAACGCCGCGGCCGATTGGCTGCGAATTGTCGCCATTCCGGCCTTCCAGCCGAACCGACCCAGCATCACGCTCTGGTTCACCGGCTCGATCGTCCAGTTTGGCCGCCCGGAAATGCCGTCGCTATCCAGGTCATCGGGGTCAGCCAGCGCGAGGATGTCCTCGGCGGGAATCTGCTCCACCAGCCCCAGGCCGATCATCGGATTGGCCAGGCGCGGCGACAGCATGACGTCCTCTGCCAAGGGTCCGGAGGCGAGGTCCGCCACCGAATAATGCGGCGCGCGCAGCGTCACCTCGGTGCCATCGCCCAGCGTCACCGGCAGGTCGGCATAATCGATCACCATCCGACCCTCGGCGCGAAGTCCCGGCACCGCGAAGTCCTGCAATTGCGTGCCATAGGTCGGGTCGCCCACCTCCCCGGCTACCACGCCATCCATCGCCAGCCGCGTATCGTTTTCTCCCGGCGGCACGGACAGCCGCAGGAACATCGACACATTCTCCGCCTGGCCCGGGAACGGCGGATGCCCGCGCCCGTCCTTGACGTGGCAGCTCTGGCAGCCCCGTGCATTGAACAGCGGCCCCAGCCCATCCGACGCCTGCGTGGAGCTGGGAGACGACACCCAGATCTTGCGGAACAGCGCATTGCCCAGCTTGAACTGTTCCTCCTGTTCGAAGCTGAGATTGTCGAGGAAATGGCTGAACGAGTCGGCGTTGACCGCCTTGGTCGTCGTCCCTGCCCCGGCCGGTTTGGCTTCGAAATTCTCAGGCGCCGAGAAATCGGCCGTGGGGGCGGTAATCGCAACGACGCGCGCCAGGTCCTCAGGCGTCAGGTCAGCGCGCACCGCCTTATCCTGGGCGATGGCCAGCCCGCCGGCGAGCAGGGCAACAAGAGCAATGGTGAGCTGGGTTTTCATGGCACTGGCCTAGCCGTTCCGGCCCAGACTTTCAAATTGCATCGGTGGCGCAGAATGCAGTCCAAACCGCATTGTTATTCCGGCGATGGACTGAGCACACAATGCCGGAGGCAGGACCTCAGGATGGACCCCGGCCTAAGCCGGGGTGACACCGAGTTGTGGAAGGGTCGGCCTTACTGGAACACCGCATCCGGGTTGGACAGGCTGTCGCTGTCCTCGATCGTCACCGCATCCTCGAGCTCCAGCAGCGCCACAGCCCGTTCGATGCCGCGCGTCTGCGCGATCAGCGCGTCGATCGCCGCTTGCACCGTGGCGTTGCCTTCGGCATTCCCTTCGGCAATCTGCTGGTCATAGGCCTCGCCGCCTTCCGCCCGTGCGACAATTGCCTGCAGCTTGGCGACGCTGTCATCGAGCAGGGCCCTGATTTCGGTATCCAGCGCCGGGTCCTTGGCCGCGACCAGCGCCGAAAGGGCGGCATCGCTGCCCACCACCGACCCATCCGGGCGCACATAGTGGCCCATATACACATTGCGCACACCGACGGCGTCGAACAGGTGCGACATATGCGTATTGTCCGAGAAACAGTCGTGCTCTTCTTCCGGATCATGCAGCAACAGGCCAAGCTTCATGCGCTCGCCCGCTACCTCGCCAAAGCTCAGCGAGCCCATGCCGGTGAGGATTGCCGAAATCCCCAGTTCCGGCAGTGCCGCCCGGGCGGCGCCGTCGGCTGTCCAATTGCCAACCATCTCTTCGATGTCATCAACCAGCAGGGTCGATGCCGCCTTGAGATAGGCCGCGCGGCGATCCGCGTGCTCGGCGGTCGAATAGTCGGTGTATGGACGGGCTCCTGCTCCTGGGCCCGTCCCGTTCAGATCCTGCCCCCACAGCAGGAATTCTATGGCGTGATAGCCCGTCGCCACATTGGATTCAACGCCCGCGGCTTCCTGCAGATTGTCCTGCAGCAGCGCCGGGGTGATGTTGGTCGCGTCCAACTCGACGCCGTCGATGGTGATCTTGGGGTTGGCGATGACATTGGCGACATAGAGCGCATTGCTGTCGCTCTCGCTGCCATAGCCAGCATCGACATAGTCGATCAGCCCCTCGTCGAGCGGCCACGCATTCACCCGGCCTTCCCATTCATCGACCATGGGATTGCCGAAGCGGAAAGCCTCGGTCTGCTGATAGGGGATGCGCGCTGCTTTCCACGCATCCTTGGCAGCCTGCAGCGTCTCCTCGCTCGGGTTGGCGATCAAAGCATCGATGGCCGCATCCAGCGCCTTGGCGGTCGCCAGCGCGTCCTCATAACCGGCAAGCGCAATGTCCGCATAGCCAGCGAGCACATCGGCATTGTCAGGCGCCTGCGCATAGGTGGCGATCGGAGCCCCCGACAGTGTAAGGGCGATAGCAAAGCTGCGCAGCGTGCGCTTGCCGAGCGAGATCATGGACGATCCTCCAGGGTAAATTCAAAAGCGGAGTACTATCGTCATCTTAAGAAATCAACGAATTTCAATAGTTTGGAGCGGGTCTAAAGTAGAGGACTCGCAGCCCACGCGCCAATTTTTGACCATCTGGACTAAACTGTCACAAACGGGCACTGTCACGTCAGCAGCTGGGAGGCTCGGAGTTGGGCGAGGAATTGCACGCAAACGGTTGAACGGCGGGCGTCACCGGCCGCGGGGCGGCCGTCACATACCCTTCCACCTGCCGTCATCGCGCTGTCATACCACCACACTACTTGCCTCCTCAGTTCGCCGGATCGCCCCCAGATGGGCGATCTCGAACGACTTCCAGGGAGACTGAACATGTCCATCAAGCAGACCCTCGGCGCATCCGTTTCGATGCTTGCCATACTTGCCGTTTCTGCCCCCGCCTTTGCCCAGACCGATATCGACGCACTCTATGAAGCCGCCAAGACCGAAGGCCAGCTCACCACCATCGCCCTGCCCCATGACTGGTGCGGCTACGGCGCCGTGATCGAAGGCTTCAAGGCCAAGTATCCCGGCATTACCGTCAACGAACTCAACCCCGATGCCGGGTCTGCCGACGAAATCGAAGCTATCAAGGCCAACCAGGGCAATACCGGCCCGCAGGCCCCTGACGTGATCGACGTTGGCCTTGCCTTTGGCCCACAGGCCAAGGCTGACGGCCTGATCCAACCCTACAAGGTCGCGACGTGGGACTCGATCCCCGATGATGCCAAGGACGCCGATGGCTACTGGTACGGCGACTACTATGGCGTGATGGCCATGCTGGTGAATACCGATCTGGTTTCCGCCGTCCCAACCGACTGGGCCGATCTGACCAAGGCAGATTATGCCAACGCCGTCGCGCTCGCCGGTGACCCGCGCGCTTCCGCCCAGGCTATCCAGTCCGTCTATGCCGCTGGCCTCGCCGCCGGTGCCGACGCTGCTGGCGCCGCCGAAGCCGGCCTCAAGTTCTTTGCCGACGTCAATGCAGCCGGCAATTTCGTTCCCGTCATCGGCAAGTCCGCTTCGCTGGCTCAGGGCACCACGCCCATCGTCATCGCCTGGGACTATAATCTGCTTGCCTGGCAGGCCGGCTTTGAGGGCAACCCAGCCACCGAGATCGTCGTGCCCGCCACCGGCGTTGTTGCCGGCGTCTACATCCAGGCCATCTCGGCGTACGCGCCCCATCCGAATGCTGCCAAGCTGTGGATGGAATATCTCTATTCCGACGAGGGTCAGTTGCTGTGGCTGGCTGGCTACTGCCACCCGATCCGCTTCAACGACCTGGCCGCCAAGGGCCTGATCCCGCAGGATCTGCTCGACAAGCTGCCGCCGGCGGCCGCCTACGAAAAGGCCGTGTTCCCGACCATCGACGAGCAGAACGCCGCCAAGGCCGTCATCACGGCCCAGTGGGACGCCGTCGTCGGCGCCAACGTTCAGTAATCTCGACTACGCCTCCGCCGCCCACGCGGCGGAGGCACTCCCATCGGGAAGCTCTGGGGCAGAGACCGACGATGACCGACGCCACTGCATCACCGCCGCGCCGTCGCCTCTCCTTTGAGTGGCTGGGCGTCGCGCCCTTCATCATCTTTGCGGTGATGTTCCTCATCCTGCCCACGCTCTACCTCATCGGCGCCGCCTTTGTCGGGCGCGAGGGGCAGTTCACCTTCGACAATATTGCTGGCCTCTTCACCGACCAGATCATGGCCGCCTACTGGATTTCGATCCGCATTTCCGGCGCCTCGGCAATTCTGGGCGCTCTGGCCGGCCTCGCCATTGCCCTGGCGCTGATCCGCGGCAAGCTACCCTCCGGCCTGCGTTCCGCCGTCATGACCTTTTCCGGCGTCGCCAGCAATTTCGCCGGCGTGCCGCTGGCCTTCGCCTTCATCTCCACCCTCGGCCGCCTTGGTCTCGTGACGCTGATCCTGCGGGACGTTTTCGGCATAGACCTCAATAAGGCCGGCTTCAATCTCCTGAGCTTCTGGGGGCTCACGCTGACCTATCTCTATTTCCAGATTCCGTTGATGATCCTCATCATCTCGCCGGCCATCGATGGCCTGAAAAAGGAATGGAGCGAAGCCGCCGCCATCCTGGGCGCCACGCCCTGGCAGTTCTGGCGTTACGTCGGGCTGCCCATCCTCTGGCCCAGTTTCCTCGGCACGCTCAGCCTGCTCTTCGCCAATGCCTTCGGCGCCATTGCTACGGCCTACGCGCTGACCGGCTCCTCGCTCAATATCGTGCCCATCCTGCTCTATGCGCAGATCCGCGGCGATGCCCTGCAGAATCCGGGCCTAGGCGCCGCGCTGGCGCTGGGCATGATCCTCATCACCGCCGTTGCCAACATCATCTATCTCGTCATCTCCGCCCGCGCCGAGAGGTGGATGAAATGAGGGCCGACAAGTTCTGGGCCTGGCTGGTCTTCGGCATCGGCGCCGCCTATTTCCTCATCCCGCTCTACGCCACCTTCGATTTCTCCACCAAGATGCGCCGGGACCACCGGAGCCTCGACGCCTACGCCTCGGTCTTCTCCGATCCAAACTTCCAGGCCACGTTCACCTATTCGGTGGTGATCGGTATCCTCGCCATCATCGTGGGCATTCTCGTTGTCGTCCCGGCGGTCTATTTCGTCCGCCTGCGCATGCCCTGGCTGCGCCCCTTTGTCGAATTCATCACCCTGATGCCGCTGATCATCCCGGCCATCATCCTGGTCTACGGCTATATCCGGCTCTACAATTCCAGTTCGATCATCCCCTTCACCGGCTCCGCGCTGGGCACGGACGTTCTGCTGACCTGCGGCTATGTCACGCTGGCTTTGCCCTACATGTATCGCGCCGTCGATACCGGCATGCGCACTATCGACGTACAGACGCTGACCGAAGCCGCCCAGATTGCCGGCGCCAACACCGCCCAGATCATCGGCCGCATCATCCTGCCCAACATCCTCGTCGCGGTGCTGTCAGGCGCCTTCCTCACCTTCGCCATCGTCATCGGTGAATTCACTATTGCCAGCCTGCTCAACCGCCCCGCCTTCGGCCCCTATCTGCAAAATATCGGCGCCAACCGCGCCTATGAGCCGTCCGCACTGGCAGTCATCTCCTTCATCATCACCTGGGGCGCCATGGGCATGATCAACGTGCTTGGCCGCTTCGCCCCCCGCACTTCCGCCCGGACCGATTGACCATGGCAGCCTTTCTCGAAGTCCAGAACCTCACCAAGACGTTCGGCACCACCACCGTGGTCAAATCGGTCAACTTCGCCTTCGACAAGGGCGAGTTCATCTCCCTGCTCGGGCCCTCCGGCTGCGGCAAGACCACGATCCTGCGCATGATTGCCGGCTTCGAAAACCCCACCTCGGGCAGCATCACGGTCGACGGCCAGGACATCACCACCCTCAAGCCCAACCAGCGCCAGCTCGGCATGGTGTTCCAGGCCTATGCGCTGTTCCCCAATCTCAATGTCGGCGACAATATCGGCTTCGGCCTCAAGATCGCAGGCATGGGCACCGAGGAACGCCGCGCCCGCGTCGACGAGATGCTCAAGCTCATCGGTCTGCCCGGCTTCGAGAAGCGCTACCCCTACGAAATGAGTGGCGGCCAGCAGCAGCGCGTTGCCCTGGCCCGGGCCATTGCGCCGCGCCCGCGCATGCTGCTGCTGGACGAGCCCCTGTCTGCCCTCGACGCCAAGATTCGCGTCTCGCTGCGCGAAGAAATCCGCGCCATCCAGCTCGACCTTGGCATTACCACCGTCTTCGTCACCCACGACCAGGAGGAGGCGCTGTCGATCTCCGACCGCATCGTGGTGATGCATGCCGGCGATATCGAACAACTTGGCGCGCCGCACGAAATCTACAACAAGCCCGCCACCCGCTTCGTCGCCACCTTCGTCGGCCAATTGAACAGTCTGGAGGCCACCATTCTTGACCCGGCGACCAAGACCGTCTCCATCGATGGCCAGACCGTCATCGTTCCCCACCTGCCCGCCAATGCGGTGGCAAACGCCAGCAGTGTGCTGACACTTCGCCCCGAAGTGGTGTCCATTGGTGCTCGCGAAGGCAATGACATTACCCTGTCCGGCACCATAGCCGACGTCACTTTTCTCGGCTCGGTCATTCGCCTCCGTGTCGCCCTGGGCCGGAACGTCCTGAGCCTCGACACGTTCAATGATCAGCGCACAGCCCCGCCCAGCCGCGGCGAACCCGTCACCATCAGCCTCGCCGGCAAGGATCTGCTGGTGCTCTAGCCTCATGTGAACAGGCCGAACGGCAGCTCCCCCCTTGCGGGGGAGGTTGGGAGGGGGGTACGACTGGCCGGTATCGAAGGAGTCGACACCAGAATGGAATCCCCCTTCGTCTCTACCGACTGGCTGGCCGCCCACTTGAGCGATCCCGGCCTTGTCGTGCTTGACGGCAGCTGGCACATGCCCAATGCCAGCAGAAATGCCCAGGCCGAATATCTGGCCGGCCACATTCCCGGCGCCGTATTCTTCGACATCGACGGTGTCGCCGATACCACCACCAACCTGCCGCATATGCTTCCGGCGCCCAACGACTTCGCCCGCATGGTCGGCGCCCTGGGCATTTCGGAAACGATGACCATCGTCGTCTATGACGAGCTTGGCCTGTTCTCCGCCCCGCGCGTCTGGTGGACCTTCCGCACCATGGGTGCCAGCGATGTCCGCATCCTGTCCGGCGGCGGACCCAAATGGCGCGCCGAGCGCCGCGCCACCGAGACCGGCCTCGTCACCCGGCCGCGCCAGGTCTTCCACACCGATTTCGATCCCGACCGCGTCGCCAGCTTCGAAACGGTGCGCGACCGCAGCCGTGACGGCGCCGCCCAGATCGCCGATGCCCGTCCCGCCCCGCGCTTTCACGCCGAGGCCCCCGAACCACGCGCCGGCCTGCGCGGCGGCCACATTCCCAACAGCACCAATCTTCCGGTGAGCCTGCTCACCGAGGCCGGCCAGATGCGCCCTGCCGCGGAACTCGCCCAGCTCTTCGCCGACCGCGGTATCGACCTCGGCAAGCCGCTCATCACCTCCTGCGGCTCCGGCATCACCGCCGCCACGCTGGCTCTCGCCGCCGAAGTCGCCGGAGCAGAGAAGGCCGCCGTCTATGACGGCTCCTGGGCCGAATGGGGCAGCCGCAAGGATGCGGAAGTGGAAACCTGACCCGGCCGGTTCGCGGCTCCAGTAGCCGCAGACAGGGTTCATCCGCTTCCAACCCTTTCTTGATGTCGTGCCTGGCGACGCCTGGCGCCGCCGCAGCATGAATTGCCGCACGGCCCTTGGGCGTCGCGGGGTCAGAGCGCAAGAGCGCCCGAGATCACGGCGTGAAGCGGCTTTCGCCCCGACGGCTTGCGCCGCCTGTTTGAGTTATTGAAGAGGCGAAAGCCGCTTCACACGACTGGGGTTTTGGGCAGGTTCGGGCCAGGTACGCTGTATCGCAAGCGCAGCTGCCGGGTTTCCCCTGCCTGGACCAGGCGACCCCGATCCACCCATCTCCCCGCCCAATGCCTCGTCAGCACCGCGTGAGCGGCGGGAATGGGAGGAGTATGC
>JAKFDU010000122.1:0-9831 GCA_036675975.1 Devosia sp. | reverse complement strand
CGAGGCGGCCACCCGCGGCGATGCCGCGCATCCCGAGGCACTGCCCTACATCCTGGCCTGCAAGGCGGCTGCGGGCGAACTGGCGGTGCAGGTGGCAAACGACGCGCTGACGCTGTGCGGCGGCATCGCCTACCGAGAGAACAGCCGCCTCACGCAGATGCTGCGCGATGCGCGCGCGAGCCACGTGATGGCGCCCACCACCGAAATGCTCAAGCTCTGGCTCGGCCGTTCGCTGCTGGGCATTCCCCTGCTGTAGGGCGGATGGCGAACGAAACGGTCCTTGCGTTCGCGGCGGAACAGCTCGCGCTCGGGCAGCACCAGGTGGACGCGGGCGCTCTTGATGCGGGCGAGCGAGGAGATGGTGCGTGCCAGTTCGCCTTCGAGGGCCCGCACATTGTTGATGTTCTGGACAAAGCTCGTGGCGCCCAGCGTATTCTGGCTGTCGAAGATCTCGTAGCCGACCTGGCCGCGGGTCGGCAGGCCATTCTCGGCCAGCGTCATGCGGGTGGCGGTGATCTGGTCGCGGCCGATGAGGATGGTGTCGCCTTCACCGCGCAGCTCGAACGGGATGTTGAGCGTCTGCAGTTCGGTCACAATTGCCGAAGAGTCTTCGAGGCTGAGGCCGGTATAGAGCGGCGACAGATTCGGCGTCTGCGCCCGCATGATGAGGAAGCCGAAAAAGCCGAGCAGCAGGACGGCGACGACCGCCATGGCGGCCAGCCGCGGCAGGCCTATGCGGTTGATCAGCTGGGAAAAATTGTCCACGCCGGCACTCGATTGAAGGGAGACCATGCCAACGCAACGCACGTGCAGGCCGCTGGGCAAAAATTACCTAGCTGATGGTAAAGATTGTCTTAACTACTGGTCGCAGTTTGCAAATTCCGGCAGAAAATGCCGGGCTGGGTAAAGGAAGGATGAAGCGATGCTCAAAGTGCTGGGGCGAGTGACCTCGATCAATGTGCGCAAAGTGCTATGGGCGCTCGACGAACTGGGCCTCGGCTACAGCCGCGAGGATTGGGGCTTGCCGCTGCGCGACCCCAAGGTGCCCGAATTCCTTGAGCTCAATCCCAACGGGCAAGTGCCGGTGCTGATCGAGAACGGCTTCGTGCTGTGGGAGAGCAATGCCATCCTGATCTATCTGGCCGAGCGCGAGGGTCGCCTGTTGCCCGAGCAGCTTGAACTGCGCGCGCTGGCGCTGCAGTGGCTGGGCTGGCAGGCGGCGGAGCTCAATCCGCCCTGGGGCTATGCGGTCAACGCGCTGATCCGCAAGACGCCTGGTTATGACGACCCGGCCAAGATCGCCGAGTCCATGGCGAAGTGGACGGACAAGATGGATATCCTTGAGGCTGCACTCATTGGCAGCAATACCGGCTACATCGGCGCCGGCTTCTCCATCGCCGATATTGCGCTGGGCTTGTCGGTGCATCGCTGGATGTCCATCCCAATGGACAAGAAGGGATTGCCCGCGGTGGCGGACTATTATGAGCGGCTGATGAGCCGTGAGGCCGGGGCAAGGTGGATGGGGCCGGAGACGCCTTGAGGCCTCGCTTCCCCAATCAGTACGCCGAAATTGGCACCGCTCTTGGTCTCAAGGCTCTGGGCGCAAATTGTTTTGTGGCTCCGCCTGGCAAGATATCCATACCCATGACGGATTCCGAGGCTCGCCGGCGGCCATCCGTCTCAACCGCTCGCTTGTGGCCGGTGCTTCTCAAACCGCGCGTCCCGGTTCTCCATGTCTGGCATTCGCTTCCAGCCTAATCGTTCGTAGAAGCCGGCAGCGCGCGAAGAGCCGTCGGTGTGGAGCCAGATCGACGAATGACGCTCGAACAGGAATGCTTCCGCTCGTTCCATGAGGCGGCGTCCGATGCCTTGCCCCGCCCATTCCGGGCGGACGAACGCAGCAAACAGGCAGGCATCCGCTGCGTCCCCCATTGAGAAGCCGACAATATGGTCCCCGTGGACCGCGACCCAGATGCAGGGCTCCCTGAGAAGAGCCTGGCGGATCGTCTCGTTCGTGATGCCCATTTCGGTCATTTGCTCGAGCGATAGATGGTTCTCCCGCACGCTCGTACGAACCTCGAAGATCGCAGGGATGTCCTCTTCGGCAGCATCGCGAATGGTGATTGTCATGGGAGCCAACAGTTGAGAGGAGACGGAGTGCGGATGCCAGCGAGGATCGTCCGCTTCTGGTCTTGCCTACCCAAGAGCCGATAGGCAGTAAACCACCTCATCTCCGCCATTTCCATCGACCGGACAACACAAAGCCCGCCGAGTTTCCCCGGCGGGCTTTGAAACTATGCTGAACGCGGGCACTAACCTTCGCGGTAGTGCTGGATCCAGGTGGTCCGCAGACCGGCAAGGCCATGCTTGTCGATGGCGGCCTGCCAATTGAGGAATTCATCGACGCTCAATGTATAGCGGTCGCAGGCCTCTTCGAGGCTGAGCAGCCCGCCGCGCACAGCTGCGACGACTTCGGCTTTGCGGCGGATGACCCACCTCCGCGTGTTAGCGGGGGGTAGATCTGCGATCGTGAGCGGACTTCCGTCCGGACCGATAACGTACTTAACGCGAGGACGCATTTGTACGGTCATTTTACTCTCTACTCAACCTGACCATATGAGGAAGAGAGTAGGCCAACGGCCTTAAATTTCGACTAAGGGAAAACTTACAACAGGTTAAGAATGGTCTTGGATTTCAAGGCATTGATTTGGGCGTCGTGAAAACAGCAACACCCCCGCCAAGGCGAGGGTGCGAAGGCGTCGGGAGAGCCTGCCTCAGGTCGTGGGCGGCTTGGTCACATCGGGGATGCGCACGTCGGTCACGTCGGTGATAGCGACCTGGCGGGAACCGATGGTCAGCATCGGCACGTCGCCGGTGAAGTCCACAGCGGTGACGACGCCAATCGAGGCGGTGCTGATCTTGACGTCCTTGCCGTTGCTATCCTTGCCCTTGATTTCGACGCTATAGACGCCATTCGGCTTCTGGTTGCCGTCGCTGCCCATGCCGTCCCAGCGGAAGGTACCCGGGCCGGCCTTGAGCGGGCCGGTTTCGGTGTAGACTACCTGGCCATTCTTGTCCTTGATGGTCACGGTGGCGTTTGCGGCGGCCGCATCGGCGCTGTAGGCCCAGAAGACTGCCTTGCTGTCGCTCAGTTCGCCCGTCTTGCCGGAGGACGTGACTTCCTTGCCGATATAGGCGACCGCGTCCGACTTGGCGGTGTTCTGGCTCGACAGCATCAGGCTTTCGAGGAACTCGTTGGTCTTGAGCTGCTGCTCGACGCCAGTGAACTGCACCAGTTGCTGGGTGAACTGGTTGGTGTCCAGCGGATCCATCGGGTTCTGGTTTTTGAGCTGGGTGGTGAGGATGTTCAGGAACGTGTCGAAATTGTCAGCGATACCTGCGCGCGAGGTCGCCAGCTTGCTGGTATTGGAACTGCCTGAAACGCTATCGACTGCCATGGCACCTACTCCTTACGCGATGATGTTGACGCCGCTGGCAGTCAGGCTGCCGCGGTAGAGATTGACTGTGGGCGGCGGGGTATCGTCGACCTCGGCCTCGTCGCCGAATATCGGGTTGCGGCCATTGCCGCTTTCCTGGCCCTGCTGACCGGCGCCGAACGGATTCTGCTTGAGCGAGAATTCGAGGTTGGTCTTCGCGCCATCCAGCCCCGCCTGCTGCAGGGCGCGTTCCAGGGCGCGCTGATCGCGCTGCATCAGGTCGAGCGTCTCGGATTTTTCGACTGTCAGACGTGCATTGACCTGGCCTGACTTGTCGATATCGAGCCTGACATCGATGCGGCCCAGTTCGGGTGGGTCGAGGCGAATCTGGAAGCGGCTATTGCCCTCATTGACCTGGCGGACCAGCTCGAACGCGAGCTGGGGCAGGTTGAGCTGCTGCTGGCTGGTCTGGTAACCGGCCTGCACGACACGCGGAGCGGCCACTATTTCGGCGCGGGCGGATGCCTGCGGCGGCAGGCCGCCGTTCTGCGGTTCGGGCTGCTTGTCCACCATTGCCGCGGCTACGGCGTTGGGTTCAGCCGGTTTGCGGTCCCGCGCGCCGGCTTCGTTGTCGCGGTTGCCGTCATCGGCGGAGACCCGGACCGCGGGGGCGGCTTCTGCCGTCTCGGTGGTTTCGGCGGGCGCTTCGGCTGCAGCGGCCTCGGGGGCGGCATTGGTCTTGCCGGTCAGCGCCGTTTCGGTGAGCTGGAGTTCGGGCGTGGCCAGCGTGGGTACGGCGACGGTGGTATCGACAGTGGGAACGGCCTTGGCCAGCTTGGCCAGGGCGGCCTCGAGATCGACATCGGCGGAGGCGCCGAGTTCGAGCTGGGCCAACTGGTCGGCGTCGAGTTCGCCGCTATTGAGCGCGCTGAGCAGGGCGGCGAGCTTGTCGCCGACCGACTTCATCAGGGCGGAAAGCTCGGCATCCGCATCACCAGCGGCCGAGCCGCTGAACAGGGTCTCGGCGACCGGGCCGAAGGCTGCGGTCAGGCGGGCAGCAAAGCTGGTATCGTCGGGCTGGATATCGGTGACCAGCGCCGTCAGGTCGTCGAGCGAGGGCAGGGCGCTCAGATCAATGTCGAGGGTGGCGGCCAGTTCGGTCAGTGCGGCCTCGAGCTGCTTGAGGGCTTCCGGATCGAGCGGCTCGCCGGCATCGAGCCTGGCCTTGAGGTCGGCCAGCGTGCTGACGATGTCGGCAAGGACCGGCACGGCTTCCGTCGTGTCCTGGACCGGCACGACGGCGTCGATCACGGCGGCGACGGCTTCGGGGTCCTCGTTCTCGCTGGTGCCTTCTCCGCCGAAACCCAGCGACATATTCACCAGGTTGCCGAGGTTGAGGTCCGTGGTGGAAGTCGAGGTCTTGGCGGTTTCCGTGCTGGCCGGGGGCGTCGCTGCGCCGAGCAAGGCGGCAAAGACGTCGACCGGGCCGTCGGCGGCTTCGGCTGATGTGTTGAGGCTCTTGCTGGTGCTGACGCCTGATGTGGTGGTCGTAACGGTCAGATGTGATGCCACGAAAGCGGCCCCGCGTACTAAATGAGACTAATCCGCCAGTAACGATGCAAGGGTGATGCCAAGTCCGATTTCGACCAAAAGGTGTTTATTCCTCAATAGGTTGACTAGAAACGGTCGCGCGCATCCGCTTGCTCTGCCACGGCAAGAACTACTACCGGGCGGCAGTTCTTGCCGAGTGTCCTCTTGCCCACCGAGGTGACGATCGAGGATGGGGGTGGCTTCGAAGGGCGGCCTCACCTGTTGCAGGGTTCTCGCGAAAGGCGTAATGACGCCCACGAAATTCGTCCGCTGGCCCTTGAACCCAACCGGATACAGGACATGTTGAACTCGCTTGATATTGCCAAGCGTCCCGAAGACACGCGCGTCGTCGTCGCGATGTCGGGGGGCGTGGATTCCTCTGTTGTTGCGGGCCTGCTGGCCCGCCAGGGCTATGACGTCGTCGGCGTCACGCTCCAGCTTTACGATCATGGTGAGGCCACCCATCGCAAGGGCGCGTGCTGCGCCGGGCAGGACATCCACGACGCGCGCCGGGTCGCGGCGACGCTGGGCATTCCCCACTACGTCCTCGACTATGAGGAGCGATTCAAGAAAAGCGTGATCGCGCCTTTCGCCAATGCCTATCAGCAGGGCGAGACGCCGGTGCCGTGCATTGCCTGCAACCAGTCGGTGAAGTTCGTCGACCTGATGGAAGTGGCGCGCGACCTTGGCGCTGACGTGCTGGCGACGGGGCACTATGTGCAGTCGCGGCTGGGCGAAGACGGTCGCCGCCAGCTGTTCCGGCCGGTCGATGCCGAGCGGGACCAGACCTATTTCCTGTTCGCTACCACGCAGAGTCAGCTGGATTTCCTGCGCTTCCCGCTGGGCGGCATGGGCAAGGCCGAGGTGCGCGAACTGGCACGGGATATGGGCCTCGAGATTGCCGAAAAGCACGACAGCCAGGACATCTGCTTCGTGCCGCAGGGCAAGTATGCCGACATCATCCGCAAGATGCATCCCGAAGCCTTGGCGACCGGCGAGATCGTGCATCTCGATGGCCGCGTGCTGGGCACGCATGAGGGGATCGTCAATTACACGGTGGGCCAGCGCAAGGGCCTGGGCGTCGCTGCGGGCGAACCGCTTTATGTGATCAAGCTCGAGCACAAGACGGGTCGCGTCATCGTCGGCCCGCGCGAGGCGCTCAAGACGCACACCGTGCGGCTGCGTGACGTGAACTGGCTGGGGGCGACGCCGCTGGCCGAGCTTTCGGCTGGCAATGGCGCGCCGGTCGAGGTCAAGGTGCGGTCGACCCGCGGGCCGCAGCCGGCGGTAATCCAGATGCAGGGCGACAGCGTGTTCGTGACGCTGGTGTCAGGCGAGTACGGGATTTCGCCGGGCCAGGCCTGCGTGTTCTACGCCGATGATACGCCGACATCGGAAGTCTGGGGCGGTG
This sequence comes from Devosia sp., assembly GCA_036675975.1. Lineage (GTDB taxonomy): Bacteria > Pseudomonadota > Alphaproteobacteria > Rhizobiales > Devosiaceae > Devosia. The sequence continues at coordinate 3,393 of JAKFDU010000122.1, read as the reverse complement.
GGTTTATTGCCGAGGCCGTGCCACAGGTGTTTGCGGCTTAGCTATTCGACCGCGGTGTCGGTTTCCGTCGGCGCCGCCGTCGTCGCGGCGGCATTGGCTTCGCGCAGTTGCTGGTAGGCGTTGATGCCGCCCAGGGACGTCGAAATAGCGATCACCAGGAGCAGTGCGCCGAGCACCAGCAGCACGACGCGCGAGCGCGTCAGCGTGAATGGGCTGAGCTTGGGTTCTTCGTCCATGGAAACAGCCTTCAAATAAATCTGCGCAAAGCACCCAAGGAGTGGGAGCGCTGCGGCGTCTTATCACTACAATACCGCCAAAGGTAGGCACGGGTGCATGCTTCGGTGATGGGACTGACTGCCGCAGTACCGATCGATCCCACGCAAGCGATGACGCGGGCGCTGGTCGCGCGTGCGCAAAATGGCGATGCCGAAGCCTTTGGCGAGCTGATCGAGGATCACTATGACCTCATTCATCGCACGGCGTGGAAATGGTGCGGCAACCGCGCCGACGCCGAGGACATTGCCCAGGATGTGTGCGTGAAGCTGGGCAGCGCCATATCAGGCTTTGACGGGCGCTCGGCGTTTTCGAGCTGGGTCTACCGGATCACGCTCAATGCGGTGCGCGACATGCAGCGGGCCGGCAAGCGGCGGGGCAAGTATGCCGACGCCTATGCCGAGATATCGCCGGAGGACCAGCCGGCCGAGCAGGAAGAGGCGGCGACAAATCGACAGCTCTGGGCGGCGGTGCGCACCCTTCCCGAAAAGCAGCGCGACGCGGTGCTGCTGGTCTATGCGGAGGAACTGAGCCATGCGGCGGCGGCCGACATCATGGGCATCAAGGAGGCCACGGTCTCCTTCCATGTCCACGAGGCACGCAAGACCCTGAGGGGGCTGCTATGAGCAATGACGACATGCACGACGATCCACTGAACAGGCTCAAGGGAGCAACGCCCGATCCGCGCGCCGAGGCAAAGAAGCGGGCGCTGGCGGCCGGCATGACGGCTTTCGAGGCGGCGCAGAAAAAATCTTCGCCTGCCACCCAAGGAAACGCTTGGGGCCAGCGTCTCACGTCCATCATCACTTCCTGGAAAGGGAAATCGATCATGGATATGCGTCTCCCCATCGGCACTGCCGCCATTGCTCTCCTGGTCCTGCCGCTCGGCTACCAGCTCTACTCAACGACCTCGATGACACCTGCCGATGCGGTGCCGCCGCGGCAGGTGGTCGTCGAACAGCCGCCCGTGATCGTCGAACAGCCGCCGGCTGAGGTCGCCCGGGAAGAACTGGCCGACAAGCCGGCAAGCAATGCGGCGCCGGCCACGACCACGGGCGAGCTCGAGACGGGCCAGGATCTGTCTGTTGTCGCGCCGGAGCCGGTGGCGAGCAATGAGGTGGCGCCGCCTGACCTCGACGATGGCCTGATGGAGACGGAAGTGGCGCGGCAGCAGGCGCCGATGGTGGGCGGCACAGTCGCCGCGCCGCAAGGTGGCATGGCGGCCGGCGCCATTGCCGAGAGCGATGCTGCCTATATGCCCGCCCCGATGCCGTCGCCGGTCATGCTCCCGACCCAACCCAGCGGCGACGAATTCACCAGTTTTGACGAACAGCGGCTCAAGGCTGTCGCCGACGAGCCGGTCTCGACCTTCTCGATCGATGTGGACACGGCCAGCTATTCCTATGTCCGGCGCCAGCTGGAGGATGGCTATGTGCCCGAGCCCGATGCCGTGCGCATCGAGGAACTGGTCAACTATTTCCCCTACGACTACCCGGCTGCCGACAGCGCCGCCGTACCGTTCAAGCCGAGCATGGCGGTCTATCCGACGCCGTGGAATCCGAAAACGCAGCTGCTCCATATCGGCATCAAGGGCTATGTGCCCGCCGTTGCAGAGGACAAGCCGAGCAATCTGGTGTTCCTCATCGATACTTCGGGGTCGATGGATGAGCCGGACAAGCTGCCGCTGCTCAAGCGGGCGTTCGCCCTGCTGGTCGATCAGCTTTCGGCCAATGATACGGTGTCGATCGTGGTCTATGCCGGCTCGGCCGGTGTGGTGCTGGAGCCGACCAAGGCAACCGAGCAGGCCAAAATCCTCGGCGCGCTCGATAATCTCTGGGCCGGCGGCAGCACGGCGGGTGCCGAGGGGATCGAGCTGGCCTATCGCATGGCCGAACAGGCCCGGATCGATGGCGGCATCAATCGCGTGATCCTTGCCACCGACGGCGATTTCAATGTCGGCATCGACAATCCTGAGGACCTCGAGGACTTCATCAAGGCCAAGCGCGACAGCGGCACGACACTGTCGGTGCTGGGCTTCGGCCAGGGCAATCTGGGCGACGACACGATGCAGGCGCTGGCGCAGAACGGCAATGGTAATGCCAGCTACATATCGAGCTTCCGCGAGGCGCAGAAGGTGCTGGTCGAGGAAATGGGTGGCACGCTCGACATGATTGCCAAGGACGTCAAGATCCAGGTTGAGTTCAACCCGGCCATGGTCGCCGAATATCGCCTGATCGGCTACGAAACCCGGGCGCTCAACCGCGAGGATTTCAACAATGATGCGGTCGATGCTGGCGATATCGGCGCCGGCCACACGGTAACGGCGATCTACGAAATCACCCCGGTTGGCTCGGGCGCCGAGCTGATCGACCCGCTGCGCTATGGCGAGACGACCGAGACCCCGGTCGCTGGCGGCGAACTGGCCTTCCTCAAAATGCGCTACAAGCTGCCCGAGAGCGATGTGAGCCAGTTGATCGAGGTGCCGGTGACCGCGGACGTGGTCTATAGCGATATCGCCGAGGTCAGCGACGATATGCGGTTTGCCGCTGCCGTGGCTGCGTTCGGGCAGAAGCTCAAAGGGTCGAGCTATGGCGGAGAAATGAGCTGGAGCGATATCGCCGACCTGGCCCGCTCGGGCAAGGGAGAGGATGAAAGCGGCTACCGCGCCGAATTCATCCAGCTGATCAAGACCACGAGCCTGCTGCAGCCCGACGCCGATACAAGCCGGCCAGAGCCGGGTTGCATCATGGGCACGACGGGGGAATGTGCGCCGCAGCAGTAGCCAGCGCTGAGCGCTCCACCAAACTCAATCGTCACCCTCGGGCTTGACCCGAGGGTGTTTCACTTTGTGACTTCGTGAAGTGCAGGGCCCTCGGGTCAAGCCCGAGGGTGACGCGCGGTGTGTGGGGGCAGCGGCGCGCCCCACATTGCTTGTTACACCAGGGGCTTCAGGCCTGCCTCGATGCTCGCCCGCTTGCCTTCAAGAAACGGTGGCAAAGCCAGGCTCTCGCCAAGCGTTTCCATCGGTTCGTCGGCGGCAAAGCCGGGGACGTCGGTGGCGATTTCGAACAGGATGCCGTTGGGCTCGCGGAAATAGAGCGAGGTGAAGTAGAAGCGCTC
>JAKFDU010000121.1:0-1734 GCA_036675975.1 Devosia sp. | reverse complement strand
GGCACTACGGGAGGCCGGCATCTAGTCGTCCTTGGTTCCGTCGAACGCGGTGACGGGTGTCGCCTCGAGGGGATGCTTGCCGTGGTCCTTGGCCTTCTTGGCGTTGAACTTCTTCTGGCGCGGGTCGAACGCGTCCCGCAGGCCGTCACCGATGAAGTTGATGCTCAGGCAGATCAGCACGATGAACAGGCCAGGGAACCAGAACAGCCACGGCCGGGTGGCGAATGCCTCCTGGTTCTGCGAAATGAGCAGCCCGAGCGACGTGTCCGGAGCCTTGACGCCGACGCCGAGGTAGCTCAGCGCGGTCTCGGTAAGGATCGCGGCGGACATGGTCAGCGTGATGTTCACGATCAGCACCCCGATGGCGTTGGGCAGGATGTGCTTGAAGATGATCCTGGCGTTGCTGGCCCCGGAAATCCGGGCAGCGTCAACGAACTCGCGTTCGCGCAGCGAGAGGAATTCCCCGCGCATCAGGCGGGCGAGTCCCACCCAGGTGATCAGGCCCAGGAAAATGCCCAGCGCGAGGATGCCGTTGCTGCTGGCAAACGAGGCGAACCAGCTGCCGGAATCCCGCCGGCCGGCCATCTGTGCCATCACGGCCGCGAGCAGCAGCGCCGGAATGATGATGATGACGTCGGTGAGGCGCATCAGGATCGCTTCCGTCCAGCCGCGGAAGTAGCCGGACAGGGCCCCGACCACGACGCCGATCAGGCCGGCGATCAGGCCGATCACCAGCATGACGGTGATGGACTGCTGGGCGCCGCGCATGGTCATGGCGAACAGGTCGCGGCCGATCCGGTCCTGGCCGAAGGGGTGGTCGCCCCAGGCCAGCGGCCACAGCGAGGCGGTGGGCACGCCGTCGTTGACCAGGGGGGTGACCTGGTCGTGGGTGTACTTCCACCAGCCGGGGATGCCCCAGTAGCCGACGGAGGTGAAGGCCGTGACAAAGATGATGGCGAACACGACGAGACCGATGATGGCGCCGGAGTGGCCCAGGAACCGTTTCCGGACGATCTGCCCCTGGCTCAGGCCCTTGGCTTCGAGGATGGGCTCGACCCCGGCCGCCGGCAGCCCGGCGTCCTCGGCCATGATTTCGTCCTGCTGACTTGGCTGGCTCATGCTTTTACCCTTACGCGCGGATCAAGTGCGGAGTACGCAAGGTCCGCAATGAGGTTGAAACCCATGGCTGTGATGGCGACACAAACGAAGACGCCCATCACGGGGTTGGGGTCGACGTGCGAGATGCCGTCCAGGAACAGGAAGCCCATCCCCCGGACCGAGAAGACCGTTTCGGTGATGACGGCGCCGCCGATCAGCCCGCCGATGTCGAAGGCCACGATGGTGGCGATCGGGATCAGCGCGTTGCGGAAGGCGTGGCGCATGACGACGGTCCGTTCGGACAGGCCCTTGGCCCGGGCGGTCCGGATGTAGTCCATGTTCATGATTTCCAGCATCGAGGCCCGGGTGAAGCGGGTGTAGCCGGCCAGCGAGATCAGGATCAATGCCATGGTCGGCAGGATCAGGTGCGTGAAGGAGTCCAGGCTCATGATCCAGAAATCGCCCTCGATGTTCGGGGTGCTCGCACCGATGGTGGCGATGGGGCGGCCCCGGACCCGGCTGTTGTTGAAGTATGTGGGCCACGCCTGCATGTAGCGGTCCAGCAGGATCAGGAATCCGACCAGGAACGAGGTGAGCGCGGCGGCCCGCATGGACTGCCCGCGGTCGTAGCCGCCC
>JAKFDU010000120.1:0-4607 GCA_036675975.1 Devosia sp. | reverse complement strand
CCGGGAGATCGCGGGGGGAAGGGGGCAAGGGCCGCAGGGCGCGGTGGAGATGCCGAATGCGCCATAGTTCCAGGAACATGCGCAGGGAGTCCCGCCAGGCGCTGACCTTGGTATCGGGATCGTTGCGCCAGCGGACCGGGACCTCGACGATGCGATAGCCCAGCCGCCGGGCGATGTAGAGGGACTCGGCGTCGAAGCCGAAGCCGGGCAGCTCGGTGCGGCCGAAGACCTCGCGTGCGGCCGAGCGCTCGAAGAGCTTGAAGCCGCACTGCGTGTCCCAGATGCCAGGCAGGAGGATGGCCTGGAGCATGAGGTTGTAGATCTTGCCCATGAGGACGCGATAGAGGGGCTGGGACCGCTCGACACGTGCGCCGCGTACGGCCCGCGACCCGATCGCGATGAACGCTCCGGAGCGATCGAGGGCGGCTTTCAGGTGGGCGAACTCCTCGATGGGCGTCGAAAGATCGGCGTCGGTCATGAGGATCCAGCGTCCGCGCGCCGCCATGATCCCGGCGCGCACGGCCGCTCCCTTGCCCTGATTGTTAGGCCGGCGAATCACGCGGCATCCGGCCTGCCTCGCCACGTCCGCCGTTTCGTCGCGACTGCCGTCATCGACGACCACGACCTCAAGGCTCATGCCGAAGCGATAGGCGCCGATCCGCTCGAGCGTGGGGCCGAGGCGCCGGGCCTCGTTGAAGCAGGGAATCACGATGCTCAGATCGGGACACGAATCGGGTGCCGCCGTGCGTTCGGCCGATACGTTCGGGCGGGCATGGCTATTGCACACCGAAAGTCCTCCCAGGCAGCCGCTCGGTCGCTAAGACCTTCGGCCCGTCGGTCCCGTGCCGCTGCCGGCACCATGTTGGCAGCGTGGCGGGGGTGAGGCTTCGGCGAGGTGACCAATTCTTGTCTCAAGGACTGGGCGTCAGGCCCATCTTGCTGCTGGTTGGACACTTCAAAGGCGGGTATGATACGCTTCGTACGCCCGAGTGAGTTTCACCTTCCCCTGGAGATCGATGGACGCTTCCTGGTCGAAACGTGGCGCTTACATGGCCGCCCTGGCGGCGTCCGTCGTGGCACTCGCGGTCTATACCCGAACAATGTTGCCGGGGCTCGGGTTCTGGGACACGGGCGAGTTCCAGACGGTGCCTGCCGTGCTGGGCATTGCCCACCCCACTGGCTACCCGTTCTATACGGTGCTGGGGAAGCTCTTCACCGCCTGGCCATGGGGATCGATCGCCTACCGCTTGAACCTCATGTCGGTTTTCTCGGCCGTGGCGGCCGTGGCGGCCCTCGTTCTCCTGGCGGCACGGTTGCGGGCGGGCCTCCTGCTGGCCGTCAGCGCGGCCTTGGGGTTTGCCTTCAGCTTCAACGTCTGGAACACCGCCAATCGCGCCGATCCTCACACGCTCCACGTAGCGATCGTGGCCTTGTTGTGGCTCTTGGCCTGGCGTTGGGCGCAAACGGGCGATCGCCGGTGGCTCTGGGGCCTGGCGCTCGGTGCGGGCCTTGGCATGGGCAACCACATGCTGATGGTGATGTCGCTGCCGGGTCTCGGACTCTATGCGCTGCTCGCCCGCCCCAAGGACTTCCTGGCCGCGAAGTCGGTGGGCGTGGCCCTGTTGCTGGGATTATTGGGCGCTTGCATCTACGCCTACATTCCGTTGCGCGCCATGATGGAACCGCCCCTCACCTACAACCATCCGACCACTTGGGTGCGCTTCCGCTATCTGGTGCTGGGCGAGCAGTTTGCAGGCGACATGGGCTTCCTATCGCTGGAAGGCCTTCGCCAAACAGTCAAGCGGATGCCCGAGGTGATGGGCTGGTACGCGGACTGGCTCACCTGGCCGGGTCGATCCGCGCTGTTCGGCCTGGCTGGCATGGGACTGGGACACCTGTACATGCGCGATCGGCGGTTGGCCGTCGGCCTGACGGTGGGCTTCCTCATCCCCTTCTACGCCGCCACGACCTACGTAAATGGGGATCTCGCCCGCTACTACTTGCTTCCCATTTGGTTGCTGTTCCTGTTCGCGGCCCTCGGCGCCGAGGAACTGATCGCTCTCTGGAAGGAGTGGCGTGGGGAGCGCGCGCATCCCCGGACGGCGCTCTTGCTCTCGCTCGCCACCTTGCTCTTTCCCGCATACCTGGTGGGCAAGCATTGGGCCCAGCTCGATCAACACAACAATCGGGATGCCGAGCATTACCAGCGGACGTTGCTTGGGGCCGTCAAGTCGAACGCCGTGGTCATCTCGTGGTGGAGCTTCAGCACCCCCCTATGGTACGGGCGCTACGTGGAGGGCCGGCGGCCGGACGTCACGATCATCGACGACAGCGATATCGTGAGCTTGAGCATGGGGGATGTGATGGGGGCGATCGCCCGGCACTATCCCCGGCGCCCGATCTACTTGGTCCAATATCCGGGCACGCTCAAGGGCATCAGCCTTTACTACCGCCTGGCACCCCTGCCGAGCACGAACAACTACGGCCAGGAGGTATTCGAAGTGGTCGGGCGCACTGCGACGCCTTTGCCGCCCCCCTCGACCGCAGCCAACGTCCTGCCTCCCCTATAAGCCAATGCGGCCGCGGTGCTTCGCCTCGAACGTCTACCAACCCTTTGAGAACCACCAGCCAATGCCCCAAATCTCGACAGCGATGCCCGCGAGTGTCGCAAGGACCAGCCCTGGGCGCAGGCGGTCCTTGGTGGGCATGGCGATGAGCAACATCGCGAACGGAAGGAAGTCCACCGAGTAGCGCCGGCCGAACTGGGCGAAGCCGGACCAGTAGTAGCACAGGTAGAGGCCCATGATCCCGAGACATGCGAGCAGGGCCAGTTGATTGAGTCGCTGACGGTAGTCCGTCCGGGCGAGGTAGACGAGGGCGGGAAGCGAGAGCAGGATCGTGAAGCCATCCAGGGTCGGACTGAAGTAGGGGAAACTCGCCAGCTGTTCGGGCAGCCTCAGGAAGTAGCCTTGGACGTTCTGGGGGATGTAGTTGACGTGGAAGATACCCCACGGGACCAAATGAGCCGGGGTGGTCTCGAGGATGACGGCCTTGTAGGCATTATTGAACGGGTTGCCGAACCGCGCGAAGTTATAGAAGGCCCCGAACCCCAAGAGGGCACCCGATCCGGCCGCAAAGCCGAGGGGCTTCCGCCAGTCCTTGCCCTGGAAGAGTAGCACGAGAAAGAACGGGGCCGACAGGAGCACGGCTTGACGCGACAGGACCGCTAGGCCGAACCCGAGGCCGACGATCCAGCCTCGCTGCTTGCCGAGCGTCTCGCGGATGGCAAGCATCAGGCCCCAGACCGTGACGACGTGCATGATCGTCCAGGTGTTGCCGTTCTGCCCGCCGTAGAACCAGAACAGCGAGCCCAGGCCGAAGCAGGCGGTCAGAGCGAGGCGGGCCTTGAGGTCGGCCTTCAAGAGGCCGAGCGTCGACCACCACAGGGCGACTGCCCAGGCGGCGAGCGCCGCGGCAAAGAGCGCCTGGTGGAAGCTCAGGCCCCAGATGGCGACGAAGGGCAGCATGAGGAGGGTAGGGCCGATGCCGTAGGCGACGTATGCCTTACCGGCCTCCCGGATCATCTCGAAGTGCCCGGGCGGATCGATAAGGTGGAACTGACCGTGAAGCATGGCCCAGGCCAGGTGAACGTGGGCATTGTAGCTCGTCCACTTCCAGCAGCCGGTGGCGACGTAGATGGCCCAGAAGAGGTAAAAAACCGTGAGTGATGGCCAGGGGATCCGCCGGGCCCAGTCGAGCCGGTCACGCTCGGTTTCCGAAGTGGCCTGGGCCTCGACGGAGGGCTCTACCATCCCTTGAGGCCCCACCAGAAGATGCCCCAGACCTCTACTACTGCGCCGACGAGCGTCGCCGCCACGAGTGCCTGTCCGAAGCGTCGCTCGGTGCCGGCCGCCACGAGTAGCATCGCGAAGGGCAGCAGGTCCACGAAGTAACGACAGCCGAACTGTACCCAGCCCGACCAGAAGTAAATGAGATAGAGCCCCAGGATGGCTACGGCGGAGTAGAGTGCGAGCCACGTCAGCCGATCACGGAAGTTGGCGTAGAAGGCAAAGAACAAGGCGGGCAGCGTAAGGAAGATGCTGAAGCCGTCTTTGGTGGGGTCGAACCACGGGAACTCGTTGAGCCTGGCGGGCATCTTCGTGAAGTAGATGTGGAAGTTGCGGACGAAGTACTCCAGGCTGAAGTTGCCATGTGCCATGTAGGCGCCGTAGAGCGTCCGGTTCACGAGCTCGTAGCCGTTGTCGAAGGGGTTGCCGAAGCGCGCGTAGTTGTAGAAGGCGCCGAAGGCGAGGAGCGCGCCGAGCCCCAGGGCCAGGCCGCCTTGCTTGCGCCAGCTCGAGGCGCCGCCCGTGGCGCGATCGTCACGCCAGAGCATCCCAATGAAGAAGGGCAGGGCCACGAGCACGGGCTGGCGCGAGAGCACGGCGATGCCGAAGGCGAGGCCGACGAGCCAGCCGCGCTGCTTGCCGAGCGTCTCCCAGATGGCCGCCATGAGGCCGATGACGACCGCCATGTGCGTGAGCATCCAGGTGCTGCCACTCTGGCCCGCGTAGAACCAGAAGGGCGATCCCAGTCCGAAGAGGAGC
>JAKFDU010000119.1:0-14624 GCA_036675975.1 Devosia sp. | reverse complement strand
CCGATCTGGGGCGGAGCCGGCGGCGGCTCGGCCATGGGTGATGACGCCGAGGTCGGGCGTTTCCTCAGCCAGGTGGAAAAAGCCTGCCGGATCGGGCGGTGGATGCGCGATATCGGCATCCGGCCGAGCGGGGGCGTGCGTATCGATTCCTCCGTCGGCGTCGGGCCGTGGGATGCCGATCCTGAGGGCAATACCAGGCGCATCGCGGAGACGTTTCGCGCCGCCGGCAATATTGCGCAGGAGCATGGCGAGTTCCTCGTGGCCGAGGGCGAAATCTGCTGGGGCGGCATGCATTCGTGGCGGGAGAACGTGAAGCTGCTCGAAATGGTCGGCATGCCTGGCGTCGTCGGCTACCAGGCCGACATGGCCCATTCCATGCTGTTCGTGCTGGGGGCAAATGCCGAGAAGGATCGGCTGTTGCCATCAGATTTCGATTGGTCGGACACGGTGGCGCTCGATGCTGCGTACAAGAAGGTCGCCGATGCGCTGCGGCCATGGACGCTCGATTTCCACGTGGCCCAGAATGACGGCACCACTTTCGGCTCAGGCGATCACGAAAAAACCGGGCGGCATTGTCAGATCGACGATCCCAACGGGCGGCTCGATGTCACCAAGCATGCCGGCTACTGGCTGCGCGATGCGGCGGGAAATCTCACCAAGACGATGCGGCACATCTGCTGGGACGGCTGCATGTTCCCCAATGCCGTGATGGAACAGCAGGAAACCTGGAACAAGGTGCTGGGCGCCATGGTGGCGGTTCGCGATGCGCATGGTTGGCGCGAGTAGGAGAACGTCGTGACCAAACAACTCAATATCGGCATGGTTGGCTATGGTTTCATGGCCCGCGCCCATTCCAATGCCTGGGCCAATGTCTCCCACTTCTTCGATACCGGCTACAAGCCCGTGCTCAAGGCCGTCGCCGCCCGCAACGTCAGCAAGGTCCGGCACTTCGCCGAGGCCTGGGGCTATGAGAGCCAGGAGAGCGATTGGCGTCACCTGATCGCACGCGCCGATATCGACGCCATCGACATCTGCGTGCCCAATAACCTGCATGCTGAAATCGCCATTGCCGCGGCCGAGGCCGGCAAGATGGTGCTGAGCGAAAAGCCGCTGGCGCGCACCGAGGCCGAGGGCAAGCCGATGGTGGATGCGGTCGAAAAGGCCGGCGTCGCCAACATGGTCTGGTATAACTACCGCCGTGTCCCCGCCGTCATGCTGATCAAGCAGATGGTGGAGTCCGGCCGGCTGGGCACCATCTTCCACTATCGCGCCAAGTTCCTGCAGGATTGGACGATTTCGCCAGATGTGCCGCAGGGCGGTCAGGCGACGTGGCGGCTCGATGTCGAGGCGGCCGGCTCAGGCGTCACGGGGGATCTGCTGGCGCACTGCCTCGATACGGCCCTGTGGATCAATGGCGATATCACCTCGCTGACGGCGATGACCGAAACCTTCATCAAGCAGCGCAAGGATGCGGTGACCGGCGAGAGCAAGCCTGTCGGCATCGATGATGCTGCGGCGGTGCTGACCCGGTTCGCCAATGGCTCGCTGGGCACGTTCGAATCCACCCGCTATGCCCGCGGCCACAAAGCTGGCTACACGCTGGAAATCAATGGTGAAAAGGGCTCGCTGGCCTGGGACTTGCACGATCTCAACCGCCTGCAGTTCTTCGATCACTCGGTGGCCGGGGCGCAACGCGGCTGGACCAACATCCTGGTCACCGATGGCGACCACCCCTATCTCGGCAAGTGGTGGGTGCCCGGCCTGATCATCGGCTACGAGCATTCCTTCACCCATCAGGTGGCGGACTTCCTCGACGGCGTGCGTACGGGCAAGCCGGCGGCGCCGACCTTTCGCGAGGCGCTCGAAACCAACCGCGTCTGCGACGCGATCCTGGCGTCAGGCAGATCGGGCCAGTGGGTCAACCTCTGACCGTTCAGATCTTGTGCGCGGCCATCCGCTCGTAGAAGGGTCGCGCCTGGCCGGCGATGGCTCGAAGATGGTCGGGGAGGGCGACAGTCTTTTCGTCAGGTGGCGCGAAGCCAGTGCTGTCGAAGATGGCGCCATACCAGTGCGGCGCCCAGACGCCGTCGCTGGGATGTTGCCCCTTGGGCCAGCTCAGCATCGCCTCGATGAAGGGCAAGTCGATCGCCGCGCAGAGTGCTGATAAGGTGCCGCGCGGATCGCGACGCACGTCCTCGGAGTCGACCACCACCGGCGCCTGTCCCGTCCGGTCGGCCACACGGTCGAACAGGGCCGCCTGCTCGGCAAAGCCGATGTCGCGCAGGCTCACATCCTCGCGCTTCTGCGCATAGGAGGCGAGCACGCGCTCCGGGCTGCGCAGCAGGAAGACGTTGGTGACGCCATCCATCCAGTCGAGGGGGAAGCCCTCCATCATGTGGTGGGCCATGTGCTTCTGGTACCAGACCGGCTTGCCCGACGACACCGGGCCGAGCATGTCGGCCGCCACCTGATGGGGGTCCTGCGACTGGCTCGCCAGCACCTCTGTGTTCATCGGGTGGATGATGCCTGTCGCGGCCAGATAGGCGGCATAGAACGGCTCGTCGCTGACGGCGCAGTCGGGCCGCGACGAGAAGGCGCGCATCATGGCGGTCGAGAGGTTGCGCGGCCCCGACCACATGGCGATACGGCGGATGCTCATGGCCGGTAAATCTCCCGCTCGATCAGCTCGCGATAGAGATCCTGCAGCCGCAGCGTCATCTCGCCGGGTATTGGACCCGGCCCGGTCAGTGGGTGGCCCATGACGCGGCCGTCGACCTCGCGTACCGGGGTCAGTCCGGCGAAAGTGCCGGTGACGAAGGCCTCGTCGGCGCCATAGACGTCGGTCAGCGAGAAGTTCTTCTGCCGCACGGTTATGCCGGCCGTCTCTGCCACACGGATGATGTTGCCGCGGGTGATGCCGCCCAGGCAGTAGTCGCCGGTCGAGGTCCACACTTCTCCCCGTCGCACGATGAAGAAATGCGTCGAATTGCAGGTGGCCACGAACCCCTGCGGATCGAGCATCAGCGCCTCGTCGGCGCCGGCCTTGGCGGCCTGGATGCAGGCCTGGATGCAGTTGAGCTTGGAATGCGAATTGAGCTTCTGGTCCTGCATGTCGGGCGCGGTGCGGCGGATGGTGGAGGTGAAAAGCGAGATGCCGTCCGGCTTGGGCGATGGGGCCTTGTATTCGGGGATGATGACGATGGTGGCGTCGCCAATGGTGACGCGCGGGTCCTGGTAGGGTGTCGCCTTGATGCCGCGCGTGACCATCAGGCGGATATGGACGCCATCGGTCATGCCGTTGGCGGCCAGACAGTCGAAGATGCGCTTGACCAGCGCATCCGGCGTCAGCCCGACGGAAAAATCCAGCGCCTTGGCACCCTCATAGAGTCGCTCGAGATGCGCCCAGAGGAACGGGATACCGCCTTTATGCAGTCGCAGCCCCTCCCACACGCCGTCCCCGAGCACGAAACCGGAGTCGAATACCGAGACCACGGCCTCCTTTCGCGGCGCCAGCGTGTCGTTGACCGCGATCAGGATGTCCGCATTGCGCGGATCATCCGCATAGGCATGCACGCCGTAAGCCATTCCAGCACCACTATAAGTTCGATGCGCCAGTGTCGGCGTTCGGCGACCATTGGGCAAGACAGCCAGAAAAATTCTGAGCATCATGTCGATCCCAGCGGCTGGGCGTCGACTAGGGGCATCAGATGGAGGACTACCCAATGCAATATCTCTGCATCGTCTATGCCGGCACCGGTTCCGATACCCTGAGCGAGGCGGAAGGCGTCGCGATCAAGGATGAGTGCATCGAGGGCGATAATGCGCTCTTTGAGGCCGGAAAGCTCTACATGGCCAGCCCGCTGCAAGGCCCGGAAACCGGCGCCTACCTGCGCAATGTCAACGGCAAGACCAGGCGCGTCGATGGCCCCTATGCCGAAACCAAGGAGCTTGTTGCCGGGTTCATGGTCATCGAGGCTGCCGATATGGACGAGGCCATCGCCATCGTCGCGCCGGGTCCACTGGACGGGCTGGTCAGTCTCGAAATCCGGCCACTGCTCGATGAGAAGCACAGCAAGACAGGGCAGGACCGCTCGGCATTCTTCGTGCGGCGGTCGTGATGGTCGAGCGAACCCTCTACTACACCCACAATATCAACCCCCGCGTCGCGGTGGCGGTGGCGCGGCATCTCAAGTCGCCGGTGGCGTTCACCCGCTACAGCCCGATGGGCGACGATCGCGAGGCGTTCCTGCCGCTCAATCCCAATTCGCTGGCGCCACTGCTGGTGGAGGACGGCAAGCCGCTATGGGAGGCCGATGCCATCGCGCTGCGCCTGGCGCGTCTGGCCGGTGGCGATTTCTGGCCTGACGATCACGCGGTTGAAGTCATGCAATGGGTGAGCTGGAGCGCTCACCACTTCAAGGTCGCCGGGGCAGATCTGGTCTGGCACAATCATACGGCGGTGTCGTGGGCGGGGCCTCCGGATCCGGCTGTGGTTGCCAGTGTGACCCAAGACTTCCATCGCTTTGCCGCCATTCTCGACGCCACGCTGGCCGGGTGCGAATGGCTGGTCGGCGACCGCGTGACCTATGCCGATTTCCGCGTGGCTTCGGCGCTGCCGTTCGCAGAGCGGGGTCAGATACCGCTCGATGGCTACGGCAACATCGTAGCGTGGCACGATCGGCTCAATGCCATTGATGCGTGGCGGGAGCCATTTGCGGGCCTTGCCTGATGGCTTGGCGGGAAACATCTGCCCGGTGTAGCGTTTCCCGCCAGAGATCCGGAGTTCGCCCCATGTGCCGCAACATCAAGCCATTGTTCAATTTTGAACCTCCCGCCACCCGTAACGAGATGCACGATGCGGCGCTGCAGTTCGTGCGCAAGATTTCCGGCTACAGCGCGCCATCGCACGCCAATGAGGCAGCCTTTCACGAGGCGGTCGAAGACATCGAGAAGGTGGTGCGCAAACTGCTGAAATCGCTCGAGACGAATGCTCCGCCCAAGGATCGTGAAGTCGAGGCCGAGAAGCGGCGCGAGAAGTCCAGACTGCGCTTCGGCACGGCCTGACTATTCCTCCGGCTCGGTGCTGAACAGCAGCGGGAAGCCGTGCTGGCGCGCGAAATCGGTGGCGCGCGTTGCCTTTTCCTCGGCGATTTCCTTGGTGAATACCGCAACGACGCAGGCGCCTTTGGTGTGGGCGGTCAGCATGATGATGCCGGCCTGCGCTTCGGGCACGCGGAACTCGGCCTTGAGCAGCCGCACCACGAATTCGCGCGGCGTGTAGTCGTCGTTGAGCAAGATCACCTTGTGCAGCGGCGGCTTGGCCGGCTTCAATACGGTGTCGGTGCGGCGCTTGGTATTGGTATCGGCCATACCAGCCTCCGGGGCGATGAAACAGTCGGTGGCGGAACGGGCCCATGCCGCCATGCGTTAGGGAAGCAAAACCTGATAGCCGGGGTCAAGCCATGCTGCAATTATTGATCGTTCTCGTCATCGTCGCGCTTGTGTCGGGCGCCCTGGGCTTCACCGGCATTGCAACCGGCGCCGCGGCGCTGGCCAAGATCATCTTTGCGATCATGCTTATCGGTATCGTACTGCTCCTCATCCTGGCCTTCATGGGCATAGCCATCCTGATCTAGCGACGCCGATGAGGCTAGAGCTTCAGCTTGAAGCCCTCGTGGGTCTTGGCGAAACCGAGCTTTTCATAAAACCGGTGCGCGTCGAGTCGCAGCTTGTTGGACGTCAGCTGCACCACGCCGCAGCCAGCCTCGCGGCAGCGCTCTATCGCCCAGGTCACCATCTCGGTGCCGAGTCCTGAACCGCGCTGGTCGCTGCGGATATGAACGTTTTCCAGCAGGCCGCGCTTCATGCCGAAATTGGGCATGCCCGGGATGAAGCTGAGCTGGATGGTGCCGACCACCTCGCCATTCTTCTCGGCCACGATGAGGTGATGCTTGGGGTCTGCGGTAATCTCATCGAAGGCGGCGCGGTATCGCGGGTCACCAAGGGTGGCGGGATCGAGCGGCGGAGTATCCTTGCCGCGCGCATCGCCGGCATGGCTGAGCCCGATGATGACAGGAATGTCGGCGGGGGCAGCATCGCGGAAGGTCAGGTCGGTCATGGCAGCCTCGTGATGGCTGTCGTTTACGCGTCGCCGAGGTCTTCCGGCAAGCTCAGTTTATGCAGCGCCCTATCGACAGCTGGCATATCGACGGCAGTGGTAATGACGCTGTCCAGGAAGCCGGGGAACCGGCTGTCGAGATCGGCGCGGCGCAGCGATACGTGCCGCTTGGTCCCCTCGGGGCGCACACTGACCACGCCGGCCTCGCGCAATTTGGCCACGTGATAGGTCAGGTTGGTCTTGGAGCACAGCGTACCCAGCTGGCCGCAGACCAGGCCGCCCATGTCCTCTCGACGCGCCAGGCAGCCGACAATGGCCAGCCTGGTTTCGTCGCCCAAGGCGGCGAGGACGGTGGAAAGAGATATCTGATCGGTGTCGGGATGCGGCAGGGTCATGGCAGCTATTTAGCGGTTCTGGGTGGTTAGTTCAACAAGTGTTGGACAAGGTCGTTGACACATCCCCGCGAGAGGTTCAATTGTTCAATGAATTTTGAACAAGGACCGTTCCCATGGATATCCGTCTCCTCTGGCTGGCGGTGGGCACCTTCGCCATTGGCGTCGAGAGCTTCGCCATTTCGAGCCTCTTGCCACAGATTGCCGATTCAACTGGTGTAAGCCTGACCCAGGCGGGCTACCTCGTTCTCGCCTTCGCACTCGCCAATGCTTTTGGCTCGCCCGTCCTGGCTGCCCTCACCGGCACGGCCGACCGCCGACGCACCCTCACGATCACCGCGCTGCTGTTCGCCGCCGGCGCCGTCTGGGCCGGCTTCTCGCAGGGCTATGCCGATCTCATGGCGGCACGCATCCTCATGGCCTTCTCCGCAGGTCTCTACACGGCGACCGCACAGGCAACAGGCGTCGCCATCTCCTCGGTCGACCATCGCGCCCGTGCCATTTCGGTGATTGTCGGCGGCACCACCATGGCCGTGGCCTTCGGCGCGCCGCTGGGGGCGCTGGTTGCCGGGCTGGTCAGCTGGCGCGGCAGCTATTTCATGGTGGCCGGCTTCGGCGTCATTGCCGCCGCCTCGATCTGGATCATGCTGCCGGCGGGCCTGCGCGGCGCACAGTTGACGCTGCGCCAGCGCATCGCCGCGGTTGCCCTGCCGGGGGTGCCGGGGGCATTGCTCACCACGCTGCTCAACCTGGCCGGCGCCTTTACCGTCATTATCTACTTGGCTGTCGTCACGACCCGGTCCATCGGCCTGCCGCCTGAGCTCGTTCCGGCGGTGCTGCTGGCCTTTGGCATCGGGGCCGCCTTTGGCAATGCCGCGGGTGGGCAGTTGGCCGACCGGGTTGGCGCCCGTCCGACCGTCATTGGCGCGGTGGTGCTCAATGGCCTGATGCTGCTGGCCATCTCGCTGGTGGCCTATCTGCCCGCAGCCATGGTTGGTCCGGTCTTCTTCGCGCTGATCGTGCTATGGGGCGCCACCGGTTGGGCATTTCCACCGGCGCAGTCGAGTTACCTGCTCAGCCTTTCGCCCAGCAATGCGCCACTGGTGCTGTCGCTCAACGCCTCGGCGCTCTACCTGGGCATTGCAGGCGGCTCGCTGATCGGCGGGCTGGTGCTGCAATATGGCACGCCTGACGATCTGGGTTGGATCGGCGCCCTGCTGCCGGCGCTGTCGCTGGCGGGGATCGGTCTCTCCGCCATGCTGCGCGAGCCTGATCCCAATCTGGCCCGCCTGGGCTAGGCCCGACGCGGACTGAGCAGCCTCGCCACGACCAGCACGAGCACCGCCACGATGGCTGGCACGATTGCCATCCACGAGCCGCCGCCGGCCAGCAGTGCTCCGGTGGCGGCCCACATGATCGAGGCGAAGGCCTCGCTCAGCGTCGCCGCGCGGGATGCCACCTGGCGGCGGCGGAACATCGAGCGCTTGGCGACGACGCGGAACCAGAGCTGGATCGCCGTCGCCGATCCGGCCGAAAGGGCGGCGAAGACGGCGGTGATCAGGGCCATGCCCGGCGACGAAAGGGCCATCAACAGCAGCAGCGGCACCAGGACGATGGCAATGACTGTCAGCACGGCCTCGATCTTGGCGATCAGGACGGTGCGTGGCGACACAGGCGCCGTCACGACGAGGTCGTGAGCGTCCTCGCCTGATATGGCGAGCCAGGCCAGCCCGCCGGCCAGTTGTCCCGCCGCCATGACCAATACCGGCACCACAACCACGAAGGCGCCCGCCTCACTGCCGAAATTCATCCACAACAGCAGCGCCGGCGGCACCAGGTAGAGAATCTGCATCAGGGTCTGCGACAGCAGCCATGGATCACGCTGCAGCAGCCGCCATTCCTTGAGGCGCAGCACGTGCCGCTGCGATGCGGGGTAAAAGGCCCTCGCGGATGGCCGTCGCTGACTGGCGACGTGATTGAGGCCGGCAGCGGAAATGGCGAGGCGTCCATAGCTCGATGCCGAGACCGCGATGGCGAGGACAAGGGCGCCCAGTCCCACCGCAAGCATCGTGAGCAAGGCGCCAGGATCGCCCATCGCGGCCTTGGCAGGCAGCCAGAGCGGACTGCCAATGCCTGGAGCAGCATCGACCATGGCCCGCGACTGAAAGAGGGCAAGGCGCGAGAAATCGCCGTAGTAGAGAATCGCTGCGGCCTGGACGCCGATGACGAAGCCGGCGCCGATAACGGCGGCAACGATCTGGGAGATGAACCGGGTTTGCCGCGGCCCGACCAGCTTGAACAGCACCATGGTGATGCCGACCGAGAGGGCGGTCGAGATCGCGCCCATGGCCATCACCACGCCATAGGCCGCCAGCCAGCGTTGTCCATCAAACAGCGCCAGCATGTTGATCAGCGGGCTGGCAAGCAGGCCGGTCAGGGCCACGCTGGTCAGCGCCACCGAGCCGGCGCGGATGGCAAACAGGCGGCGCGACGAAGCCGGCGAGGACAGGATGAGGTCGAGATCGGAGCGGCCGTAATAGACGCGGGTTACCGCCTCGAGCGCCTGGGACAGCATCACAGTCCAGAACAGCAAGCCCGTGCCGGTCAGCATGACGAGGTTCTGCGCATTGGACGATATGCCGCCCGAGGCCCAGCGCGCCACCACGCCATAGGCCAGCAGATGCAGCACGACGACGACGATGCCGAGAAAGATCACGAGGCCGATGCCGCGCGCCCGGCTCCCGCCGGTGAGCATGGCGACAAGTTCGCGCCAGGCCAGGGTCAGCTCATGGCGGGCGAACCAGGCCAGCGAGGCGGGTGCCACCGTCATGCCGCTTCCGTGCCCTGCGCTACCAGGTCGAGGAAGATGTCTTCAAGACTCGATTCGCGGCCGATGCGCGTGCGCAACTCGGCCAGCGTGCCCTCGGCGATCAGCCGGCCCTGGCTGATGACGCCGATGCGTTCGGCCATGCGTTCGGCGACCTCGAGGATGTGGGTGGTCATGATGACGGTCACGCCATCGCGCACCTTGCCAAGCAGCACGTCCTTGACCTGGCGGGCCGAACCCGCATCGAGGCCGGTCAGGGGTTCGTCGAGGATGATCAGCTGCGGGTCGTGTACCAGCGCGCCGGCCAGCGCAACCTTTTGCAGCATGCCCTTGGAAAAGCCACCGCACAGCTCGTTGGCATGGGGCCGCAGGCCCAGCCAGTCCACCAGCTCATTGGCCTTGGCCTGGGCGGCACGGCTGTCGATCTGCCAGAGGCCGGCGACGAATTCGAGATATTCGAGCGGGGTCAGCCGGTCATAGACCATCGGCTCGTCCGAAACCCAGGCGACGACGCGCTTGGCGGCGATGGGATCGCGCCGCGTGTCGATGCCGAAAATGGCAATGTCGCCCCGGTCGGGCTGCAGCAGTCCCGCGACCATGCGCAGGATGGTAGTCTTGCCGGCGCCATTGGGGCCGAGCAGCGCGTAGAATTCGCCGGCGCGGATGGTGAGGTCGAGGTCGACGACCACGGGCCGGTCGAAGCTCTTGGTCAGGCGGGAAATGGCGAGGGCAGGGACGGTCAAGGCGTCGCTCCGGCAGGATGGCCAGGCGAGCCTATGCCGTGGGTCTTTCCCGGCAGTGAATCGGCAGCGTTAAGTTTCCGCCATTGCTCAGGCGTAGCGGTCAAGCAGGCGAAAGGCTGGGTTGGCTGCAGGTGCGCCCTGGCGTTGCTGATCGCGCAGGCTGCCGCCAAACGATACGGCGGACTGTTCGGCGCCGTCGGGTGCAGCCGGATCGATATTGCGCTTGGCGTTGGAGACGTCGTCGCAATTGCGGCAGACATAGCCGTTGACGGTTATGGGGCGCGGATAATCGGTGCCAATGGCCATGGGCGAAGCTCGCTGACTGTTGGCATCCTATTCGGCCGGTACCTTCAAACGGTTACGGCCACCCGTTCGCGGCGGGTGGCCGTTGCCCGTCATGGTTGGCGAAGCGTTAAAGGACGGTCAGCGTCACATCGATATTGCCGCGCGTCGCGTTGGAATAGGGGCAGATCTGGTGGGCTTTTTCGACCAGGGCCTCGGCAGCGGCGCGTTCGAAGCCGGGCAGGGTGATCTTGAGTTCGACGCCGATGGCGAAGCCGGCGCCATTGGCATTTTCGCCGAAGGACACATCGGCGTCGATGGTGGCTTCATCAGGCACCTTCACCTTCTCGCCGCGGGCGACAGCCTTGAGGGCGCCCAGGAAACAGGCCGAGTAGCCGATGGCAAAGAGCTGTTCCGGGTTGGTGCCGGCGCCGCCATTGCCGCCCATTTCCTTGGGCGTGTCCAGCGTCACCGACAGGCGGCCGTCATCGGTCGCGCTGGTGCCGGTGCGGCCACCGGTGGTGTGGGCGTGGGCGGTGTAGAGGGCGGATTTGATCGACATCGAATGCTCCTTGCCAGGCGGTTGAAAATCGTAACGTGAAAATTACATAGTGCACAATTAAATTGTGTGCAATTGAAAAATCCGTGCTAATTTGCCAGTGATGGAGGGAAGGCATGACCGAGCAGGCCGATCCGCTCAAGCTGGACTCAATGCTGTGTTTCGCCGTGTACGCGGCCGAGCACGCCTTTACCCGCTTCTACAAGCCCCGACTCGACGCGATCGGGCTTACCTATCCGCAATACCTGGTGTTCCTGGTGCTGTGGGAGGCAGACGGCATCACCGTGAAGACGCTCGGGGACAAGCTGTTCCTCGATTCCGGCACCATCACCCCCCTGATCAAGCGTCTCGAAGCCCGGGGCCTGGTGCGGCGTCAGCGCGATGACGAAGACGAGCGGCAGGTGCGGATATTCCTGACATCAGAGGGCCGGGCCCTGCGAGCCAAGGCGGCTGCTGTGCCGCTGGCCGTGGGCAAGGCGCTGGGCGGCGAACCCGGCGCGGGCGATGCGTTGCGCGAGGGCCTGAAACGCCTGCGCCAACGGCTGGATGCGGGGTTGGAGGGGTAGGCGGGCTACTGCAGTCCCACGGCGTCCACCACGCCAGCATCGCAACCACCGTCGGTCGGACGGGCATCCAGCAAGCGGTCGACGATGCTGCCGGGTCCGTCGATATCGCCCGTCAGGCCGATGGTCAGCTCGTTGATCAGGCGCCGGTTGCCATCGTTGACGCAGCTCAGCCGCACGCGCTCACCGGCCCCGGGACCGAAGGCGGCGTCGAAAGCCGCGCGTATCTCGGCCTGCGTCACGCGCTGCCCGACAGAGCTGGCGAACAGTTCCGCAACGGCGCTGCCATTGATCGCCTCCAGCATGTCGAGCGAGTCGGCGTAATATTCCTCGGCATCGCCATCATAGCAGGTGCCATGCTTGATCCACTCGTGGCGCTCCAGCCCCGATTGCGTGCCCGGCATGACGTTTTTCAGCTCTGCCCAAAGATCGGCGGTAAGCTCCGGCTCGGGCAGCAAATGCCAGTCGCCATCCTCATCGGTCCGCGCCGTCGCTTCATTCACGCCGCAATAGTCGCGCGAGCGCGGCTGCGGCCACAGGCCGTGCAGGGCGAAGTGGCTGGCGTCGAAGCGATCTTCCGCCTGGCTCTCGCATTCGGGCTTGTCCGGCCGCGTCTCGCAAAAGGCCGGCTGCCAGCTGATGGCGAGCACGAATTGGGTGCGCTCCTGTGCCCATGCAGGAGACAAAAGCAGGGCAAGCAGGACAGCAGTGACGCCAAGACGCATGAGATGCACCCCGATATGAACGGGGCGGCCCGTAGGCCGCCCCGGAACGTTACAGCGTAATGCGGTAGAGGCCGAAGCCGTCGGCATTGGTCTCGCCGGTTGCCTCGATCTTGACGGCAGTCACGTCGGCCAGGTGGTCGGCGGCCTTGGGTCCGGTGGCGAACAGCACGGTGGTGTCGCCGATCGGGGCGAGCGACCAGTTGCTGTCGGCCTTGGGGTTGATCGTGCCGTTCTCGACGATGAAGCGCACGATGAGGTCACGGTTGGTATCGGGACCCTTGAAGATGATGTGGTCCGCACCCGTGCCGGGGAACGTGCCGCCGCCGCCAGCGCGATAGTTGTTGGAGGCGATGACGAACTTGGCCGCCGGGTCGATCGGGGCGCCGTCAAACTGCAGGTCGACGATGCGGTTGGCGTCCGGGTTGGTCACTTCCTTGCCATCACTCGAGTATTTCGAGGGCTGGGTCAGGTCGATCTTGTAGGTAACGCCGTCGATGATGTCGAAATTGTAGGACGGGAAGTCCGGATTGATCAGGTCGGCATCCTTGGCGCCCTTCTCGACCTGGTTGAAGATACCGGCCGAACGCTCCAGCCAATCCTTGACCTCGGCGCCCGTAACGACAAGGGCCTGGATGGTGTTGGGATAGAGGTAGAGATCGGCAACGTTCTTGATGGCGACGGGACCGACGGGGACGTCGGTGTAATATTCCGGGCCGCCGCGGCCGCCGGCCTTGAACGGCGCTGCCGCCGACAGGATCGGCAGGGCTTCCCATTCAGTGCCCTTCATCATCTGGGTGATGTACCAGGTCTGCGCCTGGCTCACGATCTGCACCGACGGATCGTCGGCGACGAGTGCGAAATAGGAATGCAGCGGCGCGGAAGTCTCGCCGACGGCGCGGCGGATATAGTCGAGCGTTTCGTCGTGTTCGACCTGGGCGGCCTCGGCGACTTCGGTCTCGTTTTCGACCAGCGGGGTTACCTTGCCGTCGACGCGCTCGAAGATCGGGCGGGCTTCGGAGGTGTGCGAGACCACCGTCCATTTGCCGTCGGCGTCCTGCTCGAGCAGCAGGTCGATCAGGCCCATATGGCTGCCCCAGAACCCAGCCATCACGGCGGGTTTGCCGCTCAGCGTGCCGGCAGCAATGTCGGCGCCTTCGACGCCTTCATAGTCCGGACCGGGGAAGACCAGGTGCTGGTGGCCGGTCAGGACCACATCGATGCCCTCGACCCCCGCCAGCTGCAGCGAGGCGTTCTCGGCGCCGGTGACCTGGTCGGCGGCAATGCCGGAATGGGAAAGCGCGACGATCAGCTCGGCGCCTTCCTCTTTCATCTTGGGCACATAGGCCTTGGCGGTCTCGACGATGTCGCGGGTATTGACCTTGCCGGTCAGGTGGGTGGCGTCCCAGGTCATGATCTGCGGCGGCAGGAAGCCGATGAGGCCGATCTTGATGGTCTTGGTGGCGCCCGAGCCGTCGGTCAGTTCCTTCTCGACGATCAGATAGGGTTGGATATAGGTGTCGTCGCTCAGCGGATCGGCGGCCAGTTCACCGCGCACCAGGTTGGCCGAGACGAAGGGGAAGGTGGCGCCTGACAGGGCGGTATCGAGATATTCGAGGCCGTAGTTGAACTCGTGATTGCCCAGGGTCGCGGCCTCGTAGCCCAGCGTGTTCATGGCGGCGATGATGGGGTGGACGTTGTCCTCGAGGCCCTTTTCATAGGCGATGTAGTCGCCCATCGGGTTGCCCTGGATGATGTCGCCATTGTCGACCAGCATGGAATTGCCGGCCTCGGCGCGGATGCTCTCAATGATCGAGGCCGTGCGGGCCAGGCCCATCGTTTCGTTGGGGGCGTCGGCGTAATAATCATAGGGAAACACGGCGACATGCAGGTCGGTGGTTTCCATGATGCGCAGATGCGCCTGGTTGGCCTGGGCCAGCACGGCAAAGGGGTGCATGGCGGCCATGGCCCCCACGCTCGCGGAACCCGCGAGGAAGGTCCGTCGAGAAATCTTGGGCAGGAAATTCATTCGTTGTCTCCCTGAAGCGTTCAGTCGCTGAACAGTCCGGGGGCGCCGCGCTCCCGGGTGGTGGACGCATTGGTCCGGCGTGTCGCTCCGCTGGAGCGCGCATGCTCTTGCCGCCTGCAGGTGACGTTGGGATGACGGCGGCGAAGCGAGGCTATGGAATTTTGACCGGGCGGTCAATTTATGACGGTGGGTAACCCGAGCACAGCGCAAGTGGGGCGCCACCCCGCCCAACCTCCCCCATGATGGGGGAGGTGCCGTCCGGTGGTTTGGACTCTGCATCGCGCCCCAGGAGTGGAGCCGAACCTCCCCCTTGATGGGGGAGGCAGGAGGGGGGTGAGGCCGCACGTTCCAAGCAAAGAACTTATCCCCGTCCCCAAAACCCCCTGCAT
>JAKFDU010000118.1:0-1840 GCA_036675975.1 Devosia sp. | reverse complement strand
TCAAACTTGTAGGTCGTGGACGGCTGGGCCATGAACGGGCTTCTTGATACGAGGAAAGGCGGCAAGTCTAACCGATGACGCGGGCAATCCACGAATTGCCGACCATCAACCTGCGGCGACCGGCCTTGGCCTATGATAAAACGCTCTATTCGTTCTGCCTTTGTCCTACAGGATCCGTCATGTCGCTTACTGCCAAACCCCTTGCCGGCGTCAAAGTCATCGAACTTGGCACCTTGATTGCCGGGCCCTTCGCCTCGCGCATCTGCGGCGAATTCGGTGCCGAAGTCATCAAGGTCGAATCGCCCGATGGCGGTGATCCGCTGCGCAAGTGGCGCAAGCTGTACGAAGGCACCTCGCTGTGGTGGTTCGTCCAGGCACGCAACAAGAAGTCCCTGACCTTGAATCTCAAGCACCCTGAAGGCCTGGCGATCCTGAAAAAACTGCTCGGCGAAGCCGACATCCTGATCGAGAACTTTCGCCCCGGCGTATTGGAAAAGCTCGGTCTGGGCTGGGATGTGCTGCATGCACTGAACCCGAAACTGGTGATGGTGCGGCTTTCGGGCTTCGGCCAGACCGGGCCGATGAAAGACCAACCGGGGTTTGGCGCGGTGGGCGAATCCATGGGCGGCCTGCGCTACATCACCGGCTTCGACGACCGCCCGCCAGTGCGCACCGGGATCTCCATCGGCGACTCCATCGCCGCCCTCTGGGGGGTGATTGGCGGATTGATGGCCCTGCGTCACCGCGAGATCAACGGCGGCACTGGACAAGTGGTGGACGTGGCCTTGTACGAGGCGATTTTCGCCATGATGGAAAGCATGGTGCCGGAGTTCGATGTGTTCGGGTTCATCCGCGAGCGTACCGGCAATATCATGCCCGGCATCACCCCCTCGTCCATCCACACCAGCGCCGATGGCAAGCATGTGCAGATTGGCGCCAACGGCGATGCGATTTTCAAGCGCTTCATGCAGATCATCGGCCGTGACGACCTGGCCAATGACCCGCAACTGGCCAGCAATGATGGCCGTGACAGCCGGCGCGATGAGCTCTACGGCGTGATCGATCGCTGGGTCAACGCGCTGCCGCTCGATAGCGTTATCGACCAACTGAACCAGGCCGGCGTGCCGGCCAGTCGGATCTTCAGCGCCGAAGATATGTTCAGCGACCCGCAGTTCCTCGCCCGAGAGATGTTCCTGCAGGCCAAGCTGCCGGACGGCAAGTCGTTCAAGATGCCGGGGATCGTACCGAAACTTTCCGACACCCCGGGCACCTGCGAATGGGTCGGCCCGGCGCTGGGTGAACACAACGCCCAGGTACTCGGCGAGCTGGGCTACGACGCGCAGCAGATCGCCAAACTGCGCAACGACGGCGCCATTTGACGCACCGCAGGGGGCAGTCACTGAAAATCAAACTGTGGGAGCGAGCTTGCTCGCGATAGCGTCGGTTCAGCCGGCTTGATGTTGACTGGCACACCGCAATCGCGAGCAAGCTCGCTCCCACAATTGGGTCGGGGTACATCCGAAAGAGACAGGTCGGCTGTCAGGCCGCCTTCGCGAGCAGGCTCGCTCCCACCGTTGGGTCGGGGTACATCCGCAAGAGATAGGCCGGCTACTAGGCCGCCTTCGCGAGCGAGCTCGCTCCCACAGGGGAACGCGGTCCCCATCAAGAACCAGGTCGGCTATCAGGCCGCCTCGGGGTGGACGTTGATCTCGGGCGTCCCGTTAACCACGATGGCCGAACGCAGGCATTGTGGAGTGGGCATCCCGGCATGGATGCCGGGATAGCCGCGCTGGGCCATGGATGGCCCTTCGCGGCGGGCCCACGGAGCAATGCCTTCGTT
>JAKFDU010000117.1:0-2099 GCA_036675975.1 Devosia sp. | reverse complement strand
TGGAGCCCTGCAGGCCATCGCCGTGGGCCACTTCGATGGAGTCGACCTTGGCCTGGTCCAGGGCGCGGGCGATGTCCTGCACGTTCTGCAGCGAGTACTGGTGGCGGATGGCGTGGCTGCCGTCGCGCAGGGTGACGTCGGAGATGTAGAGCTTCTTGCTTGGATCGAAAGTCATGGTCTGAGTCCTCAGTCGTTGATCATCGACTGCGCCATGCGCTCGGCAGTAGCCAGCGCGGCGGAGGTCATGATGTCGAGGTTGCCGGCATAGGCCGGCAGGTAGTGGGCGGCGCCTTCGACTTCGAGGAACACCGAGGTCTTCAAACCACTGAATTTGCCCAGGCCGGGGATGTTCAGCGGTGAGGATTCGGGGATAACGTCGAACTGCACTTTCTGCTTCAGCCGGTAGCCAGGTACGTAGGCTTGTACGGCGGCGGTCATCTCCTCAATAGACGCTTCGATATAGGCCGGGTCGACGGCCTCGCTGAGCACAAACACCGTGTCGCGCATGATCAGCGGCGGCTCGGCCGGGTTCATGATGATGATCGCCTTGCCCCTGGTCGCGCCGCCGATCACCTCGATGGCCTTGCTGGTGGTCTCGGTGAACTCATCGATATTGGCGCGGGTGCCGGGGCCGGCCGATCTGCTGCTGATCGAGGCGATAATCTCGGCGTAATGCACCTTGGCCACTCGCGATACGGCGGCGACCATGGGGATGGTGGCCTGGCCACCACAGGTGACCATATTGACGTTGAGCTGGGCCAGGTTCTGCTCCAGGTTGACCACCGGCACGCAGTAGGGGCCGATGGCCGCCGGGGTCAGGTCGATCAGGCGAATGCCGGGCTTGGCTGCGCGCAGGAACGCATCGTTGCTGACGTGGGCCCCGGCGCTGGTGGCGTCGAAGACGAAGTCGATATCGGCGAACTGCGGCAGATTGACCAGGCCCTGTACGCCTTCATGGGTGGTGGCCACGCCCATGCGGGCGGCACGCGCCAGGCCGTCGGAGGTGGGGTCGATACCGACCATGGCGGCCATTTCCAGGTGCCGCGCATTGCGCATGATCTTGATCATCAGGTCGGTGCCGATATTGCCGGGGCCGATGATCGCGACTTTCAGTTTTTTGTTGATACTCATGTAATGCTCTCCAGTGGGCGGCGCGATCTGTCGCGCTGCTGGACGTGTTCAGACGAAGCGGCAGCTGACTTCGCCCAGGCGGGTCAGGCGCAGGTGCAGGTGGTCGCCGGCCACCACCGGCGTCATCGGGCCGAGCGCGCCGGACAGCAGCACGTCGCCGGCCTGTAGCGGCCTGCCGACCTCGGCCATGGTGCGGGCCAGCCACAGGCAGGCATCCAGCGGGTTGCCCAGGCAGGCGGCGCCAACGCCGATGGAGGCCTGTGCGGAGTTCTTCTCCAGCAGCATGCCTTCCAGGCGCAGGTCCAGCGCCGACAGCTTGGTCGGCTGCTTGCCCAGCACATAGAGCGCGGAGGAGGCGTTGTCGGCGACGGTATCGACCAGGGTGATCTTCCAGTCCTCGATGGCCGAATCGACGATCTCCAGGGCGGGCACCACATAGTCCACGGCGCTGATCAGCTCGGCCAGGGTGGTGTCATGGCGGGGCAGGTCGCGGCCGAGGACGAAGGCGATCTCGCCCTCGGCCTTGGGCTGGATCAGCCGGCTGCAATCGATGGCGCCACCGTCGGCGATTTCCATATCGGCGAACAGCATGCCGAAGTCGGGCTGGTCGACGCCGAGCTGCTGTTGCACGGCTGTCGAGGTCAGACCGACCTTGCGGCCGACCAGGCGGCGACCCTGTTCCAGCGCCAGCCTGGTGTTGATCTCCTGCACCGCGTAGGCAGCGGAGAGTGTGCTAATGCCGAAACGCTCGGAGATCCGTGCGCAGGATTGGCGGGTCTGGCGGGCGATGGCCAGTACTGCCGCCGCCTCCTGCAGCTGTTGCAGAGGAAACTGGCTCATGCGCTTTTCCTCAGGGCGGGTTGCGGCTTGACCAGGGTGCTGAGCTCTGGCTTCCAGCCCAGTTGCACCTTCATCTGTTGCAGGGCGCTATCGAGGTCGGCTGCCTTGACCACGGCAAAGGTGAACTT
>JAKFDU010000116.1:0-39592 GCA_036675975.1 Devosia sp. | reverse complement strand
AAGCCTGCGTCGGCCAGTTGATCCGAGGCATACAGGCAGAACGGCTCGGCCATTTGTGCCCGGAAGGCGTGGGACAAGGTAGTCTTGCCGGCAGCAGGAGCGAACCAGTGGAGGCAGTGGTCTGCGCCAGACCCAGCATTAGCAGCAAGGGGCCGAGGATGCCGCCGAACAGGACGACGCCAGCCAGCCAAGGCAGATCGGTGCGGACGAGCGAGGCTTCGCTGTCGCCGAGGCCGATAGCGCCCCGGCCCGCATGAACAAGGGCCAGACCGGCGCCGAAAGGCCGAACAAGGCGGCCGAGGCGAGCGCCAGGGGCACGCCGGGAAAATCGGGTTGCGATGATCGGCTTTCATGGTGCCGATCCTAGGCCGATTTGTTCCGGCGCGATAAGCCTCTACTTTCCCGCATAGGCCTTCTGCAGGGTTGCCACATCAAGCTTCCTCATCCCCAGCATAGCCTGCATTGCGCGGTTGGCGCCGGCCTTGTCGGGCCCGCTGACCGTTTCGAACAGCTGCTTGGGAATAACCTGCCAGCTGAGGCCGAACTTGTCCTTGCACCAGCCGCACATGCTTTCCTCGCCGCCGTTGTCGACGAAGGTGTTCCAGAAGTAGTCCACCTCTTCCTGCCCGCTACATTCGAGCATGAAGCTCACGGCCTCGGTGAACGGGAACTGGCTCTTGTCGCCGCCACTGCCGTTGAGCAGGAAAAACCTGTGACCGGCCAGTTCGATGGTCGCGGTAAAGGCGGCTCCATCAGGATCCTGGCGGGAGATGTCGAGCACTTTCCCGTCCTTGAAGGTCTCTGTGTAGAATTTGATGGCGTCGTCGATGCTGTTGTTGAACCACAGGCAAGGCGTGATCTTGTTCATGGGTCTCTCCTCGGTGCGGCGCTGGACCCACTGTCCAGAACCAACATGTTATATTGCTAATTGGTTATGTAGGACCTGTCAACGGGCAGTCCCCTTTTTTGGCCTTTGTTCAGGGTCGGCGTGGTTAACGGCTGGTCAATGCGTAACCGCTGCGTGTCGCAAATTGCGTTCACGTTAACACCGGCGAGACAATTGTTAGGGGCCGGTTAACGTTTCGGGGGGTAAATCTTTACCAACACCGCCACTATGGGGCCCCTCATGACTATCAACCTCACCATCCCGGACATTCAGGAACTCAAGCCCCGCATCACCGTATTTGGTTGTGGTGGCGCTGGCGGCAACGCAGTCAACAACATGATCGAGTCCGGGCTCGACGGGGTCGATTTCGTCGTTGCCAATACCGATGCGCAGGCGCTGGCCCTCAGCAAGGCCCAGCGCATCATCCAGCTCGGCGTCGGGGTTACCGAAGGCCTGGGCGCTGGCTCGCATCCCGAAGTCGGTCGTGCCGCAGCGGAGGAAAGCTGGGACGAAATCAATGATCACCTCAGCGGTTCGCACATGGTGTTCATTACAGCCGGCATGGGCGGCGGCACCGGTACTGGCGCGGCGCCCGTCGTGGCGCGCGCTGCCCGTGAGCAGGGCATCCTGACTGTCGGCGTCGTCACCAAGCCGTTCAATTTCGAAGGCAATCGCCGGGCACGCCTGGCCGAGGATGGCATCGACGAACTGCATCGCCATGTCGATACGCTGATCGTCATCCCCAACCAGAACCTGTTCCGCGTCGCCAACGAGAAGACTACCTTTGCCGACGCCTTCGCCATGGCCGATCAGGTGCTGTTCTCGGGCGTTGCCTGCATCACCGACCTGATGGTCAAGGAAGGTCTGATCAACCTCGATTTCGCCGACGTGCGCGCCGTGATGCGCGGCATGGGCAAGGCGATGATGGGCACCGGCGAAGCTTCGGGCGAAGATCGCGCCCGCCATGCCGCTGAGGCGGCCATTGCCAATCCGTTGCTCGACGACGTGTCGATGCACGGCGCGCGCGGGCTGCTGATCTCCATCACCGGCGGTCCCGACCTGACGCTTTACGAAGTCGATGAAGCGGCCAGCCGCGTTCGCGAGGAAGTCGATGTTGATTGCAACATTATCCTGGGCGCGACGTTCGATCCGAGCCTGACCGGCACGATCCGCGTGGCTGTTGTCGCCACCGGCACCGATGCCACCATGGTGCAGGCGCTGGAGCCGGCAAAGCCGCACGCTTCGCGCACCCCGCTCGAAGTGCGCCGCCACGTGCCGGTGGAGCCGACTCGCGCCCAGATCGAACGTGCCGCCACCGTTACGCCTGTCGCCGCACCGCAGCAGCAGGCCATCGAGCATCAGTTCGAAGCAGCAGTTGCCGAGGCCTTCAGCATGGCTGCACCCGCACCGGCGCGCCATGATCTCGAAGACGACGGCGTTTTCGTCGAGCCCTATATTCCGGCAGCCGAAAGCATGCATGAAGCCGACGAGCCAGCGATGGCCGAAGAGCCGGTTCCGAGCGTTTACGTGCCGTCACATGCCGCTCGCCCGGAGGGCCAGCGCCGCATGCCGCGCACCGAGGAGTTGCCGATTGTTGCGAGGCGGTCACAGGAGCCGCAGGAACGTCACGACGCAGAGCCGCGCAATGCGCGCGCGCTGTTCAAGAAACTGGCATCCAATGTCGGGCTCAACCTGGGCCAGCCCCAGGCTGCGCCCAAGGATGAAACCGTCTATTCCGCAGCCGATGATGCGGCCGCGCGCAGTGCCATTGAGGCTGGCGGCGCAAGGACTTCGCGGGTCGCACCGCCGGTCGAGGGTGCCCGTGGCAACCTTGATCCACACGGTCGCCAGCCGGCTCCGGCGCCACAGAAGGACAGCCTCGAAATCCCGGCCTTCCTGCGCAAGCACGGTTAACAACCTGCGGGTAAATTCACGAGAAGATTGCTCGGCGCGGCTTTCGCGCCGAGTTTTTTTTGGCTAACACAGTCTTGGACGTCCGGGGCCCTGGGGTCGGAGTTATTTCGAGTATGCAAAAACTGTCCACGCGCCAGCGCACCATCGCTGCCGCGATCAGCTTCGCCGGCTACGGCGTACACAGCGCCCAGCCGGTCACCCTGACCCTTTCTCCGGGCCCAGTCGATTCAGGTATCACCATCTGCCGCCAAAAGGGCGATGGCGCCACCACCGCCCCGGTTCCCGTACATTTTTCTCGTGTCACGCGCACGACCCTCTGCACCACGCTCGATCTGGGCGACAGCATCAGCGTCGCCACCGTCGAACATGTGATGTCAGCCCTGTCGGGCATGGGCGTCGATAATGCTGTCATCACGCTCGACGGCGGTGAATGCCCGATCCTCGACGGGAGCGCGCGGCCCTTTGCTGACGCGATTCTCGAGGTCGGTCTCGAAATCCAGCCGGCGCAGCGCAAGTTTCTCAAGGTCATGCGTGCGGTCACGGTTCGCAACAACGATGCCTTCGCGGCGCTGGAGCCCTATAATGGCCGGGCGCTCGATCTCGAGATCGATTTCGACAGCAAGGTTATCGGCCGCCAGCGCATGATCTTCGACTGGACGCCGCGCCGCTACTATGAAGATGTGTCGCGGGCGCGGACCTTCGGCTTCGTGCGCGATGCCAAGATCCTGCGGCAGGCCGGTTATGCGCTCGGCTCCAGCCTCGACAATTCCATCACAGTGCATGAAGACCGCATCCTCAATCCAGGCGGATTGCGCTATGAGGACGAGTTCGTGCGCCACAAGCTGCTGGACGCTATCGGCGATCTGTCGCTGGGGGGATTGCCGATCTGGGGCCGGTTCCGGTCCTATAAGGGTGGACACGCGCTCAACGCGCATGTCCTGACCGGGCTCTTCTCCAGCGAAGCCAACTATGAAATAGTCGGCGCCGAAGACTTGCCGCTCGAATTCGAGGCTTTCGACGATCAGCCCGCGGGTTTGGCGGTCAATCATTATCTGCGGTCCGTGCGCTGATCCAAGGGACGGCGCGCGGCGCCACAGTTTTGATCCATTTTCTGACTACGCCGCAGCCAAAGCGGTTTTCGTTATAAGGACGGGGCACTTCGTGACAGTTGACGCTATTGGTGGTCTCACCAGCCGGGCCGCCCGGTTTCTCACGGTTGCTCTATTTGCGGCGTTGCTTGCCGGCTGCAGCATGTTTGGCCCGCAGAAGCTGAAGGAAGAGCCGATCATCCCGGCCGCCACGCTGTATCAGAAGGCGCTGGATGATATGGATCGCCAGTACTACGCGACCGCCGTCAAATCACTGGAGCAGCTTGATAGGCAGCATCCGCGTGATCCGCTGCTGGAAAAGTCCAAGCTGATGCAGGTTTACGCGAACTATCGCGGCGGCAAGCTCGACGAAGCGATCCTCGCTGCCGACCGGTACATGGCGCTCTATGCGAACAAGCCCGACGCGGCCTATGTGCTGTATCTCAAGGCGAATTCCTACTTTGCCCAGATCAAGGACATCACCCGCGATCAGCAGTTATCGGCCGACGCGATCGAAACCTACAACCTTGTCATCGCCAACTTCCCGCAGTCCGAATATGCCGAGGATGCCAAGGAAAAGCTGCTGGTGGCCTATGACCAGATCGCCGGCAAGGAAATGTCGGTGGGCCGGTACTATCTCGGCAATGGCCAGCATGCTGCCGCCATCAACCGCTTCCGCGTGGTAGTCGAAACCTGGCAGACCTCCACCCATGTCGAAGAAGCGCTGTTCCGCCTGACCGAGGCATACCTGCTGCTCGGGCTGACCAACGAGGCGTCGACCGCTGCCGCCGTGCTGGGCCACAATTATCCGTCGAGCACCTGGTACAAGCAGGCCTTTGACCTGCTCGCCAAGCAGGGCCTGGCCCCCGTCGTCAATGACGGCAGCTGGATGGCTGGCCTCAGGAACTGAAAGTTCCGGGGACTAACGGTTCCGAAGTAATCTGTTGCTAGTTTGTTCCGGGGCGCTAGTATGCGCCCCGGTTCGTTTTGTCGGCCGGCCAGGCAGACGCCGCGAATCAAGATGAGTGGTCTGTTTTCATTGCCCGGTCCGTAAGGTTCGGAATGAGGCCAACTGGTTGTGTGTCGGGTTCTTCCTGTGCGTAAGGCGGATTCGCGCTTTCGCGGGAACGCGCCGGTGGTGGTAAGACAATGCAGGATAGGCGCCGGTTGGCGACACGAAGTCTGGGAATAGTCCGCGCATGCTGAACGCGCTTTCGGTTCGCAACATCGTTCTCATTGACCAGCTCGATCTGGCGCTCGACGGCGGCATGACGGTGCTGACAGGCGAAACGGGTGCGGGCAAGTCCATCCTCCTTGACGCGCTGACGCTGGCTCTGGGCGGGCGTGGCGATGCCTCGCTGGTGCGCAGCGGCCAGGAGAGCGGCCAGGTGGTCGCAGTGCTGCAATTGGCCGCCGACCATCCGGCGCGCGCGGCGCTGCGCGACAATGCCATCCCCGATGACGAGGACGTCATCCTGCGACGGGTGCAATTTGCCGATGGCCGCACTCGCGCTTTCATCAACGACCAGCCGGTTTCCGCGGCCTTGCTGCAGCGAGTCGGCGGGCAGATCGTCGAAATTCACGGTCAGCACGATGACCGAGCGCTCGTCGATGTCGCCACCCATCGGGCGGCGCTGGATACGTTTGGCGAGCTCGAGCCCACCGCAGCCCGTGTCAACGAAGCCTGGCAGGCGCTCAGCGAGGCGCAGGACGCCGTTGTAGCGCAGAAGGCGTTGGTAGCCCAGGCGCTCGCGGCCGAGGACTACGCGCGCCACACGGTGGATGAACTATCCAAGCTCAAGCCGGTGGCGGGCGAGGAAGAGGAACTGGCCGAGCGCCGCCAGCATCTGCAGCAGGTCGAGCGCTCTGCCTCCGATGTGGTCGAGATCGACGACATGCTCAATGGACCTTCGGCGCCCGCACCGGCGCTGGCGAGTCTCATGCGGCGCCTGATGCGCAAGATCGATGGCGGCCAGACGCTGTTCCAGCCGCTTGTCGACACGCTCGACGCTTCGCTTGTTGCACTCGACCGGACGGGCGATGCGCTTGAAGAGCTCAAGCGCGAAATGGCCTATGATCCGGCCGAGCTCGAAGAGGTCGAGGAGCGGCTGTTCGCGCTGCGCGCTGCCGCTCGCAAGCACCAAACCAGTTGTGACGGTCTTGCCGACGTGCTGGCGAAGTACAGCGCCGATCTCGAAACGCTGCAAAGTGGCGAGGCGCGCTTGGGCGCACTCAAGATAGCCGAGGCCAAGGCGATGGAGGCCTATCGCAAGGCGGCCGAGACGCTCAGTGCCGGTCGCGCGAAAGCCGCGGCGGCGCTTGGCAAGGCGGTGGGTGCCGAACTGCCCGACCTCAAGCTGGGGTCAGCGAAATTCATCGTCGACCAGCAGGTCGACAAGTCGCGGCTGGCATCGTCGGGGTTCGACCAGATCGCGTTTCATGTGCAGACCAATCCGGGCACGGCCGCCGGTCCGCTGCTCAAGGTGGCCTCGGGTGGCGAACTCAGCCGGTTCCTGCTGGCACTCAAGGTGGTGCTGGCCGATCGCGGTTCGGCCCCGGTGCTGATCTTTGACGAAATCGATACCGGCGTCGGGGGCGCTGTTGCCGATGCCATCGGCCGTCGTCTGGCGCGACTGGCCGGCAAGGTGCAGGTGCTGGCGGTGACCCACGCGCCGCAGGTAGCCGCGCGGGCACAACGGCATCTGCTGATCGAGAAGCAGGCCGTCAAGGAGGGCGCTTTCATGCGCACCCATGTGAAGCCACTGGACGTGGCTGCACGGCAGGAAGAAGTGGCGCGCATGCTGGCCGGCGCCAAGGTGACCGATGAAGCACGGGCGGCCGCGAGCAAGCTGCTGAGCGAAGTGGGGTAGGATACGCCTCCTAACCTCGCCCTGAAAGGGAGGTATCCGCTTGGTGGTCAGCCATAGCTTGTGCCCCACGCTCGATCTGTTCCTCCCCCTACCAAGGGGGAGGCTAGGAGGGGGTATCCTCTTCAAAAATCCTTTCTGCCTCCGAGTAGTCCCATGACCGACCTGTCCAAAAAACCCGTCGACGACCTTACCGAGCAGGAAGCCGACAGCGAACTGGCGCGGCTGGCCAAGGCCATTGCCGCGGCCGATATCGCCTATCACCAGAACGACGCGCCTGAGATCACCGACGCCGAGTATGACGCGCTGCGCCGGCGCAACGACGCCATCGAAGAGGCCTTTCCGACGCTGGTGCGCGAGGATAGCCCTTCGCTCAACGTGGGCGCACCGCCGGCCGAAGGCTTTGCCAAGGTGCGCCATGCAGTGCCGATGCTGAGCCTTGCCAAGGCCTATACGGACGAGGACGTGGTTGATTTCATCACCCGGGGCCGTCGCTTCTTCGAGCGCGACAAGGACCTCGACATCGCCTTCACTGCCGAGCCGAAGATCGATGGCCTGTCGGCCTCGCTGCTCTATGAGAACGGCGTTTTCGTGCGGGGCGCCACGCGCGGCGATGGCGCAGTAGGAGAGGACATCACGGCGAACCTGCGGACCATCAAGGACATTCCGGAAAAGCTTGCAGGGTCCGACTGGCCCGATAGCATCGAGATCCGCGGCGAGGTCTACATGACCTATGCAGAATTCCAGGCGCTGAAGGCTCGCTCCGCCGCGGCCGGCGGGCAGGATTATGTCAATCCGCGCAATACCGCTGCCGGCTCGCTGCGTCAGAAAGACGCCTCCGTCACCGCCAGCCGGAACCTCAAATTCTTCGCCTATGCCTGGGGCGCCACGACGAAGGATCCGGCGCCCACGCAGTATGAAGCCGTGCAGAAATTCGCCGAATGGGGCTTCAAGGTCAGCCCGCTAATGGTGCGGGCGAAGTCGGTCGACGAGCTCATTGCACAATACAGGCTGATCGAGGAGCAGCGCTCGTCGCTCGGCTACGACATTGACGGCGTCGTCTACAAGGTCGACCAGCTCGAACTGCAGCGCCGCTGGGGCTTCGTCACCGGCGAGCCGCGCTGGGCAATAGCGCACAAATTCCCCGCCGAGCAGGCGACGACCACGGTCAAGCGCATCGATATCCAGGTCGGCCGCACCGGCACCCTGGCGCCGGTAGCGCGACTCGAGCCGGTGACCGTGGGCGGGGTAGTGGTCGAGAACGTCACCCTGCACAATGAGGATTACATCAAGGGCTTCGACAGCAACGGGTTGCCGATCCGTGAGGGCGTGGACATCCGCATCGGCGATACGGTGGTGATCCAGCGGGCAGGGGATGTCATTCCTCAGATTGTCCGCGTGGTAGTCGAAAAGCGGCCGGCCGATGCGGTGCCCTATGAGTTCCCCCATACCTGCCCGGTCTGCGGCTCGCCGGCGACGCGCGAGATCAACGAGAAGACCGGCAAGGAGGATTCCCGCCGCCGTTGCACGGGCGAGTTGATCTGTCCCGCCCAGGCCGTTGAGGGGTTGCGCCATTTCGTGTCGCGCGGGGCACTGGATATCGAGGGCCTGGGCGCCGAGAATATCGAGCTGTTCTTCAGCAAGGGCCTGGTCAAGACTGCGGCCGACCTTTTCACCCTGAAGGATCGCCGACCCGCCGTGCAGCAGGCGCTGGCGGAGCGCCGCGAAGAACAGGCCAGGGTGCGCGAAGCGGCTTCCGGGAAGACGCGCAAGAATGTGCGCAGCGTCGAGGACCGCAACTATGAGGGGCTCGACAAACTCTTCGCCGCCATCGACGCACGTCGGGAACCTGAGCTCGACCGCTTCATCTTCGCGCTGGGTATTCGCCATATCGGGGAGACCACGGCGGCGGTTCTGGCCCGCACCTTTGGCACGATGGAAGAGCTGATCCGCGTGGGCAAGGAGACGACTGCGGCGGCCGATCCGCACGCCGTCTTTCCCTCGGTCGATGGGATTGGCGGCACGGTGATCGAGGCCCTGGTCGATTTCTTCGGCAATGAGCGCAATGACGCGGCGCTGAACGCCCTGTTGTCCCAGGTTCATCCCAAGCCCTATATCGTCAATGTCTCTGCCGACAGCGTTGTCGCCGGCAAGACGGTGGTGTTCACCGGCTCGCTTGAAAAAATGTCACGATCGGAAGCCAAGGCTATGGCCGAACGGCTGGGCGCCAAGGTGGCGGGCTCGGTGTCGGCGAAGACCGACATCCTGATCGCCGGGCCTGGGGCGGGGTCCAAGCTCAAGTCTGCCGAGGCGCTGGGCGTCGAGGTCATTACCGAAGACGAGTGGTTCGCGCGCGTCGGGAAATAGTCTGGGAGGACTTAATGCGTCGTTTGTGTTTGGCGGCTGCCCTGGTGGCAGCCACGGTACTGCCTGCGTCCGCGGGCAAGATCGGCGAGGAACTGCCCCAGCGCCTCTATGACGGGACCCTGCGAGAGATCGGCAACGAAGCGGTCGCGGGGTGTGACTCCGCCGACGCCGAGGCTTGTTTTGCCCTGGGCATGCAGGATCTCATCACCGCCTATGAGCAGATTGCGCAGGCGATGTATCGACATGGCGCGACATCACCCAATTCGCCGGCCATGGCGATGTTGTTCGGCATCGGGGTCGACGACCCTGCAGCACCGCCCAATCCGGATCCCGAGCCGCTGACCTATGAAAAGCTGGTCGCGATTCTCGACGGTTTCACCGCGACGCTGGACCTGGCCCGCGGCCATTTCCAGCAGGCGGGGGAAGGCGGTGGTTTCGTCATTCCCATTGATCCGCTCAGGGTCCGGATGGACCTCGACGGCAACGGGACGGCTGAAGCAGCCGAAACCCTGGCTGCGCTGCTCGGTTCAGTCGGCGAGTTCGCCGATATTCCGGCGCCGGATGGTCCGCCGCCTGGCGGCAAGACCAAGACCAGGGACGCGGAGCCGCTGCCGGATTCCACCATTGGATTCGACAATGCCGACGCCATCTGGCTGGCCGGTTACGGCACGGTGGTTTCTGCGCCGGTCGAGCTGTTGCTGAGCCACGACTTTTCCGAATTCTACGACGCCTATCTGCACCGCGTGTTCCCCGAGGCAGGCCTGCCGATGGAGGACTATTCCCAGGGCAGTACGCTGTTCATGGACCCCGATAGCGATGCCTTCGTCGCTGATCTGATCGCCGCCATCCACACTGCCGATTTCCCGGTTACCGACAGCGCGCGGCTGGCGGGCGTGCTTGAACGTCTGCAGTCGATCACGGCGCTGTCGCGCAAGAACTGGGAACTGATCCTCGCCGAAACCGACGATAACAGGGAACTGGTGCCGTCCCCGACGCAGACCTCCCTGGTGCCCGACACGGCAGTGACCGAGGAGACTGTCTCGGCATGGATGGCAACGCTCGAGACCGTGGATCAGATCCTGGCTGGCGAGCTGCTGGTGCCGCATTGGCGCTTCAAGCAAGGGTTTGATCTCAAGGCCTTTTTCGAGACGGCGCCCGAGACTGATATCGTCATGCTGATCGCCGGGCAGGGGGCGCTGCCTTACATCAAGCCCGGGCCCATCGCCGACGCGCAGAGTTTTGCCGAGGCCAACCGGGTGTTCGGTACCGAGTGGATCAACTACGCCTTCTGGTTCAATTGATGCGAGCGCTGCTTCTGGCCCTTGGCCTCACCCTGCTGTCGGCTCCGACCTTCGCCGCGCCGATCCCGAAATTCGATGATCCGCGCGATCTGCTCGTGGCCATCTACGATCAGATCAAGGCTGGCGAAGACTGGGAAAACTTCGACAGCGACGCTGCCTTCAGCGATCTGGACGCATTTTCCACTGCGCTCCGTGCCAGCTTTACTGCCGCCGACGAGGCGGTAAAGGCCGAGGGCAATGAAATGGGCGTGCTGGATTTCTCGCCCTTCATCAACGGCCAGGATTCGGGCGGCATGGATTTCGCCGTCGGCGAACCCAAGATCAAGGGCAGCCGGGCGGTCATCGTCGTCGACATCACCGGCTACCAGCATCAGCAGATCACCTTCGAGCTGGTTGATGACGGTGCCAAGGGTTGGAAGATCGACGACATCATTCTGCCTGGCTATGACGGTTCGCCGCCCGAGCGGATCTCCGACTATTTCGCCAATCCGTTCTGATCCATTCCGGAGACTTCCATGCGCCTTGCTGCCCTTGCCGTCGGCCTCGTCCTGGCCTTGATGAGCTACGCTGCCGCCCAACCCTACGACACGCCCGAAGCGCTGCTTGAGGCGTTCTACCAGCCCTATTTCAACGGCAACTTCCCGGAAGACGAGAGTCAGTTCCGTTCCGCGGCGCTGCAGGCGCTCTACGACAATGATGCTGAGATCACGCCCGAGGGCGAAATGGGCGCCATCAGCTTCGATCCCTATATCGACGGTCAGGATTACGACATCACCAATTTCGACATCGGTGCGGCCGGTATTGCCGGTGACTACGCCAGTGTGGATGTCACCTTCAGCAATTTCGGGGAGCCGCGATCGTTGACCTATGAGCTGGTGCTCGAGGACGGTGGCTGGAAGATCGACGACGTGGTCTCGACCAATCCGGACAATCCTTACCGCCTCAGCGAAATCTTCGCCGAAGCGGCGGCAATGTATCAATAGCTTGCCGGAAATTTAGTTTAGCGCCGCAAATCCGCCATCGCCCGATCACAGTCGCGCCGTGCCTGCCCGCTAGCCAACTGGCAGCATGATGTTGAGGGCACGACGATGCGAATGATTGTGGTGATGGCAGCAGCGCTTATGCTGACGCCGGCGGCAAGTGCGGCTGAGGTCTTCGGCAATCCCGGGGAATTGGTTGCGGCCATATACGACGACTATAATCTCGGCCGGACGGTGGCCGATCCCTCGGTGTATTATTCGACGCGCCTCAAGGCGGTTTTGGACCAGTCCATCGAGAATGACGTCTTTGCCAGCGACGCCGCGATGAGCGGATCGGAGTTCACCCTGAATGCGGTGTTCAATCCATTCCTGCCGGATGTAAACGCCCTGCTGTTCGACGTGGCGATTGGCGAGCCCGCCATCATCGACGACCGGGCTGTGGTCAATGTCAGCTACCACAATTTCGACCAGCCGCGACTGCTCAGCATTGCCATGATCCGCGAGGACGACGGTTGGAAGGTCGATGACGTCGCCTCGATGGGTAACGAGGACCATTGGCTGCTGAGCTGGGCTCTGACCTACGACCCGCTGGGATTTTGAGGGTGTCTTTGTACCCCTCCTAGCCTCCCCTATCAGGAGGAGGTTAGGGTGGGTATCCCCACAAAGACTCTTCGAGCCCTCACAACGCCTCCGTCGCGTCCTTCAGCCAATCCTTGACCTTGCCCTTCACCCGCGGGGCGATTTCCTTCCACACGCGGTGGTGATAGGCGTCGAGCCAGCCCCGTTCGGCTTCCGACAGCAGCGACTTGCGGATCAGCCGCTTGTCGATAGGCGCCAGGGTGAGTGTTTCGAATTCGAGATAGCCTGGGAATTCGGCGCTTTCGACCACTGTCACCAGGTTTTCGATGCGGATGCCATAGGCGCCGGTCTTGTAGTAGCCCGGCTCGTTGGAGATGACGTTGCCCACCTCGAACGGCGTCGTGTAGCGCGACGAAATCCCGACCGGGCCCTCATGCACGCCCAGATAGGCGCCGACGCCATGACCGGTGCCATGATTGTAGGTGACGCCGGCCTGCCACAGAAACTGCCGCGCCAGCACATCGATCTGCGAGCCGGTCGTGCCCTTGGGGAAGCGCGCCATGGAAATCGCGATCATGCCCTTGAGCACGCGGGTATAGCGATCGCGCTCCTCGTCGCTGGGCTTGCCGGTCGACAGTGTCCGCGTGATGTCGGTGGTGCCCGACAGATATTGGGCGCCGCTATCCACCAGCATGATCTCGCCAGGATTAAGCGTGCGGTCGGTCTTGTCGGTTACCCGATAGTGGACGATGGCGCCGTTTGGTCCGGCCCCGGAAATGGTGTCGAAGCTGGCGTCGACGCAGGTCTCGTCCTCGCGGCGGAACGCCTCGAGCGCAGTGACGATGCCGATTTCGGTCAGCCCGCCCTTGGGCGCTGCATCGTCGAACCAGGCGAGGAACTTGGCCAAAGCCACGCCGTCGAGCATGTGTGCCTCGCGCATGCCCGACAGTTCCGCCGCATTCTTGCGCGACTTGGGCAGCAGCACCGGATCGCGCTTTTCCACGAGCTTGGCGCCAGCTTCCTTAAGGGAGGAGACGATGGCCTCGGGCGCGCTGGCGGGGTCGACCAGCACCGCCTTGCCGGCCTTGCCCAGTCGGGCAAGTGCCACCGTCATTCCCTCGCGGCTGGCGACTTTCGCCACCCCGGCCAGCGCGGTCTTCAGTTCATCGGTGATCTTGGCCGGATCGAGATAGAGCGTGGGAAGGCCCTTGCTGGGCACGATGGCGAAGCCGAGCACAAAGGGCGTGTTGGGCACGTCGCGGCCACGCATGTTGAGCAGCCAGCAGATCGATTCGGGCAGTGTCAGCACCACGGCATCGGCATGGTCGGCCACAATGGACCGCTGGATTTCGGCGATCTTGTCGGCCGCTGTCTGGCCGGCGCGGTTGTGGCCGAGGAATTCGATGGTGGAAAGCGGGGGTGCCGGGCGGTCGGACCAGATGGCGTCCACCAGGTTGGCGCCGGGAACCAGCTTGGCGCGGCCCTCCAGCCTGCCTGCCAGGTCGCGGATTTCCCCGGGTGTGTGCAGCCAGGGATCGTAGCCGATGGTGCCGCCCTTGGGCGCGTAGTTGGCCACGTCAGGCGAGATGCCTCCGAGGAGCCATTCGTGGACCTTGATCTTCTTGGTATCGGTCTGGGCGGGGGCTTGCAGCGTATAGCGGCTGTCCACAAACAGCCCGGCCTTGCGGGCACCCACGACTGCCAGGCCCGCCGAACCGGTAAAGCCGGTCATATAGGCCAGCCGCGCCTCGCTTGCCGGCACCGACTCGCCGCGATGGGCATCGGCACGCGGGATGAGGAAGGCGTCGACGCCAGCCTTGACCATGGCGCTGCGCAGCGCGGCAAGACGGGGGCCTACCGTCTTGCTGTCGGACCTTTCCTCAAAGCTCTGGAATACAGCTGGCGGGAAGCTCTGGGCGGTCATGGCTTGGGGTCCTCAGTGCCGGATTGCGTCCCGGTCATGGCTGGCGTGACGGATCGGCCCATGGCAAATCGCCGGCCGCGGCCTACCTTAGTAACAGAACCAAGGAGAGCGAAGATGGGTCAGGACAAGAATTTCCTCGTGCGGGCCTTCGATGCGCTGGTCGCCGGCCGTGAGCGCCAGGCCCGGCTCTATGTCGAGCGCCATGAGCGCGAGTACGGCAAGATGAACGGCAAATTAACGAAGCGGTAACGGGACTTGCGAGTCCTGCAGGGCTGGTCTGACCGCAAAGGCCTAACCAAACCCTGCGCAAGTGCCTAGATAGATCGTGACGGTGGCAACAGACTGTCGTCGCGAGTGCATGGAGAGTTAAATGACTGAGAGCAAGAACGATTTTCGCAAGGCCCTGGGTTCGGTCATCGACGCCCGTGGTCGTGAATCGAGCCGCCAGGTCAGCTATCGCATGCAGCACCAGCTGATCGGCGCGTTTACCAAGCGCCCATAAGCGCTGCAGTTTACTGCTGACGATACTGTTTGATCCCCGGAGCATGCTTCGGGGATTTTGCTTTGTATTTGCCGCAAGCATGCTGGCAGATTTCTTGCTGAAACCCTAGGGCATCTCAAGAATCAGCGTGGTCCAGTCCTTGCGCTGCAGTTTCTGGCTCAGCACCATGCCCTGACGCGCATAGGCGTTGATCACGCCACGGGCCTGATGCTGCAGTATCCCGGACAGGATCACCGTTGCGCCCTTGCCTGCAATGCGGCCGATAGACGGCGCCAGTGCCATCAGCGGGCCGGCCAGGATGTTGGCGACGATCAGGTCATAGGGCGAGTTCTGCATGATGGTGGGGTGGTTCACGCCCGTCGCTTCGAGCGCGATGATGTGCTTGCCCACCCCATTCTGCGCGGCATTCTCGATGGTGGTGACCACCGAGATCGGATCGATGTCGCTGGCGATCACGGTGGTGCGGGTACGTTTGGCGAGGGCGATGGCGAGCACGCCGGTGCCGGTGCCGACATCGATCATGTAGCGCGGCTTCTTGCGCTTGAGCACCTTGTCGATGGCTTCGAGGCATCCAGTCGTCGTTTCGTGGTGGCCGGTGCCAAAGGCCTGTGCCGCGTCGATCTTCATTGGGGTCAGGCCGCCGGGAACCGGGCCGGTTTCGTGGCTGCCATAGACGTAGAATCCGCCTGCTATCACCGGGGCGAGACCCTCCAGCGACTTGGCCACCCAGTTGAAATCAGGGTCGATCGGCGAGACCGAGAATTCCACTACGCCGCCAAGGGTTTGGCGGGCCAGTTCAACAAACGATTCAACATCGGGCGGGCTGTCGCAGGTGGCCTCGAAGAACCACTCGCCGGTCTCTTCGTTTTCATGGGCGGAGGCGGTCAGCGCCAAGTCGTCCCGTTCCATCACGGCATCGACCAGCGCATAGGCCTGGTCCTTGGTGAGCGGAATGGAGGAGAGTTGGTCGACGGCCATAGCAGACATCCTTTGTTCGCCGCCTAGTTGCGCGAAAGCTCCATGGCCGTCAATCCGACTTATCCCCGCACCGTCAAGGGTGGTGTAAATTCGGCTACAGCTTCACTGCGGTACCGGAGATTGAAACCATCAGCATCGAGCCGCCCTGACCGACGACTTCATAGTCGAGGTCGACGCCGACCACGGCGTCGGCACCCATGCGTTCGGCCTCGTAGCGCAGCTCCTCATGGGCCTGGCGGCGGGCGTCGCGCAGGGCGCCTTCATAGGCGCCGGCGCGGCCACCGACGATGTCGCGGATACCGGCAAACAGGTCCTTGAAGATGTTGGCGCCAACGATCACCTCGCCGGTGACGATGCCGAGATACTCGCGAACGGGGCGACCTTCGAGAGTGGGAGTGGTCGAGATGATCATTGGCGTTGTCCTGGAGTGAGAGGCTTGAGGTAGGTCGTAGATTGCTGCACCTTGCCGCCCGAAGCTAGGGCGCAGGGGATAGATCGTGAGCAATCCGTCGGTTGGACCGGATGTGGACAGCAAATACCTGCTGTCCCGCCAGTATCGCGACAGCAAGAAGCTCGAGGCGCGGGCAAACCTGCACCGCCGCTATGGTCGGGGCAGTGGGGGCAACTGGTTCGAATGGATCGCCCGGCATGCGGATCTGCCCGCCAACGCCGATGTACTCGACATTGGCTGCGGACCGGGATGGCTGTGGGCAGAGGGCAAGGACGTGTTCCCGGACGGACTGTCGTTGACGCTGGCCGACTTTTCGCCTGGCATGGTCGCTGACGCGGTCAAGGCGGCCGACGCGGCGGGACGTTACGCCAGGGTCGAAGGCGTCGTTGCCG
This sequence comes from Devosia sp., assembly GCA_036675975.1. Lineage (GTDB taxonomy): Bacteria > Pseudomonadota > Alphaproteobacteria > Rhizobiales > Devosiaceae > Devosia. The sequence goes on along the minus strand of JAKFDU010000116.1, from coordinate 23,363 downwards.
ATGCCAGCAAGCTGCCCTTTGCCGATGCGAGCTTCGACGCCGTGCTGGCCTGTCACATGCTCTACCATGTGCCCGATGCGCGCGTGGCGCTGGGCGAGTTCAAGCGGGTGCTGCGGCCGGGCGGCATTCTGGCTGTGACCACCAATCTCGAAGGCAATATGGGGCCGTTCTATGCGCTCGGCGCGGCGGCGTTTGGCGGCAAGGCCAGCGATCCGGCGGCGGATATCTTCGGACTGCGCAAGGCCGAGCAACTGGTGGGCGAACAGTTCGAGGGCGTCAAGGTCTTCGAAGCGCCCGGCGAACTGGCAGTGACCAGCACGGAAGACCTGGTGCTGGCGCTGACCTCGTTCTCGCCCGGTGACAACGCCGATGACGCTGCGGTCGAGCGGCTGGTGGCGCTGGTGGAAGCGGCGCTGGAGCAGGGGGGCGGCACCATCGTCATGCCCAAGGTGCAGGGCATGGTGCGGGCGACGAAGCCGATCTAACGGTCGGAGAAAAATACGCGGCCTAATTGTCGAATCCTCGGCCGATCGGGCGACATGCGGTCGAGTGCCGGGTTGTCCGGCTGCAGGATGAGGATCACCGCCATGCTCGCTGTCACCAGCTACCCCGAAGTCTATGTGCAACTCACCGCCGCCAAGGTTGATGAGCAACTCGCCGCTTATGCGGCTTTGGCCGCGGCCGTGAAGGGCAATCCCAAGGCCGAGGCGGCGCTGGCGGCCTTCGCGCCGGGTCATTTCAATGCCATGCTGCTGGCGCTGGACCATCACTTCATGCACCGCATGCGCGGCGCCGAGGGCAAGGACGGCAATCCGCTCAACGAAGTGCGGATGCTCAGCGATTCCATCATGGAGCATGATGGGGTGCTGAAGGAGAACAAGACGATCAAGTACAAGGCCGAGAAGGCCGTGGCGGGTATTGAGCCGGGGCAGACGATTGCGCTGGATGCTGAGACGTTCGAGCGGCTGGCGAAGGCGTATATTGCGGAGTTGGGAAAGCGGTTTCCCTAGCGGAAGGTTCAGGCCAGATGAGCCCTTGACTTAGAGTGCACTCAAAGTTGTAGCCAGTGCAGGTCGAGAACAAAGGTAACTCATGAGAATCGGCGAACTCGCTGCTGTTTCAGGTCTGTCGGCCCATACCATTCGCTACTATGAACGGATCGGGCTCATGCCCGCTGCGTCGCGCAATGGCTCCGGGCACCGATCATACGCGCCCCAGACATTGGCGTGGATCGAGTTCCTTGGTCGGTTGAAAACCACCGGCATGCCGATCAGCGAAATGCTGCGCTACGCAAAGCTACGCGAGCGCGGCGCGGACAGCGAAGCAGAGCGGCAGGCCCTGCTGGTGGCGCATCGCAAGGCGGTGCGCGCGCATGTCGACGATCTCATGGAATGCCTCAATGTGCTCGATGCCAAAATCGCCGGCTATGGCGATGACCTGAACACGAAGGCACAGCAATGACCCAGCACACCGAAAGCCGCCTCGAACGCGGCGCCAAGGCGCTCGCGCAAATCGACGGCGAGGCGGGGCAGAAGGTGATCGACTCCCTGGCCGACATCGCACCGGATTTTGCCCGCTATGTGCTCGAATTTCCGTTCGGCGACATCTATTCCCGACCCGGCCTCGACCTGCGGTCTCGCGAGGTCGCCACCATCGCCGCCCTTACGGCAATGGGCAATGCGCGCCCGCAATTGAAGGTCCATATCCATGCCGGGCTCAATGTGGGGCTGAGCCGGGACGAGATCGTCGAGACGATCATGCAGATGGCGGTCTATGCCGGCTTTCCGGCGGCGCTGAACGGCCTTTCGGCGGCCAAGGAAGTGTTTGGGGAGCGGAGGGACGCGGCGGAGGGGCTCACCCCTTCCTGATCAGGCCGTCAGGTCTTGAGTTGGCGTGGCAGGATGTGCCAGCTCTAGCTGCCGGATCAGCCGAGTGATCAGCGCCTGGGTTAGTTCTGCGCTTCTAACCCCATTGCCCATCACTGTGCTCAGTGCTGGCTGCGGAGGCTGGGACGTTTCGGGTTCACCTTGTGGTGGCACCAGCGCTTTCAGGCGTTCGGCGAGTTCAGGATCGAGGTTGGGGTCATCGAGCGAGATTGGCTTGGCCATGTCGATGAGGCGCCGGCTGACCATGAGTTCGTCCGGGGTGATCAGTTTGTCATCGATGGATCCCGGCAGGACGGCGAACATGTGTTGCGGTGCAGGCTCGCCGGAATCGAGGCTCTGCGCCATGCGAAGCGCACGCTCCGCATCAAATTCATCCTTGCTGAGCTGACCGTTGCCGTCGATGTCGGCACTGGCAAAGAACTCGTCCACGGCCTTGCGGTCATCGGCCGCGCGGCCGGCCCGGTCCGCGGCCGCATATTCCTGCGCGGACAGAAGGCCGGACAAGGTCTCCGGCGCGAGATTGCCGGCGGTGGTCAACTCGGCCAATGTCAGCTGGTCGTTGCCATCGGCGTCATGGGCGGAGACGATGGAGCGAGCCCGTGTCGCTGCATCGTCGCCAGACAGGACGCCGGCAAGCTCATCGACCCCCACAGACTGATTTTGGTCACTGTCGGCCCGAGCGAACAGCCGCTCCAGCAGTCCGGCGCGAAATCCGCCGCCCACACTCCCGATCGTCATGCATGCCCCCAGCTTGTCTCGCCAAGGAGCATGCAATGCCCGTGCCAGCGTAACTCCTTCGAAATCCTGAGGAAATCCGGGGGGTCGGGGCGATTGTGCGGGGGCAATCAGGTGGTAACTGGGCAGGACTTGCCTGCCTTGCGGCAAGAATAGCCGCGACGGCGCTGGTTCATCCCTTCTTGATGAAGCTCTCCAGCACCTTCTTCCGGCCCGCCTTCTCGAAGTCGATGGTTAGCTTGTTGCCTTCGATGTCTGATATGGCGCCGTAGCCGAATTTGAGGTGGAAGACGCGTTCGCCAAGGCCGAAGGCGGAGCGGTCGCTGCCCAGATCGACCGAGCGGGCGACGAGGTCGCCGTCGATGGTCAGGGGCCCGGCGCTCTTGCGGTTGGCCTGCTGGTTGCGGGCGCGCTGCCAGCCGGGGGTTTCGTAGACGCTCTCGAAGGGGTCGGACTTGTTGAAGCGGGACGTGGCGCCGCCGCCATAGCCGTAGCCGCCATAGGATGAGCCGGTATCCTTGACCTCGACGGCGTCGGCCGGGAGTTCGTCGAGGAAGCGGGATGGAATGGCCGATTGCCAGAGGCCATTGATGCGGCGGTTCTGCGCGACCGACAGGCGCGCGCGCTTGCGGGCGCGGGTGATGCCGACATAGGCAAGGCGGCGTTCCTCTTCGAGGCCGGCGCGGCCGGATTCGTCCATGGTGCGCTGGCTGGGGAACAGACCTTCCTCCCAGCCGGGCAGGAAAACGGTGTCGAATTCAAGGCCCTTGGCCGAGTGCAGCGTCATGATGGAGACAGCATCTTCGGCCTCGGCCGTGTCGCGGTCCATGACGAGGGAAATGTGTTCGAGAAAGCCGCCGAGGGTCTCGAAGTCTTCCATGGAACGGACGAGTTCCTTGAGATTTTCGAGGCGGCCGGGGGAATCGGGGGATTTGTCGGCCTGCCACATGGCGGTGTAGCCGCTCTCGTCGAGGATCTGTTGGGCGAGTTCCCAATGTGGAACCGGGCGAATAACCTTCTCGGTTTCGACGACTTCCCCACTTTCGGTCTCTGTTGTCTCGATCTCGATCCGGTCAAACTGTCGGGCGGACCAGTCTTCAAATTGGCTGGTGAGGTCGCGCAGAGTAGTGCGCTGCTTGGCTTTGAGTTCTTCGGTCTGGAGCAGCATGCGCGTGGCCGCGAGCAGCGACACATTGGCTGACCGCGAAGCGTTGTAGAGAATTTGCACGGTGCTATCGCCCAGCCCTCGCTTGGGCACGTTGACGATGCGCTCGAAGCTCAGGCCGTCGGACGGGTTGGAGACAACGCGCAGGTAGGCGATGGCGTCGCGGATTTCCTTGCGCTCATAGAATTTAGGGCCGCCGATGACGCGGTAGTTCAGCCCCAGGGTGATGAAGCGTTCTTCGAAGGAGCGCATCTGGTGCGAGGCGCGGACCAGAATGGCCATGGAATTCAGCGCTTCGCCCTGGCGTTGGTAGTTCTCGATCTCGTCGCCGACGGTGCGGGCCTCTTCTTCGCTGTCCCACAGTGAGGTAACCGACAGCAGTTCGCCGGGTTCGACGGAGTCGTTGTGCAGCGTCTTGCCCAGCCGACCTTCATTGAAGGCGATGACCGTCGAGGCTGCCTTGAGGATGTTGCCCGTGGAGCGATAATTGCGCTCGAGCTTGATGACCTTGGCGCCCGGGAAGTCCTTTTCGAAGCGCAGGATGTTGTCGACCTCGGCGCCGCGCCAGCCATAGATGGACTGGTCGTCGTCGCCCACCACGCAGATATTGGCTTCGCTGGCGGGTTTGCCCTGGGCGAGCAGGCGCAGCCAGAGATACTGGGCGACGTTGCTGTCCTGGTACTCGTCCACCAGCATGTATTTGAAGCGCCGGTGATAGTCGGCCAGCACATCCGGATATTCTCGGAACAGGCGGATATTCTCGAGCAGCAGGTCGCCGAAATCAGCGGCGTTGAGCACCTTCAGGCGGGCTTGATAGTCGGCATAGAGCTTGGCGCCGCGGCCATTGGCGTAGGAGCCGCTCTCAGCCGGGGAGATATCCTTGGGTAGCAGACCTCGGTTTTTCCAAGTGTCCATCATGCCGGCGAACTGACGCGCGGGCCAGCGCTTTTCGTCGATGTTTTCGGCATCGAGCAGCTGCTTGATCAGGCGGATCTGGTCGTCGGTATCGAGGATCGTGAAATCGGATTTGAGGTCGACCAGCTCGGCATGGCGGCGCAGGATGCGGGCGCCGATGGAGTGGAACGTGCCGAGCCACGGCATGCTCTCGACGCCTGATCCGACCAGGTGGCCAATGCGCTCCTTCATTTCGCGCGCGGCTTTGTTGGTGAAGGTCACCGAGAGGATTTCGGACGGCCAGGCGCGCTTGGTGGTGAGGATGTGGGCAATGCGGGTGGTCAGCACGCGGGTCTTGCCGGTGCCGGCGCCGGCAAGCACGAGCAGTGGACCATCGATCGTGAGCACGGCCTCGCGCTGTTCGTCATTGAGGCCCTTGAGATAGTCAGGCGCCTGCTGGCTGCGGCCAAACTGGCTGGTAATCGCTCCGGCGGACGGGCGGTCGATATTGTGGGCATTGCCGGGCATTGAGGGCCTTTCCATCGCCGCGTGCCGGGATCGGCAGACGCGGCGCGGGGATTGACGAATCTTATTTTGTTCTCGTCTGCAATATAGGGATTGGCGGGGCCGGTGTATAGAACGGCGGCCTGTCACCGATCCGTCATGTGGGCGTCATCCAGCGGTCTTGCGGCAGCACTAATCGGAGCCATCTGCCGACAGGGGGACTCCTTTCATGCATTCGTCAAAACTCTTGAGCGCGCTGACTGTTGCGCTGCTCGCCACTACTTCCGCCACTCAGGCCGCCGAATATTTCAATCGCATTGCCAGCTTTCCGGTGGAATTGAACAATCCGGAGGCCGAGACCTCCTCGTCCGAAATCATCACCGCGACCGATGACGGCATGACGCTGATCTATTCGGACAGCCCGGCCGGCGGCATCGGCTTTGTCGATATCACCGATCCCAGGGCGCCCAAGCAGGGCGGCTTCATGGATATGGGCGGCGAGCCGACCTCGGTGACTGTGATCGGCGGCAAGGCTTATGTGGCGGTGAATACACGCGCGGATTTCATCAACCAGACCGGCAAGCTGGTGGTGGTCGATATCGCCACCAAGGCGATCGATGGGGAATTCGAACTGGGCGGCCAGCCGGATTCGATCGCCCACAACAAGGACAATACCATCCTCGCCATCGCGATCGAAAACGAGCGCGACGAGGACGTCAATGACGGCGCCATGCCGCAGGCGCCTTCGGGCTGGCTGACGCTGGTGACGCTGGCCGATGGGGCCGTGACCGAAGCCGGGATCAAGCGCGTTGAGCTGACCGGGCTTTCCGAAGTGGCGCCTGATGACGCCGAGGTCGAGTTCGTTGATTTCAACGATGCCGACGAAGTTGCAGTGACGCTGCAGGAAAACAACTGGGTTGCCATCGTCGATGCCAAGACCGGCACGGTGACGGGCGGCTTTTCGGCCGGCGCGACGGCCGTTGAAGGCGTCGACACCAAGAAGGATGGCGTGATCGACTTTTCGGGCACCAACAAGGAAGTGCCGCGCGAACCAGATGCGGTGAAGTGGTTGGACGATGACCGCCTGGTTATCGCCAATGAGGGTGATCTTGACGGCGGCTCGCGCGGCTTCACGATCTTCAATCGCGACGGTTCCATCGTCTTTGACTCCGGCAATGCGCTGGATGTGGAGGCGGCGCTGCTCGGCCATTATCCCGATGCTCGCAACAAGAAGGGCGTCGAGCCGGAAGGCCTGGAGGTCGCTGTGTTTGGCGACAGCCAATACATCTTCGTCGCTGAAGAGCGTTCGTCGCTGATCGCCATCTACAAGGATACGGGCGCCGAGCCGGAATATATCCAGTCGCTGCCATCGGGCATTTCGCCGGAAGGTCTCGTCGCCATCCCGGAACGCAACATCCTGGCGACCGCCAATGAAGTCGATCTGCGGGCCGACGGTCTGGGTGGTTCGCATGTGATGCTCTATGAGCTGGCCGAGGGCGAGGCCGCCTATCCGCAGCTCGTGTCCGAGCTGGGTGAAGACGGGCATCCGATCGGCTGGGCCGCCATTTCCGGCGCCGTTGCCGACGCTGACAAGCCTGGCATTCTCTATGCTGTCAGCGACAGCGTGCTGTCAGGCGCTCCGGCGATCTACGAGATCGACGCCACCGCCACGCCGGCCAGGATCGTCAAGAAGACCGTCATCACCCGCGGCGGCGATGCGGCGCAGAAGCTCGATCTTGAGGGGATCACGCTGGATGGCAATGGTGGCTTCTGGCTGGGTTCGGAGGGCGATACGGCCAAGCTGAGGCCGCATGCCCTGTTCCACGTCGATGCCGGTGGGAAGATCGAGGAAGAGATCGCGTTCCCGGCGGAGTTGCTGGCCGGCGAGATCAAGTCGGGCACCGAGGGGGTCACCGCCATCGGCGAGGGCGACGACATGACCCTGTGGATCGCCATCCAGCGCGAGTGGAAGGACGACGAAAAAGGTTTCGTGAAGCTGGTCTCGTACAAGCCGGCTTCTGGCGAATGGGGCGCGGTCAGCTACCCACTCGAAGCGGCGCCGGAAGGTGGCTGGGTCGGCCTCAGCGAAATCACAGCCCATGGCGACCATGTCTATCTGATCGAGCGCGACAACCAGATCGCCGGCAAGGCCGCGCTCAAGGCAATCTATCGTGTCCCGGTGAGCGAGCTGGTTTCGGCTCCGCTCGGTGGCGAACTACCCGTTGTCAGCAAGGAACTGGTGCGTGACCTGGTTCCCGATCTCAAGGCCGGCAATGGCTATGCGGTCGACAAGGTCGAGAGCCTGGCCATCGACGCTGTGGGTAATGGCTTTGTCATCACTGATAATGACGGCGTGGATGACTCGTCGGGCGAAACCCTGTTCTGGTCTGTCGGCGCGCTCTAAGGCGGCCTGAATCTGTTCTGCGCAGCCGGGCCCGAGGGTCCGGCTGCTTTGTTTTGGGCGGGATGACCGACCCGTGATCGCATGACACCGGCCCGCGCCCAAATCCATCCGTCAATTCAAGGCAATGGCGGGGTTGCGCGGGGCGCGCGCTTGCCTACACTCTGCCGCGGGAAACCGGGTGACCACGCGCAGTGCTGAACCGCATCTATATCATCGTCGGCATGCTGGCGATCATCGTGCTCGCCGGTGCGTTCATCGCGCCGAACTTCGTCCGTTGGAGCGATTATCGCGGCCGGATGGAGGAACTGGCGACCGACGTGCTGGGGACGCCCGTCACGGTGCGCGGGGACATCGACTTCACGCTGCTGCCGCAACCGCGCCTGCGCTTCTCGGACGTGCTGGTGGGGTCGGCGGAAGAGCCAGCGGCGACGGTGGACAGCGTCGAGGCCGAATTCTCGCTGATGGATTTCCTGCGCGATGACTACAACGTCACGCGCCTTGTGCTGCGCCAGCCGGTGGTCGATTTCAGCATCGACGAGAGCGGTTTTTTCGGGAGCGGGGTGACCCTGGCCGAAGGCGCGGGCGGCGTGGGGTTGGGGGAGACGACGATTGTCGCCGCCACCATACGGCTAATGGACCACCGCTCGGGCGAGACATTTGTTGCCGACGACGTCAGCGGCGAGCTGCGCCTGGCCGATTTCAGCGGCCCGTTTTCCTTCCAGGGCAGCGGCAGCCATGGCAATGAGCCCTATTCGATGCGGTTCAATTCCGGGGCACCCGATACGGCTGGCAAGTCTCGCATATCACTGTTCCTGCAGCCCCAATCGGGTGCGTTCTCGTTCGCGCTGGAGGGCCTGCTGGCGCCGGGCATGGCGCCAAAATTCGAAGGTGACATGGTTTACCGGCAGACCCCGCCGGCAACCGATGTCGCAACCGATATCCGCGGCGACCTGGTGCTCGAAAGCAAGGTGACCGGTTCGACCGACCGCATCGTGCTCACAGGCTACACGTTGCGGCCGGATGAGAATCGGGCCGGCACGCGGCTGACCGGCGCGGCGAGCATCCAGCTGGGCGACGTCAGAAGTTTCGATGCGGTGATTTCCGGTGGCGTGTTCTCGCTGCCGCCGCGCGACGCCAAGGAGGATGCGACCACGCTACCCTATGAGGCGGTGCGGCTATTGGCCGAGCTTCCGGCGCCGATCATGCCGCCTATGGCGGGGCGGGTGGGGATCGACCTGGCCGAGATCGGGCTACGCGGCTTCGCCCTGCGCAATGTGCGCATGGATGCCAGAACGGACGGTTCCACCTGGCAGATCGAGCAGTTCATCGGCCAGCTGCCCGGCGACACGGACGTGCGGCTCAGCGGGCAACTCAGCAGCGACAATGAGCGTCCGTCGTTTCGCGGCGAGGTTTCGGTGACGAGCGCGCGCCTCGATGGGTTGGCGGGCCTGTGGCGGAAGCCGGACGAAAACAACCTGCTGTTCAACGAACCCGGGGCGCTTACCGGGCACGTCATGCTGGCCGGGGACGCATTCGGGCTGGTCGGCGGGGTGTTGACGCTGAACGAGCGCACGCATGCGCTGGAGTTACGGCTCGGCTTTGGCGAGGAAAAGCGGCTCGATCTCGTGGGCCATTTCGACGAACTGGGCGAGAGAGGCAGCGCGCTGGTGGGGGCTTTGCTGCCCAATGCTGCGGAGCCGGCGTTTGGTGTCAGCTTTCCACTCGGCAGCTTCTCGCTGACCGGCAAGGGCGCGCGGATCTTCGGGCTGGATGGCACCGGATTGGTGGCCGAGGGCCAATGGCGCAGCGATGAGGTCAGCTTCTCGCGGTTGTCTGCCGAAGATTGGGGTGGTGTCGGCTTCGACGCGACGCTGACTGCTGGCGGAACCGCGGCCGAACCCGACATTTCGGGCTCCGGCATGGTTCGGATCGATGCGGGCGACGCGGCGGCATTGCTTGCTCTCTATGACATGCTTGGCACACCGCAGAGTTGGCGTGAGTTCATCGGCCGTTCGACGCCGACCAATTTGCTGGTCGATCTCGGTGAGCCGTTCGATGGTGGCCAGATGCTGACCCTGGCGGGCTCGTTGGGTACGGGTTCGCTCAACCTGCGGGCCGAGCTCGACGGCGGCATTGCCGCGTTGGCCAAGGCGCCGCTACGCGTAACTGCAGGACTTGAATCAACCGACATTGCGGGGTTGACCCGGCAACTCGGCCTGGGTGACGCGGCACTGTTTGGCGGGGAAGGTTCGATGCTGGTGAGCCTGAGCCTACAGGGATCGCCGAGCAACAGCCTCGATGCCAATCTCACCGCAAGCCTGGGCGACGAGAGCGTGAGCTATGCCGGGAACCTGCTGTCGCTGGACGACGGTGAAATCCAGGGCACCGGCACGCTTGATGTCGCGCTCGCCAATGCCGGTGGGCTGGCAGGGATAGTGGGGGCAAATGGCCTGACGCTGCCAGCGGCGACGGGCAGTGCGCAGCTGCATTTCGAGGGTGGGCGACTGGTGCGGCTGACCGAGATCGCCGGCAGATCGGAAGATGTGGGGTTTAGCGGTGGCCTGTCGCTGTCGCGCACAGGCAGCACAGCCGTGGTCGCCGGGGACATCGCGGTCGATCTGGTTTCGGTGGAGGGGCTCGCGGCGACGCTATTCGGCCGCACGGCGCTGGTCAGCGGGAGCAGTGTCTGGCCAGAAGGGCCGATCAGCCTGGCTGAAGGGCCGCGGCAGACACGCGGCACCGTCAATGTGGCAGCGGGGGCGCTGGCGGCCGGCGGTGCGGAGCGGCTGGGAAAGACCAGTTTTGAGCTGAGCTGGGACGAGACGCGGACGCGGCTGGCGCGGCTCGAGGCGGTGGCGGACCTGGGTACGATCAATCTCGATATTGCAGTCTGCTGCGCCGGTCCGCTGGTCGACAAGACCGTCAGCGGGCGCCTGAGTATTGCGACAACGCCAATCGAGCTGATCGCGCCACCGGCGCTTGCCGAAATGATGGAGGGACTGGTTGACGGCGGGGTGCAGTTTCAGGGAACGGGCGCCAGCGTTGCCGAGGTCATGGCGGCGATGGCCGGCGAGGGCAATGTCACGCTGACGGGGCTCTCGGTGGGGCAGTTGTCGCCGGAGGTTTACCCGACGATAGCCGGCCTGGACGATGTGCTGACCATGGAGCCCGATGCCATGGGCGCCATCATGGGCCTCGCATTGGGGCAGGGGCCGTTCACAGCTCCCAGCGCCACCGGGGCCTTCACCATTGCGGGGGGAGTCGTCCGTCTCGCCAATTTGATCGTCGATGGCGCGGGCGCGCGCCTGGCGGGCGACGTCAACCTGACGCTGGCCGAGCTGGGGCTCAGTGGCGGCTTCGTCATGACGCCGCGTGATTTTGCCGATGCCAGCGGGCTGGTCGGCACCGACACGTCCCGCATCATCACCCGGTTGGCCGGCACGCTGCTGGTGCCCGTGGTGACGCTCGATCTCGAGGAGATGATCGCGGCGGTGCTGGTGCGCGCCAATGAGCTGGAAGTGGACCGCCTCGAAATCCTGCGCGCCGAGGATGCCGAGCGGCAGCGCGCCGCTGCCGAGGAGCGCAACCGTCTGATCGAGGAGCAGCGACGCAGGGCGGCGGCCGAGGAAGCTGCCCGTCTTGCCGCCGAGGAGGAGGCGCGGCTGGCTGCGGAGGAGGAGGCACGACGGCTGCAGCAACAGCAAGCGCCGCAGCCTGTGCCAACGCCACCGGCGCAGGGGCCGCTTGACCTGGGCCTGCAGCCACAGGTCAATCAGCCGATAGGGCCTGGTGTGAACCAGCCGACGTTCTAGGGGGTGCGCTGGCCTTCGGCGCGCTGCTGATACCAGCGCAGCACAGCTATCCGGGTCGCTGAGGACAGGTTTGCGGTCTGACGGTTTTCGTCGATCTCGCGGATCAGGCCCGCCATGGTCTGGGACTTTTCGACCGCCATGGCCTCAAGGGCGGTCCAGAATTCGGGCTCGAGCGCGATGGAGGTGCGATGACCTGCTATGGACAGCGAACGCTTGTCCATTGAGCGGATCAGGGCTTCTTGCGGAAGGAATCGAGGCTAACGACTTTCTCGCCCGGCTTCTCGCCATCCTCATTGCCGCCGGTGGCGGCGGTCAATTCCAGACCGGCATCGGCCTTGGCTTCGGTCGCGGCAGCGCCTGGCGCGGTTGCCGGATCGAACTGCATGCCGAACTGGACAGATGGGTCGAAGAAGCCCTTGACCGCCGAGAACGGGATCACCAGCGTTTCGGGGATGCCATCGAAGGAAAGACCGACCTCGAAGCCGGTTTCGGAGACCTTGAGGTCCCAGTACTGGTTCTGAATGACGATCGTCATTTCCTTGTCGTACTGGCCGAGCAGTTTCTCGCTCAGGCGCACGCCGGGGGCGCGGGTGACGAAGGAAATAAAGAAGTGGTGTTCGCCGGGCAGCCCAGTCTTGGACACCTCGGCAAGCACCTTACGCACGACGCCGCGCAGGGCTTCCTGGGTCAGGATGTCGTAACGCATGTGATCTTCGGCCATCGGAACCTTCCAGTCTCGCGGGATAGAATCCCGAACGGTCCATATCAGCCTCACGTTCCAAGAGATTTCAAGGAGAAAGGCGCTGGGCGAATGGGAAGGTGCAGGCTTCTGTTGCCAGGTGCCTGCGAACCCCGCCTGTCACCCGGCTAGGGGTGGAGGACTTAATTTCCCAATGCTAGCACTGCTTACGCAGCGAGAGCGATCGGAGCCTTATGGTTGTCATTTGCAACTATAAGTTTTGGACCGATAACGGTGGTACCTCACCGAGCAAAAGCACACCCTTTACGCCCTCGTCGATCCTGTTTCGCCCCCATTGGCTGCCCCTTGAAGGGGGGTAGATGGTGGAGGCGCCGGGTACTGCCCCCGGGTCCGAAAGGTTTATTACGATGACAGTTTATCGCCATAGCTCTTGCGAGCAGTTCCAATATAGGTGAGCTCGCCTCGGGTTGCAAACGGCGTCAGCGATTTGCTGGCGCTGAACACGCATTTCCGCTTAGCTTCTCGTGGTGACCCGGTGGAGGAATGGCGTGTCCCTTGCACTTTTGGAGGACAGGAGCTGCGAAGGCTGCACCGCCTGCTGCGCCTTCCCGCCCATCCGCACGGACAAGCTGCAGAAGCCCGCCAACTTGCTCTGCCCGCATTGCGCCGAAGGGCAGGGCTGCACGGTCTATGAGTCCCGGCCGGCCGTGTGTCGCGGCTTTTATTGCGGGTGGTTTTTCCTGGCCGAGCTGGGGCCGGACTGGCATCCGAACCACAGCGGCGTTGTCATTCGGCCGGAGCACTTCGACGAGGACACGATTACCCTGCTGATCCTGCGGCTCTCGCCATTCCTGGTGTCGGAAGATTTTGCCGCAATGGTCGGCGGCTGGGTGGCAGAGGGCGTGGGGGTGGAGTTCGAGCGCGTCGGCCCGCCGGGCCATTTGCCGGCCAAGATGCGGATGAACGAACTACTGGAAGAGGCGGTAGCGGCGCGGGACCTGCGGGCCATGCACAAGGTGTTCGCCTGGTCGCTGGCCCATATCGACCGGACCCATCTGTGGGAGCCCGACACCATCCTGCTGCACAGCGAACTGGGTTGAGTTCAGCCGTTCCACGCCATGCCCATATAGACGTCGCCGGCTTCCAGCTCGTCGAGCATCTGCGCGAGGTGCTTCTGCTTGGTGTCGTCGCGCTTCACCTTGTTGATCCACAGCAGGTAGTCGTTGCGCTGATAGGGTGGGCGGGCATCGTATTTGTCGCGCAGCCCGCGCTCTTCCAACGCCGCGCGGACGAAGTCGGGCATGTCCTCGCGCTTGCGCAGCGGGCGGAGGACCGGGCTCATGGCCGCACCGCCTGAGCCTCGATCTCGATCTGGTCGCCGTGATTGAAGTGTTCGGCAGACATGGGCTGTCTCTCCTTTTTGGTTCGCTGCAGGCTAGAACGCGTGTGCTGACGGCAAATGTCAGGAGCGCGTGAGGTATTCTATTACCGCGGTTGTCGGAGCACATATTGGGTAACCAGCAGTATCGAACGGCAGTGCCATGGCGCCAACCGGTGTAAGATCCGAGCGACAAGCCGAGAGACCCATCATGACAGACACTTCAACCGACAAACTCATCCGCGCCGCCGAGCGGTTCCTGGGCAAGGGTGAGACGGCGCTGACCGACGTGGAAAGGCAGGTACTGGAACAGGCCATCGGCAAGAAGGCATTGGCGCTGGATACCAGCGCGGTGTTCGACGAGAAATCGACATTCGGCCAGCGCCTGGCCGATGGGGTCGCATCATTCGGCGGCTCATGGACCTTTCTCATCAGCTTCGGCGTAGTACTGGTCGCTTGGGTCTGCATCAATCTGCTGCTGACGCGATCGGCGCCTGATCCCTATCCGTTCATCTTCCTCAACCTGCTGCTCTCGATGCTCGCGGCTGTGCAGGCGCCCGTCATCATGATGAGCCAAAACCGGCAGGCGGCCAAGGACCGGCTGGTCACCAGCCACGACTATGAGTGCAATCTCAAGGCGGAGATCGAGATCATGGCGTTGCACGACAAGGTCGATCAATTGCGCAACGACGACCTCAAGCAGCTCATCGCCAAACAGCAGGAGCAGATCGAACTGCTCACCCGCCTCGTGGAAAGCCATGTGGCCGTAGCGGCGGGAAAGGGCGAATCAACGTAGGGTGCGTGCATGCAGCCCTACCTGAAACTCCTCTCCGATATTCTCGAACACGGTGCCGATAAGTCGGATCGGACCGGCACCGGTACGCGGAGCCTGTTTGGCTACCAGATGCGGTTTGACCTCTCGCAGGGGTTTCCGCTGCTGACGACCAAGCAACTGCACCGTAAATCCATCATTTATGAGCTGCTCTGGTTCATCCGCGGCGAGACCAATGTGCGCTGGCTGCAGGAGCGCGGCGTCAAGATCTGGGACGAGTGGGCCGACGAGAATGGCGACCTGGGTCCGGTCTATGGGTCGCAATGGCGGAGTTGGCCGGCGCCGGATGGGCGCAAGATCGACCAGATCGCCAATGTGATCGAGAGCATCCGGAGCAAACCGGATTCGCGCCGGCATATCGTGTCAGCGTGGAATCCGGCGGAAGTGGACGAGATGGCGCTGCCCCCCTGCCATTGCCTGTTCCAGTTCTACGTGGCCAATGGCAAGCTGAGCTGCCAGCTCTATCAGCGGTCGGCCGATACGTTCCTGGGCGTGCCGTTCAACATCGCGTCCTATGCCCTGCTGACACATATGGTGGCGCAGGTGACCGGGCTCGAAGTCGGTGACTTCATCCACACGCTGGGCGACGCCCATCTCTATTCGAACCACTTCGAGCAGGCGCAGCTGCAGCTCACCCGCGAACCGCGGCCTCTGCCGGTGCTCAAGATCAATCCAGCGGTGACGCGGCTCGAGGATTTCGTGTTCGAGGACTTTGCGTTCGAGGGCTACGATCCGCATCCCAGCATCAGAGCGCCCATAGCAGTATGAGCCTGCGGGAGACGATTCCCGCTTTCGCCCGAATGGCGCCATGGTAGATCATGGGCATCGATCGCTCGGAGGATGGGATGAGGTTTCTGCTGGTTTGCGGCGCGCTGCTGGTTGCGGCTCCCGTTTTCGCCAATGACACGTCGGCGGTGCTGAGCACGGGCGGGCTCGAATTCATCACCAACCAGGACATCGTGATGGAGAGCGAGGAGCTGTTCATCTCGAAGGAAGAGATCCGGGTCGTCTACCAGTTCCGCAATACGGGCGAGGTCGACCAGAATATCCTCGTGGCGTTTCCGATGCCGGACATTCAGCCGAACTGGTGGTCTCCCGTGGCGTTCCCCGAGGGACCGGACGACAACCTGTTCGAGTTCGAGACCACCTTCAACGGCGAGCCGGTCGAGGCGGAACTGCATGAATACGCCTATGCGTTCGGCGTTGACCGAACCAAGGTGCTGAAGCAGCTTGGCCTGCCGATCGTGCCGTTCACCCAGGAGGCCAGCAAGGCCACCGATGCCCTGGACGAGGAAACGACCCAACGGCTGCTGCATATGGGCATGCTGTGGCCGGACGAGTTTGACCAGGGCGAGGGTTGGGAAAAGCACTACTGGCCCGGCTGGACCTACAAGGCCACCTATACCTGGGAAGGCCGGTTCCCGGCCGGTGAAACGGTCGAGGTGGTCCATAGCTACAAGCCCAGCGTCGGGGGCACGGCGGGAGTCAGCTTCCTCGGTGAGCCATACGAGGATTACGATCCGGCCACCGAATACAAGACCAAATACTGCACCGACGAGGGCTTCCTCAACGCGGTCAAGGCTACGCTGGCGAGCCCAGATGAACCCTATTCGGCCCCGTTCACCGAAAGCTGGATTTCCTACATCCTGACCACGGGCGGAAACTGGGGCGGCGGCGCCATCGCCAAGTTCCGGCTCGTGGTGGACAAGGG
The DNA here is from genome assembly GCA_036675975.1 of Devosia sp. Classification (GTDB taxonomy): domain Bacteria; phylum Pseudomonadota; class Alphaproteobacteria; order Rhizobiales; family Devosiaceae; genus Devosia. Next base: position 7,342 of record JAKFDU010000116.1, on the reverse strand, counting down.
CAGCGCCGACAATCTCGTGTCGTTCTGCGGCGAGGGAGTAAAGAAGATCGGGCCCACTACCTTTGAGATGGTGAAAACCGACTTCTGGCCACAGCGGGACCTCGACATCCTGATCCTTGAGCGGCATCCGCAGTAGGATGCTGCGCGGAATTCCCCGGAGGCTCGGTACTGTGCTGCTTGTGTGCGGCCTGATGATCATGCCGGCTTGCTACTATTTGGTGAGCCTGACGCTGCGGCACCAGGCTGCATGTGAGAGCGGCGATGCCGGTTGCATCGCCGATGCCGCATTCTGGCAAGGGCTCGCCATTGCGGGGTTCGTTGCCGGGTTGGCCATTGGCGCCACCGGGGTAATCCTCGATCGGCTCGGGGGGCGAAAATGAGCGACTCCCTCACGATCCGTCCTGCAACGTCGGCAGATGCCGCGCTCATTATCCAATTCATCGGGGCGCTAGCCGCCTACGAGAAGTTGAGCCACGAGGCCAAGGCGACCGAAGCCGATATTCTGCGCGACCTGTTCTGCGTGGATCCGAAGGTATTCTGCGAGATCGCCGAGTGGCAGGGTAAGCCCGTGGGTTTTACGTTGTGGTTCTACACCTATTCCACCTTCCAGGGTCGGCACGGCATCTGGCTCGAAGACCTGTTCGTCGATCCCAGCATGCGCGGCAAGGGGATTGGCAAGGCCCTGCTGGTCAACCTGGCGCGGCGCTGCGTCGAGGAGGGGTTGGGGCGCTTTGAATGGTGGGTGCTCGACTGGAATGAGCCGAGCATCGAATTCTACAAGTCGCAAGGTGGGGTGATGCAGGACGAGTGGACCAAGGTAAGGGTCGACGGCGACGCGTTGCGCAAGCTGGGTGCGTTGTGACTGTGCGGATCGCCATGATCGTCGGCGTCGCTGAAAACGGCGTTATCGGCAGCGACCAGACCATTCCATGGCGGGTGCCGTCGGACATGGCATTTTTCAAGCGAACCACGATGGGCAAACCCGTTGTGATGGGCCGCAAGCAATATGAGACGGTCGGCAAGCCGCTGCCGGGCCGAGCCAATATCGTCATTACCCGGCAACAGGGCTACCAGCCAGAGGGTGTGCTGGTGTTCCATGACATCGACGCCGCCCTGCAACGGGCTCGGGAAATCGCCCAGGCCGATGGCGTTGACGAAATCATGATCATCGGCGGCGGCGAGCTTTATGCCCAGCTGATGGGCCGGGCGGACCGGCTCTATGTTTCCCACATCGATCTCAGCCCACCCGGAGACGTGCGGTTTCCCTCCATTGCGCCCGAGCAGTGGACGGTGGTCGACCTGCCCGAGGTTGCGCCGTCGCCCAGGGACGAGGCGACCTACCGCGTCAAAGTGTACGAGAGACGGCGAGACGCCGCGCATTGATCGCGTGCGGACCTTGCCTATATAAGTCCACAACGAAACGAAATTATCCGAAAGGGACGCGATGCCGTGGGAGAGTAACGGAGGCGGGGGTGGCCGCAATAACAATGGCGGACCCTGGGGCCAGACACCTGGTGGCGGTAACAATCCGCGGCGTCCCGGTGGTGGCAATACGCCCAGCCTCGAGGATATTCTCAACCGTGGCCGCGACCAGTTCAAGGGTGGTGTTCCCGGTGGTCGCTGGGCCTTGATCGGTGGTGCCCTCGCAATCATCGCATTCTGGGCGCTGAACTCGATCTATACGATCGACGAAGGTGAAGTGGGTGTCGAGCTGCGTTTCGGCGCGCCGAAGCCGGAGCTGTCGCAGGCGGGCCTGCATTTCCATCTGTGGCCCGTCGAAACGGTGGAGCGCGCCTCGATACGGCTCAACCAGACCACGATTGGTTCGCCTGTTGCTGGCGCCCGCGGCGGTGACGACGACGGCCTGATGCTGTCGGGCGACCAGAACATCGTGGATGCACGCTTTACCGTGTTCTGGGCGGTCAACGACCCCGTCGCCTACCTGTTCAATGTACGCGATCCGGAAGACATGGTCCGCAGCGCCGCGGAAAGCGCCATGCGCGAAGTGGTCGGCCGCCGGCCGGTCAATGACGTGTTCCGCGACGACCAGGCGGGCATCGCAGATGAAGTCCGGGAGATAACCCAAACCATTCTCGACAGCTATCAGCTGGGCGTGCTCGTCAGCGAGATCAACATCGAAGGCGCTGCTCCGCCGGCTGAAGTGGCCGACGCGTTCAATGAAGTGCAGCGTGCCGAGCAGGACGAGGACCGTGTGCAGGAAGAAGCCCGCTCTTACGCCAATACCCTGCTCGGCGACGCTCGCGGCCGTGCAGCGGCTCTGCGCGAAGATGCGGCTGCGTACACCAACCGTGTGGTCCAGGAAGCAACCGGTGAGTCCGAGCGCTTCAACGCCATCTATGCCGAATATGTCAACGCACCCGAAGTCACCCGCAAGCGCCTGTTCCTCGAGACGATGGAAGAAGTGCTTGGCGGCTCCGAAAAAGTGCTGATCGAGAACGGTGCCAACGGCCAGGGGGTCATTCCCTACCTGCCGCTGCCCGAATTGCGCCCCGGCGCCGCGACCACCACGACGACGGGGAACTAAGCCATGAACAATCGTCTGATCATCATTGGCGTCGCCATTCTTGCTGCGCTCTACGTGTTCTTCTCGTCGATGTATGTCGTCAACGAGCGCGACCAGGCCATCGTCACCCGCTTCGGTGCCATCACGGACATCCGCAAGGAACCGGGCATCTACTTCAAGATTCCTACCGATTTCGTGGACAGCGTGCAGATCATTGAAGATCGCCTGCTGCGCCAGGATATCACGGACCTGCGCGTGCAGGTTTCGGGCGGTGCCTTCTATGAGGTCGATGCGTTTCTTACCTACAAGATCAATGACCCCGTCCTGTTCCGTCAGCGGGCGCAGGGTCAGCTGGCCGTGGTCGATGATCGTATTGCCACCAGCTTCCCGGCTGTGTTGCGGCAGGTCTATGGCTTGCGTGAGTTCAATGCGGCCCTGTCCGAGCAACGTCCCCAGATGATGCTGGAAGCCCGCGACCTGATCCGTCCTGTCGTCGAACAGCTTGGCGTCGAGGTCATCGACGTGCGCATCCTGCGGACCGATCTTGCGGCCGATGTGTTCGAACGGACCTACGAACGCATGCGGCAGGAGCGTCTTGCCGAAGCTGCCTTGCTGCGGGCTCGTGGCCAGGAGCAGGCGCAGAGCCTGCGCGCCATCGCCGACCGTCAGGCCGTCGAGATTGTGGCCGCCGCCACCCGTGACTCGGAAATCATCCGTGGTACGGGCGACGCCGAGCGCAACCGGTTGTTTGCCGCCGCTTATGGGCAGGATCAGGAGTTCTTCGAGTTCTACCGCTCGATGGAAGCCTATCGCAACGCGCTGGCCAATACCGGTACCACCATGGTGCTGTCGCCCGAGAGCGAGTTCTTCCGCTACTTCGGCTCCGATGGCGAAATTCCGGCTGGCAATCCCAACCTGGCGCCGCCAATCCAGCCGACGGCTGCCCCCATCACCGCCCCGGCGACCGATGAACCGGCGCTGGATGGCCTGGGAATCGAGGAAAGCACCATTCCGAGCATCACGCTTGAGGACGGCTCGGAACTGACCCCGACGATCGGGACCGATGTTCCTGCTCCCGCTGACGGACCCGCGGCAGCGCCCGCCCAGTAGGCGGGTATCGAGACAAGCAAAAAGGGCCGGCGCCTCGAGCGCCGGCCTTTTTCATTGTCGTAGCAAACGACTAGCGGACGATTTCTTCGTCGCTGTAGCCCTGCAGATAAAGCAAAGCCGTCAGGTCGCCGTGATCGATGCGGATATTGGCTTCTACGGCCACCGCGAGCTTGGCATGCAGGGCCACGCCGAAACCGGCGATGCGGATCATGTCCAGATCATTGGCGCCATCGCCGACCGCAATGGTCTGGCTGAGGGGCAGATTGCGCTCGGCGGCCAGGGCGGTGAGGCGTTCGCGCTTGGTGTTCTTGTCGACGATGGGTTTGGCCACGGTGCCGGTCAGCCGGTTACCGTCGAATTCCAGCACGTTGGCTATGGCCTCGTGGAAGCCGATGCGCTTGCCGAAATAGTCGGCGAAGAAAGTGAAGCCGCCCGAGACCAGCGAGGTATAGGCGCCATATTCCTTCATGGTCTGCACCAAAGCGCGGCCGCCGGGGGCGAGCGTTATCTGCTCGCGGCGGATTTCCTCGATCACGCGGCGCTCCAGCCCCTTGAGCAGGGCAACTCTGACATCGAGCGCCTCGCCGAAATCGAGTTCGCCGCGCATGGCGCGATCGGTAATCTCGGCCACCTGCGCCTTGATGCCGAGTGCGGCGGCGAGCTCGTCGATGCACTCCTCGTTGATCATGGTCGAATCCATGTCGGCGACGAGGATCTGCTTGCGGCGGTTTTCTGATGGCACCAGAGCCGCGTCGACCCGCCTGACACCAATGACCGAACGGGCCATGGCGAGCGCCTCGGTTGACTTCGGCTCGATGATCTCGCAGGCAATGGAGTGATTGAGCCAGTTGAGTTCGCCGCCCGTCTCCTTGATCACGGCGGCAGCAAGCGCCGGATCGAGTTCGGAATCGGCGGGGTCGGCGATGAGGCAGAGAACCGGCATGATGTCTACTTTTTGGAGGAACGCGTGACAGGCCGCAGGCGCGCCGTCCTGATAGCGGGTCCGACTGCCAGCGGCAAGTCGGCGCTGGCGCTCGCCATGGCGCAGCAGCAGGGGGGCATCGTCGTCAATGCCGATGCCATGCAGGTTTATGATACGCTGCAGGTGGTTACAGCGCGCCCCACTGACGCCGAGACGGCGCTGGCCGAGCATCGGCTTTATGGAACGGTGGCGGCCGCGACGCGGTTCTCGACGGGGCAATGGCTGGCGGCGGTCCGGGCGGTGATGGAGAGTGCCGATCCGGAACGGCCGCTGATTTTCGTTGGTGGAACAGGGCTTTACTTCGATGCGCTGCTAAACGGATTCGCGGACATTCCGGAAATTCCGGCCGAGATCACGCTTGAAGTTCAACAAGAGATTCAAGCGCTTGACGGGGAGCAGCGTCTGGCGCTGCTGCAGCATGAGGACCCCGAGACGGCCGAGCGGCTGAAGGTCGTGGACCCGCAGCGGTTGATACGGGCCCTGGCCGTCAAGCGTGCGACAGGCCGCATGCTTTCCGGTTTTCAGAACGAGCATGCCGCAGGAATGCTTGGGGAGTTCCTAGTGGAACGCCTGGTGCTGGACCCCGAGCGGGACATGCTGCGAAATCGCATCGCCCTGCGGTTCGAACAGATGTTCGCCAGCGGGGCGGTAGAGGAGGTCGAAGCGCTGCGATCGCAGAATCTCGATCCATCGCTGCCGGTGATGAAGGCCATTGGCGTGCGCGAGATCGGCGATTGGCTGGATGGCGTTCTGGGGCGCGACGAGGCCATAGCACTGGCGACAACGGCGACGCACCAATATGCCAAGCGCCAGCGCACGTGGTTTCGCAACCGGTTTGGCGATTGGCCACGGCGCGGGCTGGCGGGCGGCTAGCGCGGCCGCAGCAAACCCAGCCGCTCGCGCATGGCGAAGCGCGCCACGAGCACGACGGCGACGAAGGCGAGGCCCGCGGCGAGGCCGATCCAGATCCCGACGCCACGCCAGCCGAGTACCAGGCCGAGCAGGTAGGAGGTCGGCAGGCCGACACCCCAGTAGCCGAGGATTGCCAGCAGCATGGGTATCTTGGTGTCGCTCAGGCCGCGCAAGGCATGCGACGCCACCACCTGCGCACCATCGACCAGCTGGAATACGCCGGCGACGACAAGGAACGTCGCGGCCAGCGTCAGCGCATTGGTGTTCTCGGGGACGCGCGGATCGAGGAACCAGGTCACGATGACCGGACCCATGGTGAGGAACAGGACGCTGGCGACGGCCATGAAGCCGACGCCAAGCGCGAAGGCGGTCCAGCCGGCCTTGCGGATGCCTTCCGGGTCGGTGCGGCCATAGGCGTTACCCACGCGGACCGTGGCGGCGATGCCAAGGCCCAGCGGCACCATAAAGGCCATGGATGCGCATTGCAGGGCGATAGCATGGGCAGCGATTTCATCGGTGCCGATGCGCCCCATCAGCAGCGCCGCAGCTGTGAACAGGCCGACCTCGGCGAGAACTGTCAGCCCGATCGGTGTGCCGATGCGGAAGATCTCGCGGAAGCGCGACCAGTCGGGCTTCCAGAACCGCAGCAGCACATGGAAGCGCCTGAAGCGGCGATGACGCAGCACATAGGTCAGCATCAGGGCGAACATGACCAGGTTGGTCAGCACGGTCGAAATCGCGGCGCCGCGCAGCTCCAGCCGCGGCAGGCCCAGTGTCCCGAACATCAGCAGGTAGTTGCCGACGGCGTTGACCAGGACCCCGCCGACCGTGATGGCGAGAATGATGCGCGTGGCTTCAAATGCCGACAGCAGCGAGCGCAGCACGATGATCGCGAGCCCGGGAAACAGCATCCAGGCCCCGAGCTGGATATACTCTTCCGCGCGGCCGGTCACGTCAGGGTCCTGGCCGAGCCACAGCAGCACCGGGCGGATCTGCAGGATTACCGGCACCAGCAGGATGGCGAGCAGGATAGCGACCCAAAAGCCCTGGCGCGCGATCCGACGAATTGACTTGATGTCCCTGGCGCCACGGGCCTGGGCCATCAGTGGCGCGACTGCGCCGACAATGCCGATGCCGAGCAGCAGGAAGGGCATGAGAAACGTGGTTGCCAGCGTGCCGGCGGCCAGGGCCTGGGGCCCCAGCCAGCCCATCATGATGACGTCGGTCGTGGTGAGGGCGGTCTGCGCCAGTTGCGCGATGACGAGCGGCCAGGCCAGCGCGAAGGTGGCGCGCAGTTCGGCGCCCCAGCCGCTGGCGGAAGAATAGCTGGCTTCGGCTGCACCCGGCGCAACCGTGACTGGCTCGTTCATCTGAAATGTCCTACTCGCGGGGCATTGATCTAGAGGAAACCGCTGGATAGCGGAAGAGGGCAGGGACAGAGGCAATGGCCAACAGGGGCGATGTGTGGCGGCGGGCAGGGCTGGCGACGGCCGGATTGTTCGGCGCTATCGGGGTAATGGCGGCCGCCGCCGCCTCGCATGGTGGCGAGGGGCGCAACCTTGGCGCCATGGCCGCGATCGGGTTGGCGCATGGACCGGCACTGCTGGCACTGGCGCTGGCGGGGCGCGGCCGGATGCTCGGCGTCGCCATGGCGCTCCTAGCCGTGGGCACCGCCATCTTCCTGGGCGACCTGGGCATGCGTGAATGGCTGGGTCGAGCTCTTTTCCCCGCCGCGGCGCCGCTGGGCGGGATGGCCATGATCGGGGGCTGGCTGGTGATCGTTGCTGCCGCAGTCGTCTTTCGGCAGGGCGATG
>JAKFDU010000115.1:0-17793 GCA_036675975.1 Devosia sp. | reverse complement strand
TGAAATGCGTGCAGGGCAAGGCGCTGGTCAATTCCATCTCGATGAAGGAAGGCGAAGAGTCGTTCCTGCACTATGCCCGCCTCGTGCGCGCCTATGGCGCTGCCGTGGTGGTGATGGCGTTTGACGAGCAGGGCCAGGCCGACACGCTGGAGCGCAAGGTCGAGATCTGCACGCGGGCTTACAAGCTGCTGACCGAGGTGGTCGGGTTCCCGCCGGAAGATATCGTGTTCGACCCCAACGTCTTCGCGGTGGCCACCGGCATCGAGGAGCATAACGGCTATGGCGTCGCCTTCATCGAGGCGACCAAGATCATCACCGACACCCTGCCCCACGTGCATATTTCGGGCGGTATCTCCAACCTGAGCTTCTCGTTCCGCGGCAACGAGCCGGTGCGCGAGGCCATGCATGCGGTGTTTTTGTACTATGCCATCCAGAACGGCATGGACATGGGCATCGTCAATGCCGGGCAGCTGGCGGTCTACGAGTCGATCGATCCGGAACTGCGCGACGCCTGCGAGGACGTGATCCTCAACCGTAACCCGGAGGCTACCGATCGCCTGCTGGCGCTGGCCGAGCGTTATCGCGGCACGGCCGGCAAGGAAGTCGCGGCCAAGGATATGAGCTGGCGCGAAGGCACCGTGGAGGCGCGCATTTCCTATGCGCTGGTCAACGGCATTACAGAATTCATCGACGCCGATACCGAGGAGGCCCGCCTCAAGCTGCCCCGGCCGCTGCACGTTATCGAGGGCCCGCTGATGGCCGGCATGAGCGTGGTGGGCGACCTGTTTGGCTCGGGCAAGATGTTCCTGCCGCAGGTGGTGAAATCCGCCCGCGTGATGAAGCAGGCCGTGGCCCTGCTGCTGCCCTATATGGAAGCCGAGAAAAATGCCGACGGCAACGCCACCGGCCGCCAGAGCGCCGGCAAGGTGCTGATGGCGACGGTCAAGGGCGACGTGCACGATATCGGCAAGAACATCGTGGGCGTCGTGCTGAGCTGCAACAATTACGAGATCATCGATCTCGGCGTGATGGTGCCGACTGCCAAGATTTTGCAGACGGCCAAGGAGCTTAAGGTCGATATCATCGGGCTTTCGGGGCTGATCACGCCGTCGCTGGACGAGATGGTGCATGTGGCGGCCGAAATGGAGCGCGAGGGTTTTGATATTCCGCTGCTGATCGGCGGCGCGACCACCAGTCGCGTGCACACGGCGGTCAAGATCCACCCGCGCTACAATGCGGGCCAGGCCGTTTACGTCAACGACGCCAGCCGCGCCGTGGGCGTGGTGGGGAACCTGCTGTCCAAGGATACCAAGGTGGCCTTCATCGAGGATATCCGCGCCGAATATGCGAAGGCCGCCGCGGCCCATGAGCGGGCCGAGAGCGAGAAGCAGCGCGTACCGCTGACGAAGGCGCGTGCCAATGCCTTCAAGCCCGACTGGACCGGCTACACCCCGCCCAAACCGAGCTTCCTCGGCACGAAGGTGCTCGAAGATTTCGACCTGGCGACGCTGGCTGGTTACATCGACTGGACGCCTTTCTTCCAGACCTGGGAGCTCAAGGGGCGGTATCCCGCCATTCTCGAGGACGAGCGGCAGGGCGAGGCTGCGCGGCAGCTGTTCGACGATGCGCAGGCCATGCTCAAGCAGATCATCGACGAAACGTGGTTCAAGCCGCGTGCCGTCGTCGGCTTCTGGCCGGCCAACGCCGAAGGCGATGATATCCGCCTGTTCAAGGACGAAGGCCGCGCCGAGGAACTGGCGACGCTGTTCACGCTGCGCCAGCAGCTGTCCAAGAGGGACGGCAAGCCCAACATGGCGCTTGCCGACTTCGTGGCGCCGTCAGGCACGCCGGACTATATGGGCGGGTTCGTGGTAACCGCGGGCATCGAGGAAGTGGCTATTGCCGAACGCTTCGAGCGGGCCAACGACGATTATTCGTCGATCCTGGTCAAGGCGCTGGCCGACCGCTTCGCCGAGGCCATGGCCGAATACCTGCATCAGCGCGTCCGCAAGGAGTTCTGGGGCTATGCAGCGGATGAGACGTTGAGCAATGACGACTTGCTGAGCGAAAGCTATCGCGGCATCCGCCCGGCACCGGGCTACCCGGCCCAGCCTGATCACACTGAAAAGACCACTTTGTTCCGCCTGCTCGATGCCGAAAGGAATGCCGGCGTCACGCTGACGGAGAGCTTCGCGATGTGGCCGGGCTCGTCGGTCTCGGGCCTCTATTTCAGTCATCCGGATGCCTATTACTTCGGTGTGGCCAAGGTGGAGCGCGACCAGGTGATCGACTATGCCCAGCGCAAGAACATGCCGGTGGCGGAAGTGGAACGCTGGCTGGGGCCAATCCTGAATTATATCCCAGGTCCGGCGATCGTGGCGGCTGAGTAGCTATGGCCCTCCATTCGATTTCCCAGTCGACACCCTCCCCCTCGCGGGGAGGGATCAAGGGTGAGGGGCCAGAGCCCGGATATCCGGGCTTCCCACACCCCCTCCTGGCCTCCCCCGTCAAGGGGGAGGTACCGTCTGGTGATAGCGGCAGGACGGTGCACTATGTCCCGCATTGAACAAATTCCCGTCACCGTCGTCACGGAGCCGCGGCGCCTGCTGGCACTCGATGCCGACACCGCCCTGCTTCGTTTGCCCGCCAATTCCGGGCACGGCCACGCGGACGGCAGCACCTGCATTGCCTGCGCGATGCGGACGGACGTGCGGGCATTGCTGTTCGACCTGCTGGAAGAGGCCAAGCAGGGTCTGCGGCCGAGCTTCAGGCGGGTCTTGGTGGACGCCAGCGCGGTGCCGGACACGTCGGTTGTGATCGCGGCTTTGCAGGGCAAGCTGCCGGCGCAGGCGCTGCGGGACCATACGGTGGCGCGGCTGTTTGTGCTGGCTGGGGCGGCTTAGGTCGGCCCGTGCTACCTCGCCCCTCCGGCAGAGGTAAGCCAAGAGGAGCCTATCCTTCGAACCGCATCAGTGCCGTATCGGCCCTGAGATACAGCGGGTGCTTGGGCGATCCATCCGCATTGGTGCCGAAGCACCAGAGATCGATGCCGTCGGCCCTGAGCGCTTCGACCAGGGCCTTGCCGGCTGGTGCCAGTGCCTTGTTCAGCTTGCCATGGCACAGGATGACAAAGTCGGCACCGGCCGCGGCTTGGCGAATGGCCGGTAGGTTAGCCTCTGACACCGCCACCACACCTGGCGCCAGCAGCATCCTGGGGTCGGTGGCGCGATAGTCGCCGACATTGGCCTTGACCATGGCCGAATAGCCCTCGCGCTGGGCAAAGGTCCATTCGCGGGCGCAGGTGGGGTCGTTGGCGGTGGCATCGGCCGTGGATGGGTTCATGCCGATGAACAGGACGTAGCGATCGGGGAACGCGTCTCCGGTCCAGCGGCGCATCAGCTGCCGGTAGCGGCCATCGGCACTGAAGCTGGCATCGCCCCTGACGCCTGGCATCAGCGGCAGGCGGACCTTGCCGCCGGGGTCGTGGGCGTCGACGCTCATGCGGTGAGGTCGCTGGGCGGAAACAGACCATTGATCAGCGACGCCGTGGTGACGGTATTGGCAAGCAGGCACGCAATGGTCATGGGCCCCACGCCACCCGGCACGGGCGTGATGGCGCCGGCAACCTCGGCGGCCTCGGCAAAGGCCACGTCGCCGACCAGGCGTGTCTTGCCCTCGCCCTTCTCGGGCGCCGGAATACGGTTGATGCCGACATCAATGACGGTGGCGCCTGGCTTGATCCAGTCGCCCCTGATCATCTCGGGTCGCCCAACAGCAGCAACGACGATGTCGGCGCGGCGGACAACGTCGGCCAGGTCTTTGGTCCTGGAGTGGGCAACGGTGACGGTGCAGTTCTCCCGCAGCAGGAGCTGCATCATCGGCTTGCCGACGAGATTGGAGCGGCCGATGATGACAGCGTTGAGCCCAGCCAGCGACCCCAGCTGGTCGCGCAGCAGCATCAGGCAGCCGAGCGGCGTGCAAGACACCGGGCCCGGCAGGCCGATCTGCACCTTGCCGACATTGGCCGGGGTGAAGCAATCGACGTCCTTGGACGGCTCGATCGACTCGATGACCTTGATCGGATCAATCTGCTTTGGCACCGGCATCTGCACGAGAATGCCATGTACCCGATCATCGGCATTGAGATGCCGGATCAGTTCGAGCAGCTCGGCCTGGCTGGTGTCCTCGGGCAGCTCATGCTTGAACGAGGCCATGCCCACTTCGGCCGTCTGCTTGGCCTTGTTGGTGACGTAGACCTGGCTGGCGGGATCGTGCCCGACGATCACCACAGCAAGGCCGGGCGTAATGCCGTGATCGGCCTTGAGCCGGGCCACGTGGCCGGCGATGCGGCCCCGCAGGCCCTCGGCATAGCTCTTGCCGTCGATGATGCTTGCCGTCATGAGGACCTCCAGCGCCTGTTTGCGGCAGCAATAGAAAACCCGGCGGCATTCGTCCATGGCTTTGCCGAGAGGCAGCCATGCGGAGGTAAATAAAGGCTGCTACCGCATCTCTACGTTGGGGTCAGTCGGCCCAAAAGAAAAGGCTGCAATGACATCTCTGTCATTGCAGCCTTGGGGAATATCGGCCAACCGCGCTGTTGAGGGCTTGGGGGACAAGCGGCCAACACGACATTCCTCGCTCACCAGCTGCATGGGTCGCTTGCCGTGCCAGTGAACTGCCTCAAGAGATGGTGGTGAAATGCGGCGAGAAAAGTGCCCTTCACACCGATGTGAAATCGGAACGCGGTGGGCCGCGCTGTTGAAGCGCCGCCGCGAAGCTGTCATGCAAGAAGGCTAGATGCCGACGAACATTCAACGCGATTCCGCCAGGACGGCAGGCTCAATCCGGAGCTTGCGAAAAGAAAGAGCAACATGAGCACGATCAGCCCGCCCCGCCTCGAAAAGCAATCCTTCACCGATCCCGAGAAGGCATGGGAGTATCTGGCCGAGCTCTATCACCGCAATACCGGCTTTATCCGCAGCCATCTGGACGCGCTGGCCAAGGGCGTGGTGCCCGAGGGGCGGGTGCGAGCCTGCTACCCCCAGGTGGAAGTGCGCTCCACCAGCTACAGCAAGCATGAGAGCACCCTGCCCTATGGGTTTCTCCACACGCCCGGGCTCTACCGCACCACGGTGACGGCGCCGGATCTGTTTCGCACCTATTTCCAGGAGCAGTTCATCGCCATTCTCAAGAACCATGGCGGTACCATCGACATTGCCGAATCCGACACGCCGATCCCGCTGCATTTTGCGGTCAATCCAAGCGAGCGCATCGACGGCGAAGCGTTGAACGCACTCAATATCCCGCTGCGCGACGTGTTCGATGCGCCGGATCTGGGCAATACCGACGACGAAATCGCCAACGGCACCTTCGTGCCGCCCAAGGGTGGGCCCTACCCGCTATCGGCGTTCACGGCGCCCCGCGTCGACTATTCGCTGTTCCGGCTTAGCCACTATACCGGCACCGATGCGGCCCATTTCCAGAACTTCGTGATCTTCACCAACTACGCCTTCTACATCGAAGAATTCTGCCGGGTGGCCAAGAGCTACATGGCCGACGGGCATGCCCACTACGAGAGCTTCATCGAACCGGGCAATGTCGTGACCGACAATGCGCTGCGAGGCGGCAATACGGCCGGCTCGGCGCCCGTGCGGGCGCCGCAGATGCCGGCCTACCACCTGACGGCCGACCGGGGCCGGGGCATCACCATGGTCAATATCGGCGTCGGGCCTTCCAACGCCAAGACTATCACCGACCACATCGCCGTGCTCAGGCCCCACGCCTGGATCATGCTGGGGCATTGCGCGGGCCTGCGGAACAGCCAGGAACTGGGCGACTATGTGCTGGCGCATGCCTATGTGCGCGAGGACCACGTGCTCGATGCCGACCTGCCGCTGACCGTGCCAGTACCAGCGCTGGCCGAAGTGCAGGTGGCGCTGGAACAGGCGGTGGAGGAGATCACCCAGACCGAGGGTGTAGAAACCAAGAAGATCATGCGCACCGGCACGGTCGCCACATTCGACAACCGCAACTGGGAACTGCGCGACCAGACCGAGATCGTGCGCCAGCTCAGCCAGTCTCGCGCCGTGGCGCTGGACATGGAGAGTGCGACGATCGCGGCGAACGGCTTCAGGTTCAGGGTGCCGTATGGAACGCTGCTCTGCGTGTCGGACAAGCCGCTGCATGGCGAACTGAAGCTGCCTGGCATGGCCTCGGACTTCTACCGTACGCAGGTCAACCGGCATCTGCAGATCGGGCTGCGGGCGATGGAGATCCTGCGGGACCAGCCGGCGGAGCGGCTGCATTCACGGAAATTGCGGAGTTTTGCCGAGACAGCGTTTCAGTAGGGTGGACGCTCCACACTCGCGAAGTCATTCCGCGAAGGCCGGAATGACACAGTGGATTGAAGCTAGATCGAGTAACAAAAAAGCCCGGCATCGCTGCCGGGCTTTTGCATTCCGTCTGCGGAAATCAGCGGCCCTTGACCACTGAATAGCCGGCATACTTGGCAGAGGTGCCCAACTGCTCTTCGATGCGGATGAGCTGGTTGTACTTGGCGAGACGATCCGAGCGGCTCAGCGAGCCGGTCTTGATCTGACCGCAGTTGAGCGCCACCGCGAGGTCGGCGATGGTGGAGTCTTCGGTTTCGCCCGAACGGTGCGACATCACCGAGGTGTAGCCGGCGCGGTGGGCGGTATCGACGGCGTTGAGGGTTTCGCTGAGCGAGCCGATCTGGTTGACCTTGACCAGTATGGAGTTGGCGACGCCCATCTTGATGCCCGAGACGAGGCGCTGGGTGTTGGTGACGAAGAGATCGTCGCCGACCAGCTGCACTTTCTTGCCGATGGCGTCGGTCAGGGCCTTCCAGCCGTCCCAGTCGTCTTCGCCCATGCCGTCTTCGATCGAGATGATCGGATAGCGGTTGGCCAGGTCTTCAAGGAAGCGCACGTTTTCTTCAGAGGAGAGCGACTTGCCCTCGCCTTCCATGGCGTATTTGCCGCCCTTGTAATATTCGGTCGCCGCGCAATCGAGGCCGAGGAAGATGTCCTCGCCCGGCGTGTAGCCGGCCTTTTCGATCGAGCGCATGATGAAGCCCAGCGCGTCATCGGCCGACTTGAGGTTTGGCGCAAAGCCGCCTTCGTCGCCCACGGCGGTGTTGTGGCCTTCGGCCGAGAGGCCCTTCTTGAGGGTGTGGAAGATTTCCGAACCGATGCGCACGGCATCAGCAAGGCTTTCCGCGCCCACCGGCAGGATCATGAATTCCTGCATGTCGATCGGGTTGTCGGCATGCTGGCCGCCATTGATGATGTTCATCATCGGCACCGGCAGCACATGGGCGTTCGGGCCGCCGATATAGCGGTAGAACGGCAGCTCGCTCGATTCAGCGGCGGCCTTGGCCACGGCCAGCGAGACGCCCAAAATGGCATTTGCGCCGAGGCGCGACTTGTTGGGCGTGCCGTCGAGCTCGATCATGGCCTGGTCGATGGCGAGCTGGTCGAGCGCGTCCATGCCCTGGATCTCGTCAAAGATCACCGAATTGACGTTCTCGACGGCCTGGGTCACGCCCTTGCCGGAATATTTCTTGCCGCCATCGCGCAGCTCGACCGCTTCGTGCGCGCCGGTAGAAGCGCCGGAAGGAACGGCTGCACGGCCGAAGCTGCCATCGTCAAGCACCACGTCGACTTCGACCGTCGGGTTGCCGCGGCTATCGTAAATCTGGCGGCCAGTGACATGGATGATTGAAGACATGGAAAGCCCCTTCCGGTTGGGTTCTGTCGGTTCGTTGCGCTTCTCCTAGACGCGGGGCGTGACAAGTAAAAGAGGGCGGGACAAAAAAATGCCGGTTGGTGGGCGTGTCCAGCGGTCCGGCGGTTGATCGGCCGTTGGTTTATCGTTAATACGACAGAGGCTTTCCGGAGGAACCATGACCAAGCAGCTCATCAAGCAGGTCGCCCATACCTGCATCTTCGCCCACGACCTGGCCGCCACCGAGGCCTTCTACAGCGACGTCTTCGGCATCGCCAAGGCGTTCGACTTTAGGAAGGGTGAGGACTGGATCGGCTTTTATCTCGACCTGGGCAAGCGGACGTTCATCGAGGTGTTCCGCAAGGCGGATTCCAGCTTTGATGAGACCAACCAGATCAACCACATCTGCCTCGAAACCGAGGATCTCGATGGGCTGCTGGCGCATGTGCGCAGCAAGGGCGTCGATATCACCGACAAGAAGCTGGGCGTCGACGGCACGTGGCAGGCCTGGACCAAGGATCCCAATGGCGTGAAGCTGGAGATCTTCCAGTACACGGAAAACAGCATGCAGTTCGGCGCCAAGGGCGGCGTTTGCCAGGTGAACTGGTAGAAGCCCCACCCAGCCTCCCCCCCTGAAGGGGGGAGGAGCACTGTGGATTTGGCGGGATGTTTGGCCGAGCACGATGCAGTCCCTCTCCCCTTCCGGGGGAGGTTAGGCGGGAGCCTGCACCTGGCCATCGGCGATGAGCCAGGTAACCGCCTCCTGCACGGCCTCGAGTGACGTGTAGCGCGGCGCGTAGCCCAGCAGCCGACGGCCCTTGTCGATGGAACAGTTGGGCGAGCGGAAGACGTGTTCCCAGGTGGCCCTGGCCTCGTTGGCGTCCTGCGACTTCGCCCATTCATCGAAGCCGGCAAAGCTGAGCCTCGGCTCAAGACCAAACCAGCGATACATGGCTTCGGCATAGCCGCGCAGTGTCACTGCGGCGTCCGAGACCGCATGGAAGCTCTCGCCCACGGCGGCGGATCGATTGTCGATAGCGCGGACGATCACCTGAGCCACGTCGTCGGCATGCACGTGATGCACCGTTTCGAGCCCAAAATTCGGCAAGGCCAGCGTATCGCCGCGGGCTATCGTGCTGAACACGGCAGGGTTGAAATGCCCGGCCGGATTGAGCGGCGCCCAGCCCGGACCGACGATGTGGCCCGGGTGAACGATGGTGGCGGGGAAACCGCGTAGCCGGGCACGGGAGAGCAGGTCAGCCTCGATGGCGGCCTTGGCGACGCCGTAGTCTCCGAAGGGATACTTGGCCGCTGATTCCGGGGTCGGCACGACCGCGGAGGTACCGTGCGTCCAGATCGTGCCGATGTGAATGAAATGGCCCACGCGCCCGTGCAGGGCATCGGCGAGTTGCGTATTGCTGGCCTCGGTGAAGCAGATGAGATCGATGACGATATCGGCGCCCAGCGCGGCAACGGCATTGCCGAATTGCCCGTTTGCTTCCTCGGCTTCGCGATCAAGCACAACCGAGGTGACATGCTTCCACACCGGGCTTTGCTGATACGGCTTGGCAACACCGCGGCTCACCGAGGTCACCGCATGCCCGGCCATGACCAGGCGGGGTATCAAATAGGTCCCGATATGGCCGGTGGCCCCGATGACGACAATCTTGCTCATTTCGGCTCGTCTTTCTTGTGGCCGTCGATGCGTCGCTCGGCCAGGACCTTTTCCGCTGCCTGCTTCTGTTTTTCGGCCTTGGTGCGGCCGAAGAACACGCGGTTTTGGCCGGCCTGCGCCTCCTTGTCGGCGCGGGCCCTCTGCTTGCGGACGTTCTTGAGGTTGATGATCTCGGCCATGGCTTTTCCCTGATACATGTCTCGCCGCTGCCGGCAGCCTAGCAGAAGGGTCGTCTTGAACGGAAGATCAGGCCGGACGAGGCAGCGCCAGGTAAACGCTGTCGCACCATTCGTCGCCGAGGAGGAATGTCCGTTCGGCCCGGCCGGTCTCGGCGAAGCCGAGGCGGTCAAGAACCCGCAGCGACGCAACGTTGCGCGGATCGACATCGGCCAGCAATTCGGTAGCCGCAGTGTTACGGAATGCGTACGCGATGAAGGCGATCGAG
The DNA here is from genome assembly GCA_036675975.1 of Devosia sp. Lineage (GTDB taxonomy): Bacteria > Pseudomonadota > Alphaproteobacteria > Rhizobiales > Devosiaceae > Devosia. The sequence goes on along the minus strand of JAKFDU010000115.1, from coordinate 7,927 downwards.
GCCTCGGTGGCGAAGCCCCGGCCCCAGAAATCGGGGTGGATCATGAAGCCGAAGTCGGGCAGGCGCCCTGCCCCGACCTCGCCGATCACGCGACCGTCGAGTTCGATGAAGTAATCCTCACCGCCGTCGGCATTGCGGGCAATCTTCTTGTCGAGCCACGGCCGGGTGACGTCCCTGTCGGCGTGGGGCAGCGTCGACCAATAACGCATGGCAGCCGGGTTCGACATGATCTCGAACATCGCGTCGAGATCATCCACACGCGGGCGCCTGAGCACCAGACGCTCCGTCCGGATTTCCATCAGACCAGCCGGCTCTGTTCCATGGCTGCGGCGATGAAGCTCGCAAACAAGGGGTGAGGCTCGAAGGGCTTGGATTTCAGTTCCGGGTGGAACTGCACGCCGATGAACCACGGGTGATCGGTACGCTCGACGATTTCAGGCAGCTTGCCATCGGGCGAAACGCCGGAGAACAGCAGGCCATTCTTTTCGAGCAGCTTGCGGTAGTCCATGTTCACTTCGTAGCGGTGACGGTGGCGCTCGGAGATGCGGGTCGTGCCGTAGATATCGGCGACACGGGAACCACGAGTGAGCTGGGCCGGATAGGCACCCAGGCGCATGGTGCCGCCGAGGTCGCCTTCGGCGCCGCGCTTCTCGGTGTCGTTGCCCTTCACCCATTCCGTCATCATGCCGACGATCGGCTCCTTGGTCGGGCCGAACTCGGTGGACGAGGCATTCTTGATGCCAGCCGTGTTGCGGGCCGCCTCAACGCAGGCCATCTGCATGCCGAAGCAGATGCCGAAATAGGGCACGTCCTTAACACGGGCGAAGCGGGCAGCCTCGATCTTTCCGGCCGAGCCACGCTCGCCAAAGCCCCCGGGCACCAAGATGCCGTGGACGTGTTCGAGATAGGGCGCCGGGTCGTCGCGCTCGAAAACCTCAGAATCGATCCACTGCAGGTTGACTTTGACCTTGTTGGCGATGCCGCCATGGGTGAGGGCTTCGGACAGCGATTTGTAGGCGTCCTTGAGGCCAGTGTATTTGCCGACGATGGCGATGTTGACCTCGCCTTCGGGGTTGTGCAGGCGGGTCGATACGTCCTGCCAGGCCGTCAGGTCCGGCTCGGGCGCGTCCTTGATGCCGAAGGCAGCCAGGACTTCGCGATCCAGCCCTTCCTTGTGATAGGCCAGCGGCACATCGTAGATCGAGCCGACGTCGAGGCCCTGGATGACGGCGCTTTCGCGGACGTTACAGAAGAGGCTGAGCTTCTTCTTCTCGCCCTCAGGGATCGGACGGTCGCAGCGCACAAGCAGGATATCGGGCGCGATGCCGATGGAGCGGAGCTCCTTGACCGAGTGCTGGGTTGGCTTGGTCTTGAGCTCGCCGGCGGAGGGAATGTAGGGCATCAGCGTCAGATGCAGGTAGCAGGTGTCGCCGCGCGGCAGATCGTTGCCCAACTGGCGGATCGCCTCGAAGAATGGCAGGCCCTCAATATCGCCGACCGTGCCGCCGATTTCGACCAGCACGAAGTCGAACTCGTCATTGCCCTCGATGACGAAATTCTTGATGGCGTCGGTCACATGCGGAATGACCTGCACGGTGGCGCCCAGATATTCGCCGCGCCGCTCCTTGGCCAGGATGTCCGAATAGATGCGGCCGGTAGTGATGTTGTCGCGCTTGGTCGCGGCACGGCCGGTGAAGCGCTCGTAGTGCCCCAAATCCAGGTCCGTCTCGGCGCCGTCATCGGTAACGAACACTTCGCCGTGCTGGGTAGGCGACATGGTGCCCGGATCGATGTTGAGATAGGGATCGAGTTTCCTCAGGCGGACCTTGTAGCCGCGCGCTTGCAGCACGGCGCCAAGCGCCGCTGATGCAAGACCTTTACCCAATGAGGAGACCACGCCTCCGGTGATGAATACGTACCGAGCCATGGGCGTTCACCTTAATCACATCAGCGTCGATTCGTAGAGCTGGCAGGCCGCTCTACACAAAAAGAAGAAGGGGATGTTTCCATCCCCCTCTTTGGTCTCGTCAGTTGGTCGCCGGAGCGGCCGGCGCTTCGGTCGGCGTCTCCGCCGGAGCCTCGGGCACCGGCAGTTCGGTGGACGCTTCCGGGGTTGCGGCAGGCGCCGTCTCGGCCGCAGGCGCGGTGTCGGTGACAGCCGGAGCCGTTTCGGTAACAGGAACCGGCAGATCAGAGACAGGAGCCTCAGGCTGCAGCGCGTTCAGTGCATCGAGAACATTGGTCGGCGACTCGCCATCCTCGGTCGTGGTCGCGCCTTCGAGAATTCCCGACGTGCTGCGATCAAGTTCCGAAAGAATGGTGAGGCCGATCGCTGTGGCGAAAAACAGTGTCGCCAGAATCGCCGTCGTGCGGGTGAGCAGGTTGGCCGAGCCGCGCGCGGTCATAAGGCCGCCACCACCACCGCCAATGCCCAGAGCGCCGCCCTCAGAGCGCTGCAGCAGGATGACTGCAATCAGCGCCAGGACGATCAGCAAGTAGGCCACAATCAGGACGTTCGCCATTGTGTCTCAGTCTATAGGTCTAAGCAAAAGATGCGGCGTCTTACACGCCTCGCGCTGCAAACGCCAGAGGTGGCGCGGATTTTCCGGCCTACCTCCAGCGCATGCACGCTTATACGGCGGAGATAATAGTCGCGAAGTCCTTTGCCAAGAGGCTGGCGCCGCCGACGAGGCCGCCATTGACGTTGTCGAGGGCCAGGATTTCGCGAGCGTTCTGCGGCTTGAGCGAGCCGCCATAGAGGATCTGCACCTTGTTGCCCCGCTCGCCGAAACGATCGACCAGTAGGCGACGGATCGCACCATGCATCTGGGCGATCTCGTCATTACTGGGAGTGCGACCCGTGCCGATGGCCCAGACCGGCTCGTAGGCAACAACCACATCGTGTTGGCCTGCCGCGTCGGGAACGGACCCGGCAAGCTGGCTCGCCACCACGGCTTCGGCATTGCCGCTGTCGCGTTCGGCCTCGGTCTCGCCGACGCAGATGATGGGCTTGAGGCCGGCGCCCATGGCGGCTTCGGCCTTGGCGCGCACCAGATCATCGGTTTCCCCATAGGCGGCGCGGCGCTCGGAATGGCCAACGATTACATACTGGGCGCCGGCATCCGCCAGCATCCCGGCCGCGATGTCGCCGGTATGCGGCCCTGAGGCGCTCGGGTGGCAGTCCTGGCCGCCGGCCAGGATGCCGCTGGAGGCGCCCTGTCGGGCCACGGCGGCAAGGATGGTCGCGGGCGGGCAGATGACGACCACAGCGCGGGGTGCATCGCCCGTCGTCATGATGCCTGCCAGGGTCGTCAGCTCGTCGAGCGACGCCCTCATGCCGTTCATTTTCCAGTTCCCGGCGATCAGCGGCGTTATTGTCGTTGTCACTCTTTGCTCCTGCTGCCTCTTGCACCGGGCAAAGGATTGCCCTAACCCCGGCTGTCAAAATGGATTACTAGTGCCCTCCCGCTGGCGCGGTAAAGCCTCATGTTGCCCAACTGGAACGTCTCAGATGCTCGATAGTTTGCGTGTTTTTGCAAAATCCTGGCCCGGCAAGATTATGGGCGCCTGTCTTCTGGTAGGCCTGGCCGGCTTCGGCATCAACAATGTGATCACCGATCTGGGCAGCAATACCGTCGCTCGCGTCGGCGACGAGGAAATCAACTCTCGCGAGTTCTTGCGCGCCTATCAGAGCCAGCTGAACCAGGTGGCACAGCAGCTCGGGTCGATGCCCACTGCGCAGGATGCCGTCAGCCTCGGCATCCCCTCGATGGTGCTGCAGAACCTGGCGCAGGATGCGGCGCTCGACCAGTTGGCCAACGGCTTCGGCCTTGGCGTGTCGCAAACCAAGCTGAGCGAGATGCTGCGCGAAGACCCGTCCTTCCAGAACGCACTGGGCGCCTTCAGCCCGGACAGCTTCCGGCAGGTGCTGCAGATGAGCGGCCTGACCGAGGCCGAGTATTTCGAGGACCAGAGCGACGCTGCACGGCGCCAGCAACTGATCCTGAGCCTGTTCGGCGACACCAAGCTGCCCGAGGCAGCGGCAAGCCTGATCAACCGCTACGTGGCTGACCAGCGCACTATCGAATATTTCACGCTCGGGGAGACCAATATCGAGACCCCGGCCGCGCCGACCGAAGCAGAGCTCGCTGCTTACCTCACCGAGCATCAGGCGGAGTTCCGCACGGTCGAAACCCGCAAGGTGCAGATGCTGCGCCTGTCGGTGGCTGACCTCGCCGCGAGCAGGGTCGCCGCGATTTCCGAGGACGCGATCGCCGCCGAATACGAGCGCACCAAGGCCACGCTAACCAAGGCCGAGCGCCGCACCATCCAGCAGGTCGTGCTCAATGCCGAGCAGGTCACCGCCTTCGAGGCAGGCCTTGCTGCCGGAACCCCGTTCGAGACGTTGCTCACCAATGCAGGGCTGACTGCCACCGATCTCGGCACACTGGCTCAGGCTGACGTCACCGACGCGGGCCTGGCCGCGGCCGCCTTCGGGCTGGCGGAAGGCGCCTTCGTCGTGATCGACGGCGTCGCCGGCAAGCGCGCGGTCCACGTTTCGGCCATTGAGGCCGGCGGTGTTCCTGATCTGGCGGACGTGCGTGATCAGATCGCCAACACCCTGGCGCAGGCTGAGGCCCGCAACGACATCGCCGACGTGCAGGACGAGATCGAGGAGTTGCGCGCCGCTTTCAAGCCGCTGACCGAGATCGCCGGACGCTATGGCCTCGACCTCTACGAGGCCGATGTGACCGCCAGCGGCGCCGAACTGACTGTTATCCCGGACCTCGCAACCGAAGACGGTCCGCGCGTCACCCAGGCCATCTTCAAGGCCGAACAGGGTGCCCTCACCGCCGCCATTCCGCTGGCCGGCAACGGCAACCTCTGGTTTGACCTCACGGCCATCGAGCCGGCACGCGACCAGACCCTGGATGAAGTGCGCGAACAGTTGGCCGCGACGATGACCAACGAGCGCGTCAACAACGCGATCCTCGCAGCCCAGGCGGACGCGGTGAAGCGGCTCGACAATGGCGAAGCGCTGGCAGATGTCGCGGCCGCCTATAACGTCTTCCCCCAGCTCAGCGCCCCCTTCACCCGCTTCGGCTCCGAGGATGGCACCATCGATGGCGCAGTGGCTTCGGCTGCCTTTGCCGGCGATGCCAGCCATCACGGTTCAGCCGTCAGCCAGTCGGGCGAATTCATCGTCTTCCAGGTGACCGACCTGACCGAGCCTGCAGCACCGCTCGAAGCATCGGCCAGCGCCACGCTCGAAAACGAGGCGCGCGTCGGGATCTATGGCGATTTCGTCACCGCGGTACGGGACGACGCGCGCATGGTCATCAACCGGCAGACCCTGGATCAGGTGCTGGCCACCAATACCGGCCTCTGATCGGCAGGCCGGACCTCACCCCAACTGGACACGACAACGATGGGCGACGACTTCTATCAGCGCTTCTCCGAGCAATACGATGCTGGAAAGTCGCAGATCGTCTGGCGTCGCATCGTGGCGGACCTCGAGACACCTGTCGGGACCTATCTGAAGCTGGCACAGGGCCGGAAGAACACCTTCCTGCTCGAATCCGTCCAGGATGGGACAACGCGCGGCCGCTACTCCATCATCGGCAGCCAGCCCGACGTGATCCTCAAGGTCGAGGCCGGCCAGGCATCGATCAACCGCGCCGCCCAGATCGACGAGACCAGTTTCGAGCCCCTGCCCGACCTGCCGCTCGACGCGCTGCGCCACCTGGTTGCCGACAGCAAGATCGACGTACCAGCGGGCTTGCCGCCACAATCGGCGGGTATCTACGGCTTCCTCGGCTATGAGATGGTCCGCTACATGGAAGTGTTGCCCAACAGCAATCCGGATCACCTCAGGACGCCTGAATCCATCCTGATGCGGCCTTCGCTGCTGGCCATCTTCGATACGCTGAAAGATGAGCTCTATCTGACGGCACCGGTCTATGTCCGGATGGGTGTTTCTGCGCGGCAGGCCTATGAGGCGGCCGAGGCCCGCATCGACGACGCCATCGCACGTCTCGGACGCGCGCTGCCGCCGACGCCGGCTTTGCCCGATCTCGAATCCATCGCCGTCACCAGCAACACGTCGAAAGACGAGTATTTTGCCATGGTGGCCAAGGCCAAGGACTACATCACCGCCGGGGATATCTTCCAGGTGGTGCTGAGCCAGCGCTTCGAGGCTGAGTTCACCCTGCCCCCGACGGCGCTCTATCGCGCCCTGCGCCGAACCAATCCCAGCCCCTACATGTATTTCCTCGACTTCGGCGACTTCGCTGTCGCCGGTTCAAGTCCGGAAATCCTGGTGCGGGTACAGGACGGAGAGGTGACCATCCGCCCGATCGCCGGGACCCGCAAGCGCGGCTCGACCCCGACGCGCGACCAGGAACTGGCGGCGGAGCTATTGGCCGACCCCAAGGAACTGGCCGAACACCTGATGCTGCTCGACCTGGGGCGCAATGACGTCGGGCGGGTTGCCAAGACCGGCACGGTCAAGGTCACCGACAAATTCTTCCTCGAATACTATTCGCATGTGATGCACATCGTTTCGAACGTCGTCGGCGTGCTCGACCCGAAATACGACTTCGTCGATGCGCTGTCGGCCGGCTTCCCGGCGGGCACCGTTTCGGGCGCGCCCAAAGTTCGCGCCATGGAGATCATCGACGAGCTGGAGAAATCGCGGCGCGGCATCTACGGCGGCTGCGTCGGCTATTTCAGCGCCGACGGCACCATGGACACCTGCATCGTGCTGCGCACTGCCATCCTCAAGGACGGCAAGCTCTATGTGCAGTCCGGCGCCGGCATCGTCGCCGACAGCAAGCCCGAACTCGAGCAGCTCGAATGCGAAAACAAGGCCCGCGCCCTTTTCAGCGCCGCCGAGGAAGCGCTACGCTATGCTGGCGAGGCGAGGATCGGGCAATGACACCTACTTTCTACACCAACGGTGTCATCCCCGCGAAAGCGGGCGCCTCCGTTTTGCGATGGCGGGGCTGGTTCTGAAACAGGGGTTCCCGCTTTCGCGGGAATGACCCGGTGGTTAGAAACAACCCACTGAGGACCGAGCCAAATGACCCGCACTCTCGTCATCGATAACTACGACAGCTTTACCTACAACCTCGTCCATTTCCTGGGCGAGCTTGGCGCCGACATCACCGTCGTGCGCAACGACAAGATCACCCTCGACGAAATCGCCGCCATGGCGCCGGAAGCAATCGTGCTGTCGCCCGGCCCCTGCACGCCCAATGAAGCCGGTATCTGCCTCGCCCTGATCGACCGTTTCAAGGCCGAAACACCGATCCTCGGGGTCTGCCTGGGCCACCAGGCCATCGGCCAGGCCATGGGCGGCGACGTGATCCGCGCGCCGCATCTGGTGCATGGCAAGACCTCCAAGATCCACCACACCGGCAAGGGCCTGTTCCGCGGCCTCAACAACGACTTCGAGGCGACGCGTTATCACTCGCTGATCGTCAAGCAGGACACCCTGCCCTCCTCGCTCGAAGTCACGGCCACCACCGATGACGGCCTGATCATGGGCATGCAGCACAAGTCGCTGCCGGTGCACGGCGTGCAGTTCCACCCCGAGAGCATTGCCTCGGAAAACGGCCACGCCCTGCTGCAGAACTTCTTGAACCTGGCCCGCGATTTCAACCAGGAACGGGCCGCGTAATGGATATCAAGGCAGCGCTCCACAAGATTGCCGACCGCAAGGATCTGACCGGCGAAGAGATGCGCGGCGTGATGCGCATCATCATGGCCGGCGAGGCCACCCCCAGCCAGATCGGCGCGTTCCTCATGGGCATGCGCGTCAAGGGTGAGACCGTCGTCGAGATCGCGGCGGCGGTATCGATCATGCGCGAGCAGATGATCCCCGTGGCGGCCCCTGACAATGCCATCGACATTGTCGGCACCGGTG
>JAKFDU010000114.1:0-39655 GCA_036675975.1 Devosia sp. | reverse complement strand
AAGCAGACGAGGTAGATGGCTCCCGCTCCCGGCATTTGAGGGCCAAAATGGGTTTGCTGTCAGGCAACCCGAGAAAGGAGCCATCCGCCAGCAGATTGCCGCCATGAGCTTCGATATGGCCAAGCGGGTTGTCAAGTTCATGATGTCGAGGTGCCTGGAGACGTTCTTGTGCGCAAGGCAGTGTGAGCCGCTGCCCGTTCGATGGGTGAAGTTAGGCTAGCTTAGCTTGCTCTCAGTGTTCCGCGGAACCGAGATGGCCCAGTGTCGAGCGTCGGCGCCTGGGGCCGTGAAAGCGCGCTGTCGAACACATCAGATTGGCGTTATCCTGGCGCGACTTGCGGACAGTGCGTCGATCTTTGCCTATGAAGCTCTCCATCGACGCGTGGCTGCAGACATTGCCCGATCTAGCCGGCGGACGGCGCTTATTCATGGCCGGGTGGTTCGGGTCCACTTTCTATGTCCGCTATCGCGTGGCGAACGCCAGAAGCTGTCAGGCCGCTGCCGGCCCCCTTGCGGCCATTTCTTGATTGTCGGCTGACCTCTGCCGCTGCATCCAACGTGCGGTCATCGGCGTGCGGTGGAGGGCCCTCGAAATTCGACCAGTTCAATCCGGCTCTCGTCTACGTGTGGATCGAGGATGTTGGTACTGTTTCCCTCCGAAAACAAGCGTATCGCCGGACCATAAACCGGGCCCTAAGGAAAAATGGGCCAGCAGGCACACCGCTATCCATTGCATTCATTGGTGGGCCCACCAGGACTCGAATTTGGAACCAGACCGTTATGAGCGGTCGGCTCTAGCCATTGAGCTATAGGCCCCCGCTTCGCGCGTTAACAGGGTCTCGCCGGCTGGCAAGAGGAAAGTGGGCAAACGGAGCCGGACCGTTATGCGGTCGGCTCTGGCACCGACAATGGAGCGGGACTGGGGCGAACCAGCCGACGTGCGCATAACGCTGTTTGTTCGCAGATCGCCCGTGCTATGACACCGCAAACCCAAGTGACCGGAGCCGCTCATGCGCGAAGGCGACATTATCAACGGTCTGGTCAAGGGCCTCGCCGTCATCGAGTGCTTCGATGAGGAGCATGCCAGCCAGTCGATTACCGACGTCGCCAACCGCACCGGCCTCGAACGGGCGACCGCCCGCCGGTGCCTGCTGACGCTCGTCCATCTTGGCTATGCCAGCTATGACGGCAAGTTTTTCCGCCTGACGCCGCGCGTGCTCAATCTGGGACACTCCTATCTGGCGGCGACGCCCTTGCCGCGGTTGATCCAGCCTTTCCTCGAAGAGCTTTCCGGCCAGATCAATGAGAGCTCGTCGGCGGCCGTACTCGACAATACCGAGATCCTCTACATAGCCCGCGCTTCCTATCGCCGGGTAATGTCGATCAATCTGGGTGCCGGTGCGCGCCTGCCTGCCTATTGCACGTCGATGGGCCGCATTCTGCTGGCGGCGTTGCCACCCGCCGCGGCGCGCGAGGTGCTCAACCGCTCCGAACTCATTGCCTATACGGCCAAGACCAAGGCCGACTTGCCCTCGATCACCACTGAACTGGCGGTGGTCGCCGCGCAGGGCTTTGCCGTCATCGACGAAGAGCTCGAACTGGGTCTCTGCTCCATCGCCGTGCCGCTGTTTAATGCGCAAGGCCACACCGTCGCTGCGCTCAATATCGGCGCCCAGTCTGCCCGCGCCTCAACCTCGCACATGATCGCCAATTTCCTGCCCCTGATGCGCAAGGTGCAGGCTGAAGTGCGCCCGTTGCTGCGCTGAGCTTGCCTTTTGTATTAGCGCTAACCTAATGTTGGGCTCACCGATTCCGATGGAGCCCCACATGCAGCGCAATCAATATGGCATGCCCCTGATGGGGCTGGGCACCTACGGTCGCCGCGGCGCCCAAGGCATTGACGCCATTCTCGCCGCCCTCGAAATCGGCTACCGCCACCTCGATACCGCACAGAGCTACGACACCGAGCGCGAATGCGGCGAGGCACTGCGGCGGTCTGGCCTCCAGCGCGACGAAGTGTTTGTAACGACCAAGATTGACGTGCCCTATTTCGGTGCAGGAAAACTGGTTCCGTCCCTGCGCAAAAGCCTCGACACCCTGGCCATGGACTATGTCGATCTGACCCTCATCCACTGGCCTTCCCCGCATGAGCAGGTGCCGCTGGCGACCTATATCGAGCAGCTCGCCGAGGCGCAGGCGCTCGGCCTGACCCGCACCATCGGGGTTTCCAACTTCACCATCGGCCTGCTGCAGCGCTCCCGCGCCATCCTGGGCGACGTGCCCATCGCCAACAATCAGGTCGAGTGCCATCCCTACCTGCAGAACCGGAAGCTGGTCGACTTTTGCGACGCCGCTGGTATTCCGGTAACGGCCTACCAGCCCATCGCCCATGGCGCCCTCAGCGGCGATCCGGTGCTGGAACCCCTGGCCGCAGCCAAGGGCTGCACCGTCGAACAGCTGGCCATCGCCTTTGCGCTCGCTCGCGGCCTCGCCGCCATTCCGGCCTCCAGCCGACCCGACCGCCTCGCCAGCAACTTTGCCGCCCAGCAGGTCGTGCTGACGCCTGATGACATGGCGATCATCGCTTCCGTCGATCGCGGCGCCCGTCGCATCGATCCGGCCAGCGCCCCCGCCTGGGACTGATCGCAACCCGGCACTCCACTGCCGGCCCATTCTCGATCGGCCGGAAACGGCCCGCTGAGCGGGGCTTTCGCTATCCCGTGGACGGTCACGAAACCGTCACGACCCCGTTGTCATAGCGTCATCCGCCAGCCTTACCCATGCCACCACTTTGGATAGGGGTGGCGATGCTTAAGATAGCCAGTGTCTCTCGACGGTTCGGCACCAAGCTCGCCGTAAGCGATGTGACCATCGAAATCCCCCAGGGGCAGATGGTCGGCATCATCGGCCGCTCCGGCGCGGGCAAGTCCACGCTGCTGCGCATGATCAATCGCCTGGCCGATGTGTCATCCGGCTATATCGAGCATGACGGCGTGCGCACTTCGGAGCTGCGCGGGCAGGCCTTGCGCAATTGGCAGCGCGACTGCGCCATGATCTTCCAGCAGTTCAACCTGGTGCCGCGCCTCGACGTCATCACCAATGTGATGCTCGGCGGCCTCAATGGTCGCAACCCGGTGCTCAACCTGCTGCAGCTGTTTTCGGTCGATGAGCAGATGCTGGCGCTCAAGGCGTTGGAGAGGCTCGATATCGCTTCCACGGCGATGCAGTGGGCACAGACCCTGTCCGGCGGCCAGCAGCAGCGCGTGGCGATTGCCCGGGCCCTGATGCAGAACCCCAAGATGATCCTGGCCGACGAGCCCATCGCAAGCCTCGACCCGCGCAACGCGCAGATCGTCATGGACAGCCTGCGTGACATCAATGCCGATGGCATCACCGTCATCACCAATCTGCACACGCTTGATACCGCGCGCGCCTATTGCGAGCGCATCATCGGCATGGCGGCCGGGAAGGTCGTTTTCGACGGCACGCCCGCCGAGCTGACCACCGACGTCGCCCGCGCGATCTACGGCGCCGACGGGCTCAAGGAAGCTTTCTCCGAGGCCATGACCTCGACCTCGATCGCGCCTATCACCCCGCCGGTCGTCACGACCCAGGCCGTCTGAGTTCCCAGCGTTCCGCAGCTGCCTGACCGCCACGGCGGCGGCAGTCTGCCGACATCTCGCGTCACCAAAGGAGATTTCCATGACTGCGATCCGTACCATCCTGCTCGCCGGCGTCGCCGCCGCAGCCATGACCACCGGCGTCTTCGCCCAGGACAATGTCCTGCGCATCGGCCTGCTCGGCGGCGAAAACGAAGCCGACCGCCTGCGTGACAATCAGTGCCTGGTTGACCTGATGAAGGCCGAGCTAGGCTTTTCCGACGTGCAGCTGTTCCCTGCCGCCGACTATAACGGCGTGATCCAGGGCCTGCTGGGCGGCACGCTCGACTATGCCGAGCTGGGCGCTTCGGCCTATGCAGCGATCTACCTGCAGGATCCCGCTGCAGTCGAGCCGATCCTGACCACCGAACAGACCGACGGCGCGACCGGCTACTACTCGATTATGCTGGCCCGCAAGGACAGCGGCATCACGACGCTCGACGATATGAAGGGCAAGAAGCTCGGCTTCGCCGATCCGGATTCCACCTCGGGCTACCTGGTGCCGGTTGTGGCGCTGCCAAACGACGTCAAGATGCCGGTCGAAGAATACTTCTCGGAAACCGGCTTTGGCGGCGGCCATGAGAACCTGGTTCTAGCCGTGCTGGACGGCCAGTTCGATGCTGGCGTGACCTGGGGTTCGGGCGTCGGTGAATTCTCCGAGGGCTACTCCTCGGGCAACATCCGCTCGATGGTCGACAAGGGCATGCTCGACATGGAAGACGTCGTCGAGCTGTGGAAGTCGCCACTGATCCCGAACGGCCCGATCGTGCTGCGTTCGACGCTCGACCAGGAGACCAAGGACAAGATCGAAGCCTTCCTCAAGGCCCTGCCGGAAACCAATTACGAGTGCTTCCGCGCTGCTCAGGCCGGTGACTACAACGGCTATGTAGAAGTCGACGCCACCTTCTACGACGCCATCATCGCCGCGCGTAAGGCGACCATCGGCGGCTAAGCCAACCATAATGTCGGCCGGACCCCACCATGGGCCCGGCCGACTCCATCTGGAGATCAGCATGGCGGACATGACAAGCGGCGGGGCGGGCCTCAGCGCGGCGACCCAGACCATTCACCGGCACTACCGCCAATTGCTGGTGACGCGCCGCGTCTATTCGCTGCTGGCCGTAGCCGGCGTGGCCGTGGTGCTGGTGCTGGCGCTGCTGTTCGCTAACAATGCCAGCTCGGGCAAGTTCCTCGAGCGGCTCCCCTATCTGTTAGACTTCATCAAGAACTTCGTGCCCGACGATCCGTTCGAGATCGTGCGGGCGATGTTCGACATCCCCTCGCCCTATGCCGATGGCTCGTTCAAATACGACTACGAAGTGGGTCGGCACTACCTCTTCGGCACGGCCTTCTACATTCCCGAATACTTTTTCGAGATGCTGGTGACCGTCAACATCGCCTTCATGTCGACGCTGATCGGCGGCCTGTTCGCATTCCTGCTGTGTTTTGTGGCCGCATCCAATCTGGGGGTCGCAGCACCGCTGCGCTGGGTTGTGCGGCGCCTGCTTGAACTGATGCGGGCATTTCCGGAGATCGTGCTCGCCGGGATGCTGGCCGCGGTACTTTCCCTGGGCCCTATCGCAGCGATTTTCGCGGTCTCGGTGCATACCGTCGGCGCCCTGGGCAAGATGTTCTTCGAAGTGGTCGAAAACGCCGACATGAAGCCGGACGACGGTCTGCGCGCGGTCGGCGCCAACTGGTTCGAGCGCGTGCGCTTCGCCATCGTCCCGCAGGTCATGCCGAACTTCGTCTCTTATTTCCTGCTGCGCACCGAGATCAATGTGCGCGCCTCCACCATTATTGGTGCAGTAGGCGGCGGTGGCATCGGCGAAGTGTTCCGCCAGTCGATCGGCCGCGACCACGCAGCCAAGACCTACGCCATCGTCATCCTGCTGTTCCTGACCATTGTGGCCATCGACCAGCTCTCTGGCTGGTTGCGCCGACGCTTGGTCGGCAACGCCGCCTTCCAGTTCGGTGCTTAGGAGCCAGTCATGCCCGCCATCGCCCTGACCACCGCCGACCGGACCCGTCTCCGCAAGTCCCACCCCGATCTGTTCAATCCCGGGCTTTTCAAGCGCTGGGGCGGCCTCATGCTGCTCGTTGGCGCACTTGCCTACCTTGTCTACGGCTGGAACTTCTTCGACATCGGCCGCACCCTGGCCGAAGGCAAATGGGAGCGCGCCAGCGTCTACATGGCCGATTGGATCAGCTGGGAGGCTCAGCCGCGCTATCGCTTCCAGCCGGATGGTTCGCTGGAAATCGAGCACCAGCGCTTCTCCCCGCTCGGCGAGAATCCCGATCCGGACTGGATGACCACACTGCCCGACGGGCGCGAGGAAGTGACCTTCGGCTCGCCGGCCAATCGCATCGAGATCGCCACTTCGGGCGTCGTCGCCGTGCTCGCCAATGTCCCCTACGATATCGCCTTCGCCAATGCGGCGGCCATCCTGCCCGACAATGCCCCGACAGCGATGAGCGAGAAGAATGGGCGTGTCACGGTCGATTACGGCTTTGCCGGTAGCGCCGAAATCCGCGCCACCCAGGTATTGGTCCGCCGCCGCTTCCTCGGCTGGGAGAATTTCTGGTTCGACACCACCTCCCCCTTCTGGGGCATGGGCCTGCCCGAACTGTGGACGAGCGTGACCGCAGGCCCGCAGATCGAGCCCGACCAATCCAACCTGTCGCTGGCCTGGAACGAGTTCCTGACCAATTCGGAGTGGCAGCATGGCGACGTGCTGAACAAGCTGCTGCAGACCATCGTCATGGCCTTTGTCGGCACCCTGTTCGCCGCGATCCTGGCCTTCCCGCTGGCCTTCATCGCAGCGCGCAACGTCACCAATTCGCGCCCGGCCAATTGGGTCACCAAGCGCTTCTTCGACTTCACCCGCTCCGTCGACATGCTGATCTGGGCGCTGGTCTTCACGCGCGGCTTTGGACCTGGCCCGCTTGCCGGCATTGCCGCCATCTTCGTGACTGACACCGGGACCTTCGGAAAGCTCTATTCAGAAGCTATCGAGAACATTGACGACAAGCAGCGGGAAGGCATCCGCTCGGTCGGCGCCTCCCCGGTGGACATCAACCGCTACGGCATTATTCCGCAAGTCGCGCCGGTAATGGTGTCGCAGACGCTGTATTTCTGGGAGGCCAACATCCGCGGCGCTACCATCATCGGCGCAGTCGGGGCAGGCGGCATCGGTCTCAAGCTTCTGGAGGCCATGCGGACCAATCAGGATTGGGAAAACGTCGCCTATATGGTGCTGCTAATCCTGATCGTGGTCTTCGTGTTCGACAACCTGTCCAACGCCCTGCGCTCCCGCCTGATCGGCAAGTCCCATTGACCGCGGGCAGAAAACTCATCGCCGCCCATGCAGGCGGTCGTCCATGCCAAGGTCGGTTTGAAGCCGGTAAGGTTGTCACAATCGCGGTCTAGGTTGGCGTTCGCCTAGGTCAGGCGAGACTCGGCACTCGTCCTGCCCCCTGTCACATTCGAATGTCACAGGACCATGTCCGGATTCTCATTGTTCCAAGCATTCAACAATAAATTCAGCGCCTTGGCCTGTCATAAACGCGTCACGCAACCGCAATAAAACTGTCGCGTGGCCCCCATATGGTCCCCCTCGTCAAAGGGCGGCACCGGGGAATGAACTGCCGGAACGGCCAGCCAGGTTTGAACTGAATTCCGAAGGGAAATCCCATGAAGTCTGCACTTTTCGCCAGTGCTGCCGTGATCGCGCTTGTAGCGTTCGGCACGCCAGCCGCTTTCGCCCAGTCGCGTGATACCATCCAGGTCGCCGGCTCGTCCACCGTGCTGCCCTTCGCCTCGATCGTGGCTGAAGAATTCGGCGCCGCGTTCCCCGAGTTCAAGACCCCGGTCGTCGGCTCCGGCGGCACCGGCGGCGGCCTGAAGCAATTCTGCGAAGGCGTCGGCGAAAACACCATCGACATCGCCAATGCTTCGCGTCAGATCAAGGACAGCGAACTCGAAGCCTGCACCGCCGCTGGCGTGACCGACGTCCGCGAAATCCAGTTTGGCTTTGACGGCATCGTCTTCGCCTCCGCCGCCACTGGCCCCGACTTCGCCCTGACCCCCGTTCAAGTGTTCAAGGCCATTGCCGCCAAGGTTCCGGTTGACGGCGCCATGGTCGACAACCCCTACACCAAGTGGTCGGAAATCGACGCTTCGCTTCCCGATCAGGCGATCGCCCTGGCCATCCCGGGCTCCAACCACGGCACCCGAGAAGTATTCGAGGAAAAGGTCACCGCAGCTGGTTGTGAAGAAGCTGGCCTGCCCGAGATGACTGAAGAAGAGCTCGACGCAGCTTGCTCCACGTTCCGTCAGGACGTCGTTGTCGAGATCGCTGGCGATTACACCGAAACGCTGGCTCGCCTGACCTCGAACACCGACACCGTCGGCGTGTTCGGTCTGTCGTTCTACGAGGCGAACACCGACACCCTCAAGGTCGCCACCGTCAACGGCGTCGTGCCGTCGGCCGAAGCTGTCGCTGCCGGTGAGTACCCGGTCAGCCGCCCGCTGTTCTTCTACGTGAAGGGCCAGCATATCGGCGTGATCCCCGGCATCGAAGAATACGTCCAGTTCTTCCTGTCCGAGCAGATGTCGGGCGCTGGTGGTACTCTCGAAGCCGCCGGCCTGATCCCGCAGCCGGCCGAAAAGACTGCTGAGGTTCTCGCCGCTTTCTCCGCTGGCGCGATGTAAAAAACGTTCGGGCCGCGCCACTAGGCGCGGCCCACTTTTCTCTCGCGGGGGCGCATAACGATGAATTCCCTGATCATTGCCGGCCTGCTGCTGGTACTGCTCGGCCTTGCCTACCAGTCCGGCTGGTCGCGGAGCCGAGGCCTGGCCACTGCCAACGGTGTCAAGGTCCACTCCCGCCCCCAGTATCACGGCTCCTACGTCGCCATCTGGACGCTGGTTCCAGCGCTGGTAATCATCGCCCTCTGGGCTTGGCTCGGCGACGGCATCACCCACAATTTCATCGTCAGCCAGATCCCGGTCGAAACCCTTCAGTCGCTCGATCAGGTCGGCCTCAACGCCACCATCGCCCGCATCAGGTCCCTGGCGACAGGCTACGGGGTCGCCGGCGAAATCCTGCCCTATGAACAGACCGCTGGCGATGCACTGCGCTCGTTCCAGTTCATCACCTTTCTGGTTGTCATCGTCGCAGCGGCCGTAGCTGGCATCGCGGCGCTGCTCTACGCCCGCAGTCGCATTACCGCCCGCCTGCGCGCCCGCAACGCGGTAGAGCGCGTCATCAATATCGCGCTACTCGCCTGTTCGGCAGTTGCCATCCTCACAACGGTGGGCATCGTCGCCTCGCTGGTCAGTGAAGCCTACAAGTTCTTCACCTTTATCCATCCACTCGATTTCTTCTTCGGGACGGTCTGGAACCCCAGCTTTTCCTCCACTGGGGGCGCTGCACATGGCCAGTATGGGCTGCTGCCGCTCCTCGCCGGCACGCTGATGATCACGCTTATCGCCATGCTGGTGGCCGTTCCCGTCGGCCTCATGGCGGCGATCTATCTCAGCCAGTACGCCCATCATAGCTTCCGCGCCGTGGCCAAGCCGATCATCGAGATCCTGGCCGGTATCCCCACCATCGTCTTCGGCTTCTTTGCGCTGGTGACGGTCGGGCCGTTTCTCCGTGACGTGGGTGGCTTTCTCGGCCTCGACATCAAGGCGACAAGCGCGCTTACGGCCGGCATCGTCATGGGCATCATGATCATCCCCTTTGTGTCGTCCCTCTCCGACGACATTCTCAACCAGGTCCCGCGCACCCTGCGCGACGGTGCTTATGGCCTGGGCGCCACCAAGTCCGAGACCATCCGCAACGTTCTGCTTCCCGCAGCCCTTCCAGGCATTGTCGGCGCCTTCCTGCTCGCCGTCAGCCGCGCCGTGGGCGAAACCATGATCGTGGTGCTGGCAGCCGGCAACAGTCCGGTGCTCCGCGGCAACCCCTTTGAACCCGTGGCCACCATCACGGTGTCCATCGTCAACCAGTTGACGGGCGACTCAGATTTTGCCGGCCCACAGTCGCTGGTTGCCTTCGCGCTAGGGCTGACGCTCTTCATCATCACCCTCGGCCTCAACGTGTTCGCCCTCTACATCGTCCGCCGCTTCCGGGAGCAGTACGAATAATCATGACCGACATGCTCTCCACTGGCCACCAGGCCTCCGTCGAACGCACCAAGCTGATCCGCGCTGGCCTGCAGAGGCGCCACCTCAGCGAGAGTATTTTCAAGGGTCTCGGCCTGGCCGCGATCATCCTGGCGCTCGGCTTCGTCGCCTTGCTCTTCATCGATATCGTCCGCAAGGGCGCCCCGGCCTTCACGCAGGCCAACCTGCACCTGTCGGTCAGCTTCGACCCGGCCATCATCGGCGTCGAGGCGCCGCCGGTCCGCGCCGCCGGCCAGTCCGATGCCGATTTCCAGGCCGCCAATCTCAAGTGGCAGCGCGATCTGGCCATGCTGAACTGGAACAAGGTCGTCGAGGCCAGCCTCCGTGCGGCCGCTCCTGCCGGCTTCGAGATCGATTCCAAGGAATTGATGGCCATCGCGGAAACCGACGCCCGCCATGAAATCCGCGAGATGTTCGTTGCTGACCCGTCCTTGCTCGGCAAGACTGTCAAAGTCGACGTCCTGGCCTCGGCCAATGCCGCCAACTGGATTCGCGGCAATATCGACCGCTCGTTAGGCGATGCCCAGCAGCAGCTTTCTGCCCCGGCGCGTAGCCTGATCGACGAAATGGTCGCCAGCGGCGCTATCAGCAACGGCTTCGCCTGGTCCATCTTCACCAATGTCGACAGTCGTTCCGCGCCCGCTTCGGCCGGCCTGCTGGGCGCCTTTGTCGGAACGCTGTGGATGATGCTGATCGTCATCGTCCTGGCCGTGCCGATCGGGGTGGCTTCGGCCATATACCTGGAAGAATTCGCGCCAAAGTCGCGCATTACCGACTTCATCGAAGTCAACATCAACAACCTTGCGGCCGTCCCCTCCATCGTCTTCGGCCTGCTCGGCGCTGCCGCCTTCATCAACTACATGCACCTGCCCATCTCGGCGCCGATCGTCGGCGGCCTGGTGCTGACCCTGATGACGCTGCCCACCATCATCATCGCCACTCGCGGCGCGCTGCTCGGCGTCTCCCCGGCCCTGCGCCAGGCCGCGCTCGGCATGGGTGCCTCCAAGACCCAGATGGTGTTCCACCATGTGCTGCCGGTCACTTTCCCTTCGATCCTGACCGCCACCATCCTGGGTGTCGCGCATGCTCTCGGTGAAACCGCGCCGCTGCTGCTGATCGGCATGAAGGCCTTCGTGGCCGCCGTGCCAGTAACGCCCTTCGACCAGGCTACTGCCCTGCCCGTCCAGATTTATCTCTGGCAGGGCAACGAAAACCGCAACTTCTTCGAACCCCGGACTGCCGCGGCGATCATGGTGCTTCTGCTCGTCATGATCTGTCTCAACGGCGTCGCCATCTACTTGCGCTCGCGCCTCGAAAAGCGCGCCTGATCGCAACGTCAGGATACAAGGATGTCTCAAATGGATATGCTGGCCGGTAAGGTTAAGATGACCCAACAATCAGTGAACACCGCCATGAACCCCACAGACGCCCTTGAGCGACCCATCCGTCTTACCGCTCGCGATGTGACGGTGCATTACGGTACCAAACAGGCGCTCCACGGCATCTCCATCGACATTCCCGATCGCGCCGTCACCTCCTTCATCGGTCCCTCGGGCTGTGGCAAGTCAACCTTCCTGCGCTGCATCAACCGCATGAATGACACGATCGAGGGCGCCAAGGTCGGCGGCACGATCAAGCTCGATGGCGAGGATATCTACGATCCCGCCCTCGACGTGGTGGAACTGCGCGCCCGCATCGGCATGGTGTTCCAGAAGCCCAATCCCTTCCCCAAGTCGATCTACGAGAACGTCGCCTACGGCCCCAAGATCCATGGCCTGGCGCGCTCCAAGACTGACATGGACGAGATCGTCGTCTCCTCGCTGCGCAAGGCCGGACTCTTCGAAGAGGTCAAGGATCGCCTGAACGAGCCTGGCACCGGGCTGTCCGGCGGCCAGCAGCAGCGCCTCTGCATTGCTCGCGCCATCGCCGTCGGCCCCGAGGTCATCCTGATGGACGAGCCCTGCTCGGCACTCGACCCGATCGCCACCGCCATCATCGAAGAGCTGATCGACGAACTGCGCGAGAACTACACAATCGTCATCGTCACCCACTCGATGCAGCAGGCGGCGCGCGTCAGCCAGCGCACCGCCTTCTTCCATCTGGGCAACCTGATCGAGGAAGGTGTCACCGAGGACATCTTCACCAATCCGGTCAACAAGCAGACCCAGGATTACATCATGGGCCGCATCGGCTGATCGGCGCACGGATTGAAAAGGATCTACTCATGGCCACCAATACCGGCGCCGACCACATCGTCCAGTCCTATACCGATGAACTGACCGCCCTCGCCCAGCTGATCGCCGAGATGGGCGGCCAGGTCGAAGTCGCCATCGAAAATGGCACCAAATCCCTGCTCAAGCTCGATCGCGAGCTGGCGGACCTCACCATCATCGCCGACCAGCGCATCGACGACATGCAGCGCCGGATCGACGACATGGCGGTTTCGATGATCGCGCGCCGCCAGCCTATGGCCTCGGACCTGCGCGCCATCATCACCGCCATCCATGTGGCGTCCGATCTCGAGCGCGTCGGCGACATGGCCAAGCAGCTGGCCCGCCGCTCGCTCAAGCTCGAAGGCATGAGCCTGCAGCCCACCTTCTATAACGGCGTCAAGAACATGACGGCGTTGGTGCTGCGCCAGATCAAGGGCGCGCTCGACGCCTATGCCAGCCGTGACTCGGCTGCCGCCATCGAGGTGTGCAACCGCGACGACGAGGTCGACGCCATGCACACCTCGCTGTTCCGCGAACTCCTGACCTATATGATGGAAGACCCGCGCAACATCACACCGTGCACCCACCTGCTGTTCTGCGCCAAGAGCCTGGAGCGCATCGGCGACCACGCCACCAACATTGCCGAGCGCGCCTACTATCTGCAGACCGGCAAGCAACTGACCAACGAAGTGCAGGAATTGCAGCGCACCCAGATCAAGGCGTAGTCGCACCGCCTGAACCACCTATCGGGCCGGCAGGCTGATAGGTGGCAGACAAAAACCCATCTCGCGTTTCCGGACCAGGCCACGGTCCGGACCGCCGACAGACGGAGCACGTCTATGCCCGCCACCATCCTCGTCGTTGAAGACGAAGGCGATATCGCTATCCTCCTGCGCTACAACCTCGAAGCCGAAGGCTTCCGGGTCGTCACCGCCGAGACAGGGGAAGAAGCGCAGCGCGCCTTGCAGGAAAAGCTCCCCGACCTGATCCTGCTCGACTGGATGCTGCCGGAGGTATCGGGCATCGAGCTGTGCCGCCGCTGGCGCGCCCGTGACGAAACCTCTCGCATCCCGATCATCATGCTCACCGCCCGCGGCGAGGAAGAGGAACGCGTCAGGGGCCTCGCCACCGGGGCCGACGACTATGTCGTCAAGCCCTTCTCGGTGCCGGAGCTGGCTGCCCGCATCCACGCTCTGCTGCGTCGTGCCAATCCTAATCTTGTCACGGCCGCGCTCAAGGTCGGCGATCTCGAGCTCGATCGCACTACCCATCGCGTCCGCCGCGCTAACCGGGACGTTCACCTCGGGCCCACCGAATACCGCCTGCTGGAATACCTGATGCGCCACCCCGGTCGCGTCTACTCCCGCGAGCAGCTTCTCGATGGCGTCTGGGGCAACGATGTCTATGTCGACGAGCGCACCGTCGACGTTCACATCGGTCGCCTCCGCCGCGCCATCAATCGCGGCCGCGAAAGCGACCCCATCCGGACGGTTCGCGGTGCCGGTTATGCCTTCGACGAGCGCTTTGCCGCCAATCAGCCCGTCGCGGCGACGGCGAAATAGCTCCGCCGGGCGGTTTTTCCTGCCGATGGACGCGGACACGCGTCATGATGTCCTGCCTCGGCGCGGCATCGCTGCTGACCGGAGACCGCCCATGCAAGATCCCCTGCCGGCCCGCTCCATCTGGGCCTTGGGCATCACCCAGATTATCGGTTACGGCACCCTCTACTATTCCTTCGGCGTGCTCGCACCCGAGATCGGGCAGGAATTCGGCTGGACGCCCGAATCGGTCTATGGCGCGCTGACGGTGGCCCTACTCGCCGGAGGGTTGCTGGCGCCGGTGGCGGGGCATCTCGCCGACCGGTTCGGTGCCGCACGAACCATGGCGTTCGGCTCGGTCGCAGCCGCGGTTGCCCTTGCTGCCGCCGCGCTTTCGTCCAACGGTCCCGCTTATGCCACGGCCCTTGTCGCCATGGAGGTAGCCTCCAGCGCCGTGCTCTACGCGACGGCGTTTGCCGCTATCGTCCAGGCGGGTAGCCAGGACGCGCAGAAGCGCATCACCCATCTGACCCTGATCGCGGGTTTTGCCTCAACGCTCTTCTGGCCTCTGACCGGCTCACTGCTGAGCGTAATGGACTGGCACGCGGTCTATCTGGTGTTCGCCGGGCTCAACCTCGCCGTCTGCGCGCCGCTGCATTATTGGCTCTCGCGGCGGCCCAGGCACGACCAAGCTCATGCTGCAACAGCGCAACAAGAGGGCACGATGTCGTCGGCCCCGGTCACCGGCGCGCTGCGGGACCCGAACCGCTCGACAGGCTTTGGCCTGATGATGTTCGGCTTCGCCGTCGAAGGCTTCATTCTGTCGGCGGTACTGATGCAGATCATCCCGCTTTTGCAGGGTCTTGGGCTGGGCGCCGGGACGCTGCTGGTCACCAGCCTTTTCGGCCCTGCGCAAGTTCTCAGCCGCCTGTTCTTCCTGGGCAGAAGCTTCCTGCCGACCAGAGTGGCCATCATCGCCGCCGCGCTGTTGCCGTTTGGCGCGCTGGCATTGGTGTTAACGGCGCCGTCGCTGCCGGGCGCCGTCCTGTTCGCCATCCTCTTCGGCTTCGGGTCGGGCCTGATCAGTATCGTCTCCGGCTCGCTGCCGCTGCAGCTGATGGGCCGCGACAAATATGGCGCCAAGTTGGGCTGGCTGTCCTCGGCACGTCAGATCGCCTCGGCCGTGGCGCCGTTCTGCCTGGCGCTGCTGATGAGCGCATTTGGTGTGGTCGGAGGGCTCTGGGCCATTGTCGGCCTCGGCGTGGTCTCCATTGCCACCTTCGCAGCGCTCGCGCTGCTGCCGCGCAGAACCGGGGGGAGCCCATCTCCCGAAAATCAGCTGCCACCGGCTAGATTCGGGCCCGGCCCCAAGCCGGGCCCGATCGTTTAGTCGTTCTTCTTCACCTGGCCCGGAGCTGAATCCTTGGCCGGGCCGTCCTGATGGCCAGGCGCGGCGTCGCGTGCGGGGCCGTCCTGCTGTCCCGGCGCAAATTCGCGGGCACTGTTTTCGCTCGGACCGCCCTCTTCGTCATCCTCGATCGCAGCGCTGAGTGCGTCCGTCGCAGTGATCGCCACGCAGGTGTCGCCGAGCGCATTCACGTCGACCCCGCAGGCTTCGGCGGCGGCCTCGGCGGAAAGCTCGACGCTCGAGGGCAGGTCGTCGATATCGAGCCCGAGATCGGCGGCCAGATCGGCTGTTATGCCGGCGATATCGACCATAACGGTGTCGTCCTGGGCCGAGGCCGGCCCGGCGAATGCAAGAGCACCAACGAGTGCCAGGGATGCGAGCTTATACATGTCATTCTCCTTTTGGCGCCCCCCAAAGGGAAACAGTAAGCGGCACGATCAGTTCCAATTAACTCCTTGATTTGTCACAGGAAATTTCGACCACAGGCTTGCAAGCTTGCCACGACATCGCGTGTAGGCAGCCGATCGGGCATAATCACCGGGCCGCTGATTGGGCAGGTTTCACTTTCCGACGTAGGCGCCGGAACGGGCGTAATAATGCTCAGTGAGCACCTGCCCGGCCGGCGTCAATACCGTCACCGCGTAAATCAGGAACTCACCCACCTGCTGCAACTGCGCGTTGATGACTTCGCCGCCGGTCCGCGACCTGACATCGGGCAAAATGGTTTCCAGTTCGACCGCCCTTCCGGCCTCGACGGCGGCCAGCGCGTCATTCTCGGAAAGCTCGCTATTGGCGGGCGGCGAGGCATCAGCTTTACCCTCCCCGCGTCGAGAGGCGTTGCCATGTCCGAAGCCATTGCCATTCTGGCCGCTGTCTCCGCCACCTGCACTCTCGCTCTGCTCCTGGCCGTTACCGTTGCCCTGGCCATTGCCATTTTCACTATTGCCGTTGCCGTTACCCTGTCCTTGCGCCCAGGCGGGCTGTGACAGGGCCAGGAGGACGGCGAGCATGGCGGCGAGTGATGTGCGGTTCATGATGTTCTATCCTTTAGCCCTCGGCGGCTGACAAAACCCTGACGGCACCTGTCACCGTTCCAACATCGCCACTGCCATAAGCTTGAGCTCGCGCCGGGATTCAATACGGCGAACATCATTCGTATTGGGAACCAATCCATGACCAGCCAGGAAGCCGACACTTATATCAGCCAATACCGCGCCTTGCTCAAGGCGTGGACCATGGCCGTGGGTGGCTTCACCGGCGATGACAGCGACGCGCTCTATCGCCAGTTGGAACAGGGCCAGGAAGTACTGGCTCAGATTGCTCTGGAACGCCCGGAAAGGAGCTACTCGGTCGACATGCTGATCAATTCCCGCAGCAGAACCTGGCCCGGATTTGCCGCCGAGCGGATACCGCGCCCGGCGAGCCGTCACACCTGAAGCACACCACAAGGCCTCGGATTCGAAGGCGCCTGATGGTCGGTATCGCCTGAGTAGCGCCCCTCGCGATCAAAAATCGCAATGTAGATGCAGTTTTGATCTGTCGTTAGGTTTCCCCAGCTACCTTTCGGGCGTTGAGGCCCGAATTGAACACGCGAACATCCCCGCTATCCCGCCAGATTACCAACCTGTCCGTTGTGTTCGCCCTGGCTTTGATGGCAGCGGTGGGGTGCTTCGGCTGGTGGGCAGCCTCACGCATCGATGATCGCTCGATGGCACGGCAAACACGCTCGGTACAGACCGGCCTTGCCGATATCGTCAAGCGCATTCCGGTAGAACAAAACAGTTCCGCCATCTGGGACGATGCCGTCTTGAACCTGCGCTCCGGCAACGAGCCCTGGATCGAAGAAAATCTCACCGTCTGGATGAGTGAGTATTTCGGGCACGACCAGGTCTTCGTAATAGACGCGACCAACGAGGCCGTCCACGCAGCCAGTGATGGCACCGTCGCGGATCCCGCTTCCTATGACGCGGTGCGCAGCGCTGTCGCGCCTCTCGCCATCAAACTGCGCGACGCCATGGCAGTCGCCTCCGCCGGCATGACCGACTCCACCGCCGTCGTGACCGGATTGGGCGTCGAAGACATCGTCAACCTGGCTGGCGGGAGCCCGGCCATCGTCAGCCTGCGTCCCATTTTGCCTGGCACAGACGCGGTGCAGCAATCGCCGGGCTCCGAATTCATTCACGTCTCGATACGCTCGATCGATCGCGTCATCGCCGACGAGATTTCCGCCAAATACGCCATTGAGGGCCTTGGATACTCC
Organism: Devosia sp.; assembly: GCA_036675975.1. Classification (GTDB taxonomy): domain Bacteria; phylum Pseudomonadota; class Alphaproteobacteria; order Rhizobiales; family Devosiaceae; genus Devosia. The sequence goes on along the minus strand of JAKFDU010000114.1, from coordinate 22,384 downwards.
GATGCCAGTCAGGATGATGGCAACAAGATCGCCTCGCCTATTCTCAGTAATGACGGTCGGATCGTTGGCTTCTTTACCTGGGTACCGGATGAGCCGGCCTATGCGCTGATAAGGGACACGGCACCGGCTCTGACGGCCGCAGTGGTCCTTGCCGGGCTTGCGGCGACTGGGCTGCTGCTGCGCCTGAAGCGGACAAGTGCCATGCTGGAGCACAGCCGTGCCGAGGCATCCTTTCTCGCCTTTCATGATGCGTTGACGGGCGTACCCAACCGCGCCCTTTTCGAGGATCGGCTGAAGCAGGCGCTTGCGCATGTGCGTCGCTCGGGATCCATGATCGCGCTGCACTATCTTGACCTGGATCGCTTCAAGCACGTCAATGACACCCTGGGACACCCGATAGGCGATGAACTCATCAAGGCGGCGGCGCATCGCCTGACAGCATGTGTCACCGATGTGGATACTGTCGCCAGGATCGGCGGCGACGAGTTCGCCATAATCCAGGTTGGCCTCAGCGATCCGGCCCTCGCGCTGTCGCTCGCTCAGACGCTGGTGGAGGTGATCGGCGCGCCCTTCGAGCTGTCAGGCCACGAGATCTGCGTCGGCGCCAGCATTGGCGTCGTGGTGACGTCGGACATAACCTCGGTTGGCGAGGAACTCATGCGCCGGGCCGATATCGCGCTCTATAGCGCCAAGGGCGACGGCCGGGGTCGCTTCCACCTGTTCGTCGATGAAATGGACGAGAATGTGCGCGACCGACGCGTACTGGAAATGGATCTGCGCTACGCCCTGGCCAATGAGGAGGGCCTTGGGCTCGTGTTTCAGCCCATCTACGACACCCGCTCCGGCAAGATCGCGGGCGCTGAGGCGCTGGTTCGGTGGGACCACCCGGTGCGCGGCCGGCTGTCCCCGGCCACGTTCATTGGCCTCGCGGAAGATCGCGGGCTGATCGACCAGTTGGGAATGTGGGTATTGACCACGGCCTGCCAGTTTGCGGCGACCTCCGGCATTCCCTGGGTGGCGGTCAACGTGTCACCGCTGCAGTTCCGCGACGAACGCTATGCCGATCGCGTCTTTGAAGTGTTGGAGCGTACCGGGCTTGCGCCAAGGCGCCTCGAGCTGGAAATTACCGAAGGGCTGCTCCTGCAGAATTCACCGCTGGTCCAGGCCACCCTGAACCGCTTGCGCGCACGCGGCATCCGGGTCGCACTCGACGATTTCGGCACCGGCTATTCCTCGATCAGCTATCTGCGCACTTACGGGGTGGACAAGCTCAAGATCGACCAGTCCTTCACGGCGGCACTCGGCAAGAACCACGAGATGCAGGGTATCGTCCGCTCCATCATCGAACTGGGGCGGGCCATGCATATGGTGGTCACCGCCGAAGGCGTCGAAACCGCGGAGCAACAGCGCATCCTGGCCGCCATGGGCTGCGACCAGCTTCAGGGCTACCTTCTGTCCAAACCGGTGCCCTTCGACACCCTGATCGAAACGCTAAGCCTTCACGAAATCGCGGCTGCCGCCGAAGACCTGCGGCAGGCGTCCCGGTTCACGGCCTAGCGCGTAGCGGGCAGTAGCGGGAAACGGGGAAGGGCCGATGATCCCTCCCCGCCTTTGCTAAACGGCGATCTTGCCGCCACCCTGCCTGGTGATCACCACCACCGAGGGGCGCACCGGCATGTCCGGCTTGAAGTCGGGCCAGCGGGTGGAGAGATCCTCGTAGTAGGAGACGCGGCCAAAGCCCTCCCAGTCGTCCCCGCCATCGGCCGGATGCTGCACGGCCACGAAGGCCGTCTCGTCATCAGGGGTAAACAGCGGACCGCACATTTCGGCACCGACCGGTACCCGGAAGAACAGCTTGGACGTCCCCCGGGCATTGCCTTCCGTGTCCACGGCCCACAGGCCATCAGTGCGGCCGGTGGCCGAGGGGCCATTGCCATCGGTCGAGACCCAGAGGCGACCCAGCGCATCCACCGCGCAATTGTCGGGCATGCCGAACCAGCCGTTTTCCGTCGTGGCGCTCGAGAACGTGGCGCCCACTTCGGCGATTGACGGATCGCCGCATTTGAGCAGCACTTCCCAGGTGCCAACAGTGGCGGCGAAATCACCATCGGCCTCGGTGATCTCGATGATGTGGCCAAAGGCGTTCTCAGCTCGAGGATTGGCCGCGTCTTCCTGGCCGGGCTCGCGGCGGGTATTGTTGGTCAGCATCACATAGACCTTGCCGTTGACGGCATTAGGCTGGATATCCTCCGGCCGGTCCATCTTGGTGGCGCCGAGCAGGTCGGCGGCGCGGCGTGTCTCGATGACGACATCGGCCTGCGATTCAAAGGCGTTCTCGACGGTCAACGGACCCTGGCCGTGCACCAGCGGCATCCATGCGATGGACCCATCCTCGGCAAACTTGGCAACGTAGAGCGTGCCATCATCCAGCAGGTCCATGTTGGCGGCCCGGTCGTCGGGGTTGTAGGTGCCTGCGGTCACGAACTTGTAGACGTAGTCGAAGCGCTCATCGTCACCCAGATAGAAGACCACGCGGCCATCCTTGCTGACGATGGACTCGGCGCCTTCATGCTTGAACCGGCCCAGTGCCGTGCGCTTCTTGGGGATGGACGTGGGATCCATCACGTCGACCTCCACAATGTAGCCGAAACGGTTGGGCTCGTTGGGCTCCTTGGACACGTCGAACCGATCGTAGAAATTAGACCATTCATAGGAGCCTTCTGGCAGGCCGAGACGCTCGTAATTGGCCGCTTCCTGGTGATCGGCCGGCAATTCGCCACCGAAATAGCCGTGGATGTTCTCCTCGGCCATGATGTAGGTGCCCCACGGCGTGACGCCGCCGGCGCAGTTGTTGATGGTGCCGAACACCTTGGTGCCGCTCGGGTCGGCATGGGTTTGCAGGCGGGCATGGCCGGCGGCCGGGCCGGTCAGCTGCATTTCGGTCTCGACGGTGATGCGGCGGTTATACTGGCCGTCCTTGACAACCTGCCACTTGCCATCGACCTTGCGGATTTCGACGATGCTGCCGCCATGCGCCATCAGCTCGACATCGACCTGCTCCTTGGTGAGCGGGTTCAGCACCATCTCGCCCTCGGCCAGGGTAACGATCCCCGGGAACATCAGGTGCGGATTGGTATATTCGTGGTTGACCACGAGCAGGCCATGCTCGGACGAGCCCTCGAGCGGAATATAGCCGACATAGTCATTGTTGTAGCCAAACTGCTTGGCCTGGGCCGCAGCGGTCTGGTTGGTCGGATCGAATTCCGGGGCATCGGCCAGGACCGCGTCGCCCCAGCGCAGCAGGATGTCGGCATCATAGCCTTCGGCGATGTGGTGATTTTCGTCGATACCGGCTTCGATCTCGGTAAAGGCGAAAGCCGAGCCTTCCTGCGCGCGGGCAGGACGGGCACTCAGCAAGGCCAGCGGGCTGACGGTAGCGGCGATCGCCGATACCGCCAGTGAGCCCTGCAGGAAACCGCGGCGCGAAAAGCGCGCGCCGATCAGTTCGCCCATGGTGGGATTGCCGGTCATGTTGCGCGGCTCGGCATCGGCCGCTTCGAGCTGGGAAGTCTTGAAAATGCGGGACTGGTCAGTCATCGGAATTGCCCCTTCAACAGCAATGGTGAGGGTTCCAGTTTGGAACTATCCCAATCTGTAAGGGGCCTGATTGACAGCGGGATGACGCAACCAGATGCGGTCGCGTCGGCGCAGCGCTAGACCTCCGGCGTCTCGCGGAGGGGTGTGTCATCACGCAGTGGTACCGTCTGCCGCTCGATCATGCGCCGCACCACCGGCGGCTTTTCGCTCCGGTGCAGCGCGCGGATCAGCTCGACATTTTCCGCGTCGGCCTTGGTGCGCCGCATGTTGTGCCGCAGATAATCGATCCAGGTCGGCACGTGGTAGGACTCGGTCCAGATTTCCGGGTGCTCGAGATCACGCAGTAGTGCCCACTGCCGCGCCCCATCGCGGATGCGGATGCGTCGCCGGTCCGCCATCAGCGCCAGGAAGCGTGGAATGTCCTCCTGGGCGATTGTGTAGTCGATCATCACCATGATCGGCCCGCTACGTGGACGGAGGTCGAGCCCGAGGATTGGCTCGTTGAAGGTATTGAGCGGGTTGAGGTCGCGCGCATTGAACTGCGGTAGCGGTAGCCGGAACCCGACCAGCGCACACAGCAACATCGTCGATCCCGCCAGCCCCAGCGCCGCATCCGGGCCAAGCGCGTCGGCGCTCATGCCCCAAACCCAGGCACCCCCGGCCATGCCACCGAACGTGGCGGTTTGGTACAGCGACAGGGCCCGCCCGACCACCCAGCGCGGCGAGGACAGCTGGATCGAGACATTGAACAGCGATAGCGCCAGCACCCAGCAGGCGCCTGCTGGCAACAGCGCAACATGGCTCAGCAGCGGATCGCGGCTATAACCCAGCACGACGCTGCTGGCGGAAAAGCCTATGCAGGCCAGCCGCACGATCACCTCATTGCTGTAGCGCTCGCGGATGCGGCCATTGAGGAACGCCCCGCCGATGGCGCCCAGGCCGAAGCAGCCCAGCAGCGTGCCATAAGCCAGCGCTCCGCCGCCCACATATTCCGCCGCCACCGAGGGCAGCAGCGCCAGGATCGCTGTCGCGGAAAAGCCGAACAGGAAGCCGCGAAACAGCACCGTCGTCAGGTTGGGCGACAGCGACACATAGCGGATGCCCGCCCACATCGCGCTGGCGAAATTCTCGCGCGGCAGCCGATTGGGCGTCCGTTCCGGCTGCCAGCGTCCCAAGGCCACGATCAGCGGCACATAGGAGAACGCGTTGACCGCGAATGCAGCAGCCGCGCCCGCCAGCGCCACGATCAGACCGCCCACTGCCGGACCGACGCTGCGCATCATGTTGAAGCCCATGGCGTTGAGGGTCACCGCACCCGGCAGCTCGCTGCGCGGCACGATATCGCCCATCGACGCCTGCCACGATGGATTGAACAGCGCCGTGCCACAGCCAAGCAGGAAGGTGAAGCTCAGCAGCAGCCACGGATTGAGCAGGCCGAGGAAGGCCAGGGCCGCCAGCGCCAGCGACACCACCATCATGCCCACCTGCGCGATGAGCATGACGGTGCGGCGGTCGAAATTGTCGGCGAGCGCGCCCGCGGCGATCGAAAACACCATGATCGGAAGGGTGGTCGAGGCCTGCACCAGCGCGATCATGTTGTGCGAGTCCGTCAGCGTGGTCATCATCCACCCTGCGCCCACCGACTGCACCAGACCGCCCAGGTTTGACACCAGCGTGGCCAGCCACAGCAGCCGGAACGTGTCGTTCCGGAATGGCGCCAGCACATGTGGGCGATCAGCCATCCAGCTTCCTTTCGCTAACCGCCTGTCTAGGTCTGCCGCGGGCACCTTGGCAAGCTCCCACGCTTGGAAAGGCAGCCCTCCTGGGCAAACAATGTCCAAATCGAGCAATGCCGCTCGTCGTTACGACAGCAACAGCAAAAACGGAGCTACATCATGTCCGCGACCGTCCTTTATATGTCCATGTCGCTCGATGGCTTCATCGCCGGCCCCAACGTCCGCCCCGACAACGGCCTCGGCGATGGCGGCCAGCGGCTGCATGATTGGATCATTCCAGCCGTGGAAGGCGCTGCCAACCGCCAGATTTTTGATGAACTGATGGCGACCGGCGCCGTAGTTGCCGGGCGGCGGACCTTCGAACCCGCCGGCGGTTGGAACGGCGACCATCACGGGGGCGTACCCATCTACATCCTCAGCCGCCATGCCGCGCCCGATTGGGTAGCCGACTGGCCGCTGGTCCACTATGTAAGCAGCCTGGAAGACGCCATGCGGAGCGCTCGGCAGGCCGCGGGCGACAGGGACGTGCTGGTGCACGGATCAAGCATCGCCCAATGGGCCATCGCCGCGGGCTTGCTCGACGAACTCGAAATCCACCTCGTCCCGGTATTGCTGGGCGAAGGCCTGCGCCTGTTCGAACATCTGGGCGTCCGCCAGCGCGAACTGGAGCGCATCCGCACTCTCGAAGGGAACGGCGGCGTCACCCATCTCCGCTACCGCATCAAGCACTGAGCGCCTAGACCACCACGTCCTCGTCGCTGCCCAGAATGCCTGCCAGCACGACCAGCGCGCGATCGAGCACCGCACGCGTTGGCGGCGCCATGATGCAGAGCCGCGCACCGGCAACGGGGGCATCGCCAACCTGCGCCGCCGAGGGCGGGGTAATCCGCACTCCGGCCTCGCTGGCGCGTCGCGCAAATTGCTCGGCCTTGAGCGGGCTCATCGGCAGCCACAGATGTGGCGCACCACCGGGCATCGGCACCGCGCCGATCCCCAGCTTGGCTCGGGTCAACTCCAGCCGCGCCAGACCCTCGCTGCGTAACGCCACGGCCGCCTCGTCGCCCATGCCGATCTCGAGCATGGCCGTAGCCAGCTCGGCCACGTAGGGCGGCAGGCCCCAGCTCTCTGCCCGCATGCGCTTGCGCACCGCTGCCAGCAGCGCCGGCGGCGGCGCGATCACGCCCAACCGCACCAGCGGCGTCAGGCTCTTGGAGAGGCTGGTGACATAGATGACCTGGTCAGGCAGCAGTTCCCGGTAGGTCAGCTTGCCCTTGGCCGCGTAGATTCCATAAATATCGTCCTCGACGATGACGGCCCCATGCCGCTGCACGACCTTGGCAATCGCCCGCCGCCGCTCTGGCCCCGTCTCGAACCCCAGCGGGTTCTGACACACCGGCGTCGTGTAGATGATCCGCGCGCCCGAAGCTGACAGCGCCGCGTCGAGCACGTCGGGCAACATGCCCTCACCGTCATGAAGGACCGGCATCATGGTCATGCCCAGATTAGCCGCCGCTGCCAGCGCCCCCGGGAAGGTCGCACTTTCGGTCAGGATAATGTTGGACGTCGCACGCAGGGTGGCGAAGGCCAGATGCAGGGCCTGTTGCGCGCCGTTGCAAAGCAGCAGTTCATCGGCACCAAGAGGCGTGCGCGCTGCGCTGAGCCATCGTGCCACCGTGCCACGCTGTCGTTCCGTTCCGCTCAGATCGCCATAGCCGCCATGGGGCAGCGCCAGCGCCTGCCGGTTGGCCAGCTCTGTCGCCTCGCTCATCCGCTGCGGCGAGATGATCGGCGGCGGCGCGTTGATCGTCAGGTCGATGATGCCGCCATCATCGGTCGACGCCCCCACATGGTCGAGCACGAATGTTCCGCGTCCGATTTCCCCCCGCACCACGCCGCGCGCGCTCAGCGTGTCGATGGCCCGCGTCACGCTGCCGATGGACACGGAAAACTGCTGCGCCAGTTGTCGATGCGTCGGCAACTGCTCGCCGGGGCGAAAACGACCCGCGGCAATTGCAGTCTCCACCGCCCTGGCCAGCCGTTCGTGCAGCGGATGAGTGCTATCGGGGAGTTCAATCGTATTGAACATTGTATCATTCATTGAGTCGATACTATCCGGCTTTGGTGGCCGCTGTCCACGCGACCAAACGTCCGCGGTGTCGCCGGCAGCCTGTGCGTAGCGTTAGCATGCCGTTCTTTCGGACTCATCCAGGCCCGGCGTCCCAAAGTGGCCCTGTGAACCAGAACCGTACCATTCCACATATAAGGTCAGCACTGTTGACATAACAACATTTCGATGCTTGTATCATTCGTATCATTGCATGGTGATACAAATGATGCCACAGGAATTTCGCCTCTCGTCCCGCGCCCAATCCATCAAGGCCTCGGAAATTCGCGAGCTGTTGAAGCTGGTCGGCAAGCCCGCAATGATCTCCTTTGCCGGCGGCATTCCCGACCCGGCTCTGTTCAATGTGGGCCTGTTCCAGGAGGCGTGGCGGCAGGTTTTTGCCGGGCCCTCCATCGCCCGCGAGGCTCTGCAATATTCCACTACCGAGGGCTACCTGCCGCTACGCCAGTGGATCGCGGACCACATGGCGGCTCGCGGCATACCCGCCGGCGCGGACAACGTCCTCGTCACGTCAGGGTCTCAGCAGGCGCTTGATCTCATCGGCAAGCTGCTGCTCGATCCGGGCAGCGGCGTCGTTACCGCCCGCCCAACCTATCTGGGTGCACTGCAGTCGTTTTCCGCTTATCAGGCGCAGTTTTCCGGCCTCGAAGCGCCCCAGCCGACCGGGGCCAGCGCGCCGCGGATCATCTATCTCGTGCCCGATTTTGCCAATCCCGATGGCGCTACCATGAGTCGCCCCGCCCGCCACAAGGCGCTCGACCAGGCTCGCACGCTCGATGCCGTCCTCGTCGAGGACGCAGCCTATTCGGCCCTGCGCTATGATGGCGAAGACCTGCCACCGATCGCCGCCCTCGACGCGGCCGTGCATGGCATCGAGGGGTCACGCACTCTCCATTGCGGTTCGTTCTCCAAGACCCTCTCGCCCGGTCTGCGCCTCGGCTGGGTCTGTGGCCCCCAGGCGCTGATCCGCAAGCTGACCCTGCTCAAGCAGGGCGCCGACCTGCACACCGCCACCACCAACCAGATGGTCATGCATCGGGTCGCAGTGGAGGGTTACGAGGCCCAGGTGGCTCGCGCCCGCTCTGTCTATCGAGCCCGCCGCGATGCCATGCTGGGCGCGCTCGAGCGCCACGCCCCATCAGGCCTGCGCTGGAAGAAGCCTGATGGCGGCATGTTCATCTGGCTGGAGCTTCCAGAGCATCTGGATGCCGGTATCCTGCTCCAGCAGGCCCTGCGCCAGGATATCGCCTTCGTCCCCGGCGCCGCCTTCCATGCCGACGGTTCGGGCCACAATACGCTGCGCCTAAGCTTCTCGCTCAGCGACGAAGCCCAGATCGAAGTCGGCATTTTCAAGCTCTGCAGCCTGATCGGCCAGCAGAGCATGGCAAGAGCGGTGAGTGTGTAGGCGGCGGGAGACTGGCCGACCAAGTTGCCTCACCCACCGGCCGTCACCTCGGGCTTGACCCGAGGGCACTGCACTTACCAAGCGGGCAGCAAGTATAGGGCCCTCGGGGCAAGCCCGAGGGTGACGTTCGAATTCTGGACGCGGCCCCGGATCAAATCCGGGGCGGTCCGGCATTTGGTGGCGCGACGGAGCCGCTAACCCGCTGCGGTATAAGCCGTCTTCACCACTGTGAAGAACTCGGCCGCATACTTGCCCTGCTCGCGCGAACCGTAGCTCGAGCCCTTGCGGCCACCGAACGGAACATGGAAATCCACGCCGGCCGTTGGCACGTTGACCATCACCATGCCGGCCTCGGCATTGCGCTTGAAGTGCGTCGCATACTTGAGCGACGTGGTGACGATGCCGGCGCTGAGACCGAACTCGGTGTCATTGGCGGTGGCAAGGGCTTCTTCGTAGTCCTTCACCTTGATGACCGCCGCAACTGGCCCGAAGATTTCCTCGCGGGCGATGCGCATCTGGTTGGTCACGCCGGTAAATAGCGCCGGCTGCAGGAAATAACCTTCGGTTGGCGCATTGACCCGCTGGCCGCCCGCACGCAGCTCGGCGCCTTCGTCCTGGCCAATGCCGATATAGTCCATATCCTGCTTGAGCTGGCTCGGATCGACCACCGGCCCGATCTCGGTATCCTTGGCCAGGGCATCGCCGACGCGCAGATTCTTGGTCCGCTCGCACAGGGCATCGACGAACTTGTCGTGGATGCCTTCGGTGACGATCACACGGCTCGAAGCCGTGCAGCGCTGACCGGTCGAGAAGAACGCCGACTGCGCCACGGTTTCAACCGCGACCTTGAGGTCCGCATCGTCGAGCACCACGGTCGGGTTCTTGCCGCCCATTTCGAGTTGGAACTTGCGACCAACCTCGATCGAGGCCGCGGCAACGCGCTTGCCCGTGCCGACCGAGCCGGTGAACGAGATGGCGTTGACGTCTTTGCTGTCGAGCATGGTCTGGCCAACCACCGAGCCCTTGCCCATGACCAGGTTCACAACGCCCTTGGGCAGGCCGTTGCGAACCAGGATATCGACAATGGCCCAGGTCGAGCCCGGCACCAGATCAGCCGGCTTGATAACCACGGTGTTGCCATAGGCCAGCGCCGGCGCCATCTTCCAGGTCGGGATGGCGATCGGGAAGTTCCAGGGTGTGATGATGCCGATCACCCCGATGGGCTCGCGGGTGATCTCGACACCGACACCGGGCCGGACAGAGGGAAGAACTTCACCAGCAAGCCGCAAGACTTCTCCGGCAAAGAAGTCAAAAATCTGCGCCGCGCGGGTCACTTCGCCAATGCCTTCGGGCAGGGTCTTGCCCTCTTCGCGGCTCAGCAGCTCGCCGAGTTCCGCCTTGCGCGCCAGGATTTCCTGGCTGGTCTTGGACAGGATGGCATGACGCTCGAGGATCCCCGAACGCGACCAGGCCGGGAATGCCGCTTTGGCAGCCGCGATGGCCTGCTTGGTTTCCTCGGCGGTGGCGCGGGCATAGACGCCGACAACTTCAGCCGTGTTGGACGGATTGATGTTCTCAACGCCGTCAGTGCCCACCCATTCCCCGTTGATGAGGTTCTTGTGCAGTTCAGCCATGTTGGAATGCCTTTCGGGTAGGTCTTTAGAGGAGGTCGGCCTTGGCCAGGTCACGCAGCAGGTGGCTGGCACCATAGGTCCAGGGCGGACATTTGGTGGAGAGGTTCACCCTGTTAGATAGGGTGCCGAGTTCGGATGTCGATATCGAGACCACGTCGCCTAGCTTGTGGGTGAAACCCTTGCCGGCGCCATCGCGGTCCTTCACCGGCGCAAACATGGTGCCGAGATAGAGCACCAGGCCATCCGGATATTGGTGATGTCCGCCAATGGTCGCGGCAACCAGCGATTCCGGGGTGCGCGAAATCTGGTTCATCGAGGAATGCCCCTCGAGCACGAAGCCGTCCTCGCCCTGCACCAGCAACGAAATTTCCGATTGCTTGACCGTTTCGAGCGTGAAATCGCCGTCGAACAGCCGGACGAAGGGACCCAGCGAAGCCGAGGCATTATTATCCTTGGCCTTGCCCAGCAGCAGTGCCGAGCGACCTTCCACGTCACGCAGGTTGACGTCGTTGCCCAGCGTCGCGCCGATGATCTCACCCTTGCTGGTCACCAGCAGGGCCACTTCCGGCTCGGGATTGTTCCAGCTAGACACTGGGTGCAGCCCCACTTCCGCCCCATGGCCAACCGAGCTCATTGGCTGGCCCTTGGTGAAGATTTCCGCGTCCGGCCCGATGCCGACCTCGAGATACTGGCTCCATGCGCCGCGCTCGATCAGCGCCGCCTTGACCTTCATGGCCGTTTCCGAGCCTGGCACCAGTTCGCTGAGATCGGTGCCGATGAGCCCCAGAATATCGCCGCGCAACGCATCGGCGCGTGCCTTGTCCCCGCGGGCCTGTTCCTCGATGACCCGCTCCAGCAGCGAGACAACGAAGGTAACCCCGGATGCCTTGATGGCCTGCAGGTCGATTGGGGACACCAGGCTTGGCTTGGAGGCATCGGTGGTGGAGGCGACCGAGTTGGCCAGGGCCTCATCCACGCTGCCCAGGCTCACGCCGGCCACGTTCCGCACATGTTGAGCAGCATTGCCGCTCTCGGCAATGTCTCGCACGGTGGCAAGGCCCTTGGCCGTGATATCGATCAGTTCGCCGCTGCGAACCGTCACGATGCGGGGGTGGTCATGCCCCGGAACGCGGGCACGGCCCAGCAGGATGCCGTCGGGATAGTGCCTGTCGCCCATGGTCCGCCCCCTGAAATGTCAGTGCAGTGAGTACCCCACCGGCCCCCTCAAGTGCAAGTCTCAAAAGTCATACTTTTGGTCATAGCCCGATCTCCACAACCCCGTTCAACTCCGGTTCATCTACGCCGCAATACTGACGCAATGGATGGGGAGTAGTCCCCCTCGATACCTTTTGGAGTGTCCCATGCGTCGCTTTGCTGCCCTCGTTCCCTTCGCCTTGCTCGCCAGCCTGTCGCTGCCCGCCTATGCCGGCACCATCACCATCGAGGGCCGCGGCGAAGTTCTGGCGGCGCCTGACATGGCGCAGATCAATTCGGGCGTGACCACGCAGGGCGCCACCGCTCGCGAGGCGCTCGACGCCAATACGGCGGCCATGGCCGATCTCGTTGCCGAGCTCAAGGCGGCCGGCATCGAGGCTCGCGATATCCAGACCTCCGGCTTCTCGGTCAATCCGAACTACGTCTACACCGAAGAGCGCGACGCCAACGGCTATTCGCTACCGCCCCGAATCAACGGCTACCAGGTCAGCAACACCGTAACGGTCACCGTTCGCGCGCTTGATTCGCTCGGCTCGATCCTGGACAAGTCGGTCACCGTCGGCGCCAACACCATCAACGGCGTTACTTTCGGCGTGGCCGACCCCTCCGAACTCTATGACGATGCCCGCAAGGCCGCCTTCGCCGATGCCCGCGCCAAGGCCGAACTTTACGCGACCGCTGCCGGCGGCTCGCTCGATGAAATCCTGTCGATTTCCGAAACCCAGGGCTTCAATGGCCCGCAGCCCTACCCCATGTACGCCAGGGCAGAGATGGCCGCCGATGCCAAGGTGCCGGTCGAAGCGGGTGAACTGGCCTTTGCCATCAACGTCAACGTCCAGTGGGAACTGGGTACCGACGCACAATAATCAATTCCCATACCCCTCTCGGGGGGGCTTGGGCGGTGGGGACGATCGGAAATACCGTAGTCACCCGTCCCCACCAACCTGACACGGCAAGGCCCTCGCGCAAGCGGGGGCCTTTGCTTTTGGCTGGCGCTCAGCCCGCCAGCACCTTCCACAGCATGTTGAGCCCGACTGCCACGAGGAATACGGCAAACACGTATTTGAGCGTCTTCTGGTCCAGGCGGTGCGCCAGTGCCGCACCCAGGGGCGCAAAGGCGGCGGCGAGCACGGCGACCAGCACCAGCGCCACGAGATTGATGTAGCCCAGGCTCAGCGGCGGCAGGCCCACTTCGCCCCAGCCGGAAATGATGAAACCTGCTGTCCCCGACACCGCGATTGCCACGCCGATGGCCGCCGAGGTGCCCACGGCAGAATGCATGGTCGCGCCAAATGCCACCAGCGTCGGTACGGTCAGCGAGCCCCCGCCTATGCCCATCAGAGATGAAATATAACCGACCACCAAAGCCGACGCCCGGTGCGTCGCCACCGAGCCGTGAAGGTGCCCCATCAGCCTGGTCTGGAAGGCGAAGACGATGTTGGCCGCTATGACAAAAGCCATGACAGCGAAGACCACGCGCAAGACGTCGCCCGAGAAGAAGCCGGCCATCAACCCGCCGATAAAGGTGCCGGCGATAATGAACGGCGTCCACAGCCGCAACACCTTGAGGTCGAGCGCCCCCCGCTTGTAGTGCGATCGCGCGCTCATGATGCCGGTCGGAATGATGATGGCGAGCGAGGTTCCCACCGCGACATGCTGCACCACATCGGCATCATAACCCAGGAGGAGCAGCGCATTGCTCAGCGCCGGGACGATGATCGCTCCGCCGCCAATGCCCAGCAGACCCGCAGCAACCCCGGAAATGACGCCGGTCGCCATCAGCCCCAGGACAAACGGCCAATAGCCAACCAGCGTCGCCCAGTCCATTCAGCGGTCTCCGATAAGATGCAGCACCACGTCGCGGCGGTGCGGCCGCCGACGGTGCTCGAACAGATAGATGCCCTGCCAGGTCCCGAATACCGGCTGTCCGTCGATGATGGGGATGCCGATCGAGGTCTGCGTGAGTGCCGCCTTGATATGGGCCGGCATATCGTCCGGGCCCTCGGTGGTGTGGACCAGCCAGTCCATGCCTTCCGGAACCAGCCGGCGAAAGAACCCGTCAAGGTCCGTCTTGACGTCGGCATCGGCATTTTCCTGGATCAGTAGCGAACACGACGTATGGCGGACAAAGGCCGTCAACAGTCCGGTCGTCACCTCGGCATTGGCTACGAATTGCCGTAGCCCGGGGGTGAATTCATAGAGCCCCTGCCCCTGCGTCGGAATAGTAAGTGTGTCGACCGCTTGCTGCATGCCCTCGGCGTATCATGTTCCCGCCTGCCCGGCCAAGCGCATCGCCCGACGATCCGTCCATTGTGCCGCACTGGCGCCATGATCGGCAGGCCCGGTCAATCCGCTCGCGCCGCCGGAACTATCGCCAAAGTCAGGCGTTGCGGGCCTTGCGGGGAATTAGCATCGTCAAGTCGACCCACCGATTCCATTCAGTTTGTGTTCAGACTGGCCTCGCGATGCTTGGCACGAATGTCTACCGACATAAGGAAAATAACAATGCGCCTTAGAAATTGGCTCCTGACCGGCACGAGCATCGGTCTGATGACCCTGCTGCCGCTGAGCGTGCGCGCCCAGGACGGCGATCTCGTCGCCGCCTACCAGGCCTATGTGGCCGCGCAGGCATCCGGCGACACCGCCGCCCTTGAGGCCGCGCAGGCCAGCCTGACCGAACTCTGCATCGTCGCCGGCTACGCCAGCATCGAGGAATGCATCGCTGCTGTCTCTGCCTCCTTGCCGCCTGCTGAAGTTGCGCCGCCTGCTGAAGTTGCGCCGCCTGCCGAAGACCCTGCTGCAGATGCGGAAGCTGCTGCTGAGGCTGACGCAGCGGCTGCAGAAGCTGCCGCCGCTGCTGAAGCTCAAGCCGCCGCTGATGCGCAAGCTGCCGCGGACGCACAGGCCGCAGCCGACGCTCAAGCCGCAGCTGATGCCCAGGCTGCCTCTGAGGCTCAAGCTGCCGCTGATGCTCAGGCCGCAGCTGATGCCGAGGCTGCAGCTGCCGCCGAAGCTCAAGCCGCTGCCGAGGCGGAAGCCGCAACTGCAGTTGCTGCCGAGACGCCTGCTGAGGCCCCTGCGGAGGCCGCAGCTGCGGTCGACATTACCGCCGACTTGCAGGCCCAAGTTGACGCCTACAATGCAGGCGTTGCCGAGCTACTGGCCGGTGGCGACGCTGTCGCGGCCCAGGCAAAGATCGCTGACGCTCAGGCGCAGATTGCGGCGCTTTGCGCCGAAGCCGGTTTTGCCGACGTCGACTCATGCCTGGCTCAGTATGGCCATACCCTGCCGCCCGTCCCTACGCCGCCGGCCGCCGAACCGACCCCTGAGGCTGCCCCGGCCGAGCAAACCGCTCCCGTTGCCGAAGAACCTGCTCCGGCAGTTGACGCGGCCCCGGCCACCGACGCTGCTCCGGCGGATGCTTCCGCCACAGTCGATATCTCAGCTGATCTGCAAGCCCAGATCGACATCTACAATGCGGCCGTTGCCGACCTGATGGCCGGTGGCGACGCCGCCGCCGCACAGGCCCAGATCGCCGATGCACAGGCCCAGATCGCGGCGCTCTGCGCCGGGGCCGGCTTTGCCGACGTCGATTCCTGCCTGGCGCAGCATGGCCTGACCTTGCCGGCCGTTCCCGGCTTGCCGGCTCCGGCCGAGCAGCCCGCTGACGGCACTCTTGCTCCGGCCGACCCGGCTGCTATGCCGACCGAACCTGTACCAGAAGGCACGACCGGTGAAGCCGCTCCCCTGACCGACTCGGGCAAGGAAGACACCATCGTGGCGGATCCTGCAGCCGCGTCGGGCGAAGTCGCTCCGGCGGCACCCGCACCCGAAGCTACCGTCGTAACCGTGGAAACGCTGCCGGCGGACGATGCCGCTGCGCAATCGGCGGAATTCAAGGCCTTTGCCGCCGAACCGCTTGAATCCGCGGCGGCCGAACAGGGCACCGAGGTGACGGCAACTGAGAACACCACGGTCAACCAGACGGTCATCAACAACTACATCAACAACATCACCAACAACGTGACCAACACCACGATCAATGGTGACGTGACCAACAACACCCAGACCAATATCGGCCAGCAGAACAACGTGACCGTCGTTGAGCAGGCCCCTGTTGCCTCGGTGAACCCAGGAGATCTGATCACTCAGGTGATCCTGCAGGTGGGCTCCCAGTTGATCGTGAATTCAGTCGGCCAGGATACCGATCGCTTCTACAATCCGCAGGAAGACGAGATCTACTACGAAAACCTCGCCAACGGCCGCGTGCGTGAAGTCATCACGCGTCCGGACGGCACTCGGATCGTGACGGTGCGCAACAGCAACGGTGACGTTCTCCGTCGCTCGCGCTTTACCCCGGACGGCCGCGAATACGTGCTGGCCTATTTCGACGATCGTTATAACGAGGACCTGATCGTCTGGCGTGACCCGGGCCAGGACCTGCCGCCGCTGCGCCTGGAAATCCCGGTTGAGGACTACATTCTCGACGCCCGCTATGCCGATGAGAACGAGGTCGAAGACTTCTTTGCTCAGCCCCCGGTGGAACAGGTTGCCCGCGTCTACTCGATCGACGAAGTCAAGCGCTCTGCCCGTATTCGTGACAGCGTGCGTCGTCTTGAAGTCGGCGGCCTGACCTTCGATACCGGTGCAGCGACTATCGGTCGTGACCAGGTCGGCGCGCTCTCGGCTACTGCAAACGCCATGCTGGCTTTGCTGGAACGGAACCCGGGCGAGACCTTTCTGATCGAAGGTCACACCGACGCGGTTGGTTCGGAGATCTCCAACCTCGGCCTGTCGGACCTGCGCGCCGCTACCGTGGCCCGCATCCTGACCGACTTCTACGGCGTGCCACCGGAAAACCTGGCCACCCAGGGCTATGGCGAGCGCTACCTCAAGATCCGCACCGAAGCCGCAGAACGCGAGAACCGTCGGGTCACCATCCGCCGCATCACGCCGCTGATCACCGTCGCCGGCAACTGACGCTGACGACAGTTCAACGAGAGGCCGGGCCCTGTGCCCGGCCTCTTGCTTTTCGCTCTCAGCGCCTTGTCAGACGCGCAGAAGTTGGTATCTCCACACCACCGAGAGCTGGAGCGTCCCATGAAGCAGCTGGAAATTTTCGTCGAGAAGGTCATCCTTGCCTCCCGCTGGCTGCTGGTGGTTTTCTATATCGGCCTTGGGCTGGCCCTGGCGCTCTATGCCGTCAGCTTCGGCTTCAAGCTGTGGTATTTCGCCACCCACATGCTCGGCATGGACGAAACCGAGACCATCCTCAAGGTACTCGGGTTGATCGACGCCGCGCTGATTGCCAGCCTCGTCGTCATGGTCATTATCTCGGGCTACGAGAACTTCGTGTCGCGCTTTGACAACGAGGATGACGTGCACTGGCTCGGCCAGATCGATGCCGGCTCGCTCAAGATCAAGGTCGCCTCGACTATCGTTGCGATCTCCTCGATCCACCTGCTGCAGATCTTCCTCAATGTGCCGCAATACACCGACAGCCAGATCATGTGGTTCACCCTGCTCCACCTGACCTTCATCGTTTCTGCGCTGTTCCTGGCCGTCATCGACCGCATTTCCAAGAAGCCGGGGAAGGGCAAAGAGCCGGATTTGTGAAGTTTTTCTTGTCGACGGTGTCCGGGAAACTGACTTCTACGGGGCATCATGCTCCGGCAGTCACTTGAATCAAAAGCACAATTTTCCGCGAAAGGTCTGCGGATAGAGTGATCACGGATTCGGGAACGAAAACAAAAAGCCCGCGTTTCTTAGCCATACGGTGAAACAAAGGAGCGACATCATGGCTATCCCTGAACGCGATACCGTTTACAACAACGACACCAACCGGACTGTGTACACCCGCGAAAGCAGCGGTACCGGCTGGTTTGTCGGCATCATCGTGGCCCTGGCCCTGCTAGCCATCGGTTACCTGGTATTCTCTGCAAATTCCGGTCCGTCGACCACGGTTGACGTCAATGGCGCCCCGGCGACCGAGGCTCCGCTCGACCCGACCACGGCTCCGGCCCCAATGACTGAGGCCCCCGCGGCTCCGGCTACTGACGCGGCCCCGATGACCGAGGCTCCGGCTACTGAAACGGCTCCGGCTACTGAAGCCCCCGCCGTCGAGGCTCCGGCTACTGAAGCTGCCCCTCCGGCCGCTGAACCCGCCCCGGCCACTGAGCCAGCCACGACGCCGGCCACCTAACCGGCGCATAGACTGACTTCCCCGGTATCGTCAGCCCTCCCTCTGGTGATATCGAAAGGAGACCCCGGCCGCCCCGCCGGGGTCTTGCTTTTTGTGGCGCGGCATTACGCCTTGGTCAGGTCCCTTGCACCGCGCGCCCGCGGTGCCCATCTGCGAACCAATCATAGAAAGGGAGCCCCCATGTTCAACATCGACCAGATCGTCAAAGCCCTCCAGACCGACCCCAACACCCAGCGCACTGCCATGACCGGTGCCGCGGGGCTTGCTGCAGGCATGCTGCTCAGCGGCGGCGGCTTGGGCAAGCTGGCCGGCAACGCCGTCAAGATCGGCGCCGTCGCTGCGGTGGGCGGGCTCGCCTACAATGCCTGGCAGAACTATCAGCGGAACCAGCAGGGTGCCGCGCCCGCGCCCCGCGAGGACGCCTTCATTCCCCCAGCCAGTGACAGCCACGCCCAGGAAGAGCTCGGCAAATCGCTGGTGCGCGCCATGATCGCGGCCGCCAAGGCCGATGGCCGCGTTGACGCCGACGAAAAGGAAGCGATCTTCAGCAAGCTCGAGACGATGAAGCTCTCGTCCGAGGAAAAGGCCTGGGTGTTCGACGAACTCTCGAGCCCGCTCGACATCAACGCCGTGGTTGCCCGCGCCGACACCCCCGAACACGCCACCGAAATCTACGCGGCGTCATTGGTTGCCATCACCGCCGACACCGCCTCCGAGAGGGCCTATCTCGACGCGCTAGCGTCGAAGCTCAAGCTCGATCCGGCGCTCGTTGCCGAAATCCACAAGGCGGCCGGCGAGCATGCGCCCGAGCCAGCCGCCGCTCCCGTCGCACCCTTCGCCTATTCGCCGTCGGGCAGCAACGTCTGACGATTGCCGCCCCGGCCGAGACGGCCGGGGCTATGTCGTTCAGTTCGCGTCGGTCAGCAGGAAGCGCCGGTTGAGCGCCTGCACCGGCCGCGCATTGTTGGCATAGTGGCTGGCGAACAGATCGATCTGCTCCGCCGATACCTGCATCGGATCGACAAAAACGTTCCAGGTCACGATCTGCGAACAGGGCGGCGTGGTCAGTGAGCCCTCGTAGCGAAACGAGGCATGATTTGCCGGCAGCAGCACGGACGGATCGATCATCTCCGCGCTGCTCGCCTCGGCACCAACCGCTGGCCATTCGGCTTCGACCTCCGCCAGCGCGGCATTGGCCTCGCCCGGATTCAGCAGAACGCCGAGCACCAGCAGGTCGCCGGCTTCCGACTTATGCACGAAATGTACTTCGAGTGGGCTATGGGCCCCGTCGACGGTGTGTTCGGATTCGTGGTGGAAGTGGAACTGGACCAAGTCGTACCGGACGCCGTTCAGCTCGGCGTAGCCGCCCTGACCGTTGGTATTGACCTGTACGGTATGACCATTGTCGACCACGGTGGGCGCAAACGCAGTCCAATGCACCTCGGCTGGGCTGAACTCGGCATGGACCGCCTTGGTCGGCGTCAGGTCGATCGGCGACTGCTCTTGCCCGACGGCACAGTCCTTGAATTCCTCTGCGATGTCGCCCCAATGGCTGGGGTCGCCTTCGCCTTCATAGCCCCAATGGTGATCCTGTGCGGCCGCAGGCATGGTAGCGGCTGCAAGTGCCAGCAGGCTGGCAACGATGATCTTGGAAGTCATAATGTCCTCTAGTGACGCAGACACGGCACGAACTGCACCGCGCCTACCGGGCCGGTAAGCGTCGTCCGTGCCGACCGCTCTGATGAACGGCGACGCCACCTGAGCCCGCATTATGGCGTTTCCGTGGAGCAGTCGGTTACACCGGTGTACGTTCTTGAACCGTCCGGGATTGGCCGTCATCTATGGTCCAACCACAGGTAGGTATCATGGAACTCGGTCTCTATTCCTTCGCCGAAAACACGCCCGATCCCCTCAACGGCGGCGCGCTGCAAAGTCCGGCCGAACGGCTCCAGGACCTGCTCGAGGAGATCGAGCTGGCAGACCAGCTCGGCCTCGCCTTCTATGGCCTGGGCGAGCACCATCGGCCCGACTTCGTCGCCTCCGCGCCGGTGACAATCCTCGCGGCCGCGGCTGCCCGGACGAAGACCATCCGCCTCTCGACCGCCGTGACCGTCCTGAGCTCGGATGACCCGATCCGCGTCTGGCAGCAGTTTTCGACGCTCGACCTCTTGAGCAACGGCCGCGCCGAGATCATGGCCGGCCGTGGCTCGTTCATCGAGAGCTTCCCGCTTTTCGGTTACGACCTCGACGATTACGACACGCTGTTCGAGGAAAAGCTCGAACTGCTGCTCAAGATCCGGGAAGGCGGCAAGGTCGCCTGGCCAGGCAGTGCCCACACCAAGCCCATTCCGGGTCTCGAAATCTATCCCAAGCCCATGCAAGACACGCTGCCGATCTGGATCGCCGTTGGCGGTACGCCCAATTCGGTTGCGCGCGCTGCCTATCATGGCTTGCCCCTGATGATCGCGATCATCGGCGGGCAGCCAAAGCAGTTCGCCCCCCTGGTGCAATTCTATCGCGAGACAGCCGAAAAGGTCGGCCGCGATCCCAAAGCCTTGCCGGTGGGTATCAGCTCGCATGGCTTCATTGCCGCGGACAGCCAAGACGCGCGTGACATCGCCTTTCCCGCCCACAGCGCCGCCATGAGCCGCATTGGCAAGGAGCGTGGCTGGCCTCCGACCACCCGCGCCCAGTTCGACGCCGGAGCAACCCCGCAGGGCGCCTATTTCATGGGTTCGCCGCAGGAGATCATCGACAAGATCCTGATGCAGCACGAATGGTTCAAGCACGACCGCTTCGGCCTGCAGCTGAGCGTCGGCACCCTGCCGCACGCTAAGGTCATGCAGGCGATCGAGCTTTATGGCACCGTCGTGAAGCCGGCGGTGGACAAGGCGCTGGCCTACCCGCGACCTCGATAGGGCGGCACACCCTGGTCGGGCAGCCATACGCCGTCCAGCGGCGCGCCCGTCTGCCAGAAGACGTCGATGGGAATGCCCCCGCGCGGATACCAATAGCCGCCAATGCGAAGCCAACGCGGCGCGATCGTGGCGATGATCTTCTTGGCGATGTCGATGGTGCAGCCCTCGTGGAAAGCGCCGTGATTGCGGAACGAGGTGAGGTAGAGCTTCAGCGACTTCGATTCCACCAGCCACTGGTCGGGCACATAGTCGATGACCAGGTGAGCAAAGTCGGGCTGGCCGGTCACCGGGCACAACGAGGTGAATTCGGGCGCCACGTAGCGAGCGACGTAGTTCAGGTCGGGATGCGGGTTGGGCACCGGGTCGAGTACGGCATCCTCGGGACGCTCGGCCGCCCGCACATCCCGCCCAAGCTGCAGATCGTCGCTCATGGCGTTACTTGCCAGAGCGCTTGATGGTCTTGATCGCCAGCGGCGGCAGGCCGGATTTCTGCGCGATCGCGCGGTCCTGCTCCATGATCGCCTCGCGGGCCGGCTCGTCGCCATCGAGGCCACCGAGCAGGCTCGAATCCACCTTGCGGTTGGAACGCTGGCTGCCGTCTTCGTAGATCACGTCGAACATCACGAATTCGCTGCGCGCTGTGGGTTTCTTGGCCATGGGTATTCTCCTGTGCGGCAGGCCGGTCTCGCACGACCTTTGCGGTCCGCGAGATCAGGCGCTTGCCAGAAATCGGTTGGTCGAGGCTTAGCGGAAGATGCCTTCGCCTTGCTCGTCGATGATCTGCCGGCCCTTGGACAGCGCCAGGGCGATCAGGTCGTCGCGTGAAGTCATGCGGTCGGCGCGCACGAACCGGTAGGTCTTGAGCTCGCCGCCAATGTCCTTTTCGATCGTCCCGGCCAGCTGCAGTTCGCTGCCGGCCTTCATCTCGATCGCCTTGATGAGGAAGCCCTTGTAGCCTTCCTCGCCCAGCACCTTGTCGCCGGCTGGCTCGGCAGTGGACGAACCGCCACCGAACAAATTCTTCCAGAACGACATGGTCCGTCTCCTAATTTTGTCCCGATCCACGCAAGCGGCGGACCGGTAGCGGCAATTGCAGTTCGCCGCGTTTTTCCATTTCCTCGCGGAGCCAGCCCGGCGAGAGGTCGAAGTGGTTCGGCCAGGTGGGCTTGCCGTTTGCCAGTTCGACCGTGCCAAAGAAGCGCCGGTCCCGCAACGGCTCCGTACCCTCGCCCCGCTCAGCGATCATCGGACCCGCATTATACGTGCCCGACGACCCGTCGGAGAAAGTCACCACCAGCTTGAACGGCACAATCGCCCTTATGGCGGTGACCTTGAGGCGCGGATCGGCCATGACGAGCCGCTCCTAGTTGTCGAGGAAGCTCCGCAGCTTCCGGCTCCTGCTGGGGTGCTTGAGCTTGCGCAGCGCCTTGGCCTCGATCTGACGGATGCGCTCGCGGGTCACCGAGAACTGCTGACCCACTTCCTCAAGCGTGTGATCGGTGTTCATGCCGATGCCGAAGCGCATGCGCAGCACGCGCTCCTCACGCGGCGT
>JAKFDU010000113.1:0-12269 GCA_036675975.1 Devosia sp. | reverse complement strand
GTAATATTTGGGGTGATATTCGGCCCGAATGCCCGGTGCGCCATTGTCGCGGCCACCGGCAGCGAGCGCGGCGGCATAGAAGGCATCGACTTCGGCGCGAGACCTGGCCGCGAAGGCGAGATGGACGTGATCGCGCAGGGCGTCGCCGGAATTGATCCAAAACTCCGGACGATCGGTGCCATAGCCGATCACTTTGCCGCCAGGATATTCGAACTCGGAGGAGCGCTTGATGCCCAGGGGTGCCAGGGCCGCATCGTAGAAGGCAGCCGACCGGTCGAGGTCGCCGACGGAATAGCCGAGATGATCGAAAATGCTCATGGCTTCATCTCCCACTTGGTCCGACGCTGACCGGCCTCGTCCTTGTAGTCCATCAGCGCAATGCCCTGCTCCGCCAACTCATTGCGGATGGCGTCTGCGCGGGCGAAGTCCTTGCTGTCGAGCGCTTCGAGACGCTCGGCTATGGCCGTGGCGATGTGGGGCGGCTCTTCCCAGCCATCGTCGGAGGTCAGGAGCGTATCGAGACCGAAGCCGAGAAAGCGCAGGGTGGCGGCGAGGCAATGGCGAGCGTTGCCTTCGCCGCGATTGGCTCGCTTGGCGATGAAATCGAGTGCCACCGATGCGCGGTGGAAGTTCAGGTCGTCGGCCAGTTCCTTGATGATGGATGCGTCCGGGGCATCGCTATCGGCCACGGATGCACCACGAGCCGCGCGCTGCCAATCACGAAGCTTGGCCTCTGCCTCCTCCAGGCGACGAACCGAGAAATCGATGGGCTCGCGATAGTGCGTCATCAGCATCGCCAGCCGCAGCACGTCGCCGGTCCAGGCCCGGCCACCCATGGCACCAGTTTCCAGCAGATCGTTGATGGTAACGAAATTACCCAGGCTCTTGCTCATCTTCTGGCCTTCGACCTGCAGAAAGCCGTTATGCATCCAGATATTGGCCATGGCGTGGGTGCCATGGGCGCAACGGGACTGAGCGATCTCGTTCTCGTGGTGCGGGAAGATCAGATCGAGCCCGCCACCATGGATGTCGAAGGTCTGGCCGAGATAGCGCTCGGACATGGCCGAGCACTCGATATGCCAGCCGGGGCGGCCGCGGCCCCAGGGACTGTCCCAGCCCGGTTCGCTGTCGGAGGACTGTTTCCACAGCACGAAATCGGCGGGGTTCTTCTTGTGCGCTTCCACAGCGACCCGTGCACCGGCGAGATTATCCTCGAGATTGCGGCCGGAGAGCTGGCCGTAATCGGGCATCGAGGTAGTGTCGAACAGCACCTCGCCCGAGGCGTTGTAGGCGTGGCCGCGCTGGATGAGGCTACCGATGAGAGCCTGCATCCCGGCGATATTGTCAGTGGCGCGTGGCTGGATGGTGGGATCGAGCGATCCGAGCGCCTTGGCGTCCGAGAGGAACTGCGTCTCGGTTTTTTCCGTCACGCGGCGGATGGCCTCGTTGAGCGGCAGATCGGGGAAGTCACGCAGGGCGCGCGCGTTGATCTTGTCGTCCACGTCGGTGATGTTGCGGACATAGGTGACGTGATCGGCGCCATAGACGTGGCGCAGCAGGCGGAACAGCAGGTCGAAAACGATGACCGGGCGCGCATTGCCGATATGGGCGAAGTCGTACACCGTGGGACCGCAGACATACATGCGCACGTTGCTCGCATCGAGCGGCGTGAAAGCCTGCTTGCTGCGGGTGAGCGTGTTGTAGAGCGAGAGTTGCGGTGTGCCCGAGGTCATCGTCGAAAAATCCTGGCCATGCGGAAATGCGCTGGCGGACGGGCTCTTCGGGTATCAAAAATTCAGGATGAAGAAGACCGCGCCGCCAACTGTTGGTTAGCAGGTAATAATGCAGCGGTTAATCAGAATGATGCCGGTCTTCATGGCGCGGAGATTGACCGGAGGCGCGGCGGAAATCAAGCCCCGAAGAAAAAAGGCGGTCCGAGCGGACCGCCAATCGCTTTGGAGGCGATTATTTCAGGCTGCCCGCCATTCGACCACAGGTCTCATGGCCTGCCTCCCCAAATCGCTCCATCGGAGCGATTTGCCCTTCGGGTCGGGAGTCAGCCGCGGAACTGCTGGTGGCAAGCACCACACGTGCCGCCCAGGGCCTGCAGCGCCGCGCCATAGGCAGCGGCGTCGCCCGATTCAGCAGCGGCGATGGCATCAGTGGCGGCCGCCTTGCCGGTTTCGACTATGGCAGTGAAGGCATCCCAGTTTTCCCAGATGGCCGGCAGTGCCTCGCTGTCGCCGACTATGGAGCCTTCGGGAAAGAGATCGGGAATATGGCTGTAGTTGGTGAGAACGGTATTGAGGGCGGCGACAGCGTCGGCGCCTGAAAGGCCACCGAGACCACGCATGATGCCGCCGTCTTCACGCATCAGTGCCTGGCGCATTTCAACGGCTTCTTCGGGCGTGGCGGGCGCGACGAACGCATCCTGCGCCACGGAGGTCACCGCACTGATGGCCAGCAGGCCAGCAATTGCCATGGCAGAAATCTTCTTGATCGACATGAGTGCACCCTCAACGCATTGCAACTACACGGCTTCCCGTGTCGCGACAGAGTGGCATGTCAAAATGACACGCCCAACGTCAACACGGGAATGTTACCAGGATTTGCAAGGCGTTAGCGATGGTCAGGCCAGCGCGACGGTCTGGACGATATCGCCAAATGCGGATTTGCTGTCCGGGCCCACGGCGCCAATGCGGACTGTGTCGCCGGGTTTCAGGAAGGGCGTGCGGGCACGGCCATATTTGAGCTTTTCGACCGTACGAGCTTCGGCGATGCAGGCGAAGCCGATACCATCGCGCTTGATCGGCAGGGTTTCGTCGTGCCGGTTGGACACGGTACCGCCACCAATGATCGTGCCCGCGGCCAGGCTGCGCGTACGGGCAGCTTCGACGATCAGGTCGGCGAAATCGAAATGCATATCGGTGCCGGCATTGGGCTGGCCGTAGAGTGTGCCGTTGACCTCGACGCGCACGGGCAGATGCAGACGATTGTCGCGCCAGGCGCTGCCCAGACTATCCGGCGTGGCGACGATCGGAGCGAAGCTGGTCGACGGCTTGGCGTGGAAGAAGCCGAAGCCGTTCTGCAAATCGTCGGCAACGAGGCGTCGCAGGGAGACATCGTTGCAGATGGTGACGAGCCTGATAGCAGTGGTCGCTTGCGCCTTGGTGGCACCCATGGGCACCGGACCGATGATGACGGCGACTTCGGCCTCGTAGTCGATGGCCAGGTCAGGATCGGTTACGCGGATGGGGTCTGTTGGCGCCGACAGCGAATCAGAGCCGCCCTGATAGAGCAGCGGACGGACCGATTGCAGCTCCTCGTCCTTGCTGCCCTTGAGGCTGCGAACGCGTTCGAGATGGCTGAGATAGCCGGCGCCATCGATCCACTGATAGGCGCGCGGCAGAGGAGCAAGGGCCTGTGCCGGGTCAAAAGGCTGCCCGGCAATGGAGCCGGCATCGAGCTGGGCGGCGAGCGCGGCAAGGGCCGGCGCATGGGTCGTCCACTCGTCCAGGGCCGCCTGCAGGGTGGGCGCTATACGGCCAGCGGAGACGAAGCGGTCCAGATCGGTGGACAGGACCACGAGCTGACCATCGGGGCGGTTATTCCTGAGCGTGGCTAGCTTCATCGAGCGCAATCTCGCAACTGTGTGGCCCTGCAGCGCTACCATGGCGCCCGCACCAGCACTATACTGTTGCAATCGGTCCTAGCGTTGTCTTAAGGCCGGATGGATCGGCGCGTGCTGCGCCGCGGAGAGGATTGTTCGCAGCTTGGGCAGGAACGGCGTACGCGCCCTGGTATTGACGGTGCTATCGGCGATCTGCCTGGTGCTAGACGTGAACACGGCCTATGCGCAGGCCGCGCAGTGCTACCAGCTTGAGGAGGCCCTGCGCCAGTTCG
The DNA here is from genome assembly GCA_036675975.1 of Devosia sp. Lineage (GTDB taxonomy): Bacteria > Pseudomonadota > Alphaproteobacteria > Rhizobiales > Devosiaceae > Devosia. The sequence goes on along the minus strand of JAKFDU010000113.1, from coordinate 8,366 downwards.
ACAACAACTCATCCTACCAGCAGATGGGCGGCAATTCGCAGGCAGCGCGGCAGGCGGAGCGCGATGTGCAGGCGATGGAAAGCCGCTATGTCCGCGACGGGTGCAATGACGACGCCAAGGCGGGCCGTCAGTTGACACAGCAGTGCCGGCAGATTGGCCGCGAGGTGCTGCGATTGCGCGAAGTGGCTGCCGGCGTAGCGCAGGAGGTCGAAACGGCCAATGCCGTCGGAGCTCAGCGCGAGGCGATACTGCAGGAAATGGCGCGCTTCGGTTGCGGCGCCAACCAGGGGTCGAGCGCTACCTTCACGACGGAACGGCAGTCGGTCTTCGACCGCATCTTCGGCACCACGTCGCAGGGCGATTTCACCGATGGCCAGATGGTCGACGGCGGCGATTACTGGGGCTATCAGGGCTACCAGACCGTGCGCACGGTCTGCGTCCGACTGAGCGACGGGTATTTCTGGCCGATCAGCTACGCCACCATGCCTGACTTCGTCAGCAACGATGCGATGAGCTGCCAGCAGAGCTGTCCGACGACGGCGGTGGACCTCTATTTCTACGACAATCCGGGCCAGGAGCCCGAGCAGATGCGCAACGTGTATGGCGAGCCCTATACGGCCCTGCCGACCGCGTTCCGCTATCGCGAAGAAGTGGACACCAGCCCCGGCGCCAATTGCAAGGTAACGCCGCAATCAGACGGCTCGCTGAGCGTGGCGACCAGAGCGGATGGCTCAACCCGCACGATGATCGAGGTCGAGGGCGTGACGTTCCCATTGCCATTGCGCGACCCCCGCGGCGTGGCGCCGGTACAGGCGGCGGAGGTGCCGGTGCAGGCGCCGCTCGATACAGCTACGCTGGTCGACGTGCCGCTGCCGCGTCCGCGCCCGGCCGGCCCAGGCGAGACGCCGGTTACGCGCCCGGTTCAGGCGGAGACGGAGACCGAACTGCGGCTGGTGCAGTTTGGCGACAAGGTGGTCAGGGTAGTCGGTCCAGACACGCCTTACGCCCAGCCAGCGGGAGCAGGGACTTAAGCTCGGGGCCGTCGTGGCGCCCGGTCAGGGCCAGACGCAGCGGCATGAACAGGGCCTTGCCCTTGCGGCCGGTGGCGGCCTTGAGAGCGTCGGTCCAATGGCTCCAAGTCGTATCGTCCCATGGCTCCGGTGGCAGCAGGGCCTTGGCCAGGGCGAGAAAGTCCCGATCCTCGTCGGCAATAATGGGCTCGATCGGGCCGGTGACCAGTTTTGACCAGTCGACGATGTCATTGAACTTGCGCAGGTTTTCGCGCAGCAGCAGCCACATGGCCTCGCCTTCCAGACCGAGCGCCGAAAGACGGGCAGCGGCGCCTTCATAGGGTAGTGCATGCAGCAGCCGAGCGTTGAGGCTGTCGAGTTCGGTCGGGTCGAAGCGGGCCGCACCATGCGATATCATCGAGAAATCGAGCCGATTGGCAATTTCGTCGAGCGTTTCGTAGGCCTCGATGGGGAGGCTGGTGCCGGTGAGGCTGGCCATGATCGCGATGGCCATGGGCTCATAGCCCTCGGCGCGGAAGTCGCTGATGGACTGGGAGCCCAGCCGCTTGGAGAAGCCCTGCCCTTCGGCGTCCGTCAGCAGGTTGTGGTGACCGAAGGTCGGAATGGCGCCGCCCAGAGCTTCGATGATCTCGATCTGCGTGCCGGTATTGGAGACATGGTCCTCGCCGCGGATAACGTGGGTGACGCCGAGATCGATGTCATCGACGACGGAACACAGGGTGTAGAGGTAGGTGCCATCTTCGCGCACCAGAACCGGATCGGACATCGAGGCGGTGTTGACCGTCTGCCGGCCCTTGATGATGTCCTCGAAGTGGACGGGCCGGCCATCGAGGCGGAAGCGCCAATGGGGCCGGCGGCCCTCAGCCTCGAGACGAGTGCGATCCTCGGCGGTGAGATCGAGCGCAGCACGATCATAGATCGGCGGCTTGTTGAGCAGCCGAGCGCGAGCACGCTTGCGATCGAGTTCTTCCTCGGTCTCGTAGCAGGGGTAAAGGCGGCCCATGGCGATCAGGCGGTCGCGGGCCACATCGTAGAGCCCCAGGCGCTCCGACTGGCGAACCAGCAGGTCCGGCGTGATGCCCAGCCAGGCCAGGTCGACTTCGATGCCGTCAGCGCTTTCGCGGGTCGAACGGACAAGATCGGTATCATCCATGCGCAGGATGTAGCGGCCACCGTGGCGACGGGCGTAGAACCAGTTGAGCAGCGCCGGGCGGGCATTGCCGAGATGGATGCGACCGGTGGGGGACGGCGCCCAGCGAACAGTCGTATTTGGGCTGGTCATCCTGACATCCGGTCCTTGTAGCCATTGGTGATCGGGTATTTGCGGCCGAGGCCGAAGGCCTTGATGGTGAGCTTTGGTCCGGGCGCGGACTGGCGGCGCTTGTATTCGGCAATATTCAGCAGGCGTTCGATGCGCTCGACCAGCGGCTGGTCATAACCCTGGGCAACGATCTGGGAGATGGACAGTTCGTCCTCGACGATACCCTTGAGAATGGCGTCGAGCACCGGGTAGGGCGGCAGGCTATCCTGGTCGGTCTGGTTGGGGCGCAGCTCGGCCGATGGCGCCTTGGCGATGATGGCCTGGGGGATGACCTCGCCAGCCGGACCCTTGCAGTCGCCGGGGACGTGGCTGTTGCGCCATTCGGCCAGGCGATAGACCTCCATCTTGAACATGTCCTTGAGCGGATTGTAGCCGCCGTTCATGTCCCCGTAGATGGTGGCGTAGCCGACGCCCATTTCGGACTTGTTGCCGGTTGTCAGCAGCATCGAGCCGAGCTTGTTGGAGACGGCCATGAGGACGACGCCGCGCATGCGTGACTGGATGTTTTCCTCGGCCAGGTCGGCCGGGCGATTGTCGAAAATCGGTGCCAGTTCGGTCAGCGCGTCATCGACGGGATTGCCAATGGAGACGATGTCGTAGCGCACGCCCAGACGTTCCGCGCAGTCCTTGGCGTCCTTGAGGCTCGCCTCGGATGTGTAGCGATAGGGCAGCATGATGCAGTGGACGTTCTCGGCGCCGAGGGCATCCACCGCCATGGCAGCGACCACAGCGCTGTCGATGCCGCCAGACAGGCCGAGCACGACCTGCTTGAAACCGTTCTTGTGGACGTAGTCGCGCAGGCCGAGCACGCAGGCCAGCCAGGGGGCCTCGTCAGTTGTGGTCAATTCGGTGACTTCGCCCTGCTCGCAGGTCCAGCCATTGTCGCCGCGAACCCAGTCCGAGATGATGAAATCAGAGGCAAAGGACTTGCCCTGGAAGACCAGCTTGTTGCCCGGCTCCATGCCGAACGAGGCGCCGTCGAAAACCAGTTCGTCCTGCCCACCGACCTGGTTGAGATAGAGCATGGGCACGTCGTCTTCGGCGACGCGGGCGCGGACCAGGTCCTTGCGCACGTGCTGCTTGTTGGTCCAGTAGGGCGAGCCATTGGGGCACAGCATGATTTCCGCGCCGCGCATGGCCAGGTGCTCGCAGACGCTGGGATGCCAGATGTCCTCGCAGATCGGGATGCCGATCGGCACACCCTTGATCAGGACCGGCTCGGCCAGCGGACCGGGGGCGAAATAGCGTTTCTCGTAGAACACGTCGGAATTGGGCAGCTCCCGCTTGAGCCTGGTCGCGATGATCTGGCCATTCTCCGCGACGATGACCGCATTGTGGAGGCCGGTCTTTTCCACCCAGACAGTAGGCAGGATCAGGACGACATCGGTGCCTGAGGTCCCGGCCACGAGATCGCGCGCCGCCTGCATGGCATCGGCGACGAACTTGGGCTTGAACAGCAGATCGTCGGGGAAATAGCCGGTGAGGAACAGCTCGGACAGCAGCAGGATGTCGGCCTTGGCCATCACCGCGTCGGCCAGCGCCCGACGCCCCAGGGCAAGATTGCCGACGAGGTCGCCGACCTTGGGATTGAGCTGTGCAAGCGCAATTCGGAGGCGGTCGGTCACGGGGCTGGCCTAACTGGATGGTGGGCAGGACGGGCGGCTGGTGGTGCCCTGCCATACCGCCCTCCCCTCCGGTACCGCAAGGGGAGAGTGTTGTCGGGATGGCGGAGGCAGAGCGGCGAGTTCGGAGTTTGGTAACCCCACTGGCGCAAATTACGAGGATGGCGCTCCAAATATGCACCGGCAGGCAACTGGGTGAGGCACCAGGAGTTGCCCCTGAGGCCAGAAGGCATAGTGCGACGAAGAGTTGGTGATGATGCGCAGGGTATTGGTGGTCGAGGATGAGATCTTCGTCGCGGTCGAAATCGAGCACGTGATCGAGGAGATGGACCTCACGCCGATCGGCATTGCGCCGGACGAACGCTCGGCTTTGGCATTGGCGTCGCAGGCGGATGTGGCATTGGTCGATCTCAACCTGGAGGACGGTCCGACCGGTATTCGCATCGGCCAGATGCTGGCGCAGGAGCATGGCGTGACCGTGCTGTTCATGACGGCCAACCCGGCCCAGCTCGGATCGGGGGTGCCCGGCACGGTGGGCGTTTTGTCCAAGCCGGTGACGGACCGTGACCTGCGCGCCGCGCTGACCTATGCGGTTGCCCGGCACGAGGCTGTCAAGGCGACACCCCCTGCCCGCTTGCGGCTGTTCGAGCAGTCGAACGCGCTGAGGGCTACGGGCTAGCCTGGCAGCCGCGCGGAACGCCTTAGCGCGTCGATCGGCAGGTCGATTTCCACTCGCAGACCGTCCGGCTCCCAGACCCGCTCCAGGCGGCCGCGCAATTGCCCCTCGACGCTGAGGGCGATCAGCCGCGAGCCAAAGCCGCTCAGTTCGACATTCCCACCGACCGCCGGGCCACCATGTTCCTTCCAGGTGAGGTGGTAGTGCTCGCCTTCGGGGCGGCCAATGATGTCAACCTTGCCACCTCGCACCGACAATGCGCCATACTTGGCGGCGTTGGTGCCCAGTTCGTGGAACAGCAGGGCCAGGGGCGTGGCGGCCCCGTCGTCGATCTCGGTATCCTCACCCTGAAAGGCGAGGCGGCCTGCTCCGTCCTCGCGATAGGGCTGCATCAGCCGCTCGATGAGCGACTTGAGCGAGCCCTGGCTTTCCGGCGGGCGCGATATGTGGGTGTGCGGGCGGAGGAAATCATGTGCTTCGCCCAGGGCATAGATGCGCTGGCGCAGTTCATCGGCGAAATCCTTGACCTCTGGGCGACTGCGAGCCGAGAGGCTGATGATGCCGGTCAGGACGGCGAAGATGTTCTTGATGCGGTGGCTGAGCTCCTGAGCGACGAGCTCACGCTCCTCGGCGGCAAGCCGTGTCTCGTGAATGTCGGTGCAGGTGCCGAACCAGCGGATGATCTGACCGCCGGCGTCGCGGATCGGCAAGGCGCGGCCCAGCGTCCAGCGATAGGCGCCGCTATGGTGCCGCAGGCGATATTCAATCTGGTAGGGTTCGCCGGTCTCCAGTGAGTGGCGCCACGCCTGCCGCGCCCGTTCCTGGTCCTGGGGGTGGAACATGTTGTTCCAGCCTTCGCCGTCGGTCGAGCCTTCCGGCACGCCAGTGAACTCGTACCAGCGCTTGTTGTAGTAGTCGTGGAAGCCATCTGGCAGCGTCGACCAGACCATTTGCGGCATGGTGTCGGCCAGCGTGCGGAAACGCAGCTCGCTTTCGGCCAGCGCTTCGGAGATCCGGCGCTGCTCGGTGACGTCGACGATGACGCCGGGAAGCCGCGAGGGTGAACCGTCGGGACCCAGCCGGGGGCGTCCGGAGGCTATAACCCAGTGCACTGTTCCGTCGGTTGCGGACACGAGCCGGTACTCGCTGCGGAAGGGTGTGCCATCCCGGAGGGCGAGCCCGATTTCGGCATTCACGCGAGCGGCATCATCGGGATGGATGGCGGCCAGGAACTCGGCGATGGGCACGCCCAGGCCGGCGCGCAGCGGATCGAGGTTGTACATGGCGGCGAACCGGTCGTCGGCCGTGACGACATCGTTGCGGATATCCCAGTCCCAGGTGCCGACCAGGCCTGAGCCGTCCAGCGCCAGCGACAGGCGCTCCTCGCTGCGGGCCAGGGCTTTTTCGGCGAGCACGCGGTCGGTGGTTTCGTGCACGATACAGAGCGTGCCCATGGCCTGGCCATCCGCCCCGACGATGGGGCTGTAATGGAGGTCCATCCAGCCGGATTCGAGCTGGCCGTGGCGATTGAGGATCAGTTCTTGGTCGCGCAGGCTCCACGATTCGCGCCGCAGGCCACGCTCGATGTTGTCGCGGTTGAAATCGCCGATTTCTGGCCAGGCCTCAAGCGCGGGCATGCCGAAGATTTCCGGATGCCTGTTACCGGCGAAATCGGCATAGGCGTTGTTGTAGATGAGAATCCCGCGCTCGCCGACCATCATGACCATTGGCGTGGAGGCCACCATCATCAGCCGAACCGCGCCCTTGAGGCTTTCGGGCCAATCGGGGATGGGTCCAAGCGGGTTGGCAGACCAGTCGAAGTCGTTGATCAGCTTGAGCGTCGGGTCCTGCTCAAGGCGGGCGCGCGCCTCAGCGCTTGCGGCAGGGAACAGAGACTTGGGCATACGCGGCTTTCATGAAGACCCATGCGAGGACTGGTGCACTATAGAAGGCCACGCGTTGATCCTGCAACGCGTGGCCTGCCATGGGGTTCACGCACCGCGAAGAATTATTCGCCGGCGGCCAGATGCTGCCGCGGCGGCTTCTGGGCATGCACTTCCTCGGCGACGAGGAAGGCCAGTTCCAGCGCCTGGCTGGCATTGAGGCGGGGGTCGCAATAGGTGTGGTAGCGATCGGACAGCGAGGCCTCGGTGACAGCGGAAACACCGCCGACGCATTCGGTGACATCGTCCCCGGTCATCTCGATATGCACGCCGCCGGCATAGGTGCCGAGCTCACGGTGGATCTCGAAGAAGGACTTGACCTCGGAGAGGACACGGTCGAACGGGCGGGTCTTGTAGCCGGTGGAGGCCTTGATGGTGTTGCCATGCATCGGATCGGAGCACCAGACGACGGTGCGGCCGGCGTCCCGCACGGTTTCGATCAGGCGCGGCAGGTGGTCCTGAACCTTGTCCGAGCCGAAGCGGGCGATCAGCGTGATGCGGCCGGCTTCATCGGTTGGGTTGAGGCGATCGAGCAGGCGCAGCAGGTCATCATTGCTGAGGGTCGGGCCGCATTTGATGCCGATGGGGTTCTTGATGCCGGCGAAATATTCGACATGGGCGGCATCGGGCTGGCGGGTGCGGTCGCCGATCCACAGCATGTGGCCTGAGGTAGCGTACCAGTCATTGGTGATGGAATCGCGACGGGTCAGCGCTTCCTCATAGCCGAGCAGCAGCGCTTCGTGGCTGGTGAAGAAGCTGGTCTGGCGCAGAGCCGGGGTGTTGTCGGGATTGAGGCCGAGGGCGCCCATGAAGGTGATGGCGTCGTCGATCTTGCGCGCCACTTCCTCGTAGCGCGGATACCAGTTGGAGCCCTTCATGAAACCCACGGTCCATTCATGGATGCGGGTCAGTTCGGCATAGCCGCCCATGGAGAAAGCGCGCAGCAGGTTCAGGGTAGCGGCCGACTGGCGATAGGCCTGCAGCATGCGGTCCGGGTCTGGCACGCGGGACTTTTCGGTGAACGAGATGTCGTTGATGATGTCGCCGCGATAGCTAGGCAGTTCGACGCCGTCGATGATCTCGGTATCGGCCGAGCGGGGCTTGGCGAACTGGCCGGCGACGCGGCCGACCTTGACCACTGGCTTGGATGCGCCGTGGGTCAGCACTACGGCCATTTGCAGGAAGACGCGGAAGAAGTCGCGGATGTGGTCGGCACCGTGCTCGGCAAAGCTCTCGGCGCAGTCGCCGCCCTGGAGCAGGAAGGCCTCGCCGCGCGCGACGGCGGCAAGGCGCGCCTTGAGGTCGCGGGCCTCGCCGGCAAAGACCAGCGGCGGGAAGGTGGCGAGCTGACGTTCGGCTTCGGCCAAAGCCGCGGCGTCCGGGTAGGCGGGCACCTGGGAGATCGGCTTGTTGCGCCAGCTATTGGGGGTCCAGGTGCTCATATCAGGTCTCGCTCACGCGGGTTACAGGCTCTTGAGGGGCGGAATACCAAGGCTGGCGATGTGCGACAAGGATATTCGGGGTGGCCTTTGGTCGAAGGCGCAAGCGCAAGCGCCGCCTGCAGCGCGGTTGTCATGGACGGACGCATGCCAAGGTGGCAGCGAGCGCATGCCAAGGTGGCAGCGAGCGTGCCAAGATGGCAACGGGTGGACCCCGAGACGGCTTTCGCCTCGTAGTAATAAAATATGAGACGGAAGCCGTCTCGGAGTGCCGGTTTTTGGAACCGTTCCGGCGGCCCCGGGGACGCTCGCCCTATTGCGGCCGAAACGCGAA
>JAKFDU010000112.1:0-82805 GCA_036675975.1 Devosia sp. | reverse complement strand
TTGCGATACAGCGTGCTTGATACCGGACCCGGTGAGGAAGCTCCAACGCGTGACAGGTGGCCTTTGGTCCGTTCTACGTCGACAGTTCTTGGCCCAAAGGCCGCCTGTCACCGTGCCCCCGGGGCGCTCTTGCGCTCCGGACTCGGGCACTTATGCTCCGACTATCGACAACCGCAGCACAGGCGGCGCTTCGGCACGTCGCATTGACGACTAACATGTTAGTTGCTAGGGCAGGCGCATCCCCGCGCCGGAGTGCCCAATGCCCAATCTCGACAAGATCCTGACCGTTGAAGAGATGAAGCAGAAAGCGCGCCGCAGCGTGCCCAAGATGTTCTTCGAATATGCCGATAGCGGCAGCTATACCGAGGGCACCTATCGCGACAATGAGAGCGACTTCGGCAAGATCAGCCTCAAGCAGAAGGTTGCGGTCAATCTCGAGAACCGCAACCTCAAGACGACGATGCTGGGCAAGGAAATCACCATGCCCGTGGCCATCGCACCCGCGGCGACTGGCGGCATGCAGATCGCCGACGGCGAGATCAAGGCCGCCAGGGCGGCCGAGAAGTATGGCATTCCGTTCACGCTCTCGACCATGAGCGTCTGCTCGATCGAGGATGTGGCCGAAAACACCAGTGCGCCGTTCTGGTTCCAGCTCTACGTGATGCGCGACCGCGGCTTCATCGAGCGGCTGATCGACCGGGCCAAGGCCGCCAAATGCTCGGCTTTGGTGCTGACCATGGACCTGCAAATCCTGGGGCAGCGGCACAAGGACATCAAGAACGGCCTCGCCACCCCGCCCAAGCTCAATGCCTATTCGGTCTGGCAGATGATGCAGCACCCGCTGTGGTGCGCCCGCATGCTGGGCACCAGTCGGCACACCTTCCGCAACATTGTCGGCCATGTCAGCGGCGACCATGACCTGGCTTCGCTCTCGGCCTGGACCTCAAGCCAGTTCGATCCGGCGCTCAACTGGGCCGACGTGAAATGGGTCAAGCAGCGCTTTGGCGGTCCCGTGATCGTCAAGGGTGTGCTCGATCCTGATGATGCGCAGGCGGCGATCGACAACGGTGCCGATGCCATCGTCGTTTCCAACCATGGCGGCCGCCAGCTCGACGGGGCGCCATCGACCATCCGGGTACTGCCCGAGATTGTCGACCGCGTTGGCCACAAGACCGAGGTCTATCTCGATAGCGGCATCCGCTCCGGGCAGGACGTGCTCAAGGCCATGGCCTTTGGCGCCAAGGGCACCTTCATCGGCCGGCCGATGCTCTATGGCCTGGGGGCGGGCGGTGAGGCGGGCGTGACCCGCATTCTCGACATCATCGGCAAGGAACTCGATACCACCATGGCCCTGTGCGGGGAGCGCGATATCCTCAATGTGGGGCTGCACAACATCTATTCCAACGACATTCCGCCAAGGAATGCGCCGGTGGCGAAGGGTGCATGATTTACCACCGCGTCATTCCGGCGAAGGCCGGAATCCATGCGGTGAAGCATCCACCGACTGGATGCCTGGGACGATGCCGACATGGATCCCTTCGCCGGGATGACGCGGTGGTTGGGACGAGCTTTCGCTACCCTCGATAGGGCGGCTTCGAGCCGACGTCGCCCTCGGTCAGCTGTGAATAAACCGCGCCGGCCACCGCCTTCATCTGTGCCTCCGGCAGAGTGCCGACGACGGTGCAGGTGATCCGGGCATTGGCCCAGTAGAATGCTTCGGCGCCCTCGTAGCTGGCGAACTGGTAGGCGGGTTTGCCGTCCGGCAAGGCTGATGTCACGTAGATGGTCACGCGCTGCTGGGAGGCGTTTTCATACATCAATTGTGCCGCCCGCCCGCCGGCATCGGGCTCGCCGGGCAGCAGGCGCCCGCCGACCAGGGTGAAACCCTCTTCCGTCAGGTCCGGCATGCCCAAGGTGGTGTCGAGCCGATTGGACAGCCAGGTGCTCAGGTGCTCGCTGTCATCCTTGCCCACCTCCACCGCATGACGGTTCTCGGCGACATAGACGGCGTGGGCGTTGACGGCGTCGGCAATCAGGGTGGCGCTGGCGGGACGCGCTTCCAGCAGAGGACGGGCGAACCAGCCGGCGCCGAGGCCCAGACCGACCAGCACAACCGCCGCGGCGGCCCAGAGCCAGGGCCGGGTGCGGCGGCGGTCGATTTCGGCCGCGAGGCGCCGCGGCCTCAGGCGGGCCGGTACGCTCTCGGCGCCAGCGGGGCCAAACATGGTCCGGATCGCGTCGGTCTGGCGCTGCAGCAGGGCGACTTCGGCGGCCGCCTCGGGATTGGTGCCAAGGTGGGCCTCGACGGCCGCCCGTTCGGCTTCCGGCAATTGCCCATCGGCATAGGCCATGAGCTGATCGCGGCTGATCTGGCTCATTTTACGGTCCTCAAATGTGGCTCGGCCGGCGTTCCGGTGAGAGTGCGCAAAGCGGCGCGAGCGCGGCCCAGCCGGCTCATCAGCGTGCCCTGCGGAATCTTCAGGATGTCGGCGGCCTCGCTATAGGCGAGCCCCTCAAGGGTAACGAGCAGCAAGGCTTCCTTTTGCTCCAGTGGCAGCGTGTCGATGGCGCGAGCCATTTCGGCCAGCGCGATATGGCCCGGCTGCGGGGCCGGGGTCGATGGTTCGGGGATGGTGTCGAAGTCCACAATCTCGCCCCGGCGATGCGATGCCCGCAGGGCATTGCGGTGCAGGTTGAGCAGGATGGTAAACAGCCAGGCGCGGACCGGTCCTGACGGACGGAACAGGCCGCGCCTGGAAATCGCACGTTCGAGGCAGTCCTGCACCAGGTCATCGGCCAGGTCAGCACTGCGTGTCAGCGCCCGGGCATAACGCCTCAGGGCCGGCACGCAGGCTTCGAGCTGATCGAGGAAACTGTCCACGGACTGCCTGGCAGATTATTCGATGGCAAGATGCCAGACGCCACCGACGCCGTCACCCTTGGTGTCGCCGGCTGCGGTGTCCTCGTACCAGTAGTACAGCGGCCAGCCCTTGTAGGCCCACATGGTGGAGCCATCGTCACGGGTCACGACGGTGAAATCACCCTCGGGCGCGACGGCAGCATCGGCCATCAGCGGTGGCCACTTCACGGCGCAGTCGTCGTTGCAGACGCTCTTGCCGTCGCCCTTGGTGTCCTTGTCAAAGGTGTAGAGCGCCATGCCATTGGCATCGGTCAGCACCATCTTGCCGCCGATATCGGTGGATTTGACGGCACCACCGAGAAAGTCGGTGGCAAAAGCGGAGGTGGCCATAAGCGCCAGGGTTGCGGCGCCGAAAAGGATCGAACGGAACTTCATGGGATATTTCCCTCCATGTTGCGGGACCGTCGCTTGCGGCCCTCACAGGCATCAACACCGCCGGGCGAGAAATAATCCGGCGCTGGCCAAAGAAATCAGTCGCCGCCCACCAGCCCGTGGTCGATGACGTAACGGGTCAGGCCCGCCGTGGTGCCAATCCCAAGCTTCTTCTTGATGTTTTTGCGGTGGGTCTCGACCGTGCGCACGGAAATATCGAGCTCTCCGGCGACATCCTTGTTGGAGCGTCCCTGTGCCACCAGCAGGAGGACGGCCTGCTCTCGGGTGGTGAGCGGCACCACGGCGTTCCGTTTCTGGCCCTTCTGCAGGATGGCCTCGGTGACGCCGGAGGAAAAGTAGGAGCCGTTGGCGGCCACGGCCTCGATGGCGGAAATGATCTCGGCGGGCGGTACGTCCTTGAGGATGTAGCCAGCCGCGCCGTAAAGCACGGCTGTCGAGATGTATTCCCGGCTGTCATGCATGGACAGCATCAGCAGGCGCGTCCGGGGCAGCCGTTCCCGGAACAGTTCGATGGCGTCCAGTCCGCTCACCTCGGGCAGGTTGATATCCATCAGCACCACGTCGGGGTTTTCCTGCTCGGCCAGCGTCAGGGCGGCAAGGGCGGAGCGGGCGGTGCCGACGACCCGGATATGGTCAAAGGTTTCCACCACCGCGCGGATGCCCTCAAGCACCAGAGGATGATCATCGCAGATCAGCACCTTGATAGGGGTGGCGCCAGTCATGCCAGAACCGTATCGGGCTTTTGGGTAATATAGGTGGATTTCGGCAGGCGCGCCCTGAGCGTCGTGCCCTTGGATGTGGTGCGGACGTCCAGTGAGCCGCCGAAATATTCCATGCGTTCCTGCATGTTGCGCAATCCAAGGCCCCGGCTGCTGCGGCGGGCGGGCGGGTGGGCGAAGCCCTGGCCATCGTCGTCGATCAGCATTTGCGGTCCATTGCTGGCGCTGGTGATGACCACACGGACCCTTGTGGCGTTGGCATGGCGCTCGATATTGGTCAGCGCCTCCTGAGCCACGCGGTATAGCGCTGTGCGCGCCTCAGGTAGAATCAGGTTCTTGAATGCCACCGACTTGAGCTCCACCGTGATGCCGGTGCGTTCGGCAAAGCTGTCGGTCAGCGCCTCGAGCGCTGCCGTAAGACCGAGATCGTCCAGAACGCCGGGGCGCAGGTCATGGGAAATGCGGCGCACCTCCTTGATGGCGTCGTTGATCCCGTGCGCGCCGCGCTCGATAACATCGGCGGCATCGGGGGCGCCGGATCGAACCTTGGCTGCGGCCAGATCGAGCATGTAGCGGGCGCCGACCATGGTCTGGGAGATGCCGTCATGCAGCTCCCTGGCGATGCGGGCGCGCTCCTCTTCCTGAGTGTCCACCACGCGCTGGGTCAGCTCCTTGAGCTTGCTGTCGGCCAGCCGGCGCTCGCGCAGGGTGATGAGGAAGCTGGCCAGAAACACCGCAAAGACGATGGGCACGGTGATCGCCGCCACTGTGATGAAGGTGGTGTCGATATGACTGCGCAGGTCGTCCTCGGCAGCGGCGGTCTGGGCAAAGACGTCATCGAGATAGACGCCCGTGCCCAGCATCCAGCGCCACTTGTCGAGCCCCACGGCCCAGGACAGTTTGTCGGCAACCTCGCCGGTGGATGGTTTTTGCCACTTGTACTGATGCAGGCCGCCGCCTTCCTTGGCGCGCTCGATCAGGTTGTAGATAACCCGATTGCCGTCGGGGTCGGTGAGGTCCAGCCAGTTCTGGCCCTGGCGGAACGTCTGACGCGGGTGGACGATGTTCACGCCGTCATAGTCGTAGGCAAAGAAATAGCCGTCGGGCCCGTAATCGAGTTGCGAAAGGATGGCCTGCACCTGCCGCTTGGCCACCGCGTCGTCGGCGTCGGCGGCCTCATAGATCTCGGCTATGGCCGAAACGGCCATGTTGGTGAGGTTGAGCAACTCACTCTCCTTGGCCCGAAGCAGGTTGCGCTCGAAGGTGGCGATGCTCGCCCGCGCCAGCTGGGTGGATTGCGATGTCACCAGCGCCGTGATGGCGAGGATCGCCAGCACCAGCGGCAATACGGACAGGGCCAGGATTTTCTGTCTGAGGTTCATGCGGTCGCGAGGCTCCTCCACCTCTTTGAGCCATAGTCTAGCATGTCCCGGCGATAGCCGTTCTGCGTATTAGTGGGTAGGCCGGCGCGCAGATCATTCCCGCCCGACCTGCCCGCACTGGACAGCGACGCTTCGGGGCGCAACTCTGTCGCCGACACGAGTCCGTCCTCCAGAAGGCGGCACGTCAAGATCGGCGGCACCAATGCCGCATTCGTTTGGGAGGAATCATGAAAAGACGCGAATTCTTCAAGTCGGCTTCGATCGCCACGATCGGCGCCGCCGCAGCGACCACGCTGGCCACGCCCGCTATCGCGCAGGGCAATATCAACTGGCGCATGGTCACCACCTGGCCCAAGAACTTCCCCGGTCTGGGTGTGGGCGCACAGCGTCTGGCCGACCGGATCACCGCCGCCTCGGGTGGCCGCCTGACCATCCAGGTGTTTGCGGCCGGCGAAATGGTGCCGGGCCTGCAGGCGCTCGATGCCGTCATCGACGGTTCCGCCGAAATGAGCCATGGCGCCGCCTATTACTGGCAGAACAAGAGCCAGGGCCTCTCCTTCTTCACGGGCGTGCCCTTCGGTATGACCAGCCGCGAAATGAGCGGCTGGGTGCGTCACATGGGCGGCCAGGAAATCTGGGATGAGATCTACGACCAGTTCGGCGTGCAGGGCTTCCTCTCCGGCGATACCGGCACCCAGGCCGGCGGCTGGTTCAAGAACGAGCTGACAGGTCTGGCCGATGTGCAGGGGCTGCGCTTCCGCACGCCGGGCCTGGGCGGCCAGGTCTGGGGCAAGCTGGGGGCTTCGGTGACCAATCTCGCCGCCGGCGAAATCTTCGCCGCGCTGCAGTCCGGTACGCTGGACGCCGCCGAATTCGTCGGTCCCTACAACGATCTGGCACTCGGCTTCTACCAGATTGCCAAGAACTACTACTTCCCCAGCTTCATCGAGCCGGGCCTGGCCACCGAACTGGTGGTCGACAAGGCCAAGTACCAGGAGCTGCCGGCGGACCTGCAGGCGCTGGTCAAGGATGTCTGCCAGGCCGAGTACGACAATGTGGCCGCCGACTTCGCCGCCAATGATCCGCGTGCCCTGCAGGCCCTGATCAACGAGCATGGTGTGCAGATCAGGCAGTTCCCCGAGGAGATTCTCGAGGCTGGTGCCAAGGCCGCGACCGAGGTTCTCACCGAGATCCGCGAAGGTGGCGACGCTTTGACCAAGAAGACCGCCGAGAGCTTCATCGCGGCGCTCAACGTGGTTCGTCAGAAGACCGAAGGCACGGACTCGCTGTTCCTTGCAGCGCGCCAGAAGTATTTCACGCTGAGCTAGTCAGCCGGCACAGCATCAAGAACCTGGAAGGCCCCATCGCTACGGCGGTGGGGCCTTTTGCTTGCCCGGTCCAACCCCGGAAAAACGAAGAGGCCCGGATGGCGATACCATCCGGGCCTCTGTGGTCGATCGGTGCGGCCTGATCAGTGGTAGATCGCACCGGGCAGCCAGGTGATGAGCTGCGGGAAGGCGAAGAGGATGATCAGCCCCACCAGTTGCAGGATCACGAAGGGCACCACGCCCCGATAGATCATGCCTGTGGTCACCCTGGCCGGAGCCACACCACGCAGGTAGAACAGCGCGAAGCCGAAGGGCGGGGTAAGGAAGCTGGTTTGCAGGTTCACGCCCACCATGACGCCCAGCCAGATGGGGTCGACACCCAGTGCGAGCAGCACCGGTGCGGTGATCGGGATCACGATGAAGATGATCTCGAACGTGTCCAGGATGAACCCAAGCAGGAACATGATGAACATGACGATGATCGTGGCGCCGATCGCTCCGCCAGGCATGGACGAGAGGAATTCGTGCACCAGGTTGTCGCCGCCCATCATGCGGAACACGATGGAGAATACCGCCGCGCCGAACAGGATGATGAACACCATCGAGGTGATGGTAGCCGTCGAGATCACCGCCTGGCGCAGGATTGAAAGGCCCAGCTTGCCACGCAGCGCGGCGAGGATCATTGCGCCGACCGAACCCACCGATGCCGCCTCGGTCGGCGTGGCGATGCCCGCCAGAATGGAGCCGAGAACCGCAAGGATCAGCAGCAGCGGCGGAATGAGCGCCACCACGACTTCGCGCATGAGCCCGGCCTTCTCGGCCTCCGGCACCGGCGTTGCCGGGCAGGATTTTGGGTCGGTGACGGCCTTGAAGATCATCCAGGCGGCATAGAGCCCGACCAGCAGCAGGCCGGGAATGATGGCGCCGGCAAACAGGGCGCCGACCGAGACCGGCTCGGGCGCGAAGTTGCCCTTTTCCATCTGCACCTGGGCGTTGATGCCCGAAAGCATGTCGCCCATGAAGATCAGGACCGTCGAGGGCGGGATGATCTGCCCCAGAGTGCCCGAGGCGCAGATCACACCGGTAGCCAACTTGGGATCGTAACCGGCGCGAAGCATGGCGGGCAGCGAAATCAGCCCCATGGTGACCACGGTGGCGCCAACCACGCCGGTTGATGCCGCAAGAAGAGCGCCCACCACGATCACCGAGAGCCCCAGGCCGCCGCGCAGGTTGCCGAAGAGCTTGCCCATGGTGAGCAGCAGCTGTTCGGCGATGCCGGATCGCTCGAGCATGACACCCATGAAGATGAAAAGGGGCACCGCGACCAGCACTTCGTTGGTCATCATGCCGATATAGCGTCCGACCAGGGACCCGTAGTTGGATGGGTCATAGACGCCCAGCCACCAGCCGATGAGGCCGAAGATCAAGGCGGTGCCGGCCAGGGAAAAGGCCACCGGAAAGCCCAGCATGAGTACGCCGATGACGCCGAAGAACATAAGGCCGGCAAGAATTTCGCCGAGGAGAACGGGGTCCATCAATGCGCATCCTTGAGGTCGTTGGCGCTATAGCGCAGGTGGTCGGGCAGCAGATCCTCCCTGTTGGCGAGCACCAGGATGGCCCGGGCCGCCATGGCCAGGCCCTGCAGGCCCACCAGGACGCAGAACAGGATGATGAAACCCTTGAGCACGAACAGTCCCGGCATGCCGCCAAAATTGGCCGATGCCTCCTGATAGCCCCATGAGCGGGCTACGGCGGGCCAGGAATACTGGAAGACGACGTAGATGAAGGGCAGCAGGAAGAACACGACACCGAAGAGATCTGCCATCGCCTTTCGCCGCACCGGCGCGGGACGGTAGAAGATGTCGACGCGAACATGGTCGTCGCGCATCAGCGCGAAACCGGCAACGCCGGTAAACATGGCGCCCCCCAGCCAGACGTAAAGGTCCTGCATCCACAGCGTGGACGTGCTGAACGCGTAACGCTGCACGACGACGCCAAAGCAGACCAGCACGCAACCCAGCGCCAGCCACGACAGGACTTCGCCGACGACGCGGTTCAGGCCGCTGATCGTGCGGACAAGCATAGCAAGAGCTTGCATTCTATCCTCCCCTCTCCCGCCGGAATGCTCCGGCTTCTGTGCCGATTGATCGGCATCGTGCTCTGAGGTCAACACGACTGGTCGACCACCGCAAGATGCTCACGGCCTATAGCGCGAACCGATAGGGGAAAGGCGGGAGCGCCACAACGCCCGCTGGGACCGAAGTGGAGCCGAGCCCGTAATAGTGGGTAGGCGGCGCGCCACCGCCCTCGACTGAGCATCTGCTCACGCCGCTGGTGACAGGCTCGGCAAAAATGCTATGTCGCTGCCGACTGCGTCGGGAGGCATTGTATGTTTGTTGTTGGCGGGGAAAGCCTGGTTGATCTCGTGCCGGCCAAGCCGGGACCAGCGGCGGAGCGCCAGCCGGTGGCGGGTGGATCGCCGTTCAATTGCGCCATCGCCTTGGCCAAGCTGGGTAACCCGACCGGCTTCCTCTGCCCGATCAGCACGGACGCATTCGGCGACATGCTGTTGGCGCCGCTCGCCGAGGCCGGCGTCAAGGTCTTGATCGAGCAGCGCGTCGATGCGCCAACGACCAAGGCGATCGTTACCTTCAACGACAAAATGCAGGCCAGCTACGAGTTCGAACGCGGCGCCGAGCGGGCCTTTACCAGGGAAGGTCTGGTCGCAGCTTTGCCCGGTGGCGTTACGCTGCTGCAACTCGGCGGCTTCGTGCCGATCGAGCCGGAAGATGCCGCGGCGTGGCTCGCCGTGGCCGGCAAGGCCATAGCCGGTGGTGCGACCTTGAGCATGGACATCAATGTGCGTCCGCTGCTGGTCGCGGACGAGGCGCGCTACCGCAGCCAGCTCTCGCAGCTGCTGGATTTGGCGCATGTGATCAAGCTGTCGGACGAGGACCACGAATGGCTCGAACCGGAGATGAGCCTTGAAGAGCATGCCAGGCGCCTGCTGGCCCGGCCCAATTGCGAACTCGTGGTCATCACGCTCGGCGAGGCCGGCTCGCTGGCCTTCACCAGTGCCGCCAGCGCCAAGGCGCCGATCTACGCGCCGCCGGTCTTTGTCGACACGGTGGGCGCCGGCGACAGCCTGATGGCCGGCGTCCTGACGGCATTGTCGGAACGAGAGGCGTTGCAACCGGGTCGCCTGGGCGCCCTCGACAGCGCTGCGCTCGAAGACATCCTGCGCTTTGGGGCGGTGGTGGCCGGCATTAATTGTGGCCGCAAGGGCTGCCAGCCGCCCACACGGGCGGAAGTGGATGCCGTGCTCGGGAAATAATCCCCGCCGTACCGCTAAAATTTCCGTTAGTTGTCAGCCTGCCTTCGGTCTGCTCTGCTGTGTCAGGGTCTGATTGGGGGGGTGCTGATGCGTCGTTGGCTGGTGGTTCTGGGCGCGCTTGCGATCGTCGGCGTCGGCATGGCGGTCTATTTCCTGAAACCCGTCACCGGTCCGGTGCGTGACCTGACGCTGGTCGGGGATGTCGAGCGCGGCAACTACCTGATCCGGCTGGGCGGCTGCATCGCCTGCCATACCGACACGGCCACTGGCCGCGCCTTCCTGGCTGGCGGGGCGGGGCTGGTAACGCCGTTCGGCACGTTCGTACCGCCCAACATCACCTCGGACCCGGAGGCCGGCATCGGCCGGTGGACCCTGGCGCAGTTCTCCGACGCCATGAGCAATGGCATGGGCCCGCAGGGGCACCTCTACCCGGCGTTTCCCTATGAAAACTATACGCTGATGAGCGACCAAGAGATCGCAGATCTCTATGCGGCTTTGATGGCGACCGAGCCGGTCAGTGAACCGGCGGCGGCAAGCCAGATTCCGTTCCCGTTCAATATCCGGCTCGCCATGGCCGGCTGGAAGAACCTGTTCTTTTCGCCCGCTCGTTTCGTGCCGGAAGAAGGGCGGTCGGCCGCCTATGAGCGTGGCAAATACCTCGCCTATGGCCCGGCCCATTGCGTCGCCTGCCATACGCCGCGCAATGCGCTGGGAGCGCTCGATTGGGACCAGGCGCTCACCGGCTCACCCGGCGGCACTGGCGGCAAGGCGCCGGCAATCACCGCCGCTGCCCTGGTCGAGGAGGGCTATGACCGGGCGCTGCTGGCGCAGACGCTGCTCGATGGCTTCACGCCCGGCTTCGACGTGTTGGGCGGGCCGATGGGCGAAGTCATCAAGGATAGCACCTCGCAATGGACCGAGGCCGATCGCGCTGCCATTGCCGAATTCCTGCTGACTGAGTGATCAGGCCTCGGCGCGGATGGCGAGGGCCTCCTCCAGCGTCATCGTGGTGTGGTGTTCCCAGTTTGCGTCATCGGTCTGGGGGTAGTCGGTGCGGAAATGCCCGCCGCGGCTTTCGGTACGTTTGAGGGCGGCGGCGGCGACCATGGTGGCAGAGGTGGTCATGTTCAGATAGGCGCTGGTCACCTGCTCGGCCGTGGTCTCCAGATGGGCAATACGACGCAGGGCCAGTCGCAGGCCATCGGCGTCGCGCTCCACCCCAACCAGGTCGGTCATGACACGCCGCAGGTCCTGTACGGCAATGGTGCCACGCAGGACGTCCTCGGCCCGCTGACCCTCCGCCTCGTCCCACTCGATGCCCTTGAACGGAGCGAGTTCCCTTGCAGGCTCCAGGCCGCCGATATCCTCGGCGATGCGGGCCCCATAGACCGTGGCTTCAAGCAGTGAATTGGAGGCGAGGCGATTGGCGCCATGCAGGCCCGTGCAACTGGCCTCGCCACAGACCCAGAGGCCGGGCAGCGACGAGCGGCCGCGATCGTCCACCTTGACGCCGCCCATATGGAAATGCGCGGCCGGGGTGACCGGGATCATGCCGGCCACCGGGTCGATGCCGGCGTCGAGGCAGTATTTCGAGACGGTCGGGAAGCGGGTGAGGATGGCCTCGCCGAGCACCTGACGCGTATCGAGGAAGACCTTCCGGCCTGATTGGATCTGGCGGAAATTTGCTCTCGCCACCACGTCACGCGGCGCCAGCTCGGCATCGGGGTGAATTGCGGGCATGAAGCGCTCGCCCAAATCATTGACGAGGATGGCGCCCTCGCCGCGCAGGGCCTCGGTCGCCAGTGGCGCAGGATCAGCGCCGGTGGCGATGGCCGTGGGGTGGAATTGCACGAATTCGGCGTCGGCGATCAGCGCCCCGGCCCGGGCTGCCATGCCCATGGCGTGGCCGCGCACGCCGGGCGGATTGGTGGTGACGGCGTAAAGCCCGCCCAGCCCGCCGGCCGCCAATACGGTGGCGCGGGCGCGAATGAAGACGGGATCGGAATACCGGTCGCCCAGCCGACGGCAGAACACGCCGACGATGCGGCCGTTATCGCGCGCGAGGCTCAGGGCGGTGATGCCTTCCACCACCCGGATGGAGGGTGTTCGCCGCACCTCGGCGATGATGGCCTGCATGATGGCCCAGCCGGCCCGATCGCCCTCGACCTTGACGATGCGATTGGCCGAATGGGCGGCTTCCTTGCCCAGTTCGTAATTGCCGAAGTCGTCGCGATCGAATGGTGTACCCCAGCGCGCCAGGTCTTCGATGCGCGCGGCCGCCTCTGAGGTGACGCTTTCGGCCGTGCCGTGATCGACAATGCCGGCGCCCGCCATTTCGGTATCGACGGCATGGGCGTGGCTACTATCGCCCTTTCCCACCGCCGCGGCGACGCCGCCCTGGGCCCAGGCTGACGAGGCGCCCAGGCCGAGCGGCTTGGGCGACAGCACCGTTACCGGGCGCGGCGCGAGCTTCAGCGCGGTGAAGAGACCCGCGAGGCCGGCGCCGACGATCAGCGCGCCATCGGCATTGAGAGTGTTGTCGAAGGTGGTCACGGGGTGCTCCAGACTGTTCTCAAACTCGGTAACTGCCCGTAAGCTCTTGTGCGTAGCACGGCCGGGGCGGGATGGCATGACAGGGTCGAAAGACGATGGTTTCGGGGACAGTCCGCAAACGGGCTTTGCCGCCACCGAGCCGCTCGAAGTCTATGAGGCGGTCTACCGGCTGGTCATGTCCGCCTATGGCTATCGCTGTGCACTGACGGGCGAGCAGTTCGCCGCCGATTTCGGGCTGGTCCACCCGCATCTCGAGGTGGTCGCCATCCGTCCGCGCGAGGCGGATGGACCGCTGTCGATCGACAACTACCTGGCGCTCGAGGAGCATGCGGCGCGGGCATTTCGCGCCGGCCAGTTCATCGTCGAGGACGATTATCGCGTCGTGGTGCCAGACAATGCCGCGCTGGACCGAGCGATCCGCCCGCACGCGGGCGGGCGCCTGCTGGTGCCGGCCGAGCCATTGTTCCGGCCCGATCCGGCCCATCTCGCCTTCCACCGCCGAATGATCCTGGGCGCCTAGTCGCCTTTCCGGCTCATCTCGATCATGCGCTCCACCGCCAGGCGGGCGGCGGGAATGATCTCGGCAGGGACGGTGACCTCTTCGGTCATGGTGTGGAGGCTCCACAGCACGTTTTCGAGGTTGATGCGCTTCATATGCGGGCAGATGTTACAGCCGCGCAGGAAATCGACGCCGGTGGTTTCGCTCGCCACATTATCCGACATCGAGCACTCGGTGACCATCACCACGCGCGCCGGCCGCGTCGTCTTGACCCAGTCGATCATGGCGGCGGTCGAGCCGGCGAAATCGACGGCGTCGATCACTTCGGGCGGACATTCGGGATGGGCGATGATCATGGCCGTTGGGTAGGCGTGACGAAGTTCGGAAATGTCCTCGGCTGTGAAGGTCTCATGCACCTCGCAGGCGCCGGCCCAGGTGATGACCTTCTTCTGGGTTTTCTTGGCAGTGTTCTGCGCCAGGTACTGGTCGGGGATCATGATGACCGTGTCGCCAGCGACGCGATTGACGATGTCGAGCGCGTTGGACGAGGTGCAGCACACATCGGTCACCGCCTTCACCGCCGCCGAGGTGTTCACATAGGTGACGACAGGCACACCCGGATATTTTGCCTTCATCATCAGCACGTCGTCGGCGGTGATCGAGGAGGCCAGCGAGCAGCCGGCGCGGCTGTCGGGGATGAGCACGGTCTTTTCGGGATTCAGCAGCTTTGATGTCTCGGCCATGAAGTGAACGCCGCACTGCACGATCACCGACTGCTTGACCTTGGTCGCCTCAATGGCAAGCTGCAGGCTGTCGCCGACAATATCGGCAACGCCATGATAGATCTGCGGCGTCTGGTAATTATGCGCGAGAATGACGGCGTCCTTCTCCTTCTTGAGCCGGTTGATCTCAAAGATCAGTGGCGCATAGAAGGGCCATTCGATTGCCGGAATCTTGTCGCGCACGCGCTCGAACACCTTCTCGGTGGCGCGTTCGACGGCCTTCGAGAATTTGAGATCGAAATGCTGGCCGAGGATGGCCCGTGCCTCGTCGAGGGGCGTCACCGCGTTGATCGTCTGCACCATGGTGCGTCTCCTCCCGAAGTCGAGGCGGAACCTAAGGATTTTTTCCCGGCTTTTCAATGAACGGGGTTGCGGGAAATTTCTCGCGGTCCTAACCGTTCCCCCAACCAGCCAATGACGAGGAAGATCATGCCGCAAGATGCCGCCGCCATCCGCTCCATCCTCTCGCTTGCCCCGGTCGTGCCGGTCATCATTCTCGACGACGTGAGCCAGGCGCGGCCGCTGGCCGAGGCGCTGGTCGCCGGCGGGCTACCGATCCTCGAAGTCACGCTGCGCACGCCAAATGCGCTCAAGGTCATGGAAGAGATGGCCAAGGTGACCGGCGCCATCGTTGGTTCGGGCACGGTGCGCAATGCGCTGCACATGAAGCAATCGGTCGATGCGGGCTGCCGCTTCATGGTCTCGCCGGGCATTTCCCCGCGCATCCTCGATGCCGCCGACGATATTGGCATTCCGTTGCTGCCCGGCATTGCCACGCCCAGCGAGGCGATGACCGCGTCCGAGCGCGGCTACAGCTTCCTCAAGTTCTTCCCGGCCGAAGCCAATGGCGGCGCGCCAGTGCTCAAGGCCTTTGCCTCGCCGCTCCCCGACATCACCTTCTGCCCCACCGGCGGCATCGACCCCGCCAAGGCCAAAGTCTATCTGGGCCTGCCCAATGTCATCTGCGTCGGCGGGTCGTGGATCATGCCGGCGGATGCGCTGGCGTCCAATGACTGGGGCCGCATCGAGGCCCTGGCCCGCGAAGCCAGCGCTTTGCGCGGCTAGCGGAGAGCCGTGCGCCGCGCCCCGCCGGCAGCACTGCTTGCCACGATGATGCTGGCGACGGCTGCCCATGGCGAAACCGTCAATGTCGCGGCGGCCGCCAACTTCACCGCCGTGGCCCAGGATCTCGCGCCGCTGTTCACGGCCGCGACCGGCCATGAGGTGATCTACAGTTTTGGCGCCACGGGCCTCCTCTATGCGCAGATAGCCCAGGGCGCGCCCTTTGGGGTGTTTATGGCAGCCGACACGGCCCGCCCCGCCCAGGCGGTGGCGGAGGGTCTGGCCGTCGAGGGCAGCGCCTTCACCTATGCGATCGGCGCGTTGGCGCTCTACGGCACATCGCTGGACCTGAGCGATGGCGCTGCCGTGCTCGCGGCCGGGCAGTTCGACAAACTGGCCATTGCCGATCCGGCGACCGCGCCCTATGGCCGCGCTGCCATGCAGACGATCGAGGCGCTGGGGCTGACCGGCGCGATAGTGCCCAAGCTGGTGACGGGCGAGAACATCAGCCAGGCTCTGCAGTTTGCCGAAAGCGGCAATGCCGAACTGGGCCTTGTTGCCGCCAGCCAGGTCGTCGGTAAGCCGGGTGTGTGGCTCGTTCCTGCCGACCTCTACGAACCGATCCGACAGGACGCAGTGCTGCTCAAGGCTGGCGAAGCCAATCCAGCGGCGGCGGCATTCATGGATTTCCTCAAGAGCGATGCGGCTGTGGCCGTGATAGAAGCGTCGGGCTACCTCGTCGAATAAACGGAAGCCAGGATGAGCCTTGCCGATATCTGGACACCGGTCAGCCTGACGCTGACATTGGCCACGATCAATACGCTTATCCTGTTGGTGGTCGGTACGCCCATCGCCTGGTGGCTGGCGCGCAGCCGGAGCCGCTATCGAGAGCTGGCAGGCGCCATTGTCGCCATGCCGCTGGTGCTCCCGCCGACCGTGCTGGGCTTCTATTTGCTCATTGCGCTCGGACCCAATGGACCGGGCGGCTGGATCGCGGGGCTCTGGGGCGGGCGTACGCTGGCCTTTTCCTTTACCGGCCTCGTCATCGGCTCGATGCTTTATTCGCTGCCCTTCATGGTGCAACCGCTGCGCAATGGCTTTGCAACGATCGGCGACGATCCGCTGGAGGTGGCTTCGAGTCTGGGCGCGAGCAATTGGCAACGCTTCTGGCGTGTGGCCCTGCCATTGGCCCGGCCGGGTTACATTACCGGCGCGGTGATGACTTTTGCCCATACGGTCGGCGAATTCGGGGTGGTGCTGATGATCGGGGGCAATATTCCGGGCCAGACCAAGGTGATCGCCATTGCGCTCTATGATCACGTCGAGCGGCTGCAATGGGCGGAGGCGCATGTCATCGCGCTGGGCATGGTGATTTTTGCCTTTGTGGTGATCGCGGTGACGCTGACGATCGATCGCCGCATCAATGTGCCGATGCCTTAGGGATGGTCGTGCTCGCGACATCGCTGGCAGATTTGACCCTGCGCTCGCTCGAAAAAGCAGATGCGCGGGCATTGCATGACCTGGTTCACGAAAATTGCCTGCATCTCACGGCACTGGGTGACTATGCCGAGCTCGTCTCGACATCCTTGGCGAAGCTGGAGGCTGAGCTTGCCAACACTGCGACCAGCAATTTGCGCTTCGGGATCTTCCTTGCGGGGACCCTCGTCGGTACTGCGGACCTCGTTCCAGTCGATCCGCCCCGGTATGGTTTGGGGTATTGGCTAGCGAAAGACGCCACGGGCAAGGGATATGCGACCGCCGCGATAGGGCGGCTTGTGGCCTTTGCGCGTGAGGATCTGGGGGCCTCCGACATCTATGCCGGGGTTACGCACGGCAATCACCGTAGCCAGGCGTTGCTTGGACGCCTCGGCTTTCTCCCAGTGGCAACGTTCGAGCGCTACACGCGGTATCATTGCGCCCTGTAGCCGGGACGCACGCCCTACCGCTTCGGCCCGTCCACCGCGCTCCACATCGCCTTGGTGATCGACTGGGTCGTGTCGAAATAGCCCTTCCACGGATCGGGCTGTTTCGCCCGTTCGGCGGCGTCGGCCAGGGTGAACTGGTTGGCGGCCTTGATGGTCTCCAATTCGTCCCAACTGACCGGCACCGCCGCAGGTGCCCCCTGGCGGGAGCGACTCGACCAGGGGGCGATGGCAGTGGAGCCGCGCTCGTTGCGGAGGTAGTCGATGAACAGTTTGCCTTTGCGCTTCGCCTTGCTCATGGTGGCGACGAAGCGCTCGGGCTCCCGGTCGGCAAGGCGCTGGGCTAGGGTCTTGCAGAAGCCCTTGACCTCGGGCCACTCGGTGGTAGGCCGGAGCGGGGCAATCACATGGACGCCCTTGCCGCCGCTGACCAGCGGATAGCTTTCCAGTCCCCAGGCTTCGAGCTCCTTGCCGATATCGACTGCAGCGCTGCGGATGTGCTCGAAGCCGAGCTCTTCGTCCGGGTCGATATCGAAGATGATGCGCTCGGGCTTTTCGACATCCTTGATGCGCGAACCCCAGAGGTGCCATTCGAGCACGTTCATCTGCGTGCCGGCGATCAGGCCGGCAAGGTCCTCAATGTAGAAGTAGTCTTCCTTGCCGCCGTCCTTCTCGGTGATCATCAGCGACTTCATGGCATCGGGAAAGCCGCCGGTATCGTGCTTCTGGAAGAAGCAGTATTTGGCACGGCCCTGCGGACAGCGGAGCAGGCTCAGCGGCCGCCCCGCAATATAGGGCAGCATGCGGTCGGCGACGGCGGCATAATAGGCGACGAGATCGGCCTTGGTGACGCCTTGGCCGGGATAGACTACGCGGTCGGGGCTGGTCAGCTTGATGCATGATGCCTCGGCCGCGGCGATGCCGGCCTGCGCATCGAGCCTGCCGTGGACCGCCTTGGGAGCGACTGGCGTTTCCAATTCGATGTCTCCCGCCGGCTTGTCCTCGCGCAAGGCGAGGAACGAGGGGTGGCGCAGGATACCATCGGGCGTGAATTCGGTGTAGCCGATCTCGGCAACTAGCTCCGGCGCCACCCAATGGGCGGTGCGAGCAACGGCCTTGGGCGCATTGGCGAAGGGGTTGGTCTTGCGGGCGCGGCTATCGAGCTGCTGCTGCAGCGCCTGAGCGCCCTCGGCATCAAAGCCGGTGCCGACGCGGCCGCGATAGACCAGCTTGCCATCCTCCCAGGTGCCCAGCAGCAGTGAAGCGAAGGTCTTTTTCTTTGATGAGGGCGACCAGCCGGCAATGACGAATTCCTGGCGCTTGCCGGCCTTGATCTTGAGCCAGCTGCGTGTGCGCTCGCCGCGATAGGGGGCGTTGGCCTGCTTGGCGATAATGCCCTCATGACCCTCGCGGGCAACGCTGTCGAAGACTTTCTGGCCATTGCCGGTGACATGGGCGGAGAATTGCACGAGCGACGAGGATTCGACCTTGCCAAGCAGTTTCTCGAGACGCTGCTTGCGCTCGACCAGCGGCAGCCGGGTCAGATTTTCGCCGTCCTGCTCGAGCAGGTCGAAGGCGAAATAGGTCAGCGGGCCGCCATTGGAGAGGTGGTCCTTGAGGGTGGAGAAGTCGGTGCGGCCCTTGTCGTCGAAGGCGCAGAGCTCGCCATCGATGAGCGCGGTGCCCTTGGTGATGCGAGTGAGTGGGGGCACGATCGCCTCGAACTGGGTGGTCCAATCCTTGCCGGTGCGGGTGAAGAGGCGCACCTGTTCGCCTGAAATGGCGGCAAGGCAGCGGTAGCCGTCATATTTCATCTCGAAGACCCAGTCTGAGCCTTCGGGGACGGAGGTCACTAGGGTTGCCAGTTGCGGCTCGCGGAAGTCCGGCAGATCGGCGGCCTTGCGCTTGCGCCTTGCGGGCGTGGGATTGTCGACCGCCTTGTCCCCGTCGGAATGCCAGACGGCGTCGTCTGGCGTTTCGGTTTTCTTCCTGGATTTGAGACCCTTGGCGATGCCGTCGAGATCGCGGCCTGATGAGACCGACTTGGTGAAACGCTCGGTCAGCGTCTCGTGATCCTTGGCATAGTTGTCCCGGTGCTTGATCAGCAGCCAGTTCTCGCGCGGCGGGCCTGATTTGCGCTTGCTGTCGCGGCCCTTCATGTGCACGAGCACCCATTCGCCTTTCATGCGGCGGCCGTTGAGCTTCATCTTGAGATCGCCCTCTTCGAGGGCCTCGTGCGGATCGCCGATCGGCTCCCAGGTGCCTTCGTCCCACAGCATCACCGTGCCGCCGCCATATTCGCCCTCGGGGATGGTGCCCTCGAAGCTGCCATAGTCGAGGGGGTGATCCTCGACGCGCACAGCGAGACGCTTGTCCTCGGGATTGTCCGAAGGGCCCTTGGTCACGGCCCAGCTCTTGAGCACACCATCGAGTTCGATGCGGAAATCATAGTGCAGGCGCGTAGCATCGTGCTTCTGCACGACGAAGCGATAGCCCTTGGCGTCGCTCTTAGCGGCCTTGCCCGAGGGTTCCTGCGTTTTGGTAAAATCGCGCTTGGTCTGGTATTCCCTGAGAAGCGTCTCGGCTTTAGTGGCCATGGCTTAGCTCGCCTTCTTGCGGGGCGCCGCCTTTGCCTTGGCGGCGGGCTTTTTCTCCGACGCCTGCTTGCCGCCTTCGAGGGAGGATTTCAGCGCCGCCATCAGGTCGATGACGTTGGACTTGGTGGGCTTGCTCTCGGGCGGCTCGTCCGTGGTGGTGATCTTCCTGCCCTTGTTCTTGAGCTTGCGGGCGATCAGCTCGCGCAGGGCAGTCTGGTAGTGGTCCTTGAACACACCGGCATCGAACTTGCCGGTCTTCTTGTCGATCAGGGCGGTGGCGACATCGAGAAGGTCGGGGTCGGCTTTTTTGGCCGGGATGTCGGAGAAGTAGGGGTCCGACTTGCGCAGCTCGGCCTCGTAGTGGAGCGTTTCGAGCAGCAGGCCCTTGCCGGCCGGTTTGATGGCGACAAGGTATTCCTTGCCGCGCAGAGCCAACTGGCCGAGGCCCACCTTGTCGGACTGGCGCAAAGCATCGCGGATGACGATGAAGGCGTCCTCGGCCAACTCGTCTGATGGCACCATGTAATAGGGCTTGTCGTAGTAGAGCGGGTCGATCTCGTTGCTGGAGACGAACTGGGTGAGTTCGAGCGTCTTGCGGGTCTCGAGCTTGACCGCGTCGATCTCCTCGTCGGTCAACAGGACGTAGTCGTCCTTCTCATATTCGAAGCCCTTCATGATCTCGTCCTTGTCGACGGGACCGATGCCATCCACCACTTTCTCGTAGTGGATGGGCTTGCCTGAGGGCTTGTGGATCTGCCGAAAGCTGGGCTTGGCGTTAGCTTTGGTGGCCGTATAGAGTTCGACTGCGATCGACACCAGCGAGAGGCGCAGCTGGCCTTTCCAGATGGGGCGTGAAGCGGGCATGGCGGGGCTCTTGGCGATGGGAAAGCTGCCATTGCAACGGTTGCGGACGGGGCTTTGTTCCGCCGGCCGGCGTTGCGCGCCGAGAGCCGCGATCCTAAGGTCAGGGGCATGAAGGACAAGGGAGAATCGGCGATGGAGATTTTTGAGGGCCTGGCACTGGACGGGCTCAGTATCACGCTGATCGGCCTTGGCATCCTGGCGCTGCTGGTGCTGTTCGCGGGGGCGAAGACGGTGCCGCAGGGCTACAATTACACCGTCGAGCGGTTCGGAAAATATACCCGCACGCTCAAGCCCGGCCTCAACCTGATCGTGCCGTTCATCGATAGCGTCGGCAAGAAGATCAATGTCATGGAGCAGGTGCTCGACGTGCCCCACCAGGAGGTGATCACGCGCGACAATGCCTCGATTACCGCCAATGGGGTCACCTTCTACCAGATCCTGGACGCCGCGGCTGCCGCCTATGAGGTGTCGAACCTCGAAAATGCCATCCTCAATCTCACCATGACCAATATCCGCACGGTGATGGGGTCGATGGACCTCGATGAACTGCTGTCCAACCGCGACGAGATCAACCATCGCCTGCTCAAGGTTGTGGATACGGCGGTGTCGCCCTGGGGCGTCAAGATCACCCGCATCGAGATCAAGGACATCGATCCGCCCAAGGACCTGGTGGAATCGATGGGTCGGCAGATGAAGGCCGAGCGCGAGAAGCGTGCTGCGATCCTGGAAGCAGAAGGCCGCAGGCAATCTGCCATCCTGCAGGCAGAAGGCGCCAAGCAGGCCCAGGTGCTGGAGGCCGAGGGCCGCAAGGAAGCAGCGTTCCGCGATGCCGAGGCACGCGAGCGTTCAGCCGAGGCAGAAGCCAAGGCGACCACCATGGTCAGCGACGCGATCGCCAGCGGCAGCGTGCAGGCCATCAACTACTTCGTCGCCAATAACTATATCGAAGCGCTGGGCAAGATCGCCACGTCGCCCAACCAGAAGGTGCTGATGCTGCCGCTGGAGGCCGCCAGTGTCATCGGCTCGATCGGCGGCATCGCCGAGATCGCGCGCGAGACCTTTGGCGGGGCTGCGCCTTCGACCCCCATGCGCTCCAGCCGTCCCCCGTCGGCCGGCCAATCGTAGCGGAGACGGGCGATGCAGGTGATCGACTTCATCGCGAGTAACGGACCCTGGGCCTGGATCGTTGCGGGACTGGTGCTGCTGGCGCTCGAGCTGGTGGTGCCAGGCGGGTTCCTACTGTGGATGGGGATTTCGGGCATCGTTACCGGCGTGGTCGTGCTGTTCTGGGCCATCGGCTGGCCACTGCAATGGCTGATCTTTGGCGTGCTGTCGCTGGTCAGCATTGCGCTCTGGGTACGGTGGACGCGCAGCCGGCCGACCCCGACCGACCGGCCCTATCTCAACCGGCGCGCCGAGCACTTCATAGGCCAGGAGGCGGTGCTCGAACAGGCGATAGAGCAGGGTTTTGGCCGGGTGGTGCTGGGCGATACGGTGTGGCGGGTATCGGGTACAGACCTGCCGGCCGGGCAGCGTGTGCGCATCATTGGCAATGAAGGCGCCGTCCTCAAGGTCGAGGCCGTCTGAAAGCCGGCTTGGCAAGCATTCGTTAACCATAAGGTGGAAGGATCGCGGCGAGCCGGTGGCACCATGCCGCGGGCCGTTTTCGGTTGGCGGAGAGCATTTTGGCCTGGTGGTGGCGGCGGACAGCAAGGCAGGCGGGCGCTGCGACGCTCTGCGCGATCTGCCTTGCCGCGCCTGTGCTGGCGGCGTCGGACCATTCGCTGGGCGACGGCTCGGACGCCGATAATGAGCGGCTGCTGCCCGGGGTCTATCCGAGCGAACCGGTGCTCGAGAGCGGCGAATGGCTGCGCGAGCCCTATGATCCGTTTTTCGATGTCGACTGGTCGGTCGCCCTGCGCGGCAGCTACACCAAGGCGACGTCGGGCGAACGCTTCGACATCCTGATAGTGCCCACCATCGGGCTCGAGCATATCGGCACGCGCTCGGCGATCAATTTTGACGCCAGCGCCGAAATCGTGCGCCCGAGCGATGGCGGCAATATCAATATCCGCGGGCTGCGGCTGGGGCTGCAGACCGGCTATGACCTGGACAGCGTCACCCGCGTGACCGGTAATGGCAATCTGTCGCTGACCCAGGCAATGCCCGGCTCGCCTGGGTTGGCGACCAATATCGCCATCGCGCCGCAGACGATCAGTGGCGGGGTCGACGCTGGCATCACACGTCAGTTCGGGCGCTTCAATGTCGGCGTCACGGGCGCGGCGCAGCGCAATGTGTTCGGCCCGACGACGCTAGTGGGTGGCGTCGTCACCGACAATTCGGAACAGAATTACTGGGCACTGGATGCCGGGCTGCGCGTCGGCTTCGAGGCGACGCCGATATTCGAGGTGTTTGGCCAGGCCGGGATCGGACGCGACATTTTCGACCTGCCTTCGACAACGCTGGCGGCCTATCCCAATGCGACGGACGCCACGCTCAAGGCCGGGGTGACCGGGCGCTGGAGTACAATTCTCGAGGCAACGGCGTCGGCCGGCGTAGGGCTGCGGCGCTTCGATGCGGCCGGCCTGGGCGAGGTGGTCACCCAGCTCTACGACGCGAGCGTCTCCTTCACGCCGGACCCGACTTGGCGCATGACGGCCGGCTTTGCCACGACGGTATCGCCGCCCGGGCCCAGTGGCGGGGGCACCACGAAGGTGGATTATTCCGCCAATGCCGAGGTGGCCTACACCGTCAATTCCTGGTTGGCGCTGCGGGCGCTGGCCGACTGGAACAGCGCGCGCTTTGTCGGCAGTGCCAATACCGAAACCGGCTATGGCCTGGGTGCGGGCGCCGACTACAAGGTCAACGCCCACACGGCTCTGTCGGCCGACTATGACTATGATCACTCCGAGAGCAGCACCAATGGCGTGCAGGACGCGCATCGCGTCACGGTAGGGATCACGCTGTCTCGGTAGACCGGCCCGGATTCAACTGAGGTAAGCCTGAGTTGAATCCGGACCGCTCTATTCCGAGCCCTAGAGCTGATTTTCGAGATCGAGCTTGCGCAGTTCCTTGAGGAAGCCAGGGCGGATGTCGTCGCGGTCGAGTGCGTAGACGACATTGGCGGTGAGAAAACCGATCTTGGAGCCGCAGTCGAAGCTCTGGCCCTGGTATTTGACACCGGTGAAGCCCTGGCTGCGCATCAGGGTCTGCATGCCGTCGGTGAGCTGGATTTCCCCGCCCGCGCCGCGGGGCTGATCGGCCAGGAGGTTGAAGATTTCCGGCTGCAGGATGTAGCGCCCCGAAATAATGAGGTTGGACGGCGCTTCTTCGCGCTTGGGCTTCTCCACCATCTGGGTGATTCGGAAGCCATTGTCCGGCCCCTCGCCACGAGCAATGATCCCGTAGGACGAGACTTCGCTCTCCGGCACTTCCTCGACGGCGATGACATTGCCGCCGGTTTCTTCGTAGGCGTCCATCATCTGCTTGAGCACACCAGGAACACCCTTGAACAGCATGTCGGGCAGCAGGAGCGCGAAAGGATTGTCGCCGACGATATCGCGGGCGCACCACACGGCGTGTCCGAGGCCCAGCGGTTCCTGCTGGCGGGTGAAGCTGGTGCGGCCGGCCGAGGGCAGGTCCTTGCGCAATTCCTCCAGCGCCGCAGTTTTGCCGCGAGTTTCAAGAGTAGTCTCGAGCTCGAACTGGCGGTCGAAGTGGTCCTCGATGACGCCCTTGTTGCGGCCGGTGACGAAAACGAAGTGCTCGATGCCAGCTTCTCGCGCCTCATCGACCGCATACTGGATCAACGGGCGGTCGACGACGGTCAGCATTTCCTTGGGCAGAGCCTTGGTTGCTGGCAGGAACCGGGTTCCGAGGCCGGCAACGGGAAAGACGGCCGTTCTGACGCGCTTAGGCAATTCGTTCACTCCATGCTGGGATCGACGTAAAGCTATCTCAACGTCTCTGCAATATCACCAAGGCAATCAAGCAATTGAAATACGGAGTTAATTCATGGCTGTTCTGGTAACCGGCGGAGCGGGCTATATCGGCAGCCATATGGTGCTGAATTTGTCCGATGCCGGCGAGAAGGTCGTTGTACTGGACAACCTGGTCACGGGCTTTGACTGGGCAATTGACGGCAGGGCGATCTTTGAGACGGGCAATGCCGCGGATATGGATTTCGTCGGCAGCCTGATCGACAAGCATGGCATTACCGAGATCGTGCACTTCGCGGGATCCATCGTGGTGCCGGAATCGGTTATCGACCCGCTCAAATACTATGGCAACAATACCGCCACATCGCGCAACCTGATCGAGGCGGCGGTCAGGGGCGGCGTAAAGCACTTCATCTTTTCCTCGACCGCCGCGGTCTATGGCATGACGGGCCTCGCGCCGGTGGTGGAGACGACGCCGCTCAATCCGATGTCCCCTTATGGCCGGTCCAAGCTGATGACCGAATGGATGCTGGCCGATGTCGCGGCCGCGCATCCGATGACCTTTGGCGTGCTGCGCTATTTCAATGTGGCAGGGGCCGACCCGGGCAAGCGCAGCGGCCAGTCGACGCCGCTCGCCACCCATCTGATCAAGGTGGCCTGCCAGACGGCGCTCGGACAGCGGGAGAAGATGGATATCTTCGGCACCGACTATGAGACCCCCGACGGCACCTGCGTGCGCGACTACATCCATGTCACCGACCTGATCGCGGCGCATGCCTTGCTGCTGAAACATCTGCGTGACGGCGGGGAGAGCACAACGCTCAACTGCGCCTATGGGCAGGGCTATTCGGTGCGGCAGGTGGTGGAAACGGTGCGCGAGGTCTCCGGCGTCGACTTTCGCGCGGAAGAGGGCCCACGCCGCCTCGGCGACCCAGCCTCGATCACGGCGACGGGCGAAAAGGTGCGGAGCCTGCTCGGCTGGGTGCCGCTGCATGACGATCTGCGGGAAATCGTCGAATCCGCCTATTGGTGGGAACGCCACCTGATGACGCGTAACCGCTAGGACGAACGATGCGGCTGATTTTGCTGCTCTTTGCATTGATGACACTGCCGGTCGTGGCGCAGCCGATCGAGAGTTTTGACGCGTTCGTCGCAGGCTTTCGTGCCAAGGCACTGGCAGCCGGCGTCAGCGAGCAGACCTATGAGGCTGCGATGGGCGGGTTGACGCCCGATCCGCGCGTGCCGGACCTGGTGACGACCCAGCCCGAATTCACCACGCCCATGTGGGACTATATCGAGGGCCGGGTCACATCGGGACGGATCGAGCGCGGCAAGGCGGCGATAGCGCGCAACCAGGCGCTGTTTGCCTCGATCGGCCAGGCCTATGGCGTCGATCCCTTCGTGCTCGGCGCCATCTGGGGCATGGAAACCGATTACGGCGCCGTGCTCGGCAACGACCAGCTGATCCGGCCCATCGTGCGATCCCTGGCGACGCTGGTGCATCAGCGGCGCACGCGGCTGGTCGAGGACGAGGCCGACCTCATCGCGGCTTTGCTGCTGGTGCAGGCCGGACCGCTCGACGCGCAATCGCTGGTCGGCTCCTGGGCCGGCGCCATCGGGCACCTGCAGGTGAACCCATCCAACGTGGTGGCGCATGGCACCGACGGGGACGGCGACGGGCGGGTCGACTTGCACAATTCGCTGGCAGACGCGCTGGCCACCAGCGCGCGTTTCCTGCACGGGCTGGGCTACCAGCCGGGGCTGGACTGGGGCATGGAGGTGGTGGTGCCCGAGGGATTCGACTACCTGTTGGCGACGCGGACGGAGATGCGGCCGATATCGTTTTTCGCCGAGCGGGGCGTGGCGCGGGTGGCGGGACGACAATTCTCCGACGTGGGTCTGCCGGTCTTCCTTTATGTTCCCGCGGGCAAGGACGGCCCCAAATTCCTGATGACGCAGAACTACCTGGTGCTGAAGGGTTACAATTTCTCGGACAGCTACGCCATGAGCGTGGCTCACATGACCGACCGGCTGAAGGGCGGGGGCGGTTTCGTCGACGATTGGCCTCGCGACACCAGTTTCCCGAACTTGTCCGAGCGGCAGGCGATCCAGCAGGCGCTCACGCAGCTAGGCCTTTACCAGGGTGCGGTCGACGGCAGGCTTGGGCCGATCACGCAGGAGGCCTATGCCCGCTTTCAGGCGGCGCAGGGGCAGGTGGCCGACGGATTCATCACCCGTGCCGCCTACGAGACGCTGGCGGCGGCGACAAGGTAACATGATGGGGACGTCGGTGGCGCTGCCACCGCGGTTTTGCTAGAGCGTTGAGGGTCCGTTGCGCAGGAAGGCCATGATCCGTCTGGTTGCCGCATTGCTGATCGGCCTGCTCGTCATCATCGACGTGGCGCCAGCCTATGCCCAAAGCGACGACACCATGGTCGTAGCGCAGGAGACCAAGCGACGGACGCTGTTCGATCTGTTGTTCGGCGAGGAGCCGGAGCCCGCGCCGGTGCAGGAAGAGCAGGCGCCAAGGCGCACCCAACAGCAATCGGCTCCGGCCGCCGCGCTGCCACCGCCCAAGCCGGAGGTGGACAAGGCGCCCGATGCGACGCGGCTCGCCGTGTTCGGGGATTCGCTGGCGATAGACCTCAGCCGGGCGTTGGAGCGCTTTTACGCTGAGGACCCCAACCTGGTGGTGATCGACCAGGGCGTCAGCAATTCGGGCTTTGTGCGAAACGACTATTTCGACTGGGATGCCGCGATCGCCGAACAGATTGCGGCCGACAGTTTCGACCTCGCCGTGGTCATCATCGGCATCAACGATCGGCAGGAAATCTCGGTCAACGGGCAGACCTATGACTCACTGACCGACCAATGGACGGCCGCGTATCAGGCCCGCATCACCGAGTTTCTCGGCAAGCTGCGGGCGGCCCGCAAGCCGGTGATCTGGGTGGGCCTGCCACCGATGTCCAAGACCGAATATTCCGCCGCGATCAGCCAGATCAGCAATATCCAGCGGCTGGCGAGCTTCTCGGGCGGCGCCGAATTTCTCGATATCTACGAACGGTTCCTGGGAGAGGATGGCAAGTACTCCTCGCACGGGCCCGATGTGAACGGGCAGAACGCCCGTATGCGCAAGGATGACGGTATCCATTTTTCCACCGCCGGGGCGGACAAACTGGCCTTCTATCTCAGCCAGGCCATCCAGACCTTCTATCGCGGCGGCGGCGTGACCATGGCGATTGCCGATCCGCTGCTGGGAACGGAGGCCGCGGCCATGTTGCGGCCGCCCTATCAGGGGCTGGGTCAGATCCGCCTGCTGGAGGTGGCTGGGGCGGTGGTGCCGATCAGCCGGGTGCCGGTGCGGGCGACCGAGCTGGTGACCGCCACCAGTGCGCCAGCGGGCGCGGCTCCCTTCACCCTCGAGCAATTGGTGACCGCGCCAATCGGTCGCGTCGATGCGTTCGGGGTCGGCTTCGACCCCGAGGCCGAGCCGGTGGAGAATGAAAGCGGGCGCTAGGCCGGGGAGACGACTCCCAGACCGGGTCAGAGGGCCGCTGGTTTGTCTCAGGCGCTGAGGCGCTGGGCGATGGCGGCGAGCAGGGCAAGCGCATCGGGATCGGGCTTTTTTTCGATGCGCCGATAGAGCCTTCCGTCAGGCGTGCGGGTCAGCAGATGGGCGTCCACCATCGAGCGACGCAGCAAGGCGTGATCGCCGAAGCTGTGGGCGCCGATGATGAACTGGTTGATCTCCCGTTCGCTGAAGCGCTGCTCGGCGGGGATACGCGACCAGATCACCCAGAGGCAGAGTGTCTGGTGGTTGGTCCTGCTGGGCCAGCGGATCATGATGCCGGCGTCGTTGAAATGGCGCAGCACCTTTTCGACACGGGCATGATCGGTCGGCTCTTCGGGAAGCTCGGTGGTCAGCCGGGACTGGGCCTGTGCATCGGCGCGCAGATGCTGGAAATTGGCGTGGCCGTTGGCTCGGGCGAGCATGTTGAGCATCTCGACATGGCTGGGGGCGTGGTCGAGCTTGCCGAGTTGCTCGCGCAGCGAGCGGGCAAGCGTTGACATGTCGGGGGCGGCGAAGGGGACGTGAAGTTTGGGCATGACAATCCTCGTCGGGTGCCAATGCGCATAGCGCTCGTCGGTCGCCGGCTTACGATCAGGCACCCACACGGGATGGGGTCATCGTCAGTCCTAGAGCTGCAGGTTTAGCTCCCCTGGTGGGGCGGCGACGCCTCGGTGAACTGCAGACCGTGGCGTGGTTTTTACTGAGGCATGACGGGCTGCGCAAGACCCTCACCCGGGCCGTTCGGGCATA
Source organism: Devosia sp. (assembly GCA_036675975.1). Lineage (GTDB taxonomy): Bacteria > Pseudomonadota > Alphaproteobacteria > Rhizobiales > Devosiaceae > Devosia. The sequence continues at coordinate 54,191 of JAKFDU010000112.1, read as the reverse complement.
GCCCTCATGGCCTTCCTCGCTCAAATCACTCTACCGGTGCGATTTGTCCCCTGCGGGGCCCCTCAGAAGTCGGTGAAGCGGACGGCACCGATATGGGGGAGGTTGCGGTTGCGCTGGGCGTAGTCGATGCCATAGCCCACCACGAACTTGTCGGGGATGTCGAAGCCGACCCATTTGGCCACGACATCGGTCTCGCGGCGGCTCGGCTTGTTGAGCAGGGCGCAGACTTCCATGCGGCGCGGATGGCGGGTCTCGAGGATTTCGAGCACGTGCTTGAGGGTGTAGCCGGTATCGACGATGTCTTCGACGACGAGTACGTCGCGACCGGCAATCTCACCGCGCAAGTCCTTGAGAATACGAACCTCCCGGCTCGATTCGGTGGAATTGCCGTAGGACGAAGCCTCCATGAAATCGACCTCGACCGGCAGATCGAGTTCGCGCACGAGGTCGGCGATGAAGATGAAGGAGCCACGCAGAAGGCCGACGACGACGAGCTTGTCGGTATCGGAAAAATGGGTGGAAATGTCCTTGGCCAGCGCCTCGACGCGAGCAGCGATGGCTTTGGCCGAGATCAGTTCGTCGACGACATAAGGCTTGGCGGTCATGAGGCGCTGGTCCTGCCGGTTGCGCTGGCCTTGTAGCTGCCTGCGGGCAGGGCGACAACGGTGAGAATGTTCGCGCGGCGTCGCTAGCCGATGTTGCGTCCGTTGAGGGCGTCCAGGAGCGCGGTGTGCATTGGCTTGGGCTGCAGATCACTGTCGAAGGGCAGGCCGCGATTGGGTGCGGCCGGTCCGAACTTGCCGGTGTCCACGCGGTCGCCCGGTTCGACCTGCAACCAGGAGTGACGGTCCGTGATCCCCCAGGTGGTGACGCTCTCCACGGCGGGTTGGGCCAGGGCGACATCGAGGTAGCGGCGCACCTCGTCGGAGACGCGCATGTCGCGCTCGGCCAGCGTCGCGCGATAGTCGCGTTCCTTGACGTCCAGTTCGGTGATCAGGATGGCCAGGCCCATATCCGCGATGTCCTGGAGGAAGCGGCTGACGTCGCGCTCGGGAATGGGCCCCTTGCCCAGATCGAGATGCGCCTGGATGCCGACGCCGTGCAGCGGCACACCGGCGGTCTGCAACTGCTCGAGCAGCTTGAGGAAGGCGGCCCGCCGGTCGACTTCGACGTAATTGTCGTATTCGAAGCCATATTCGTTGAGCAGCAGGCGGGCGTTGGGGGCGGCATTGTGAGCCGCATGCAGCGCCCGCGCGATATAGTCGGAGCCGAAGGTTTTCTGAAAGGTGTTCCGGCGCAGGCCGTTGCGACCGTTTTGCGTGTCGATGGGCTCGTTCACGACATCCCAGTCCCGGATCACGTCGCGATAGCGGCTCATGACGCGCTCAATGTGGCGTTCGACGAGGCCCCAGTCCTGATCGCGGCGGATGGCGCGCAATGCCCAATCGGGCGTGCTCTGCTCCCATAGCAGGGCATGGCCATGGACGCGCAGGTCATGTTGTCCGGCGAAGGCGACAAGCTTGTCCACCGGCTCGAACCAGAATTGTCCCTCGCGATTTTCCACCGAGTTCCACTTGAGATGGATTTCAGGCGTGATCGAGCCAAACTGGGAGAGGACGCAATCGGCGAGCTGCGGCTCTTGCTCCAATTGCTCGATGCGCACGCAGGTGCCAAGCAGACGGGGCGTGCCACCCGCTGCCAATGAGGCATGCGGCAATGGCACCGCGGCGGCGAAGGGCAAGCTGGCTAGCCCGGCCAGAACCTTACGACGAGAGAGCATGAGCGCGACGCAAGCCGTTTGAGATGAGAAAAGCCTGCGGCGGAAAGATTAAGATTGGGTCACCATTACTCGGTCTGCGACCGTGCATACTGTCGGAAAAAGCCAAGGACCAGTCCGGGAACTGGCCCTTGGCGTATTCAGGGGGTGGTAGGCTCAGCGCGGCAGGTCAGTCTTGCCCATCAGGTCGTAGTCGATCGACCTTGCGGCCTGGCGGCCTTCTCGGATGGCCCAGACGACAAGGGACTGGCCGCGGCGCATGTCGCCGGCGGCGTAGACCTTGGGGACGGTCGTCTTGTAGCTCAGCGTGTCGGCGAAGAGGTTGCCGCGCTTGTCGAGCTGGGCACCCAGTTCGCTCAGCATGCCCTCGTGGATGGGGTGGGCAAAGCCGATGGCGAGCAGGACAAGGTCGGCCTTGATGACGAATTCGGTGCCGGGAATGGGCTGGCGCTTGCGATCGACGCGAGCGCATTCGACGCCGGTGACCTGGCCCTTGGCATTGCCGATGATCTTCATCGTGCCGGCGGCGAATTCGCGGATGGCGCCTTCGGCCTGCGACGACGACGTGCGCATCTTGACCGCCCAGTTGGGCCAGTTGGTCAGTTTGTTCTCAAGCTCGGGGGGCATGGGGCGCACGTCGAGCTGGGTCACGGCGATGGCGCCCTGGCGGAAGCTGGTGCCGACGCAGTCCGACGCGGTATCACCACCGCCGACCACCACGACGTGCTTGCCGGCAGCGGTGAGCTGGACTTCGGAGGATACATCCTCGCCGCCGAGGCGACGGTTCTGCTGCACGAGGAAGGGCATGGCGAAGTGGACGCCGTTGAGATCGGTGCCTTCGCTATCGACATCGCGCGGCTTTTCCGAGCCGCCGGCCAGCAACACGGCGTCGTGCCGGCCCTGAAGATCGGACAGCGGGGTGTTGACGCCGACATTGACGCCATAGTGGAAAGTGACCCCTTCGGCTTCCATCTGCTCGACGCGGAAGTCGATATGGTCCTTTTCCATCTTGAAGTCGGGGATGCCATAGCGCATCAGGCCGCCGGCCTTGGGCTCGCGCTCATAGACGTGCACATCGTGGCCGGCACGGGCCAACTGCTGGGCAGCAGCCATACCCGCGGGGCCGGAGCCGACGATGGCGACCGATTTGCCGGTCTTGCTCGCCGCAAGCTGCGGCTTGATCCAGCCATTGCGGATGGCGCGGTCGGCAATCGCCTGCTCGATGGTCTTGATGGCGACCGGCACATCTTCCAGGTTCAGCGTGCAGGCTTCCTCGCAGGGGGCGGGGCAGATGCGGCCGGTGAATTCGGGGAAGTTGTTGGTGGAATGGAGGTTGCGGGCAGCCTCTTCCCAGTCATTGTTGTAGACGAGGTCGTTCCAGTCCGGAATCTGGTTGTTGACCGGGCAGCCGGTATCGCCGTGGCAGAACGGAATGCCGCAATCCATGCAGCGCGCTGCCTGGTCGACGATGCGACCCTCCGACATCGGAATGGTGAATTCGCCGAAATGGCGGATGCGATCGGAGGCCGGTTCGTACCGGGGTTCTTCGCGCTCGATCTCGAGGAAGCCTGTTACCTTACCCATGATCTGCCCCTAATTGCCTGCCACGAAGGCAGGTAGTCCAAGTTCTTGTTCGCAGGCGGCAATCCAGCGCGTCAGCGCGGGCCGCCCAATCAAATCCAGCCCAGCCTGCGGCGCCTGGCGCGTATAGGGCAGGAGAGCGATGTCGGCGATGGTCATCGCGTCGCCGACCAGGAATTTCCTGTCAGCCAGCGCCTGCTCCAGCCGGTCGAGCGCCTTGTTGGCGCGGGCGACCAGAGCCGGATCGAGATCGGCGATGGCCTGGCCATCGTAGACCACGCGCGCCCGAGCCACGGCGACCGTCGGTTCATGGCTATACTGTTCCCAGAACAGCCACTCGTCCACCTTGGCCGCCTCGTAGCGGTCGGTTGGGATGAAGCGCGAGCCATGCGCCAGGTAGCGCAGGATGGCGTTGGACTGGGCCAGCGGACGCCCGTCGTCGAGAACGACGACGGGCATCTGTCCGGCGGGATTGAGCGCCAGGAATTCGGGCGTTGCAGTGCCGCCCGAGCGGGCGATCACGTCGTGCCAGACGTAATGCGTGCCAGTGGCGTCGGCGATCAGCTTGACCTTGAGGCAGTTGCCCGACCCAAGGTCACCATAGACTTGCAACGTCATTCCGCCGCCACGCCCATGCTGCCGCTCGCCCGCTTCTTTTCCATCTCCTTGATGGCCCGGCGGTATTCGACCGGCATCACCTTGACGAATTTCGGGCGCATCTCGACCCAGTTGTCCAGGATGAACTTGGCGCGGTCCGAGCCGGTATAGTGCAGGTGGTTGGAGATGAGCTGGTGCAGGCGCTCGTCGTCATGCTTGGTCATGTCGCCGGAAATGTCGACGCGGCCATGCCATTCGAGGTCCCCACCATGATGGTGGAGCTTCTGCATGAGCGCTTCTTCCTCAGCCACCGGCTCGAGATCCACCATGGCCAGGTTGCAGCGCTCGCGGAAGCTCTCGTCTTCGTCGAGCACATAGGCGACGCCACCACTCATGCCCGCGGCGAAGTTGCGGCCGGTCTGACCGATGACGACGACGACACCGCCGGTCATGTATTCACAGCCATGGTCGCCGGTACCCTCGACCACCGCGATAGCGCCGGAGTTGCGGACGGCGAAGCGTTCGCCGGCAATGCCGCGGAAGTAGCATTCGCCCGCGATGGCACCGTAAAGCACTGTGTTGCCGACGATGATCGACTTGGACGGGTCGAAGCTCACCTTGTCGGAAGGGCGCACGACGATGCGACCGCCGGAAAGGCCCTTGCCGACATAATCGTTGGCATCACCCACCATGTCGATGGAGATACCGCGGGCGAGGAAAGCGCCGAAGGCCTGGCCGGCTGTACCGGTCAGCTTGATCGAGATGGTGTCATCCGGCAGGCCCTCATGACCATACTTCCTGGCCAAAGCGCCCGACAGCATGGCGCCGGCCGAGCGGTCGCGGCTGCGGATGGGCAGCTCGATCTGCACGGCTTCGCCACGTGCCAGCGCCGGCTCGGCCAAGTCGACCAGCTTGCGGTCGAGCACGGCTTCGAGGTGATGGTTCTGATACTCGGAGTGATAGAGCGTGTCGCCGCCGATGGGCTCTGGCTTGTAGAAGAGCTTGGTGAAATCGACGCCTTCGCTCTTCCAGTATTCGGCCATCTTGCGCTGGTCGAGCAGGTCCGAACGGCCAATGAGCTCGCGCACGGTGCGGGCGCCCAGGCCGGCCATCAGGCCGCGCAGCTCTTCGGCGATGAAGAAGAAGTAGTTGATGACATGCTCGGGCGTGCCCTTGAAGCGCTTGCGCAGCACCGGGTCCTGGGTGGCGACGCCAACCGGGCAGGTGTTGAGATGGCACTTGCGCATCATGATGCAGCCGGCCGCGATCAGTGGCGCGGTCGAGAAGCCGAACTCGTCGGCGCCGAGCAGGGCGCCGATCAGCACGTCGCGGCCGGTCTTGAGACCGCCATCGACCTGGAGGACGACGCGTGAGCGCAGGCGGTTCAGCACCAGCGTCTGGTGGGTTTCGGCGAGGCCGATTTCCCACGGACCGCCAGCATGCTTGAGCGAGGTCAGCGGGGACGCGCCGGTGCCACCATCATAGCCGGAGACGGTGATGTGATCGGCGCGCGCCTTGGCGACGCCGGCCGCAACCGTGCCGACGCCGACTTCGGACACCAGCTTGACCGAGATATCGGCCTGCTCGTTGACGTTCTTGAGATCGTAGATCAGCTGGGCGAGATCTTCGATGGAATAGATGTCGTGGTGCGGCGGCGGGCTGATGAGGCCGACGCCGGGCGTGGAGTGGCGCGTCTTGGCGACGATCCAGTCGACCTTGTGGCCGGGCAATTGCCCGCCCTCGCCGGGCTTGGCACCCTGCGCGACCTTGATCTGGAGCTGATCGGCATTGACCAGGTATTCGGTGGTGACGCCGAAACGGCCGGACGCGACCTGCTTGATGGCCGAGCGCAACGGGTTGCGCGAGCCATCGGGCAGGGGCTTGTAGCGGTCGGGTTCCTCACCACCTTCGCCGGTGTTGGACTTGCCGCCAATGCGGTTCATCGCCTGGGCGAGCGTGGTGTGGGCCTCGCGCGAGATCGAGCCGAAGCTCATAGCGCCGGTGACGAAGCGCTTGACGATATCCACTGCCGGCTCGACTTCGCCGAGAGGCACGGCTTCGCCGATGGGCCTGACGTCGAAGAGGTTGCGGATGGCGAGATAGCCGTTTTCGCCCGAGTTCACGCGGTGGGCAAAGCTGTTGTAGCGATCCTGCGCAGTCTCCGGCGATTCATCCTTGGTGCGGACGGCGTGCTGGAGGTCGGACACGACATCCGGGCTCCAGGCATGCTTCTCGCCGCGGATGCGGTACATGTATTCGCCGCCCACATCGAGCGCCTTGCGCAGCACGATGTCGTCGCCGAAAGCGTCGCGGTGACGACGAACCGTCTCCTCGGCGACTTCGGCGAGGCCGACGCCCTCGATGGTGGTGGCGGTGCCGAAGAAGAAGCGCTTGACGAACTCGGTCGAGAGGCCGACGGCGTCGAAAATCTGGGCGCCGCAATAGGACTGGTAGGTCGAGATGCCCATCTTGGACATGACCTTGAGCAGGCCCTTACCCACCGACTTGATGTAGCGATAGACCACTTCGTGGGCATCGACCTCGGCCGGGAACTCGCCTTCGGCATGGAGCGCCGACAGCGTTTCAAAGGCCAGGTAGGGGTTGATGGCTTCGGCGCCATAGCCAGCCAGCATGGCGAAATGGTGCATTTCGCGAGCTTCGCCGGTTTCGACGACCAAACCCGAGGACGTGCGCAGGCCCTTGCGGATCAGGTGGTGATGCACGGCGGCCGTGGCCAGCAAAGCCGGAATGGCGATGCGGTCGGAGGCCACGAGGCGATCGGAGAGCACGATGATGTTGTATTCGCCGGCGATGGCAGCTTCGGCCCGCTCGCAGATGGCCGTGATAGCCGCTTCCATGCCCACCGCGCCCATATCGGCGGGGTAGGTGATATCGATGGTCTTGGTCTTGAACTGGTTGTCCGCCATGTCACCGATGGCGCGGATCTTTTCGAGATCCTCGTTGGTGAGAATGGGCTGGCGAACCTCGAGGCGCTTCTCCTTGGAGGCGCCGGCCAGGTCGAAGATGTTGGGGCGCGGCCCGATGAAGCTGACGAGGCTCATCACCGACTCCTCGCGGATCGGATCGATAGGCGGGTTCGTCACCTGCGCGAAGTTCTGCTTGAAATAGGTGTAGAGCAGCTTGGACTTCTGGCTCAGCGCCGAAATCGGCGTATCCGTGCCCATCGAGCCGACAGCTTCCTGGCCAGTGGTAGCCATGGGCGCCATCAGGATCTTGATGTCTTCCTGGGTGTAGCCGAAGGCCTGCATGCGATCGAGCAGCGACTCCGAGGTGACCGGGGCCTTGGGCTCGGTTTCGGGCAGGTCTTCGAGCACGATCTGGCTGCGGGCCAGCCATTCGGCATAGGGGTTCTTGGTGGCGAGCGTGCGCTTGATCTCGTCGTCGGAGATGATGCGGCCCTCTTCGAGGTCGATCAGCAGCATGCGGCCGGGCTGGAGGCGCCAGCGCTCGACGATGTCCTCGTCGGGAATGTCGAGCACGCCCGATTCGGAGGCGAGCACGACGTGGCCTTCGCGCGTCACGAGGTAACGGGCAGGGCGCAGGCCGTTGCGGTCGAGGGTGGCGACAACATAGCGGCCGTCTGACAAGCTCATGGCGGCAGGGCCGTCCCACGGCTCCATCAGCGCGGCGTGATACTCGTAGAAGGCGCGGCGCGTCTCATCCATCAGCGGGTTGCCCGCCCAGGCTTCAGGGATCAGCATCATGGCGGCATGGGGCAGCGAATAGCCGCCGCGCACGAGGAATTCGAGCGCGTTGTCGAAGCAGGCGGTGTCGGACTGGCCCTCATAGGAGATCGGCCAGATCTTGGTGATGTCGTCGCCAAAGAGGGGCGAGGACACCGACGCCTGGCGGGCGGCCATCCAGTTGACGTTGCCGCGGATGGTGTTGATTTCACCATTGTGGGTGGTCATGCGGTAGGGGTGCGCCAGCTTCCAGGACGGGAAGGTGTTGGTCGAGAAGCGCTGATGCACCAAAGCAATGGCGCTCTCGAAGCTCTCGTCGCTGAGATCGGGATAGAACGCCTTGAGCTGAGCGGCCAGGAACATGCCCTTGTAGACCAGCGTGCGGGCCGACATGGACACGACGTAGAAGCCGTTGTCGCCATTGCTTTCCGGTACGACTGCATAGACGGTGTTGCTGATCACCTTGCGGACGATCAGCAGCTTGCGCTCGAACTCGTCGAGCGTCAGGCCGGTCGGGCGGGCTATGACCATCTGCTCGATGATCGGCTGGGTGGCAATGACACCTTCGCTCAATGGGGCATTGTCGGTCGGCACGACGCGCTCGCCGAGCAGCGTCAGGCCTTCGCTGGCGAAGACACCGCGAACGGCCTCGGCACAGCGGTCGCGCAGTTCCACGATGTTGGGATAGAACAGCATGGCCACGGCGTAGTGGTGCTTTTCGGGCAAGGCGAAAGGCAGCACCTTGCTGAAGAAGGTATGCGGGGTCTGCACCAGGATGCCGGCGCCGTCGCCCATCAGCGGGTCGGCACCCACGGCGCCGCGGTGTTCGAGGTTCTCGAGGATTTCGAGGCCCTTTTCGACCACTTCGTGGCTAGGCCTGTTCTTGATGTTGGCGATCATGCCGATGCCGCAGGCATCATGCTCGTTGGCCGGATCGTAGAGGCCCTGGGCCTCCGGGCGACCGGAAACGACGCGGCGACCCTGCTCGATCAAGGTAGTGCGATTGGCTTCAGTCGTCGTGACCGGGATTTGGGATCCGTTCCGCGCGTGTGCCATGGCATGTTCCTTTATCGTTGGTCGCGCCCGTCGCCGGGCTCTGTCGCTATGTCGTGTGCATCCTGATGATGCCGGTTCCCCGGCGGGCTGGATGCGTTATCGTCCTCAGGTGGGCGCGTTGTTCAGGCGGGTCGTACTACAACAGTACGGCTCGAAAGAGCAAACGCGTCCATGCGTGGGGAGTGGCGCTGCATCCAAATGGCCACTCAAATTCGGGTTGTATCTTAACCCCGCCTATCCGTTTCCGCTCATCTAGAGCGGGCCAGCCGGACCAGCGTGCGTGCTTGCCGCGGAGAGCGGGGCGACGCGTCAGATAGGACAGAAGTGCTGCCCTAACAAGTTCACATTTGCATAATTCCAAACCATGGGCAAGCGCCTTTGCCACGGTTGGGAGACATAAAATAGGACTTTGCCAATTTTTGTGTAGGAAATGATAGGCGTTCGACGGGAAGCCGTAGCCAAAGGAGCGCTAACCCTGCACCTTCTGGCGCCGGGCCAGCAGAATGGCCTGAACCTCGCACCAATTGCCTACGGCGTGACGACGTCGACTTCGTTGCCGTCCATGTCATAGGCGGCGCGGCCACTGGTCCAGCCGTCGTCCAATCCGGCGCGGACTTCGACCACGAGGCGATCATCCTCGGGGGTCATGAAGAGGACCGAGCGCGAAATGGTGTAGCGGAACACGGTCATGCCTTCCATGCCCATGCGCTCGATGGTGCGCTGTTCTAGATCGGCCAGCATGGCTGTATCGAGCGAAGCGATATCGGCAAGAGTGAAGGGGCGGTCGAGCGTGGGGCCGATCGGCGTTCCCGCCATCATCGATTCGCCGCGGGTCATGGAATCGGCGTCGATATAGATTTCGGCGATCTGGCCGGGATTTTGCGGGTCTTCCATCTGCACGATGGCCTTGCTGTCGTCGATCATGATCTCGGCGTAGCGGGCATTGGGGCCGAATTCCTTGCCGAGGCGCGCCAGCGTATTGGCGACAGTGGCGGGGGCCAGCCATGGGCCGAGCGCGACGGCCTGCTGGCTCGGGGGCAGGAAGACATCGACCACCTGGGCATTGGCTGTGAGGAAAACCGAGCCCACATCGCCGCCAGGCTGGGCGAAATGCACTTCCCAGAGGGGGATGAGCTTCTTGCTGGTGCGCGTGGTGGGCATGGTGCCCTCGATTTCGGTGATCAGGGCCTTGGGCAGGGCGAAGGCATTGATCGCGGCGGTCTTGACCTCGGGCAGCCGGTCGAGCGGCAAGTCGGCCAGCGGGAAAGGCTTGGTGTCGCCCATGCCCAGGGCGGTGAAATTGGGCATGCTCATGCCGGAACGGACCGTCTGGCCATCCCAGTAATAGTCGGTGGTCTGTTCGGGATCGGTGGCGTGGTCGGCGGTGATGGCGACGTCGTCGCTGCCAATGGTGATGTCGTGCACCAGGGCGGCGCCGATCTCGTCGGCGAGCGCGGCCTGTGCCTCCGCCATGGGCCAATCGTCCGTCTTGAGGAAATCCGCAGCATGGGCGCCGGGCGCCAGCAGCAGCGCCGCCGCGCAGGCGAGGTGGGCGGGCCGTAGGCGGTGAAAGGGTGTGTGCATGGCAAGCCTCCCAGGGCACAGAAGCCAATATTAGCGCAAAACTGGGGCTTGCACACTGACTGGCCCATGAACGGGCCGTTCAGGCGGGCGGGGTCTGGGCAGCACGCAAAAGGCGCAGCCCTCGCGGACTGCGCCTTCGATCGTCACCGGGAGGTGAGGTTGGTCGTCGACTGTCGACTAATTGACCGACTTGTCCTCGATGGTGGGCTGGGTGCCGGCATTGATCTGGATGCTGCGCGGCTTCTTGCTTTCGGGCAGCTCACGCTTCAGTTCCAGATGCAGCAGGCCGTTTTCGAGGCTGGCGCCGTGCACCTCGACATAGTCGGCAAGCTGGAAACGCAGCTCGAAGGCGCGTTCGGCGATGCCGCGATGGAGGAATTCACGGGCCTTGTCGGCGGATTCGGCCGGCTTGGCGCCCTTGACTACCAGGCTGTTTTCCTTGGTCTCGATGGCGATGTCGCCATTGGCAAAGCCGGCGACGGCGATCGAGATGCGGTAGGCGTCTTCGCCGGTGCGCTCGATATTGTAGGGAGGATAGGTCTTGGCTTCCTGCCCTACGAGCGTATCGAGACGGTTGAACAGCCGGTCAAAGCCGACGGTGGAACGATAGAAGGGGGAAAAATCGATGGTCTGCATGGTCACATTCTCCGTAAAGCAACGTGGATGTCCCGGTGGTCTCGACAGCGCTCCCAACATTAGGCGAGCGGGTGATTTCGAGGTCGGGGTTCCCGGAAAGTCCGGCGAACGATTGAAATATGGGAGGGGATTTTCGGGGTTCAAGAGGGTTTTTAGCCCCCCTATCGGCGCCAAATCCGGAAAATGAACGGAAAATGAACGGCATTGTCCGTTCGAGTTCAGGCAGGGTGGCGTAGAACACGGTCAATGCGGTCCATCACCCGCCCCCCGCATGGATCGTATACAAGGAAACCGGCATCTCTCTGAGGTGCCGGTTTTCCTTTTTGTACCGACCTTCACGACGCCGCCGGCCTGCAAATGGCTTGCTTTTGCGCTTCCGGTGCTCACGTACTTGAACGTACGCCCCGCTCCGGGTCTCAAAGCCAGCCATTTTCGACTCGGCGGCCTCGCGAATCTCGGTACAAAAATAGTGTCCAGCCAAAGGCCGAACATGAACGCCGTTGTCGATCCCAATGGACCTAGCCTGGTCAGCATCCCCTCCAATCCGATGCCGGAGGGCGGGCGGGTCGGGTTTTTCAGGACGAGCGATAATGTGCAGTTGCGCTATGCGACCTGGCCGAAATCGGCAGGGCCGCAGCGGGGCACGATATGTCTCGTGCAAGGGCGCACGGAATTCATCGAGAAATACTTCGAGACTGTCGCTGATTTCCGACGGCGCGGCTTTGCCGTGGCGACTTTCGACTGGCGCGGGCAGGGCGGGTCGGACCGGCTGATCGGCAACCGCAAGCTGGGCTATGTCGACAAGTTCGAGGATTACTGGACGGACTTGCACAGTTTTCACGGCGAAATCCTGCTGCCCGACTGCCCGCCGCCGTTTTACCTCGTGGGTCACTCGATGGGCGGGCTGGCGTCACTGCTGGCCGGGGCCAATGACCGGATGATGTTCGACCGCGTGTTCCTGTCGGCGCCGATGCTGGCGCTCGACCGGCAACCACTCAGCATGGCGGGGATGGCGCGGCTGGGGGAGACGCTGAGCTTTTTCGGCCTGGGCCAGATGCCGGTGGGGCGCAAGGCCGACAAGCCGATGTCCGATGCGACATTTCCAGGTAACCCGCTGACTGGCGACCTGATTCGCTACATGCGCGCGGTCGACACGATCAAGGCGCGGCCGGAACTCGAAATCGGCGTGCCTACAGTGCGCTGGGCGGCGGCGGCCTTCGGCGCCATGGCCGAGGCCGGGCGGGACAGTTTTGCGGCGCGGATCCGGGTGCCGCTGCTGATGCTGGCGGCGGCGCGGGACGAGGTGGTCTCGACGCCGGCCATCGAGCAACTGGGGTTGCGCATGCGCACCGGGCGGCATGTGGTGATTGCCGGGGCGCGGCATGAGCTGTTCATGGAGACCGATACGATCCGCGGCCAGGTGCTGGCGGCGTTCGACGCGTTTATTACAGAGCAGAGTGCGTAGTCGCCGAGCGATCAGTCGTCTCCCTTCCCCTTGTGGGGAGGGATCAAGGGTGGGGATGTTTGGCCCGGATTCGGGGCTCTCATCTCCCCACTCAGCTGCGCTACGGCCCATGGCCCTGGCTTTACTACGCTCCCCCGGCCGACGGAGAACGCAGCAATCTAGCTCGCGTTGACCAACGTCAGCGCCTTTTCCAGCAGTTCGGGCGTCGCGGCCGCGACGACGTTGCCGCCGCCGGTGGGTTCGCTGCCGTCCCAGCAGGCGATGGCGCCGCCGGCTTCGCGAATGATGGGGACCAAAGCGGCGATGTCGTAGGTGTTGAGGCGCGGCTCGATGACGAGATCGGCGTGGCCGGCGGCGAGCAAGGCATAGCCGTAGCAATCCATGCCGAAGCGCTGCAGCCGGGTGGCCGATTCGATGGCCTCCCACTTGCCCCAGTGCTCGCCCCTGAACAGGTTAGGCGTGGTGGTGAAGACGCGCGATGGTGCCAGCTCGGTCTGGCCGCTGGTCTGTATAGCGGTGGTGGTCTGGCCCCGGCGATAGGTGGCGCTGCCGGGCGTGGCGAGGAAGGTTTCGCCGATGAAGGGCTGGCTCATCAGGCCGGCAATGGCGACGCCATTATGGGCAAAGCCGATCAGCGTGCCCCAGACGGGGGCGCCGGAGATGAAGGCGCGGGTGCCGTCCACCGGGTCGATGATCCAGCAATAGTCGCTCTCCCCGCTCGCTCCCCACTCCTCACCGATTATGGCATGGTCTGGAAAATCGCGGGCGATGATGGCGCGGATGACGGTCTCGGCGCCGCGATCGGCCTCGGTGACCGGGTCGAAGCCAACGGTGTATTTGTTGTCGATATCAAGCGTGGTGCGGAACAGCGGCAGCGTATGGGCCGCGGCGGCCTCGGCAGCGGCCAGCAGGGTGGCTTCGACTTTGGTGAGATCGATGGTCATGGCGGGTCCGAGGGCACGACCTCCTGGTTCGACAGGCTCACCATGAGGTCTACTGAGGGGTATGACTTCTTACGCATGCGCTGATTATTCCGCCACCACCAATCGTCACCCTCGGGCTTGACCCGAGGGGCCCGCACTGGCTGCGTTACTGGCAAAGTGGAGAGCCCTCGGGTCAAGCCCGAGGATGACGATCGAGTTTGGGAAGAGCCCTGAAGTTACTCCGCCGCTTCCTTGTCGATCACCGGCTGGTTGCCGACGAGCGAGACCAGATCGAGGCCGATCAGGGCGAAGGTCAGGCGTTCGATGAGGCTGCGGATGGCTTCAAAGCCGTCATTCTTGGCCAGGGTCACTTCATTCATGTAGAGGTGCCGGCTGATTTCGATCTGCAAGGCATGCACGCCATGCTGCGGGCGGCCATAGGTGCGGGTGGCAAAGCCGCCGGCATAGGGACGGTTGCGCGCCACCTTGAGGCCGGCGCCGGCGAAGATGGTCTCGACCAGGTCAACCAGGCCGGGCGCGCAGGTGGTGCCATAGCGGTCGCCCAGGACAATGTCTGGCGCCGCCTTGTCGTTGGAGCGGGTGATGCGCGGCATGGAATGGCAGTCGATCAACAGGGCCACGCCGAAGGCGCCGAGGGCTTCGCTGAGCAGCTTCTGCAGGGCGGCATGGTAGGGATGGTAGATGCCCTCGATGCGCATGCGAGCATCGTCGATGGTGAGGCGATCGCGGTAGATCGGCTTGTTCTCGGCGACCACGCGGGCCAGCGTGCCCAGACCTGCCGCAACGCGCGGCGAGGTGGTGTTGAAGCGGTCCGACAGCGGCTCGACGAACATCGTGGGATCGAGTTCCCAGGGCTCCCTGTTGACGTCGAGATAGGCGCGAGGGAAATGCGCCCGCAGCATGAGGGCGCCCAGATGGGGCGCGCGTGCAAAGAGTTCGTCGACCCAGGCATCCTCGGATTGGCGGATCGACAGGTGATCGAGCCGGGTCATGGCAAGGAAGCGTTCGGGATAGACGCGCCCCGAATGGGCGGAATTGAACACCAGTGGAGCCACCAGCCGGCGTGGCCGGATGGTTTCGAATGCCGGCTGATCCCAATAGTCGGACCGCAAGGTGCCTCCCAACAGGCGTCTTGACCCGACGCCACACTGATTTGCCTATCAGTTTCGCGCTTTGCGGCCGCCTTGTCCAGATTGTCGCAGAGTTGCGAGCAGAAATGCTTCGGCGCGTTTCGCCCTAGGTTTGCAGGACAGCAAACTTCCCTTAAACATGGTCATCTATAGTCCGACTCACGGTGTGCCATGTGGCGGGCCGTTCAGTTGTGACACGCGCCCAAGCCGGATGACCGATCCGGCTGCGCCAGTCGAACGGCCGGAGCCCTAGATGAAGCGAATTCTGCTCGCAGAAGACGACAATGACATGCGTTCGTTCCTGACGCGTGCGCTCAGGAACGCGGGTTACGAGGTCGTGTCGTTCGACAACGGGCTTTCGGCCTATGAGCGGCTGCGCGAGGAACCTTTCTCGCTGCTGCTCAGCGATATCGTGATGCCGGAAATGGACGGGATCGAGCTGGCGCGGCGCGCCACCGAACTCGATCCTGATCTCAAGGTGATGTTCATCACCGGCTTTGCCGCCGTGGCGCTGAACCCGGACAGCGACGCGCCCAAGGATGCTTCGGTGCTATCAAAGCCGTTCCATCTCAAGGATCTGGTAAACGAGGTCGAGCGGCTACTCGCGGCGTAAGCCGTACTATCCACAAAGCCGGATTTGGCCTCTTGACCCCTTCGGGGTTTTTATGGTCTATCCGCGCCACTGGACGGGCCTTGCGGCTCTTCCATCCCGGAGAGATGGGCGTATAGCTCAGCGGGAGAGCACCTCGTTGACATCGAGGGGGTCACAAGTTCGATCCTTGTTACGCCCACCATCTCTCTAAAGACTTTCGCCAATGGCGACGGGAGTATAGCTCAGCGGGAGAGCATTCGCTTCACACGCGAAGGGTCACAAGTTCAATCCTTGTTACTCCCACCATTGCCTTCGATCCCGGTGAAGGCGTCCTGCAAATACTAGATTGCTGCGCTTCCGATGCTCACGTGCTCATGCACGCGGCGCTTCGGTTCGCGCGATCCGGCATTTTCGCCTCGCCTTGACCGGTTCGAAGGCGAATGGTGCCCTCGACTGTTTCGTGAGCTCAGTCGACGGCGAGGACGATCTCTTCGTTGCCGTCAATGAAGTCGTCGAAGAGGACGGTGGTGCTGTCTTCGGTGCCGAGGACGAAGGCCATCTGGCCGGGGCCGACGAGGCGGCGCATGGGGACGTGGGCCTGGTCTACCGTGACGGAATAATGGCCGCCCGCCAGGGTAGTGAAGGGCAGGCCGCGCCATGTGGCAGTGGAGGTGAGGTGCACGTGGCCGGCGATTACCTGACGGATATCGGGATGGGTCTTGAGGGCGCTGATAAAGGCGTCGGGCTCCAGAATGCGGATCGTGTCCGAATTGATATGCAGCGCGTTGGCGTTGTGATGGAGAATGACAATCACCGGGCGGTCCATGGCTTCGGCGAGACGGGCGCGCAGCCAGGCGATCTGAGCCTCTTCCAGCACGCCATCGACCCGGCCGGGTTCGGAGGAATCGAGCAAGATGATGCGGTAGCCTTTGATGTCGATGACCTTGTCGACCTTGCCGGTTTCGGCGGCGAAATCGGCACCGAAGGCGGCCAGGAATGACGGGCGGTCGTCGTGATTGCCGAGGGTGATATGTACCGGGATGGGCAGGCGCGCGATGATGGCCTTGAGGTGCTCATAGGCTGCAGGCTGGCCCAGATCGGTGAGGTCGCCAGCCAGCACGCAGAAATCGGCATCGCCATAGCGCGCGACCACCGCGTCGACCGCCTGCTGCAGCCGGGCGCCGGTATCGAGCGTCATCGACAACTCGCCCTCGGGTACAACATGCAGGTCACTCATCACCACGAATTTCAGTGTCATTTTTTTGCCTACGGTCTGGGTTCGCGCCTTTCCTAGCGCTCGTGCATGACCTGATGGTGACGCCGCCGACGGAGCCGATGTCACCACATCGTCTGCTTCGCCCTTTCGGGCCAGGCCTGGTCATAAGCTTGGCCGCCAACCTGGTTGTCGGTCATACTGGCGAGGATTTCGCCGGGGGTGGGCAGGGATTTGGTGTCGAGATGCCTTGCCGGGTTCCACAGGTCCGAGCGGACAATGGCGCGAGCGCACTGGAAGTAGAGTTCGTCGATTTGCATGACGATGACCGAGCGCGGCGCCTTGCCCTCGACCTCGAAACTCGCGAGCAGATCGGGGTCGATGCTAAGCTGGGCACGGCCGTTGGCGCGGAAGGTGGTGCCGGAACCGGGGAGCAGGAAGAGGAAGGCGACGCGCGGATCGCGCACGATGTTGCGCAGCGAATCGATGCGATTGTTGCCGCGCCGGTCCGGCATCATCAGCGTCTGGTCGTCATGGACGCGCACGAAGCCGGGCTGGTCGCCGCGCGGCGAGCAATCGATGCCCTCGGGGCCGACGGTCGCGAGCGCCGCAAAGGGGCTGGCCTCGATCAGGCGCCGGTATTGAGAGGTCATGCGGTGGGCCACCTTGACGGTCGAGGCGGCGACTGGGGCGGGAGTGTAGAGCGCTTCGAGCTGCTCGATGGAGGTAACGATGGACATGGCGAGCCTTTAGCCTACGATCGGCGCGAAAGTGATGCAACGCGCGGTATGGGCGGGACGTAACCAATCCTATATCTGACGCGAATGACAGGGCGACAAAAGGAGTAATTTCATGGACACCCATGCCTTTAAGGTGACCCGCACCGACGCCGAGTGGCGCGCCAGGCTGACGCCCGAACAGTACCAGGTGATGCGCGATCATGGGACGGAACGACCCGGATCTTGTGCGCTGCTGTATGAAAAGCGGGCGGGGACGTTTTCCTGCGCCGGCTGCGACAGCCCGCTGTTCGAATCGAAGCTGAAATTCGAGAGCGGCACCGGCTGGCCGAGCTTCAACGACCCGGTGCCCGGTTCGGTGGAAAATACCGTGGATCGCAGTCATGGCATGGTGCGCACCGAGTGCCACTGCGCCACCTGCGGCAGCCATCTGGGCCATGTGTTCCCCGATGGGCCGCCGCCGACCGGGCTACGCTATTGCATCAATGGCGTAGCGCTGAACTTCACGCCTGCAGGGTGAGGTTTTCGGCCAATCTCTCCATGCTCTATGCCGAGCGTGGTTTTCTCGAGCGGTTTGGCGCCGCGGCGGCTGATGGCTTCCGCGGCGTCGAGTTTGTTTCGCCCTATGAATTTCCGGCGGCCGAAGTGGCTGCTGCGGCGCAGGCTGTTGGCATCGAGGTCGTGCTGTTCAATTCGCCGGCGGGCGACTGGGCCAATGGCGAGCGGGGCATTGCCTGCCATCCCGGGCGGGAGGACGAGTTTGCCGATGGCATCGAGATCGTGCTGCGCTATGCGCAGGCGCTCGGTTGCCGCAGAGTGCATGTGATGGCCGGCATCGTGCCATCAGGACGCGACGCCGGGGATGCGGAATGGGCGTTGGTTGGCAATCTACGCCACGCTGCGACGCGGCTTGGGGCGCATGGCATCATGGCCCTGCTGGAGCCGATCAACCAGGTGGACATGCCGGGCTTTGCCGTATCGACCACCGACCATGCCGAGCGCGTCATGGCCAAGGTGGGCCACGATAATCTGCGGCTGCAATACGACTTCTACCACATGGAAATGACGCAGCGTCGCGTGTTGCAGACATTCGAGCGGCTGCTGCCTGTTATCGGCCATGTGCAGATCGCCGATGTGCCAGGGCGGCATGAGCCGGGCACCGGACGGATGGATTATCCGGGGATTTTCGCCGGGATCGAAAGGCTGGGTTATGACGGCTGGATCGGGGCGGAATACCGGCCGGTAGCGGGGACGAGTGAAGGGTTGGGGTGGATGCGGCGCTAGGTGCCGCGTGGCTTGGCTCTGGCCGTTGGCGCGGCTTTGGCGGGGTCGTCGGGCCAGGGGTGGCGGGGGTAGCGGCCCTTAAGGTCCTTGGCGACATCGGCCCAGGAGCCTGTCCAGAAGCCCACGAGATCGCGGGTGGTCTGGATGGGGCGGTGGGCTGGCGAGAGCAGCACCAGCAGCAGGCGGATGCGGCCATGGGCGATGGTGGGGTGGCGCGTCAGGCCGAACAATTCCTGCACGCGGATCTCGATGGCCGGGCCGCCTTCGGCGGAATAATCGATGGGCACGGCATTGCCTGTCGGGGCGGTGAAGTGGCTGGGCAGCAAGGCTTCGATGTCCTGGCGGCGCTGATAGGGCAGCAGCAGATCGAGCGCGGTGCGCAGGTGCTCGCCGGTGATTTCAGCCAGCCTGGTGAGCCCGAACAAGGCGGGTGCCAGCCATTCGGCGACGGATGGCGCCAGGGCTTCGGCCGAGAGGTCGGGCCAGTCATCGCCGAGGGTGGTGCGGAGGAAATTGGCGCGGGCGCGCCAGGCTTTCTGATCGCGGCTCCAGGGCAGGAGATCCAGACCCCGACGGGCTGCGGCTTCGGCCAGGAGCAGAGCTGCGGCCTCCGAATCTTCGACAGCAACCGGTTCATCGGCGAGCCTGATGGCGTCGAGGCGGCGGATGCGGCGGGCGCGGACGCTGCCGGAGGGCTCGTCGAAGGCGAGGACGGTTTCGCTTAGGATGCGGTGCGCAAAGAGGGATTCGAGGTCGGCGCGGTCGAGGGCGGCGGCCGCGCGGATGCGGCCGCTGGCGGCGGCGCCGGTGATGTCGGTGACGACGAGGAACGGTTGGGCGGCGAGGGCGTCGGTTTGGTCGAGGCTGGCCTGGCGGCCGTTGGCGAGGCGGAACTTGCCGCGCGGGCCGGCGGCCTGGGCAACACGGTCCGGGAAAGCTCGTGCCAGGTGGTGGCCTGCCGCAAGATTGCTTGCGGATTTCTTGCTGCTTGCCTGTGCGGCCCAGCGTCGGGCCAAAGCGCGGGCATCATCGGCGCGTTTGCTGCGGTCCGTGCGGAAGCGGTCGAGGCGATGGCTCAGGTCGGTACTGTCACCGCCGAGACCGCGCTCGCTGATAAGAACGGCGAGTTCGGCGGCGGTCTGGGTGTCGTCTTCCGCGGCTGATGCGACCACCATGTGGGCGAGGCGGGGATGCAGCGGCAGGCGGGCGAGGGCCTTGCCTTCTGATGTGATCCGCCCTTGTGCGTCGAGGGCATCCAGGGACCGCAGGAGGCTGATGGCCTCGGCCCAGGCGGGAGCGGGCGGTGGATCGAGGAAGGGCAGGGCGGATGGATCGGTAACGCCCCAACTGGCGAGATCAAGCGCAAGGCCGGAGAGGTCGGCAGCAAGGATTTCGGGTGTGTCGAAGGGGGCGAGCGCCGCCGTTTGGCCCTCGTTCCACAGGCGGATGGCGACGCCGGGGCTGGTGCGACCGGCGCGGCCTCGGCGCTGGTCGGCGCCGGCGCGGGAGACGCGGCGGGTTTCAAGGGTAGTGAGGCCGGTGCCGGGTTCGTAGACGGGGACGCGGCGGAAACCGCTGTCGATGACGATACGGACGCCATCGATGGTGAGCGAGGTTTCCGCGATCGAGGTGGCCAGCACGATCTTGCGGCGGCCGGAATCGGCGGGGCGGATGGCGCGGTCCTGCTCGGCGGGAGTGAGCTGGCCATAGAGCGGGCAAATGTCGGTATCGGCGGGGACACGGCCGGCGAGGCGCTCGGCGACTCTTGATATTTCGCCCTGGCCGGGGAGGAAGACGAGCGCGGAGCCTTCGTGGTCCCGGAGGGCGGCGAGGGTGGCTTCGGTTACCTGGTCTTCGAGGCGCTTGAGCGGATCGGGCTCGCGGTGCAGCGTTTCGACCGGGAAAGCGCGGCCGAGACTTTCGATGACAGGAGCGTCGTCAAGCAGGCGGGCGACGCGAGCGCCGTCAATTGTAGCCGACATGACGAGGACGCGGAGATCGGGGCGCAAGGCTGATGCGTCGAGGGTGAGGGCGAGGCCCAGGTCGCCGTCGAGGCTGCGTTCGTGGAATTCGTCGAACAGCACCGCCGCGATGCCTGTCAGTTCCGGGTCGTCGAGCAGCATGCGGGTGAAGACGCCTTCGGTGACGATCTCGACGCGGGTTTTGGCGCTGACGCGGGTGTCCATGCGGACGCGGTAGCCGATGGTCTGGCCGACATCTTCGCCCAACAGGCGCGCCATTTGCGCCGCGGCGGCGCGGGCGGCGAGGCGGCGGGGCTCGAGCATGATGATGCGCCGATCGCTGCGCCAGGGGGTGTCGAGGAGGGCCAGGGGCACGCGGGTGGTCTTGCCGGCGCCGGGAGGCGCGACGAGGACGGCATAGGGGCCGTCGGCCAATGCAGCGTGCAGAGCCGGCAGTGCATCGTCTATGGGGAGTGGCGGCAGGGACATGGGAGGTGTTTGGCGGATGGGCGCGGTTTGGGCAAGGGGATCGCGTCCGGGGATGGACTGGTGCCGATATCGGGGCTCCCGACACCCCCTCCCAGCCTCCCCCATCAAGGGGGGTGCCGCGCGGTGGGTGGGCGAGATCGCCACTACTTGCGCAGACCCCGCATCCGCCCCGTAGGGCGCATTATCCGCAGGGAGAAGGGAAAAGTGCACCAAGATTGCGTTGCGGGTGGTGCCAGGTGCGATCCGGCTGCATTAGGGTGGGGCCACTGGGGAGAGTTTTGCATGAGCAACATTCGTATTGCCAACGCGCATTTGACCGTCGAAGTCTCCCCGCTGGGTTCGGAGATGCAGTCGATCGTGACCAGCGATGGACGATCATGGCTCTGGCATGGCGATGCAGCATTCTGGGGCGGGCGGTCGCCGGTGCTGTTTCCGATGGTGGGCAAGTCACCCAATGACCAGGTGAGCATCGAGGGGCAGCGCTATTGGATGGCTCAGCACGGCTTTGCGCGGCGCAGCGAATTTACGCTGGTCGATAGCGGGTCCGATTTCTGCCGCTTCGAGCTGGTGGCCGGTGAGGCCAGCAAGGGGATGTATCCGTTCGATTTCGTGCTGGCGCTGGAGCATCGGGTCGACGGACGGGCCGTGTTGGTGACGGCGGAGGTGAGCAATCGCGACCATCGGCCGATGCCGTACGGGATCGGGTTTCACCCGGCCTTCGTATGGCCGCTGCCCGGCTGCGCGGGGCTCGAGCATCGGGTGACGCTTGATAATGGAGGAACGCCGGTGCTGGTGCGCCTGTCGGGCGGGCTGGTGGCGCCCTATGCGCTGCCCTCACCGTTCCAGGCCGGTGTGATGACGCTCAGCCACGATCTCTTCGAGGCCGACGCCATGCTTTTCCCCGAAGGGGCGGGGGCCGGGCTGACCTATGCTGCCGGGGATCGGGCGATCCGGTTCACCTGGGAAAATTTGCCGAATCTGGCGATCTGGTCGAAGCCCGGCGCGCCCTTCGTGTGCCTCGAGCCCTGGCACGGCACGGCGGCCGAGGTGGGCGAGAACGACGCGCTCGACGAGCGGCCCTATGTTGAGATACTCGGGCCCGGGGCGAGCGGGCGGTACAGTTTCAGGGCCGAGTTGGTTGGGTAGGTCTGGTCTCTCCGCAGCCTAAACGTTCTCCCACCCTCAATCCCTCCCCGCACGGGGAGGTGTCGACTAATCAATCAGCGTCTCACGCCCAGCCGTGCCATCTTTTCGCTCAGGGTTCGCCTTGGCACCTGCAATGCATCCACGACTGCGGCGATGGAATCCCCGTGGCGGGCGAGTTCGGCTTCGATGACGTGGCGCTCATAGGCGGCGAGGCGGTCGGCGAGGCTGGCGGTGGAGGATATCGGCTTGGGGGATTTCGGACCGAGGATGGCGTCGAGCGAGCGGCCGGTGGCGTCGAGGCCGAGGGCGAAGCGGTCGGCGGCGGCCTTGAGTTCGCGGACATTGCCGGGCCAGGTGTGGACCAGCAGGGCATTGATGTCGGCGGGATGCAGTTGCGGCGCCGGCTTGTTGAAACGCTGCGCCGCCAGACCCAGGAAATGGTGGAACAGCAGCACACTATCCTCGCCGCGGTCGCGCAGCGGGGCGAGGTGGATGGTGGCCATGTTGAGGCGGTAATAGAGATCGGCACGGAAGCGGCCGGCTTCGCTTTCGGCGGCGAGATCGACCTTGGAGGCGGCCACGATGCGGACGTCGAGGGGGATTTGGCGGTTGGAGCCGACGCGCTCGACCGTGCGCTCCTGGATAACACGGAGCACCTTGGCCTGTGCCAAAAGCGGCATGGATTCGATCTCGTCGAGCAGCAGCGTGCCGCCGTTGGCGAATTCGAACTTGCCGATGCGCTTGTCGCGAGCCGACGTGAAAGCGCCGGCCTCGTGGCCGAAGAGCTCTGATTCGATCAGCTCGGCAGGAATGGCGGCGCAGTTGACCGCGACGAAGGGGCCTTTTGAACGTGCCGAGAAATCGTGGAGGCAGCGGGCGACGACTTCCTTGCCGGTGCCGGTTTCGCCGAGGATGATGACATCGGTGGGGATGGAGGCGAGTTCGCGGATAGCGTGGCGGAGGTCCTCCATCACCCGCGAGGAGCCGACGAGGCGGGTGGCGAGCTCGGTTTCGCCGCCATCGAGCCTGCGGCGGAGATCGGCGACTTCGCGCTTGAGGCCGGCCTGTTCGGCGGCGCGGCGCAGGGTCTTGACCAGTTGGTCGGGCACATAGGGCTTTTGCAGGAAATCGAAGGCGCCCGATCGCATGGCTTCGACGGCCATTGGCACGTCGCCGTGGCCGGTGATGAGGATGACCTCGGATGCCAGCGAGCGCTCGCGCACTGATCGCAGCAGGTCAAGGCCAGAGAGGCCCGGCATGCTGATATCGGTCAGGATGACCTCAGGTCGGACATCGTCGAGCATGGAGAGGGCCTCGGTCGCGTCGACGGCGACATGGGTGGCAAAGCCGGAGAGGCGCAGCCACTGCTCGAGTGCGGTGCGCACCATTTCTTCGTCGTCGACGATGAGGACGGTGGGGGTCATGGAGCGGGCCTGCAAATGCAATGAAGTTGCGCGTCGTTGTCGCTTTGTCCGCACACGCGGAACGGCACCTCCCCCTTGATGGGGGAGGGTAGGAGGGCGCGCGGCAGCCCCGATATTGTGGCCAAACTACCCCCACCCTTGATCCCTCCCCACAAGGGGGAGGGTGTCGACTGAAACATTCGCGATAGGCTCATCGGGGATGATCTTCCAGTTGGGGCGACGCGGCCGCTGCCGTTGAACCAGCCACCAGAGGCAGGCGGACAGTAAACGTGCTGCCCTTGCCCGGCCGACTCTCCACCGAAATGGCGCCGCCGATGTCTCTGATAAGGCCGTAGGAAATGGAGAGTCCGAGACCCAGGCCGCGGCCGGCCTGTTTGGTGGAATAGAAGGGGTCGAACAGGTTGGCCAGTTCTCTGGCCTCGATGCCAGAGCCGGTGTCGCTGACTGAGATTTCTAGGTTCTTGACGGTTTTCCTCAGGCCGATGGACAGCACCCGGACAGCGCTGTGTTCCATGGCGTCGGCGGCGTTGGCGATGAGGTTGATCAGCACCTGTTCGAGGTGAATGGGGTTGCCCGCAACGGTGAGCGTGCCGCGGTGGCGGCGATATTCGACGTCAATGCCGAAGGCTTTGAGCTTGTGATCGACCAGATCGAGCGCATTGGCGATGACCGCGGCCGGATCGGCCTGCATTTCGACGCGGGTCTCCTTGCGGGCGAAGGTCTTGAGGTGGCCGGTAAGGGCTGAGAGCCGGTCGACCACCTTGTCCATGGTCCCGAGGATCTGGCCGATATCGCTGTCGCCGCGCTGGCCTGCGATCAGCTTGGCGCTGGCGATATGGGTGGTGAGGGCCGCGACGGGCTGGCTGACCTCATGGGCTACGCCGGCCAGCGCCTGGCCAAGGCTGGCCATCTTGGCGGCCTGGACCAGGCCATGCTGGGCCTCGCGCTCGGCATTTTCGGCGCGGATGCGTTCGGCGATTTCCTCGCGCAGCGCCTGGTTGGTGATGTGCAGATCCTCGGTGCGCTCGGCGACGCGCTGTTCGAGGCGCTCATGCTCGGCAAGGCGCTGGGCGACGATGCGCTGGCGCTGCACCAGCAGCAGGACGATCAGCAACGCCGCCGAGACGGCGAGCGCGGCGGCGGCGGCCGCGATCCAGGCGGCGCGAAACAGCGGGCCGATGGGCGTGAAGGACATGATGCGCCATTGGTGGGTGGGGAGGCGCAGTTCGTCGAGGATGAAGACGCCGGAGGCGTCGGGATCGGGTCCGGCCAGCCAGGCGAACTGGGTGCCGCGCGAGGGCCAGATATCTGACGCCACGGGGGTAGCGAGCATGCCCGAGGCGCCATAGCGGCGCTGTTCGGCGATGCGCTCGGCATCGGCCGGGTCGAGCGTCACGAGTGGCCGGTAGCGCCAGTCGGGACG
Source organism: Devosia sp. (assembly GCA_036675975.1). Taxonomy (GTDB): domain Bacteria; phylum Pseudomonadota; class Alphaproteobacteria; order Rhizobiales; family Devosiaceae; genus Devosia. The sequence goes on along the minus strand of JAKFDU010000112.1, from coordinate 29,448 downwards.
GGTGGAGAGAATGGCGACATTGTTGACATCGACGATGACGATCAGCTCGCCCGAGCGCCACCAATTGGCTTCGATCTCGCCCAGGTTGACCTTGGTGACCGCGACGCCGAGGGGGCCATCGGGACCATCGATGCGACGGGTGAGGAAATAGCCGGCGACGCCGGTGACCGTGCCAACGGCATAGAACCGGGCATCGCCATCGCGCATCGCCTCCTCGAAATAGGGGCGGTAGGCGAGGTTTTCGCCGACGAAGCTGTCATAGGCCCACCAGTTGGAGGCGGCGACGACGGCGCCATCGCGGTCCATGATGAAGAGCTCGCCAGCGCCGGCGGTGTCGTTGAGCCGCGACAGGAAGCCGTTGGCGGCTTCGCGCCGCGCCGGATCGGCAGCGCTTTCCAGAACCGCACGGGCCTCGGCTGATAGCGCGATGCTGGAGGGCAGGTAATGGAAGCGCTCGATAATGGCTTCGAGCGTCCGATCGAACAGAGAAAGCCGCCGGTCGGACTGCTGGCCGGCATTGGCGATGGCGCCGGTGAGGGCGATTTCGAAGGCGGCCCAGCCGGTCAGCAGAACAATGGCCATGGCCACGCCGGCCAGGATCAACTGGCGGCGATGCAGCAGGTCGCGAAAGCCGAAACGGGTCGCCACGCATCCTCCCTTGGCAAGAAATTGCCGGATTGCCGGCAGGACTTGGGCAAGTTCTTGCCCATTGTGCTAGCATAGACCTATCGATCTGCATATCTGCCTTGCATTTTCAGCTTGGCACGCAGCTTGCAACGCTGGGGCCATGGGTGCGGCGGAGCCATCGCAAGTTGCGAGGCAGGGAGCCGACGCCCTTGCAATCCGGGAGGACCAATAATGAAAAAGACCGTATTCACCCTGGCCACATCAGCCCTGCTGGCAGGCCTGGCCTTTGCCGGCAGTGCCCTGGCGCAGGACTATCCGACCAAGCCCATAACCGTCGTGGTGCCGTTCTCGGCCGGCGGCCCGACCGATACGGTGGCGCGCCTCGTCGCCGAGGTGATGAGCCAGGATCTGGGCCAGCAGGTGGTGGTGCAGAATGTGGGCGGTGCCGGCGGTACGCTGGGAGCCGGCCAGGTCGCGACGGCGCCGAATGACGGCTATACGCTGCTGCTGCATCATATCGGCATGTCGACAGCGCCGACGCTCTATCGCAGCCTGCCCTATGATCCGGCCAAGGACTTTGCGCCGATCGGGCTGATCACCTCGGTGCCGATGACGCTGGTGGCGCGCAAGGACTTCGAGCCGACGACGATGGAAGAACTGCTCGCCTATGTGAAAACCAATGGCGAGAATGTCACCTATGCTCATGCCGGCATCGGTTCGGCCAGCCAGCTGTGCGGCATGTTGTTCATGGATGCGGTGGATGCGCAGATGACTACGGTGCCCTATCAGGGTTCGGGTCCGGCCATGACCGACATTATCGGCGGCCAGGTCGACATGATCTGCGACCAGACCACCAACACGACCAGCCAGATCCAGGCCGGGGAAGTCAAAGCCTATGGCGTGACCTCGCTGACGCGGCTTGCCAACCTGCCCGATCTGCCGACCACCAAGGAAGGCGGGCTGAACCTCGAAATTGGCGTGTGGCATGGGCTTTACGCGCCTGCCGGCACTGATGCCGCGATCATCGAGCGGCTGGAAACAGCGCTGCAGGCGGCCTTGGCCAACGAGACGGTGATCAGCCGCTTTGCCGAGCTGGGCACCTATCCGGTGACTGCTGAGGAAGCGACGCCGGAAGCGCTGGCGCAGACGCTGGCCAGCCAGACCGAGCTGTGGCGCGCGGTGATCGAGGCCGCGGGCGTGTACGCCGACTAGAGACTGGTTGGAAACTCTACTCTGCCGGTCATCTGACGCGGTTTTCTGCGCTTCCGGTGCTCACGTACCCACAAGTACGCTGCGCTCCGGGCCTCGAAGAACCGCGCCACCTGACTCGGCAGAGCGAGTTTCGAACCAGTCTCGGACCCCCAGCATCGCTGGGACAAGATTGGGGAGGACGCTGTGGTTTCGAATTTTTCGACCAAGGACCTGGTTTCGGGCGGCTTGTTCGTCCTGGCTGGGGCCTATTTCGCGCTTGAGGCGCTCAACTACGAGGTCGGTACGGCGTTTCGCATGGGACCTGGCTTCATGCCGTTGTTGCTGGGCAGCGCGCTGGCGCTGCTGGGGCTCGGCGTGGCGGCCAGCGGCTGGAACAAGCCCGAGACGGAAAAGCCGCTGGCGCCACCATGGCGTGCCATGGCGCTGATCATTGGGGTGGTCGTGTTTTTCGGGGCCACCATCCGCGGGCTTGGTTTCGTGCCCGTGGTGTTCATCTCGAGCTTCGCCGCGGCTTTGGCCAGCCGGCTGAATTCGCCGGTTTTCGCTGTCCTGCTCGCCATCACGCTGACCGTGATGTGCACGGTCATCTTCATCGTCGGGCTGGGGATGAGTGTCCCCATGGTCGGCCCCTGGCTTGGGCGATAGGAGCGGCTTATGGACATCATTGCTTCGCTAGGCCTGGGCTTTTCGGTCGCGCTTGACCCCATGAACATTCTCTACTGCTTTATCGGCGTGCTGCTGGGCACGCTGGTGGGCGTGTTGCCGGGCATCGGGCCGACGGCAACCATCGCGATGCTCTTGCCGATCACCTTCTCGCTGTCCCCGGCGGGGGCGCTGATCATGCTCGCCGGCATCTATTACGGCGCGCAATATGGTGGTTCGACCACGGCGATCCTGATCAACCTGCCGGGTGAAAGCTCGTCGGCGGTGACGGCGATCGACGGCTACCAGATGGCCAAGAATGGCCGGGCGGGCCCGGCCCTGGCGACGGCGGCTTTGGGCTCGTTCTTTGCTGGGACCGTGGCGACGCTGCTGCTGGCCTTCTTCGCCCCGCCCCTGGCCCGAGCGGCGCTCAATTTCGGGGCGCCGGAATATTTCGCGCTGATCGTCCTGGGCCTCCTGGTCTCGATCGCGCTGGCGCATGGCTCCATCCTCAAGGCGCTGGGCATGATCGTGCTCGGCCTGCTGCTGGGTATGGTGGGGCAGGACATCTATACCGGTCAGCCGCGCTTCACCCTGGGCATTCGCGAGCTCTATTCGGGGTTGAACTTCGTTTCGGTGGCGGTGGGGGTGTTCGGCGTGGCCGAAATCCTGCGCAATCTCGAGGACGAGAAGGGCCGCAACGTGATGGTCAAGGCCGTCAAGAACCTGTGGCTCACCAAGGACGATTTCAAACGCATCATCGGGCCGGTGCTGCGCGGCACGGCGCTGGGTTCGCTGCTCGGCGTTTTGCCGGGGGGCGGGCATATCCTGTCGTCCTTCGCGTCTTATTCGGCCGAGAAGCGGCTGAGCAAGACGCCGGAAGAGTTCGGGCATGGGGCGATCGAGGGGGTGGCGGGGCCGGAATCGGCCAACAATGCTGCGGCGCAGACCTCATTTATTCCGCTGTTGACGCTGGGCATTCCGGCCCATCCGGTCATGGCGCTGATGGTGGGGGCATTCATCCTCCAGGGCATCACGCCCGGACCGAACGTGATCAACGACCAGCCGGCACTGTTCTGGGGCATCATCGCCTCGATGTGGGTCGGCAATGTGCTGCTCGTGCTGCTCAACCTGCCGCTGATCGGGCTGTGGGTGAAGATGCTCTCGATCCCCTATCGAGCGCTGTTTCCGGCGATCGTGCTCTTCGCCTGCATCGGGTGTTTCTCGATCAACCAGAATATCTACGACGTCTACGCGATCGCCTTCTTCGGGGTCGTCGGCTACATCCTGATCCGCTTCGGCTGCGAGCCGGCGCCGCTGTTGCTGGGCTTCGTGCTGGGACCGCTGCTGGAGGAGCATCTGCGGCGGGCAATGATCATTTCGCGCGGCGACCCGATGGTGTTCGTCACGAGGCCAATCTCTGCGACACTGCTGGGGCTGGCGCTCCTGGCAGTGATCATTGCTGTGCTGCCGAGCATCCGGCGCAAGCGGAAAGAGGTGTTCGTGGAGGAGGATTGATCCCTCGTTCTCCCCTGCGCGCATGTCACCCCTGGGGCTGGTCCCCGGGGGTGTTTTGTTTTGAGAGGCCAGGGAATTCAGTGCTCCAGCAGCTATTCCGCCGCGCCGCGGATGTCCGCCAGAGCATCGGGGCCATTGGGGTCGCCCGGGGCGGTTTCGGCGCCGAGATCGGGGAAGGCGACGACGCGGTTGTTGCGGAAGTCGAGGCGGACGACCAACAGGCCGCGTTCTTCGAACCAGGTCAGCAGGCGCCGGGCGCGGCTGGCGGAGTGGGTGCCGTAGAGGCGGGCCAGGGTGGCATCTGACGGGCAGGGGGCGTTGGTTACCGCGGCCTGGGCGAGGACGAGGAAGACGCCCTGCACATCGTCGGTGAGGGCCTCGGACATGGTGAGAGCCTGCTGCCAGCTTTCAGACTGGGCGACCTCGTGATCCGGCGCGACGCGGGCGACGGCGAGGCGGCGCTTGAAGGCGGGCAAAGCGGGCGGCTCGCCGGGGACGCGGCGAATGCGGCAGCGGACCAGGAAATCCTGATAGAGCACGGCGACGGTGCGGAAGCTGGCATCGGGATCGCCAAGGAGTTCGGCCATGATGGCGTCGATCTGCTTGTCGCGCTCGGCGGCGTCGATTTCGGGGAACAGCGTCTGCGGCGCTTCCTCGGCCGGTGGGCGAGCCCGGGAGAGCTGGGCCAGCAGTTCGTTGGTCGAGGGCGGTGGGGGCGGGGCCGGGCGGCGGGTGACCGGACGCGCCTGCTCCTCGGCGGAGGCGGTGAAAATCAGATCGGCGGCATCCACCGGCGCTTCGAACGGAACCAGCTTGGGGCTGGTGGAGCGGGCCGAGGTTTCAACCGCGCCGATGGTGACCGGCAGCGGGCGGCGGGAAATGGCGGGGCCGAGGGCGACGAAGTGGCCGCGGGCCAGGTCGCGGAACTGCTCGGCCTGGCGCTTGTCCATGCCCAGGAGATCGGCGGCGCGGGCCATGTCGATGTCGAGAAAAGTGCGGCCCATGAGGAAGTTGCTGGCTTCGGCCGCGACGTTTTTCGCCAGCTTGGCCAGGCGCTGGGTGGCGATGACACCGGCCAGACCGCGCTTGCGGCCGCGGCACATCAGGTTGGTCATGGCGCCGAGTGAGAGTTTGCGCGCTTCGTCAGAGACTTCCCCGGCCGCTGAGGGAGCGAAGAGCTGGGCTTCGTCGACGACGACGAGAACGGGATACCAATGGTCGCGCTCGGCATCGAACATGCCGCCGAGGAAGGCGGCGGCGGCGCGCATCTGCTGCTCGACATCGAGGCCTTCGAGGTTGAGCACGACGGAGACGCGGTGCTGGCGCACGCGCGCGGCAATGCGGGTGAGCTCTGCCTCGGTCCGGGTGGCGTCCACGACAGTATGACCGAACTTGTCTGATAGCGTGGTGAAATCGCCCTCGGGATCGATGATGCATTGCTGCACCCAGGGGGCGGATTGTTCGAGCAGGCGCCGCAGCAGGTGCGACTTGCCGGAGCCGGAATTGCCCTGGACGAGCAGACGGGTGGCCAGCAATTCCTCAAGGTCGAGCGTGGCGGGCGTCGTGCCGCTGCTCGTGCCCATGTCGATTGCTACCTTCATCTGGTCTCCTGATGGCGGGATACGTCCCGGTCAGTCGGGAGTCACGCAAGGGCGAATTGGCTAGCAGACTGTTAGCATCGACAGCACCGATTCGCTGAAATCGTGACGGCGGACTCACACATCTGTCACTCCGACAGACCCTTTTTGTACTGCACCGGTGTGGCACCGAGCACGGTGCGGAAATCTGTGATGAAGTGCTGCTGGCTCGCATAGCCCAGGCCATAGGCGATGTCGGCCCAATCGGGGTCCTCGCTGGCGCGGATTTCGGCTGCGGCCGCGATCAGGCGCTTGCGCTGCAGCAGCCATTTCAGACCGATGCCGAGATAGTCACGGAAGGTCTGCTGCAGCCAGCGGTCGCTCTTGCCAAAGACGCGGGCGACGTCGGCGACGGTGCGCAGGTCTTCTTCGGTTTCGACAGCGGCGATGATCTGGTTGATCAGAAGGATAGTCTCGTCGGGTGCGGGCGGGGACAGGTGTCCCATCATCGCTGCTATGGCCGCGTCGTCATCGAGCGCGAGAATGGCACGGACGCCCGACGCATCCGCCCAGGGGAAGACCCGGGCGAGGGGGACCACCTTGTCCTGAAGGTCGGCCATTTCGCCGGGCCAGAAGCCGTGGAAGGCGCCGGGGCGAAAGCGGATGCCGAGGATGCGGCCTGAGCCCGCCGCAGAGTAGGTGCGCTTGCCACGGAAGGTGCCCTGTATGCCGGATTCCTGGGCCGAGAGGAATATGTCGACATAGGGTCGATGCATGACTTCGGGGGAGTCGTAGTGCCCTAACGCTCCATCCCAGCGGATGATCCAGAAATGCTCGACGAAGGGCGCCAAAGCTGGGGATGGAGGGACGGTGCGGAAGTGGACATGGCGGGCGAAGCCGGCCGGATCGAGCCTGCCGCGCGGATCGTAAGTCTCTGCGGGTTTTTGAAATACGGGCTCTGATGGCTTGGGCATGGTGGGTGCATCAACAGAGAAAGGAACGACCAAATGACCAACAACAAGCACTTCCTGCGCGGCATGGCCACCGTGAACTTCTTCGCCGACGACATGATCGCCGCCCGCGACTGGTATACGGAGCTCTTCGGCGTCGAGGCGTATTTCCAGATGCCGAGCAAGGAAAGCCCGGCCTATATCGAATTCCGTATCGGCGACACCGAGGACGAATTCGGCATCATCGACCGGCGCTATGCCCCCGAGGGCATGCAGGCTGGCCCCGGCGGCGCAATCCTGCTGTGGCATGTCGACGATATCGAAGGGTCGTTCGCCCGACTGATCGAACTGGGCGCCAAGGAATATGACCCGATCACCAAGCGCGGCGAGACGGGGTTCGTGACGGCATCGGTGGTCGATCCGTTCGGGAACGTGCTGGGGGTGATGTACAATCCGCACTATGTGGCGGGTGTGGCGGCACGGGGCGAGGCGTAGCGGCGAAGCACCTCCTTGTCGGATACCCCCTCCCAGCCTCCCCCTCATAAGCGGGATGGACCTCTCGGTGGGTGGGGCCGGCCCGGTGCCTCAGCCGTGGTGCGGGGTCACCAGATCAGGCGCGCGGACGGGGACCAGGACACCGTGGTGGAGGGCCAGGACTTCGTTGGGGCCGGCCTCTATGGGCAGCGGACCGGTGGGGGTTTCGACTACGCCGGTTACCATGCGGGCGACCATGCCGATAGCGCCGGTCAGATTACCTGACCGGTCGGTGACGAGGCGGATGCCGTGGGGGAAGGCGTAGAGCTGTTCGCCGTCGCGGAAGACGGTGGCGGTCTTGCCGTCATTGAGCAGTTCGAACGTGTGGCCATCGACCTTGCGCCGATACGCCGTGTGGTGATCGACGTGCTTGTGGATGATTTCGCGCGGCACCAGGCCGGTGAACCAGAGCGTGCCCTCGGGGCGGGGGAGGATGCCGCAGAGGCGTTCGACCATGTCCAGCAGGGCCAGAATGGAGGGACTGTAGCCGGTCGTGTAGCCGGCAGCGCCGGTAAAGGGGCTCAGGGTCTGGGGGAACGTTTCCATGGCGAAGAGGGCGGCGAGAATGGGCTGCTGCGCCCAGGTCAGTTCGACGTGGCGGCCGTGATGCTCGAAGGCGTGGGCGGCGCGGATGATGGACAGGAAATTGGACGGGCCAGACCAGGAGTTCTGCCCGAAATTGGGATCGAAGCGCGGATCGTCCAATGCCATCGAGGTGAAGGGATATTTGGCGAAGAATTTGCTCGTATTGAGCAGGTAGCGGCGCAGCGCCTTGGCGAAGAAGGCGTCGTCGCCGACCTCGCAGGCGAGAACCCGCAGCAGCACATCGGACTGGACACGGACCAGCTGTCCATTGCGGTCCCGGTCGTAGAAGAAGTCGTCCTTGGCATCGTAACACTGCTCGAACAGCGCCTTGAGGCTGGCCTCGGCCTTGTCGCGCCACGGCTGAGCAGGTTCGCCGAGTTCGGTGGCGATGCGGGCGAGATAGAATCGCTGGCAGGCGATATTGGCGGTGAGATCGGGCGCGACGAAGGGCAGGATGGGGTTATCGGGGTCGTAGCGGGTCGGATCGTTGCCGAAGGGGCTGTCGGGGACGTGCCAGAAGCGGGCCGAGAGATCGTGGCCGGTGTCATAGGTGCAGAATGCCTCGACGCCGCCGGTCTTGCGGGTGTCGCGGTACTTGGTCAGCCAGTCGTCGTAGCGCGACATGGCGGCATACATGCGGCTGAGGAAGGCGCGGTCGCGGGCACTTAGCGCGTAGTGGTTCCAGACGCAGCGGGCGAGCGGGGTGACCAGCTGGATCTGGGCGAAGGCCGGGCCTGACGCAGCGAGCTTGTAGGGGATGAGGCCATCGTCGCGCTGGTGCATTGCGAAGGCCGAATAGGTTTCTGACGCTGTCGATGGCAGGAAGCGGGCCATCAATTCGGTATTGATGGTGCCGGTGCTTTCGAGCCAGCAGCCATGATAGACGCCGCCTTCATGGAGGATGGGACCGGTGACGTCTGTCGGCTTGATGCAGTCGAGGAGCTCGCTGACGGCCTGGTAGTAGCGGGTTTCGAGGCGCTCGGAGGAGGCGGCGAAGGCGGTGCCGGAGGCGGTCCATTCGGCTATGGCGGGGTGATCGCAGCCGAGGCGGGCGGCGATGTCGGTGTTGCGCAGGCGGGCGAGGAGGTCGCTCACGATGCTGCTTCACCTGCCTTAGTGAGGCGGTTGCCGGCGGCGTCGAAATAGTGGGCGTCGTCGGCGCGGAGCGAGACGGTGAGGCTGTCGCCATTCTTGTGCTGAGACTTGCCAGGCGCCTGGACGAGGATGGTCTGGCCGGTTTCGAGCTTGAGGTAGATGAAGACCTCGCTGCCGAGATATTCGACCAGCGTGATGGTGCCCGACAGGGTGAGGTCACCCGAGCTGTCGAGTGCAAATTGCTCGGGCCTCAGACCGATGGTGATGGGGCCGTTGGCAGCAATGCCCGGTGGCAGAGGCAGGCTGCCGAGACCGGGGAGGGTGACGCTGGTGTCGCCGGCCTTGGCGGCCAGCAGGTTCATCTTGGGCGAGCCAATGAAGGCGGCGACGAAGAGGTTGCGGGGGTAATTGTAGAGCTCGTAGGGCGTACCGACCTGCTCGATATTACCTTTGTTGAGCACGACGATGCGGGTGGCCATGGTCATGGCTTCGGTCTGGTCGTGGGTGACGTAGATCATCGTGGTGCCCAGCCGCTGGTAGAGGCCGGCGAGCTCGACGCGCATCTGCACGCGCAGCTCGGCATCGAGGTTGCTGAGCGGTTCGTCGAAGAGGAAGAGCTGGGGCTCGCGCACGATGGCGCGGCCGATGGCGACGCGCTGCTTCTGGCCGCCGGAGAGCTGGCGCGGCTTGCGCTCGAGCAGTTCCTCGATCTGGAGGATGCGGGCGGCGTCGGCGACGCGGCGGGCGATTTCGGGCCTGGGCATGCGCAGGTTGCCAAGACCGAAGGCGAGGTTCTTGCGCACCGACATATGCGGATAGAGCGCGTAGCTCTGGAACACCATGGAGAGGTTGCGCTGACTGGCGGGCAGGTCGTTGACGATGCGGTCGCCGATCGAGATCGTGCCGTCGGTGACCTCCTCGAGGCCGGCAATCATGCGCAGCAGGGTGGACTTGCCGCAGCCGGAGGGGCCGACCAACACGAGGAATTCGCCCGAATGCACGTCGAGATCGACGCCGTGGATGACCTCGAAGCCGGAATAGGCCTTGCGGACTTCGCTGAGGGTGACGGAGGCCATGGGTTAGTCCTTACTTTAGTCCGCTCATGGCGATGCCGCGGATGATGAGGCGCTGGAAGATGATGAAGAAGACGAAGATGGGGAGGATCGAGAGGATCGACATGGCGAACATCGGGCCATACTGGCTGGCGCCGTCCTGGCTCAGGAACATGCGCAGGGCCAGGGGGACGGTATAGTCTTCGATATTGTTGAGATAGACGAGCGGGCCCAGGAAATCCTGCCAGGTCCAGATGAAGCTGAAGATGGCTGCGGTGGCCATGGCAGGCAGGCTGAGCGGCAGGATGATGGCCCAGTAGATCTTGAAGGGCGAGCAGCCGTCGATCATCGCGGCTTCGTCGAGTTCGCGCGGCAGCTGGCGGAAGAACTGGATCATCAGGAAGATGAAGAAGGCGTCGCCGGCGAGGAATTGCGGGACGATGAGCGGCAGGTAGGTATTGACCCAGCCCAGTTGCAGGAACAGCAGATATTGGGGGATGAGGACGACGTGATAGGGGATCATCAGCGTCATCATCATGAGCGCGAACCACAGGTTCTTGCCCGAGAATTCGAGGCGGGCGAAGGCGTAGGCCGCGAAGGAGCAGGAAACGACATTGCCGATGACCGAGAGCACGGTGACGAGTGTAGAGTTCCAGAAGAAGCGGCCGAAGCCGACGGAGAGGGCGTTCCAGCCATCCCAGTAGTTGGACCAGTCAAAGGTGGTGGGCCAGAGCGACAGGCTGCCGAAGATCTGGTTGTCGGGCTTGAACGAGGCGGAGAGCATCCAGATCAGCGGGTAGACCATGATCAGCGAGGTCAGGATCAGGAAGAGGTGCTTGAGGACGCCTGATCGCTTGGCGCGGCGGGCGCGGGCGGCGCGGTATTCTTTTGCCGCAAGGGCGGTGGTGCTGAGGAACGCTTCGGTCATGGTCAGCCCCGTTCGTTTTCGTAGTGGACCCAGTATTTGGAGGTCCAGAAGGCGATGGCCGTGAAGGCGGCGATGATGATGAGCAGCACCCAGGCCAGGGCCGAGGCGTAGCCCATGCGCAGGAAGCTGAAGGCTTCCTCGTAGAGATAGACGGTGAAGAACAGCAGGCTATCGAGCGGGGCGCCTGATCCGCCCGAGATGATGAAGGCGCCCGAAAAGCTCTTGAAGGCCTCGATCATCTGCAAGACCAGGTTGAAGAAGATGACGGGGGCGAGCAGGGGCACGGTGATGGCGAAGAACTTGCGCATCGGGCCGGCGGCGTCGATCTCGGCGGCCTCATAAAGCTCCTGCGGAATGGCGCGGAGGCCGGCGAGGAAGATCAGCATCGGCGAGCCGAACTGCCAGACGGCGAGGACGATCAGGGTCCATAGCGAGTATTTCGGATCGGCCAGCCAGTAGGGGCCGTCGCCGCCGAACAGGCGCAGCACGGAATTGACCACGCCGTCATAGTTGAAGAGCTGGCGCCACAGGATGGCGACGGCGATGGAGCCGCCGAGAATTGAGGGCAGGTAGAACAGCGCGCGGTACCAGCCGATGGCGCGGATGCCCTTGTCGAGCGCCATGGCGACGCCGAGGGCGAAGATCAGCTTTGCCGGCACCGAGATGATGACGAAGGTGAAGGTGACCTGCAGCGCCTTGATGAAGCGATCATCGAGCTGGAACATGTAGGCATAGTTGTCGAGGCCTACCCACTGCGGCGGGCGGACGATGTTGTATTTGGTGAAGCTGAGATAGAGCGAGGCCGCGATGGGGCCGATGGCGAGCAGGAAGAAGCCGATTAGCCAGGGCGCCAGGAACGCATAGCCGGCGAAATTGCGTCGGAAGAATTTTTCCATTGGCGGGTCCTACTCGATGCGATCCCCATCCCTTGATGGGGGCAGGGTGGGGTAGGGCACAGGCTCGGTGCGTGTGACTCACCCCCACCCTTGATCCCTCCCCACAAGGGGGAGGGAGACGACTGTTGGCTTCGATCCTGTCAGGCCCTCGCGAGGATCGCGGTTGCCTGGGCCAGGAAGTCGGCGGCGACGTCGGGGATGGATTTTTCGCCCAGGAGAACCGACACCGCGACGCGCTCGAAGGTCTGTTCAACCTCGTTGCTGCCCGACGGCGGCGGGGGCGGCAGGACGGCGGTCTTGCCCTGGATGGCGTCGAAGAAGGCGACCGAGACGGCTTCGGCCGGCGACAGATTGGGCTCGAGGGCGGCGCGGACCTCACTGTTGGAGGGAATGCCGCGTTCGAGACCAAGAATAGCCGTGATATCGAGGTCGTTGACGAAGGCGCTCATATAGGCGGTGGCGGCTTCGGGGTCGACGCTGTCGCGGGTGAGGCAGACGAACTGGCTGGGCTGGATCACCGAGCCGGGGATCATCTCCGGGGTATTGGGATACATCGCCGCGCCGAGCGGGTCCTGCATCAGGCCCTGGGCGCCCACGAGCTGGTTGCTCCAGAGGTAGGAGGTGGCCGACTTGCCGGTGACGACGCCGAGCTGGCTGAGATCGGACGCGCCGGCGAGGCCAGCGGATTCGGGGCCAGGAGGGGTGCCGCCGGCATCGCGGATGCCCTGCCAGATGGTCCAGTATTCCTCGACGATTTCCTGTGTGACGCCATAGGTGCCGTCCTCATTGTACATGGGGACGCCCTTCTGGGCGGTGAAATCGGAGAAGTTCTGGTAATCGGCGGTGTTGTCGTCGGTGCCGGGAATGCCGGTGGCATCCTTGATGGCGACAGCGATACGCTTGAGGTCGTCATAGGTATAGCCGTAGGGGTCGAAGGTCTCGCCAACCTTGATGCCCGCTTCCTCGTAGAGGCGGGTATTGTACATGGCCATGTGCGAATTGGCGCCGATGGAGAGGGCATAGAGCTTGCCATCGACAGTGCCCGCGGCGATGGCGGCTTCGTCCAGCCTGGAGATGTCGAGGCTCCTGCCGACATAATCGTCGATCGGCACGATGGCGCCGTTGGCGATATATTCGAACAGCACGCCGTAACCCTGCTGGATCACGTCGGGCATGTTGCCGCCGGCGATCTGAGTGGTGAGCTTGGTGAAGTAGTCGGCAAAGCCGAGGGTTTCGCCGGAGACGACCACGCCCGGATTTTTCTGGTTGTAGAGGTCGATGACGGCGAAGGTGCGCTTGTCGCGCTCCGGATTGCCCCACCAGAAATGGCGAATCTGCTTGTCCTGGCCGAAGGCCTGGGGGCCAAAGGCCGAAAGCACGGCGACGGAGCTGGCGGCGGCGCCGGCCCGGGTGATGAAAGTCCTGCGGTTCAATCTGCTCATGGTGTCCTCCCTGTTGAGCAATCCTTGCGGCGGCGCCGGCGGAGCGTTCCAGACATGACGAGGCCTCCGTTCGGATCGAACGGATAGTGGTCAACGCTGGTGCCTGGAGGGGTGCCGATCGACTGGTCGTTCATGATCGTCCTCCCGCTTGCTGCCCGGTTGTCCGGGTCGTGGTGCGGTGCCGACGCTGGGATGAAAATGACCGTCCCGCCAACCGCGACCGCACGGTTGAGATCGTCTGCGGGTCTCTCAGAAGGTCGATACGAGCATCGGTCCGTGTTTAGACGGTCAGACCGAAGACGTACCGCGTAGCTCACGCTTGACCACATACCCTGGCTGGGCCCCGCAGGGCCCATGACGTGTCTCCGGCCGATCCTGGGGGATTGTTCCCGCTCAGATGGCGGGAGATTGGCAAGGGGCGGAGCCGGCGTCAATCATAAAATTTGGGATGCGGAAATAATGGTTGCAGCACAAGGGGTTGACAGGAATAAACTTCCATACAAGACGGATTTTTGCGCGGGCAGCGTGAGGTCGCAGTCGTCTCCCACCCCCTGTGGGGAGGGGTCAGGGGTGGGGCGAACCACGAGCACCACGTTTGCGTAGCCATACCCCCGCCCTGCTCGATTCAACGGACTTCGTGAACGCTAGGTACTATCTCGCTTCCAGCCATTCGGGCGCAGCCCTCATGGCCTTCTCACCTGATATCGCTCAGCTGGAGCGATATTGCCCTTCGGGCCGGCTCGAAGCCCCACAGGGGAGGGTGGAGCCGGTGCGCCGGGCGAGATGGTGTCTACAAATCCCGCAGCAGCCGCGCCGGCCGCGCTGATGCTGCCCGCAAGATGGTCATGGCGCCCAGGCAGGCCGTGATGGCGACGGCGACCAGCAGCACGACGGTGAGCGCGTTGGTGTTGAGTGTGAAATCGACGTTGAGCATCAACATGCTGACCAGCCAGCCCATGCCCACGCCCAGGAGGATGGCGGGCAGGGCGGCGAGGGTGGCGAGAACCAGATATTGCAGGAAAGCCGTGGCCATCAGCTCGAGGCGCGTGGCGCCCAGGACCTTTGAGATGACGGTATCCGCCTCGCGCTGGCGGCGCCCGGTGGCGAGGCTTCCCACCAGCACCAAGAGGCCGTTGCCGACAGCGAGGCCGCCCACCAGCACGGCGGCGAAGGAGAGCTGGCTCAGGGCGTCGGTGATCTGCTTGAGGGTATCGCCGATGGCGATGAAGCGGATATCGGGAAAATCGGCGGCGAGCTGGCGTTCGACCGCCTCTTCGCGGCCCGGCAGGGCGGTGACGGCGGCAAAGAGCGTAGTTGGGAAGGCGTCGATGACGCCGGGGGAGAAGGTGGCGAGGAAGTCGATGCCGCCCTGCCACGAATAATCACGGAAGCTGGCAATGGTGGCGGTGATGGGCTCGCCGAAAATGGTGAAGGTGAGGGTGTCGCCGAGATCGACGCCAAGGCCGGAACGCAGGCTCTGGTGGAGGGAAACCAAAGCGGGGCCAGCATAGCCGGCTGGCCACCACTCGCCCGAGGTGACGCGCGAGGAAACGGGCAGCTGGCTGCGATAGGTGAGGGGCACTTCCCCGGCCAGGAGGAACGTGGCTTCGGGGCCACGGGTGCGGATGGTGGCGGATGGCTGGCCAGCAATTTCGGTCAGGGCGCCACGCAGCATGGGGGTGGCGACGAAGCGGGGAATGTCCGTGCCCGAGCCGGCGATGGCGGCGAGGGATTCCACCTCGTCGGGGAAGAGATCGGAGGCGACAAGGGTCGGTACGTCGAAGGCGGAGGCGCCGAGGAATTCCTGGCGCAGATTGGTCTGGAGGACCAGAACGACGATGAGCATGGACAGGGCCATGCCGGCGGAGACAACAACGGAGGCGGCATTCTGGCCCGAACCGGAAATGGCCCGCAGGGCATGACGGGGAATGCGTGCGCGGGGCTCGGGCAGGCGGGCCAGGCCAAACTGGATGGCGCGGATGAACAGCTCGAACAAGATGGCAGAAGCGGCGCTGGCGAGGCCGAATGCGACTACGAGTGCTGCATCCGACGTCATCAGCCAGGCTAGGACGAAAAAGGCGATGGCGGCGGCGATCAGTGGCAGTACCTGCCAGGAGAGCAGCAAGCCACGCCAGTCAATTGGCGGGGCCGAAAGGCCCTTGGAGCGAAACAACAGCACCGGGCGAATGATCTGGGCCTGCTGCAGCGGCAGATAGGCGAAGGCGAAGGCGGTGACGAAGCCTGCGGCGGCCGCGACCAGCAGCGGCTGGGCATGCAAAGTGGCGGCCAGATCGATGCCGACGGCGCGGCCGATGATGGGCAGGACGGCAAACGCGGCGCCGCCCCCGATCAGGAGGCCGATGCCGACGCCAACAGCGGCGAGCGCGGCGACCTGGGCGAAGAAATGGATGAAGATGCGGGAGCGGGTGGCGCCCATTGAGCGAAGGATGGCGATGACGCTGGCGCGCTCGGTGATATAGGCCTGCATGCCGGTCCAGACGCTGACGCCGCCGATCAGCAGGGAGCCGAGGCCGACGATGACGAGGAAGCGCATAAACAGGTCATAGTAGCGCACCATCTGGCCCAGGCCATCGCGGGCGGAGCGCACGGTCCAGCCGCTATCGGCAAAGGCCGCCTCGAGAGCGGCCTTGCCGGCTTCGGCGTCGCGATCATTGAGCAGCAGCTTGTAGCGGTACCAGGTGCCCAGGCCCGGCAACGGCGAGGTGCGGTCGGAGACCCCGCCGAAACCAGCATCGGTGACGACGGTGGTGAGCCCGAGGCGGAAGCCGCGCACCGGGCCGTCGGGCAGCTTGGTCAGGGTGCCGCGCACCTGGAATTCGGTGCCGCCCAGGCCAAAACTGTCGCCGATGGCGAGGCCGAGCTGATCGAGCAGCACGGGATCGACGAGAGCGCCGTGGACGTCGTTGACGGGCGCGAGGAACTGGTGGACCGACTGGCCCGCCGGCAGTTGCGGGCTCAGCACCTGACCGAGCAGCGGATAGGTCGAGCCAATAGCGGTGAGGTCGACGAAGGCGTCGCCAGCGGCGGATTCGGCGCGCAGGTTGGTATCGACTGTCGTCGAGACGGCGCCGAAGCCGGCCATGATGGCGCGTTCGGCATCGGTGGCGAGCCGGTCGGCGCGGGAGAGTTCGACATCGCCGCCCATCAGTTCGGCCGCGCTGTCATCGATGGCGCGGGTGATGCTTGATCCAACCGAATTGACGCCCGAGATCAGCGCCGTGCCAACGGCAAGGCAGACCACCAGCAGCAGGAAGCGGCGGAGATCGCCGCGCATGTCGAGCAGGCCAATGCGGATGGCGCCCCAGACCGACCCCATTAACGGGCACCTGTGGTTTCGGTGAGTTCGCCCGCCATCATGGTGAAGACGCGGTCGGCGCGATCGGCCAGCAGCGGATCGTGGGTGATCAGCACCACCGCGGTGCCCTTTTCGCGCGCCAGATCGAACATCAGGTCGACGACAACGGCGCCGGTTTTCTGGTCGAGATTGCCGGTGGGTTCGTCGGCCAGCAGCAGAGGTGGATTGGCGACCATGGCGCGGGCGAGGCCGACGCGCTGCTGCTCGCCACCCGACAGCGCCGAGGGGCGATGATCAAGCCGGTCGCCCAGGCCAACGGCCGCGAGGGCGGCGGCGGCCTTCTCGCGAATTTGTGACAGGGGCAACTCGGGCGCGGCAATTTCGAGGGCCAGGCCGACATTGTCATGGGCCGACAGCGAGGGAATGAGGTGAAAGCTCTGGAACACGATGCCGAGGGTGCGGCGACGGAAGCGGGCCAGATCGTCTTCGTCGAGGGCGCCCAACTCGGCGCCATTGACGGTGACCTGGCCTGACGAGGCGCGCTCGAGGCCGGCCAGAAGCATCAGCAGGGACGTCTTGCCGCTGCCTGAAGGGCCAACAATGGCAACGACTTCCGATGGCGCGACGCGCAGGGAGACGCGCCTGAGGATATGGAGCGGCTTGCCCGCGATCTCGAGACTGTAATCGACATCGCGTGCATCGATGATCGGCGCGTCAGCTTTGGTCACCAGAACCGTTCCCCCAGTGCCGGCGTCGATGGTCCCGACGGTCGCGGCGGTGTTTTGTAACTGTCACTCGGTAGAGAAATCGTAACAACGGCGTCAGGTGTGTCAGATTTTTGCTGGCTTCGGAATCTCCACACTGGCAGACATAAACAGAATCTGATGTCTCGAAGGGGTGGAGGGGCTTTGTCGGATGAATAAATGGGTGGGGATTGGTGTCGCGCTTGCGTTGATGCCGTTGGCTGCTGTGGCGCTGGCGCAGGCACAAGCGGCGCAGGGTGAGCTCGCATTGCTCGAATCCTATGTCGGGAACTGGCAGGGCGAGGGCGCATTGATCGGTGGCGACGAGCCCGAGCCGTTCAGATGCCGGCTGGCCATTGCCAAGGGCAATGCCGGCAAGGTGAACTATACCGGGCGCTGCGCCCTGGTGAATGCGACGCTGTCGATCAGCGGCACCATTGCCTACAACGATGAAGCCAAGCGCTACGAGGCGGCTATGAGCTCCAATGCGGGGTTCACCGGGCTGGCCATCGGGCAGCAGCGTCAGGGCCAGATCAGCTTCGACCTCAAGGAACAGCAGAAGGACCGGGCCGGCAGCGATGTGCGGATCGGCTCGCGGATTTTGCTGGCCGATGGCGACATCACTGTCGATTTCGAGGTCGAGTTCAACAATTCGGGCGAAGTGCTGACCGCTTCCGTACCCTTCAGCCAGTAGCCGGCGGTCTGGTGATGAGGCGGCAGCGGGCTGACCGCCTCGGCACCGTTCAGCCAGTAGGCCGACACCGAGCAGAGGCAGCAGCGGGCTGACCGCCACCGTGCCGGTCAGCCGTTTGGCGTCAGCCAGGACAGTGCGGCGTAGCCGGCCAGGGCCGCGACGGCGCTGACCGAGATGCCCCATGCCAGATCGACCAGGCTGACCATTAGCGGCCAGTCGCGCATGGTGGAGAGGTTTGTGAAGTCATAGGTGCCGTAGGCGACCAGGCCCAGCAGCGCGCCCAGGCCAAGGGCCATGAGCCAGGAGCCTGCCGAGGCGGCGGGCAGGACGGCGAAGACCACCAGACCGACCACATAGACCAGGTAGAAGGCCGCGGCGACCGGCAGGTTCGGGCTGTCGCGCAGCAGCGTGCCCAACAGAGGCTTGTAGAGACGTGGCACGGCCAGGCTCAGCCAGACGAAATCGAGGGTGAAGAAGGCGATGGCAGTGGCGCCGTAGGCAAGGATGGCTGGCGGCATGGGCTGGCTCCAGGCGGATATGGTTCCCAATGGTCGCATGGGGCCAGGACAGGGCCAATCTCAGATATTTTCGCGGGTGGTCGAAATAGCCGAAAAGGGCTGAAACTCTCTACGACCGGGCGCCGTTGCTTGGGGCTAACCTAGGTCAGGATAGCCCGCCCGTGCTGCACAATCACTCTCGCCCCGATCTCGCCCACGACCGTCGTATTGCCGTGATCGGGGGTGGCGTCGCCGGCCTCTCGGCGGCCTGGCTGTTGAGCCGACGGCATGAGGTGACGCTTTACGAGAAGGAAGACTGGCTCGGTGGGCATGCTCACACCGTGGATGTGGACACGGCGCACGGGGCGCTCGCGATCGATACCGGCTTCATCGTCTACAACCAGGCCAACTACCCCAATTTCACGGCGCTGCTGGATCACCTGGCCGTGCCCAGCATCGCGACGCATATGTCGTTCGCCGCGTCAGTGGATAATGGTCGCTTTGAATATTCCAGCGACCTGCGGGGGCTGGTGGGTCAGAAGCGCAATCTGGCGCGACCCGGCTACTGGCAGATGCTGGCCGATATCGTGCGGTTCTACAACCACGCCGAGAGCCTGGTTGACAGCCCTGACATCGAGGGGGTGACGCTGGGTGAGTTCCTGACGCGCCATGCCTATTCGCCGCAATTGGTGGAACTGCACGTGCTGCCTATGTGCGCGGCCATCTGGTCGAGTTCCGCTGAAGCGATCCGCAGCTTTCCCATGCGGTCTTTCATCCGGTTCTTTTCCAGCCACGAGCTGTTCAAGCTGGGTCGGCGCGCCTTGTGGCGGACGGTCGGTGGCGGGAGCCGCAGCTATATCGAAGCCCTGGTCGGCGATTTTGCCAAACCGGTACGCCGGGGGCCTGGTGCGCGGGCGATCAACCGGGGCGGGGGTCTGGTGACGGTGGAGGATGTGACCGGCCAACGCGACGTGTTCACCGATGTGGTCATGGCCAGCCATGCCGACCAGACGCTGGCTCTGCTCGATGATGCCGATGCCATGGAGCGGGAGGTGCTGGGTGCCTTCAGCTATACCAAAAACTGCGCTGTGCTGCATGACGATCCGGCGCTGATGCCACGCCGCAAGCATGTGTGGGCGAGCTGGAACTATATCGGCGGCGAAGACGGCAGCGATGCGCTCTGCGTGAGCTACTGGATGAACCGGTTGCAGAACCTCGATCGGCGGCACCCGATATTTCTCACGCTCAATCCGACGCGTGACCCGCGGGCGAGCAGCCTGCTGCAGAGCTATGACTACGCGCATCCGCTGTTCGATCAGGCGGCGCTTTCGGCGCAAAAGCGCCTGTGGCAGTTGCAGGGGCGGCATGGCACCTGGTTCTGCGGCAGCTATTTCGGCTACGGCTTCCACGAGGATGGCCTGCAATCGGGACTTGCCGTGGCTGAGCAGTTCGGCGTGAGCAGACCCTGGGCGCAACCGGCCAACCGCATCGCCGAGGCGCCTATGCTGCTGGAGGCGGCCGAGTGAGCGCCAGCGGCATCTATACCGGGATCGTGGTGCACAAGCGGCTGCGTCCCCGCCGACACCGGCTGAGCTATCGGGTGTTTTCCCTGTTGCTGGACCTGGACGATTTGCCCAGCCTGTCGCTGCGCTGGCTGGCGGTGAACCGGCCGGGCTTGTTGAGCTTCCGCGAGGCCGACCATGGCGATGGCGGCCCGCTGCGGGCCTGGGTAGCGGCGCGGCTGGCGGGCGCGGGCATCGTCGCGGACGGGCCCGTGCGCATGCTGTGCTACCCGCGCATGCTGGGCTATGTATTCAACCCGCTGACTGTCTATTTCTGCCACCGGCAGGATGAGAGCCTCGCGGCCGTCATCTACGAGGTGCACAACACCCATGGCGAGCGGCATGCCTATGTGTTGGCTGCGGGCGAGGGGACCGTGCGGCAAAGCTGCGCCAAGGCATTCTTCGTCTCGCCCTTCATGCCGATGGACTGCGTCTACCACTTCACCATCACCCCACCCGGCGACAGCGTCAGCGTCGGCATTGTGGAAGCCGATGGCGAGGGGACGCTCCTGACCGCCGCTTTCAGTGGCACATTCACGCCGTTGACCGACGCAGCGCTGCTGCGGGCGGTGCTGGCCCATCCGCTGATGACGCTCAAGGTGACGGCGGCCATCCACTGGGAGGCGGTCAAGCTGCTTCTCAAGGGGCTGCAGGTCTACCGCCACACACCCAAGGCCTCATAGGCGGCGCACCATGCGCCGGGTGATCGCGAAGAAGAGACCATAGGGCAGGCTGCCGAGGAGCTTCATCGCCGCTGTCATCTGCCAGGGGAAGACGATCTCGAAGCGACCGCGCTCAAGGCCGGCCATGATGGTGCGCACGGCCTCGTCTGTGCCGATGAGGAACGGCATGGGGAACTTGTTCTTGCGGGTCAGCGGGGTATCGACGAAGCCGGGATTGATCAGCGTGAGTTCGACATTGTCGGCCTCCAGTTCGGGCTTGAGCGATTCAGTCATGGCGATCAGGCCAGCCTTGCTGGCGGCATAGGCGCTTGATGTAGGCAGGCCGCGATAGCCGGCCACCGAGGCGACCACGGCCACACGACCGGCGCGACGTTGCCGTAGCAGCGGCAGCAGGGCGCCCAGGCAGTGGACTGCACCCATCAGGTTGGTGTCGATGACATGGGCGAAGCGGGTCGTATCGAATTTCTGGGCACTGACCTCGCTATTAGTGCCGGCATTGAGAATGGCCAGGGTGATCGGGCCGAGCTTGGCCTCGATATGGCTGACCGCGGCACGGACGGCCGCTTCATCGGTGACGTCGAGCGGGATGGGTAGGATGGAGCCAGGCCCCTTGGCCTCGGCAGCGAGCGAGATCAGGTCCGCCTCGGTGCGGGCGCTGGCGGCAACCCTCATGCCGCGGCCAACCAGAGCCAGCGCTAGGCCCCGCCCGATGCCGGTGCCCGCGCCAGTGATCCATGCCGTTCCGGTGAAAGTCTCGCGTGCCACTATGGGCTCCTTGCTCATGATCTTGAGCAAGATACGGGGAATGGGTGCGAAAGGTTTCCTGCCATTCGTATCGTCGTAGCGGCCCCAGCCCTAGAACTTCACCAACGTCCCAACATTGACCGGCAGGCCGGTGGCGAAGGACTGGTTGGCGGCGATGCCGGTCAGGATCGACAGTGCGCCGTCGCGGTGGTTGGCGCCGTAGCCGGGCTTGGGCGTGGCGTTGCCGAATATCTCCTCAAGCATGATGTTGTCACCGCCGCCATGGCCGCCTTCGGCATGCTTGATGGGGATGACACGCGCTTCGCCATGCAGGGGAAAGTGATAGAGGTCGACGCCCTTGGCCGCGCCTTCAGCGGTCGAGGTGGACCCGGCATTGATGTATGAGGTTTCGCGCACCATCAGCTCGAGCCGGCCGCCGGTGCCGTTGATGGCGACGTTGAAGCCTTCCCAGGGCGCGTAGGCATAGAGCGAATAGGTCATGACCGCCTTGTTGCGGTAGCGGACCATGACATTCATCGTATCCTCGATGGAGATGCCATCGCCGAAGACGTTCTGGTCGCGCTGGTAGCCGTCTTCCTTCTCGGCATCCCAATAGAGACCCTTCTGCGCGGGGCTCGATGTCAGGTCGATGGCGAACTTGTCGTCTTTGGCGGCCTCGACGCCCGTGGTGCGGGTATAGGGGGTGAAGACACCGCGCTCCTCGGCATTGGCACGACCGTAGAATTTGAGGTCGCCCATAGCAAAGACCGTTTCGGGCTGGCTACCGAGCCAGAAATTGACGAGGTCGAAATGGTGCGTCGACTTGTGGACCATCAGGCCGCCGGAATTGCGCTTGTCGCGGTGCCAGCGGCGGAAATAATCGGCGCCATGGCGCGTATCGAGCAGCCACTCGAAATGCACCGAGGTTGGGGTGCCGATCGCGCCCTCGGCGATCAGTTCGCGCAGGGCCGCATTGTGCGGGGCGTAGCGGTAGTTGAAGGTCACGCGCACCGATCGGCCGGTTCGCTCGACCGCGTCGAGGATGGCCTGGCACTTTTCGGGATCGGTGGTCATCGGCTTTTCGGTGATGACGTCGCAGCCCGCTTCCATGGCGGCAATGATGTATTTGTGGTGGGTGCGGTCGATCGACGTGACGATGACGGTGTCGGGCTTGCGCTCGGCCAGCATGGTGGCGAAATCGCCGGCCTTGTAGGTGGGAACGGCCTCGCCAGACAGCTCCTGGACGATAATCCTGTTGGTGTAGTCCATGCGAACCTGATTGGTGTCGCAGAGCGCGACCAGCCTCGAGTGCTCGCGATGCGGACCCATGATGGCCTCGTAAAACATCCGCGCACGACCCCCGGTCCCCACAATCGCGTAGGTCTTGGCCATTTGTATTCTCCAGTCTCGATGCAACACTTTGCCCATGGACGGGCGTTGGGCATGCATCTACCATACAAGATTGGAGGAGCACACTAGTTCTTTTGTCCCTCGCTGCCGGGTGCCCAAGGCAGGATGAACGTGCTGAACTCGATCGTCGCTCTCGGGCTCGACCCGAGGATGACGCGCGGTGGTGGGATAAATCAGGGAACCGAGAGAGATCGACGAAAGCCAGAAACCTGTGGACGGCTTCTAATCGGGGAAGCGTTTTGCGAGGTATCCGGCTCATGGTCGGGGAGGGGAATCAGCAAGGAATGCGGCCAAGGTGCTCGAAGTGACCGAAGAGACCATGGCGCTGCGCGTCGTCGGCGCGTTGCGCGACGATATCGTGACCATGGCGCTCAAGCCCGGCGACGTGATCTCGGAAAGCGATATTGCCGGCCGCTACGGCGTGTCGCGGCAGCCGGTGCGCGAGGCGTTTATCCGTCTGGCGCAGCAGGGGCTGCTGCTGATCCGGCCCAAGCGGGCCACGGTGGTCAAGAAGATTTCGCCCGAGGGCGTGCGGCAATCCCGCTTCATCCGCGAGAGCATCGAGGTTGAGATCATCCGGCGCGTCGCGGCACATCCCGGCGCTGATGCCGCCAGCGTGCTCAAGGACCTGATCGCCGAGCAGGAGACGGCTTCCGCTGCCGAAGACAGCCGGCGCTTTCATACGCTCGACGAGCTGTTCCACCGCACTCTGGCGCGGCTGGCCGGGGTGGAATATGCGTGGCAACTGATCGACGACCACAAGATGCAGCTCGACCGGGTGCGCTACCTGACGCTGGGCGTATCATCGTCGCAGGTGGCCATCGGCGAGCACAAGATCATCGCGGCGGCGGTGGCGGCGGGCGACGTTGCCGGCGCAGAAGCGGCGATGCGGGCGCATCTGGCGCGGGCGGAATTGCTACTGAGCCAGACCATTGCCGACTATCCGGATTATTTCGAGTAGATTGCACGAACGTGCAGCCGACACCCTGTCCCTCTCGGGAGGATCGGGCTTGGCGTTATCTCGCCCGTCGGACTCGCGAAGAGATACCCCCACCCGACCCCTTCGGGGCCACCCACCCCACAAGGGGAGGGAGGTCGACTGGCAGATCGGGGCGAGAGCATAGGAGATGTGAGTGATGAAGACGCGGCGATTGGGCAAGACGGGTTACGCGGTCAGTGAGATCGGGCTGGGCTGCTGGCAGCTGGGCGGAGATTTCGGGCCGGTTGGCGACGAGACCGCCAATGCAATTCTCGATGCGGCCAATGCGGCGGGCGTGAACTTCTGGGACACGGCGGACGTCTATGGCGGCGGCTTGAGCGAGAGCCGGATCGGCGCGCATGCCAAGGCAGATGGCGTGCACGTGGCGACCAAGCTGGGGCGCGGCAGTGGGCTGTTTCCCGACAATTATTCCAAGGACGGCATCCGGGGGAGCCTCCTGGGTTCGGCGCAGCGGTTGGGCGTGGGGACGCTCGATCTGGCGCAGATCCATTGCGTGCCCACTGGGGTGCTGCGCGACGGCGCAATTTTCCGCTGGATGGACGAACTGCAGGCCGAGGGGCTGATGCGGCACTGGGGCGCCAGCGTCGAAACCATCGAGGAGGGCATGATGTGCCTCGAGCAGCCCGGCTGCGCGACGCTGCAGATCATCTTCAACCTGTTCCGGCAGGACGCGGCCAAGGAGCTGCTGCCCAAGGCAGCGGCCCAGGACGTTGGCATTATCGTACGGCTGCCGCTGGCCAGCGGGTTGCTGACCGGCAAGTATGACAAGGCGACGCGGTTCGATGCGACCGACCACCGCAACTACAATGCCGATGGCCAGGCATTTTCGGTAGGCGAGACGTTTTCGGGGCTGCCGTTCGAGCGCGGCATCGAGCTGGTAGGTGAACTGCGTGGGCTGGCGCCGGAAGCCATGCCGATGAGCCAGTTTGCCTTGCGATGGATTCTCGATCATCCGCAGGTCAGTACGGTCATTGCCGGGGTGAGCAAGCCGGCGCAACTGGCCGACAACGTCGCGGCAACCGAGCAGAAGAGCCTGTTCCCGGCGCTGATGGGGCGGCTGGCGGAGTGGTATGAGGCCGAGGTGAGGCCGGAGATCCGGGGGGGCGTCTAGGTGCCCAATGACGGCACCAGAACCATGTCGCGTCTTTGCCGTTAGTCACGGCAAGGAGACGCGACATGGCCGATCAACAGCATACGCAGCGCAGCAACCTTGATCATCTGGTAAAACACCGGCGGATTTTGCTTGGTGGCGTCGATGTTTTCTATCGCGAAGCGGGGCCCGCGGATGCGCCGACGCTGCTACTGCCGCATGGTTATCCAAGCTCGTCGATCGAATTTCGTGGGTTAATGGCGGCGCTGGGGGATCGCTATCACCTGCTGGCGCCGGACTTCCCCGGGCAGGGGTTGAGCGCCACACCCGATGGGTTCGACTATAGTTTTGATGGCTATGCGCGGTTTCTTGAAGCGTTTGCCGTTGCCAAGGGCGTGGGGAGCTTCGTGCTTTACCTCCATGATTTCGGCTCGCAGATCGGGCTGCGGCTGGCCATAGAGCGGCCGGAGCGGATCAAGGCGCTGATCATCCAGAACGGGGATATCTACGAAGACGTGCTGGGGCCGAAATATGAAGGGCTCAAGGCCTATTTTGTCGACAAGAGCCCGCAGAAGCTGGCCGACATCGCAGCGGCGGTCAGCGAAGAGGGATTCAAGGATGAGTTTCTCAACGATCTCCGGCCTGAATTGAGGGAGGTGATCGCGCCCGATCTCTGGCAATTTCACTGGTCGCTGGTGACGCCCGAGCGCAAGGCGATCATCATCGGGCTGATCACCGGCCTTGAGGAAAATTTACGGTGGTTTCCACGTTACCAGGCTTATCTGCGCGAGCATCAACCGCCGACGCTGATCGTCTGGGGACCGCAGGACGGATACATGCCCGAGCCGTCAGCGCGCGCATATTTGCGCGACCTGCCGGAGGCGGAGCTGCACCTGCTCGATGGTGGGCACTGGCTTTTGGAGACCAATCTGGACGAGGTGGCGCCGATGATCAGGAACTTCCTGGACCGGCGGGTGCGTTGAGGGATTGATCAGACGGGCCTGTCGCGCCGAAAGAGGGGCCATTGTCGCCGGTCTGATCAAGTTGATGGTTTCCTCCCGTCTTGCTGCGCCGAGCTGCCTCTGCCCGACGGGGAGAGGAGACGTGAAGCTGCCTCAACCCAACGTGACGCCCCTAGCGGATCGGAGCTGGGGTGCCTACGTTGTGCTCCAACAACAAGAACACCTGTCGAGTACTCCCATGTCCCACCCTGCCTTCGAACTCATCCGTGACGAGCATATCGCGGAGGTGAACAGCCAGGCGCAGCTGTTCCGACACATCAAGACCGGGGCGGAAGTGCTTAGCCTCGTCAATGACGACGAGAACAAGGTGTTTGGCATCACCTTCAAGACGCCGCCGGAGGATTCGACCGGCATTGCGCATATCCTGGAACATTCGGTGCTGTGCGGATCGCGCAAATATCCGGTCAAGAAGCCGTTTGTGGAACTGATCAAGGGATCGCTGAATACGTTCCTCAACGCCATGACCTTTCCGGACAAGACGGCCTATCCGGTGGCCAGCCAGAACCTCAAGGACTTCTACAACCTGGTCGATGTCTATCTCGACGCGGTGTTCTTTCCACTGATCACCGAGGACACGTTCCGCCAGGAAGGCTGGCATTACGAGCTCGAGGATACGGCGAGCCCGCTGGTCTACAAGGGCGTGGTGTTCAACGAAATGAAGGGCGTGTTCCAATCGCCCGACGCCGTGATGCGCGATATTTCGCAGCGCTCGCTTTACCCCGATACCACCTATGGCATCAGTTCGGGCGGCGATCCCAAGGCCATCCCTGAGCTGACTTATGCCCAGTTCAAGAAATTCCACCAGACCTTCTACCACCCGTCCAACACGCGGGCCTTCTTCTCAGGCGATGACGATGCGGGAGAGCGGCTGGCGATCCTTGACGCCTATTTCAGCCAGTTCGAGCGGGCGCCTGTCGATGCAGAGGTCAAGCTGCAGCCGCGCTTCAATGCGCCGCGGCAGATCGTGGCCACCTATGCCGGCACCAAGGAAGCGGGCAAGGCGCGCGACGGCATGGTGTCGGTCAACTGGATGATCGATCCGCCCGCGGACCGTACCGAGGCGCTGAGCCACGGCATGCTGAGCTATCTCCTGGCCGGCAATCCGGCGGCGCCTTTGCGCAAGGCGTTGACCGAGAGCGGGCTGGGCGAGGGCATGACCGGGGGCGGCATCGGCAACGGGTTGCGGCAGCCGATGGCGAGCTTTGGCATGAAGGGGATCGATCCTGCCGATGCGGGAAAGGTCGAGGCGCTGATCCTCAAGACGCTCGGCGAAATCGCCGAGAAGGGCTTTGCGGCCGACCAGCTGGAGGCGGCAGCCAATACGTTCGAATTCTCGCTGCGCGAGAACAATACCGGGTCCTATCCGCGCGGCATGGTCTACATGTTCAATGCACTCGGCACGTGGCTGCATGGCGGCGATCCGCTGGCGCAGCTGCATTTCGAGGATGCGCTGACGGCATTGAAGGACAAGGCGGCCAAGGGGCATTTTGCCAGCGAAATCCGCCGGCTGTTCCTCGACAATATGCACCGGACCACGGTTACGCTCAGTGCCGATCCGGAACAGGGCGCGCGCGAGGCGGCCAAGGAAGCCGAGATTCTGGCAGGCGTGCGCGCGGCGATGGACGAGAAAGCGCTGCAGGCGACGGTGGCCGAAACCGAGAAACTGAGGGCATTGCAGGAGCAGGTGGACGATCCGGCGCTGCTCGCCAAGATTCCGACATTGACGCTGGCCGACCTGCCGCGCGAAAGCCGCACGGTGCCGATAGAGATCGGCAATCTGGGCGCGGCGCGGCTGTTTTACCACGACCTGCCGACGCTGGGGATCATCTACCTCGATTTCGGCTTTGATCTGCATGTGCTCGACAAGGATCTGCTGCCCTACCTCCCGCTGTTCGGGCGGGCGCTGCTGCAGACGGGGACGAGCAAGGAAGATTTCGTGTCGCTGACGCAGCGCATCGGGCGCTCGACCGGCGGCATCGCGCAGCATCGGGGCCTGTCGGCGCGGCAAGGCAGCGACGGCAGCGCGGCGTGGTTCTTCCTGTCGGGCAAGGCGGTGCCGGACAAACTCGAAGAAATGCTCGCCATCATGGGCGATGTGCTGCTCGATGCGCGCCTGGATAACCGCGAGCGTTTCAAGCAGATGGCGCTCGAGGAGAAGGCGGGCTTCGAGGCAAGACTGGTGCCGTCAGGCAATGCCATTGTCGATACGCGGCTCAAATCGGGGCTGACGGAAGCGAGCTGGATTGCCGAGCAGCTCGGCGGAGTGAGCTACCTCAATTTCCTGCGCGAGCTGGTGAGGCGGGTCGAGAGCGACTGGGATGGCGTCGAGGCCGCGCTGCGGCGGATTCGCCACACGCTGTTCAATCGGGGGCGCATGGTGGTCAATGTCACGGCGGACGCTGCGCTGTGGGACCGGGCCAGGGGCCAGATCGAGTCCGCGCTTGGGCGGCTGCCGAACGGTGATTTCGCCTTTGCGGACTGGGCGATCGACTATGCGCCGAGGTCCGAGGGGCTGATCATTCCGGCGCAGGTCAATTATGTGGGCAAGGGCGCCAACCTGCGGGCACTGGGCTTCGAGCTGACGGGGGCATCGAGCGTGGTGCTGAAGTTCCTCAACACGACGTACCTGTGGGACAAGGTGCGGGTGCAGGGCGGGGCCTATGGCGGCTCCAGCCGCTTTGACCTGACCTCGGGCAATTTCTCGTTTCTCAGCTATCGCGACCCGAACCTGCTGGGGACGATCGATGCCTATGATGGGGCCAGCAAGGCGCTCAATGCCGACATTGGCGAGAATGACCTGACACGCTCGATCATCGGGGTGATCGGCGATGTCGACGGGTACGAGTTCCCCGATGCCAAGGGCTATTCGTCGATGTGGCGGCAGCTGACCGGGACGACGGACGCGATCCGCCAGCAGCGGCGCGATGAAATCCTCGGCACCACGGCGGCGGACTTCAAGCGCATGGCAGAGGCGGTGGACGCCGTGGCGAGGCACGGGCATGTGGTGGTGCTGGGCGGCGAGGCGGCGATTTCGGCGGCCAATGACAAGCGGCCGGGGCTGCTTGAAGTCAGCAAGGTGATGTGAAGGGCGCCCGTCCCTTCTCCCCCTGAGGGAGAATGTCTTCCGCTGAACGCGTCGAATCGTCCCTCTCCCTCAAGGGCAGGGGGAAGAAGGGCTACGCCGTCTTGTCGACCACCGCACCCGCCTCGCTTGAGCCCTGCAAGGCCTCCATCATGCGGCGCTTGATTTCGTCTTCTACCGCCTGGCGCTCTTCGGGCGCCATCTGCGCCAGCGCTTCCTCGCTCGTCTTCATGTCTTCGAGAATCTTGTCGCGGAGGCGTTCGAGCGGCGACTTCCGGGCGATTTCGAGGAATTCTTCCTCGGCGGTCTTGGGCTGAACAGGTTCGCCGCTTTTGGTGCTGAGCTGGTTGCTCAGCGGGAAGGAGCGCATGCTGGCGGATATCGAGAGGGACATTTGACGCCTCGGCTGGATGATGCCGAAGGTCATTCAAGTTTTATGCCATTGTCTTGTGGCCGGAATTGCTGGGTTTGGCGCCTGCTGACAGGTGCTGGCAGTGCCGGCGGGCAGAATATGCCGGCTCGAACCTGCCGGGTGAACCAGCGGCGG
>JAKFDU010000111.1:0-4077 GCA_036675975.1 Devosia sp. | reverse complement strand
CGGTACCGGAGGTCTCGCCGCTGCTCGAAGCCGGCCGGCACCTGGGCTGCAAGACCCGGACGGGCGTCAACATGTTCCTGGCGCAGCGAGATCTGATCCTCGATTTCCTCGAGGGCAAGTCGGTCTAACTCATACTGCGCCGTCGCCCCGGGCCCCCTTCGGTCGCCCGGGACGAGCGGAGGGAGGCGTGGCAAGGAAGTCTCGCTCAGCCGAGATGGGCCCGCTCGCGGATCATTGCGACAGCGTCCTCGAGCGCGTTCAGGCAGCGCCGCTTCAGTGCCGCATCATAGCGTGCCACGGGCAGGGCGATGTTGACCGCCGCCAGCGGAAAGCCGGAGCGGCTGAGGACAGGGCGCGCCATGCCGACGATGCCTGGGGTGAACTCTTCGACGACGAAGGCGATGCCGGTCCGGGCCACTTCGGCCAACTCCGCTTCGAGCGCGGCGACAGAATCGATCGTGCGCGGCGTCACCTTTTCGAAGGTTACGCGTGCAAGATAGTCGCGGCGCATTTCCTCGGGCAGATGCGCCAGCAGGGCCTTGCCGCCTGAGGTGGCGTAGAGCGGTGCAACGTCGCCGATCCGCATCGTGTAGTGCAGGCGGTGCGTGCCGCTGGCGGTCGCCATCACCTCGGAGACGTCGCCCTTCAGCACGTTGAGGGCGCAGGTCTCGCTGGTCGCGCGCGCCGCATCGGCCAGCACGGCCTCGGCGACGCTGACGAGGTCACGCGTCTCGGCGCTGCGCTGGCCGAGCGAGACCACGGCGGGACCGAGGAAATAGCCTTTGCTGACCGGGTCGTATTCGAGATAGCCGCGATTGACCAAGGTCTTGAGCAGCTGTGTCAAGCTGCTCTTCGGGATCGCGAGCTGGGCCGCGATCTGGGTGTGGGTCTGGGCGGCGTTCCAGCGGCGCAGATACTCGAACAGGTCGAGCACGCGCATCGCCGACTTCACTGATCCCAACTCGGCCGGTGGCATAGCAGATCCGGTTCTATTCAAATGCGGCGGTCGGCCCGTGGAAGCGCTGCGCGATAGTGAACGCTCGATCGGGCGGTTTCAATATCCATTCCGGGTTAGCCTGGCTGAGGCGTTCGAGCTTTGCTTTACATTCAGAACAGGTTCTCATATGAGAACTATCTAGATTGTTCCGCAAGTGGGAGTCGGCGATGTCAGAGGATTGGAGGGAGCGCCAGCTGATCCGCGATCTCGTGGAGAACTGGGCCGTCTGGCGCGATGCCGGCGACTGGGCACGCTTCCGTTCCGTCTGGCATGATGACGGGCGAATGATGGCGACCTGGTTCCAGGGCACGGCCGACGAGTTCATCGCGGTCAGTCGCGAGGGTTTCGAAAAGGGCGTCAGCATCCTTCATTTCCTCGGCGGCACGGCGATCGATCTTGCCGGCGACCGCGCCATCGCCCAGACCAAGATGACGATCAATCAGCGAGCCAGCGTCGAAGACGTCGTCTGCGACGTGCTCTGCACCGGCCGCTTCTATGATTTCCTGGAGAAGCGCGATGGCCGCTGGGGCATGGTGCTGCGCCAGCCGATCTACGAGAAGGACAGGATCGACCCGGTTGATCCATCCGCTTTCCCCAAGCTCGACAGGACGCTTCTGGAGAGCTTCCCGGTCGGTTACCGCCATCTCGCCTATCTGCAGGCCGGGCTCGGCTTCAAGGTAAAGCCCGACATGCCCGGTCTGACCGGTCCGCTGGTGGCCGATCTCTATCGGCGCGGCCAGGCCTGGCTCGGCGGCAGGCCGCTCGAACTGGCGCCTCGCGCCGCCTGAATCTCGTTCCTGGCCGGGAGCATGCGCCATGCATGAATTCGTCTACCAGGCCGCACCAGCCCGCATCGTCTTCGGCAGCGGGACATTGAAGCGTCTCCCGGCCGAGGCCGAGAGACTGGGCCTTCGCCGGCTGCTCGTGCTCTCGACGGCGGGGCAGGCAGCACAGGGTTGGGCTGTGGCGGAATTGCTGGGAGGTGCTTGCGCCGGGGTCTTCGCCGGTGCCGTGATGCACACTCCGGTTGCAGTGACGGAGAAGGCGCTCGCGGTCGCCACGGAACTGAAGGCGGATGGCATCGTCGCCATCGGCGGCGGCTCCACCACCGGGCTCGGCAAGGCGCTGGCGCTGCGCACGGGCCTGCCGCAGCTCGTCATTCCGACGACCTATGCAGGCTCGGAGATGACGCCGATCCTCGGCGAGACCGCCGACGGCGTGAAGAAGACGCAGACCGCGGCAAAGGTCGCCAAACTCAGCAGAACAGTCGAGCGCAGCAGCGGCTCGACCAGCTTCGCCGTCAGCCATATCCCGACCAGCGCGGCGATGCCGAAGATCAACAACACCACATCCACCCGCTCGGCCATGCCCGCCGGCGCCACGAACGGAGCGATATAGGTGTAGAGAATGTTGTGCGCCAGCATCCAGCTGATCACCACTGCAAGCACAGGACGCACGCCCGGGGTAGTCAAGACTTTGCTCAGCGATAGGCGTTGATGGGCCGGCTGCGGCGGGTAGTCGGGCACTTTCACCAGCACCCAGACGATCAGTACCAAGGTCAGCGCCGACATCAGGCCGAATGTAGTGCGCCAACCGACCAGCCCACCGAGCCACGTACCCAGAGGCACGCCCAGCGACAGCGCAATCGGTGTGCCGACCATCGCCAGTGCCAACGCCTTGCCCTGCTGTTCGGGCTCAACCATGCGTCGCGCATAGCCGGCCAGCAGACTCCATGCCAAACCCGCTGCAACCCCGGCGAAGAACCGCGCGACCAGCGTAACGCCGTAGTGCGACGACAGCGCGGTAATCGAATTGAACAGCAGGAAACCGACAATCGTCAGCAGCAGCACGTTGCGGCGCCGCCAGCCCCGGGTGGCGATGGTCATCGGGATCACCGCCAGTACGGAACCCAATGCGTACGCGGTAACCATTTGCCCGGCCATGGACGGCGAAATCGCCAGGCCTTCACTGATCAACGGCAACAGGCCCGCCGGCAGGGTTTCGGTGACGATGCAGATGAAGCCAGTCATGGCCAGCGCCAGCAAAGCGCCGATGGGCAGACCTTTTGGCGTAGCCGTTAACGTGATTGAAGGTGTCACTGGAAGCTCCTCGAAAAACCGACTCAGATTTAAATACCGATCGATCTAGATCCTGAGGGTGCATGCGCAGCGTTGTCAACAATTTCTGTATCGACTAGTCTTTATATTAAATCAATGAGGAGTCAGGTCATGGCGAGAACCGGTCGCCCCCGTCAGTTTGATCGCGACGACGCCGTCGATCAGGCTTTGCAACTGTTCTGGCAACACGGCTACGACGCGACATCGCTGGCCCAATTGAAGGCAGGCCTGGGTGGCGGTATCTCTGCACCTAGCTTCTACGCCGCGTTCGGTTCCAAGGAAGCGTTGTTCGATGAATGCGTGCAGCGTTATTTAACCACCTATGCGCAAGTCACCGAGTGCCTGTGGGACGACAGCCTGCCACCACGCCAGGCGATCGAGACCGCTTTGCGCCAGTCGGCACGCATGCAGTGCGACGACACACACCCCAAGGGCTGCATGGTTACCCTCGGCGTCATGAGCGCACCGAGCCCGGAAACCGCCCATGTGGCGCAAGCCCTGACCCACTCAAGGCAGCGCACCCGTGCCGGCATTCAAGCCTGCGTCGAACGCGCTGTGAATGCCGACGAGCTGGCCAGCGGCACAAGTGCGGCGGCGATGGCGACGGTATTCGACAGTTTCCTGCAGGGCATATCCATCCTCGCCAGAGACAACACCGCGCTGGATAACATTGATGCTGCTATCACTCAGGTCATGCAAACCTGGGACATTGCCGTCACGCGTAAGGCGGATTGATCAAATCACAAATGCACCGGTGCCACCGGCGCCGAACCCGGCTCCGGCACATCGACATTGACCTTCAGTGCAATCAGCAGCGCGGCCAGCAACATCAGAATTCCCGCCGCTACAAACACGCCATTGATACCGCTGAAACTGAACACCGAACCGCCGGCGGCGGCGCCTGCGGCAATCGCCGACTGCACCGATGCGACCACCATGCCGCCTGCGCTTTCGGCCTGATCG
>JAKFDU010000110.1:0-1808 GCA_036675975.1 Devosia sp. | reverse complement strand
CATTGCCGCCGGGGGCGTGGAAGTGCTTGACCTTGCCGGGGCAGGGCATGAAGTTGTCCGGGTCTTCGGCGTTGATCCGGCACTCCAGGGCATGGCCGCGGATCACCACGTCTTCCTGCTTGATCGACAGCTTGTTGCCGGCGGCGATGCTGAGCATCTCCTTGACGATGTCGATGCCGGTGACCATCTCGGTGACCGGGTGCTCGACCTGCACGCGGGTGTTCATCTCGATGAAGTAGAAGCGTCCGTCCTCGTAGAGGAACTCGAAGGTGCCGGCGCCGCGGTAGCCGATCTCGATGCAGGCGCGTACGCAGCGGTCCAGCACTTCGGCGCGGGCCTGTTCGTCGATAAGCGGTGCCGGAGCTTCCTCGAGGACCTTCTGGTGGCGGCGCTGCAGCGAGCAGTCGCGATCCCCCAGGTGGATGGCGTTGCCCTGGCCGTCGGAAAGCACCTGGACTTCCACGTGGCGCGGATTGCCGAGGAATTTCTCCAGGTAGACCATCGGGTTGCCGAACACCGCGCCCGCTTCGCTGCGGGTCAGCTTGGCCGACTTGATCAGGTCTTCCTCGTTGTGCACCACGCGCATGCCGCGACCGCCGCCGCCGCCGGCGGCCTTGATGATCACCGGGTAGCCGACTTCACGGGCAATCGCCAGCGCGGTTTCCTCGTCTTCTGGCAGCGGGCCGTCGGAGCCGGGCACCACCGGTACGCCGGCGCGTTTCATGGCGTCCTTGGCCGATACCTTGTCGCCCATCAGGCGGATGGTCTCGGCTTTCGGGCCGATGAAGGCGAAGCCGGAGTTTTCCACCTGTTCGGCGAAGTCGGCGTTTTCCGCGAGGAAACCGTAGCCGGGGTGGATCGCCGTGGCACCGGTGACTTCGGCGGCGCTGATGATCGCCGGGATGTTCAGGTAGGACAGGGCGCCGGAGGCTGGGCCGATGCATACCGATTCGTCGGCCAGGGCCAGGTGCATCAACTCGCGGTCGGCGGTGGAATGCACCGCAACGGTTTTAATGCCCAGCTCTTTGCAGGCACGCAAGATGCGCAGGGCGATCTCGCCGCGGTTGGCGATCAGGACTTTTTCCAACATCGCAGGCTCTCCGCGGTTCAAACGATGGTGAACAGGGGCTGATCGTATTCCACCGGCTGGCCGTTCTCGCCCAGGATGGATTCGATCGTGCCGCTGGTCTCGGCCTCGATGTGGTTCATCATCTTCATCGCCTCGACGATGCAGAGGATGTCGCCCTTCTTCACGCTCGAGCCGACTTCGACGAAGTTGCCCGAGGTCGGCGAGGAGGCGCGGTAGAAGGTGCCGACCATCGGCGAGCGCACCACGGTGCCGTTCAGCTTGGCGGCGGCCGGGGCGGCCTCGGCGGTAGCGGCGGCAACCGGTGCGGCGACGGCTGCGACGGGCGCCGGCGCTTGGGCATAGATCGGCTGCTGCGCATAGGTCGGCTGCTTGCCATGGCGGCTGATGCGTACGGACTCTTCGCCTTCGCGAATTTCCAGTTCGTCGATGCCGGACTCTTCCAGCAGTTCGATCAGTTTTTTGACTTTACGAATATCCATAGGTGTTCAACTCCCAGTGAGGTCAGGGCCGTTCAAGTTCAAGTTGTTCGAGCGCGGCCTCCAGGGCCAGCCGGTAACCGCTGGCGCCAAGGCCGCAGATCACTCCCACGGCAACGTCGGAAAAGTAGGAGTGATGGCGGAAAGCTTCGCGTTTGTGCACGTTGGACAGGTGCACTTCGATGAATGGGATGCTCACCGCCAGCAATGCGTCACGTAATGCGACGCTGGTATGGGTAAAA
>JAKFDU010000109.1:0-3494 GCA_036675975.1 Devosia sp. | reverse complement strand
CTGGGTGCGCGAGCGGATGCCGATGAAGTGCGCGTCGGCGATCTTCTCTTTCAGCTCGCCGTCCGACAGCGCGCCCTTGAGGTACTCGATGTTGGTGTAGCCGGCGGCCTTCAGGGTGTCGACGGCATTCTGGTGGACGCCTTCGAGAAGAAGGAACTTGATCTTGCTCTTGTCGAGAGAGGTCTTGCTCATCGGAGTACCTGTTGTCCCACAAATGGTGTCAGGGAAAGCATCAGCGGCGTGGCTGAGCGGACCCCGCAGATCGGCGCGGGGGCACGATTCACGGGGTGCGTATGCTAGCATACGAGCCCCGCGAAACACCCACCCCTGGCAGATGAAGCGTGCTCAGGGTGACCATGAATCGTATGAGAGTTCTGTAGATGACCAACCCTGCGCTGATCGAAGAGCTGAAGACCCTGGTTGAGCCCGGCAAGGTGCTCACCGATGCCGACTCCCTCAACGCCTACGGCAAGGATTGGACCAAGCATTTCGCCCCGGCCCCCAGCGCCATCGTCTTCCCCAAGAGCATCGAGCAGGTCCAGGCCATCGTGCGCTGGGCCAACACGCACAAGGTCGCCCTGGTGCCGTCGGGCGGGCGTACCGGGCTGTCGGCCGCGGCGGTAGCTGCCAGCGGGGAAGTCGTTGTCGCGTTCGACTATATGAACCAGATTCTCGGCTTCAACCAATACGACCGCAGCGTGGTCTGCCAGCCGGGCGTGGTGACCAAGCAGCTGCAGCTGTTCGCCGAGGAGCAGGGGCTGTACTACCCGGTGGATTTCGCCTCCAGCGGTTCCAGCCAGATCGGCGGCAATATCGGCACCAATGCCGGCGGGATCAAGGTGATCCGCTACGGCATGACCCGCAACTGGGTGGCCGGCCTGAAGGTGGTCACCGGCACCGGCGAGCTGCTCGAGCTGAACAAGGACCTGATCAAGAACGCCACCGGCTACGACCTGCGCCAGCTGTTCATCGGCGCCGAAGGGACGCTGGGCTTCGTGGTGGAAGCGACCATGCGCCTCGATCGCGCGCCGCAGAACCTCACCGCGATGGTCCTCGGCGCCGCCGATTTCGACTCGATCATGCCGGTGCTGCACGCCTTCCAGAACAAGCTGGACCTGACCGCCTTCGAGTTCTTCTCCGACAAGGCGCTGGCCAAGGTGCTCGGCCGCGGCGACGTACCGGCGCCGTTCGAGACCGACTGCCCGTTCTACGCGCTGCTGGAGTTCGAGGCGAGCACCGAGCAGGTGGCCGAGGCCGCCCTGGCCACCTTCGAGCATTGCGTCGAGCAGGGCTGGGTGCTCGACGGGGTGATGAGCCAGAGCGAGCAGCAGCTGCATAACCTGTGGAAGCTGCGCGAGTACATCTCCGAGACCATCAGCCACTGGACCCCGTACAAGAACGACATCTCGGTGACCGTGTCGCAGGTGCCGGCCTTCCTCCACGACATCGACGCCATCGTCGGTCAGCACTACCCGGACTTCGAGATCGTCTGGTTCGGCCACATCGGCGACGGCAACCTGCACCTGAATATCCTGAAGCCGGAGAACCTGTCCAAGGACGAGTTCTTCGCCAAGTGCGCGACGGTCAACAAGTGGGTGTTCGAGATCGTGCAGAAATACAACGGCTCGATCTCCGCCGAGCACGGCGTGGGCATGACCAAGCGCGATTACCTGCACTACAGCCGCTCGGAAGCCGAGATCGGCTACATGAAGGCGATCAAGGCGGTGTTCGATCCCAACGGCATCATGAATCCCGGCAAGATTTTCGCCTGACACCTGTGGGAGCGGCCTTGGCCGCGATCGGCCGACAAGCATCGCGGCCAAGGCCGCTCCCACATGGATCGTTACAGCGCATTCCCATAAGGAGCCCCCATGAGCTACCAGCACCAGTACGTCGACGGCACCCATATCCACTTCCCGCTGGGCAAGGTGGTGTGCATCGGCCGCAACTACGCCGAGCACGCCAAGGAACTGAACAACCCGGTGCCCAGCGAGCCGCTGCTGTTCATCAAGGCCGGCAGCTGCGTGGTGCCGCTGGACGACGGCTTCGCCATCCCCGAGGACCGCGGTGCGGTGCACTACGAGGCGGAGATCGCCGTGCTGATCGGCAAGCCGCTGTCGCGCACACCGGATGCCGAGGAGGTGCGCGACGCCATTTCCGGTTTCGCCCCGGCCCTCGACCTGACCCTGCGCGACCTGCAGGCCAGGCTCAAGGACAAGGGCTATCCCTGGGAAACCGCCAAGTCCTTCGACGGCGCCTGCGTGCTGGCGCCCTTCGTGCCGGGCGACGCGGTGGAGGACCTGGCCGATATCGGCATCCGCCTGACGATCAACGGCGAAGTGCGCCAGGACGGCAACAGCCGCGACATGCTCAATCCGATCCTGCCGATGATCCAGCACATTTGCGGGCACTTCAGCCTGCAGCCGGGCGACGTGATCCTCACCGGCACGCCGGTCGGCGTCGGGCCGCTGCACAAGGGCGACGAACTGGCGCTGGAGCTGGTCGGCCACTCGCGTTTCGCCAGCCGGGTGCTATAAACCGGCTTTGCTTGTGCGGGGCGCCTGGAGGCGCCCCTTATCGGTAATCGAACCATAAGCTTCGGCCGCTAGTCTGATGGCCATCGCTTTCCCGAGTCGTGACCGATGCCTGCTTTGTTCCCCCGTGTTATCCGCCTGCGCTGGTTGGCGCTGCTGTCCCTGGCCGTTGGCGCGGCATTGCTGGTCGACTACCAGCGCTGGGGTGAGCGTGCCTGGTTCTGGCTCCAGGAGCAGCGCCTGAGCGGCGCCGAGCAGTTGGCGAGCATCTGGTTGCCGGGCTATCGGGTGGTGCTGCAGGGCAAGCCGCTGGCTGGCCTGGAGGACGACGAAGCCTCCGGGCTGACCTACAACCCGGCCAGCGACACGCTGTTCACCGTAACCGGCAAGCATCCGCAACTGGTCGAGCTGTCGCTCGCCGGCGAGGTGCTGCGCCGCGTCGCGCTGACCGGTTTCTCCAATCCTGAGGGGGTCGAGGTGCTGGCCGGTGGGCGCCTGGCGATCATCGACGAGCGTCGCCGCACGTTGACCACCTTCAACCTGGCCGATGATGCCTTGAGCCTGGATGCGCGGGACTATCCGTCGGTCGACCTGGGCTTTGCCGAGGCCGGCAACAAGGGCTTCGAGGGGATTGCCTGGGATTCCCGCCGGCAGCGTGTGCTGCTCGGCAAGGAGCGCGGCCCGCTGGGGCTGTTCAGCCTGCCGTTTCCCGGCGAGGACGGGGCGACCGGGGCGCTGCAGGCAATGCCCATGGGGCGCCTGTTCGTTCGCGATATCTCTTCGCTGAGCTACGATGCGCGCACCGGGCATTCGCTGGTGCTCTCCGATGAGTCGCGCCTGCTGCTGGAGCTGGATGCCCTGGGCGAGCCGGTCAGCTTTATCAGCCTGGTCGGCGGGCTGAATGGTTTGCGCCATGGCATCGAGCAGGCCGAGGGCGTGACCATGGATGCGGCGGGTAAT
>JAKFDU010000108.1:0-1511 GCA_036675975.1 Devosia sp. | reverse complement strand
ATGCGGACTGGCCGTCGGATTCGCGCTGGCCGGCACCCTCAACACTTCGGGCACGCACCGCAGCCTCATCCTGGCCATCGCGGAGA
This sequence comes from Devosia sp., assembly GCA_036675975.1. Taxonomy (GTDB): domain Bacteria; phylum Pseudomonadota; class Alphaproteobacteria; order Rhizobiales; family Devosiaceae; genus Devosia. Next base: position 1,425 of record JAKFDU010000108.1, on the reverse strand, counting down.
GCCTCCAGACGCTGAACGTCGACGGCCGCTTCCCCGGACCCGCCGGCCAGTGCATGGGCGGGGTGGTCCAGGGCATGCAGTCCTTCCTGATTTCCGGGGAGAAGGAGAAGGGCGCGCCGCTGCTGTAGCGCGCCCTGGGGGCACCGCCGCCCTGAGCGGCGAGTCGAGCGTGGCCGGTTTTGTCTATGGCAGACTCTCATGACCGTGCAGGAGGAACGCATTGAGTTACGGACTGCCATTGCGCGTCGCGAAGCGAATGCTTGTGGCTCTTTCTGCCACGATGTTCGCGACCCTGGCGATGGCCGACTTCCAGTCCGGCATCGAAGCGTTCAAACGAAATGAATTCGTCCAGGCGGAGCGCGAGTGGACGGCGGCGGCACTCGCAGGTGACGTCCGTGCCCTGTATCAGCTCGGTGTGATGTTGCTGCACGGGAAGCGTATTCGACAAGATGCTTCCCGGGCACAAGTACTCTTTCAGGACGCTGCAAGCCGGGGGAGTTCCGACGCTGTTTATGCGTTGTACGTTGCGGCCGCGGGCGATGGACGTCTGCGTCTTTCCGAGCTGGCACGCCTGTTGGAGACTGCTGCAGAGCGGGGAAGCATCCGCGCCGGGATCGATCTGGCGTCCCCGCGCCTGCCCATGTTTCGGTTCGGTTCTGCCGGGATCCAAGCCGAAGATGATTACTCCACCCGATATGTCGCTGCGCTCGACGATTCCCGGATCCGACTTTCCGAAGCTCTCGTGATTCTCGAAGAGGGTGCTTATCGTGGTAGTCGGCCCGCTGCCTCGCACCTCGATGCCATTCGCGCCTTCCACTTCTCACCTCGGGTGTCCAGGCTCGCCGTCGAACAGGAGGGCTGGGCACCGATCGGCTTCGACACCATGGCGCCCGCTTCCAGCACCAGGGGCGCGGCAATCTATCAGCAGGTCTGTACCGTCTGCCATGAAACAGGGGTGGCGGGTGCGCCCCGGCGCGCGGATCGCGACCGGTGGAAATCCCTCGAATCCAAAGGCCTGGAAACGTTGACGAAGAACGCGATCCGAGGCATCGGAGCGCACCCGCCGAATGGCGTCTCGTTTGATTTCCCCGATTCGGACATCAGGGACGCTGTCCATTACATGCTCGGGCGGGACTGATGGACCCGTTCCTGGTTCCGTCCGCTCAAGCCCTCAGCACGTCGATGATCGTCGCCAGGTCGACCGGCTTGACCAGGTGGTGGTCGAACCCTGCTTGCTGCGCCTTCATCTTGTCCAGGGCCTGGCCCCAGCCGGTCAGGGCGATCAGCCGCACGGGCCGGCCGGCGGCGCGCACCATGCGGGCCGCTTCGTAGCCGTCCATGCGCGGCATGCCGATGTCCATCAGCACCACGTCGGGCTCGTGCGACTCCACTTTCTCCAGCGCCGCGGCGCCGTCGTAGGCCACG
>JAKFDU010000107.1:0-2329 GCA_036675975.1 Devosia sp. | reverse complement strand
CTTGGTCGGCGCGATCATCGGGGTCTTCACCAGCGGCATGTTGATGGTGGTGAAGGCGATGTTCTTGCCGCTGAACTCGGCCTGGGCGCAGCGGCTGAAGGCGTCGAGCGCGGCCTTGGAGGCCACGTAGGCCGAGAAGCGCGGCGAGCTGGCCAGCACGCCGATCGAGCTGATGTTCACGACATGGCCGCGGCGGCGCTGGGTCATGGCCGGCAGGAAGCCCATGATCAGGCGCAGGCAGCCGAAGTAGTTCAGCTGCATGGTGCGCTCGTAGTCGTGGAAGCGGTCGTAGCTGGCCTCGACCGAACGGCGGATCGAGCGGCCGGCATTGTTCACCAGCACGTCCACGGCCTTGTGCTCGGCCAGTACGGTCTTGACCAGGGTGTCGCAGGACGCCATGTCGGTCAGGTCGCAGGTATAGGCCCAGCACTTGCCACCGGCGGCGAGGATCTCGTCGCGGGTCTCGTGCAGTTCCTTCTCGCCGCGCGCGACGATGATCACCTTGGCGCCGGCTTCGGCGATCTTGATCGCCGAGGCCTTGCCGATGCCGGAGGAGCCGCCGGTGATCAGCACCACCTTGTTCTCGACCTTGCCGCGCAGCGACCGGTCGACGAACAGGTCCGGGTCGAGCTGGCGCTCCCAGAAGTCCCAGATGCGCCAGGCGTAACTTTCCAGCTCGGGCACGGCGATCTTGCTGCCCTTGAGCGCGCGCTCGACCACGCGGGTGTCGAAGCGGGTCGGATAAGTGATGAAGGCCAGGGTCGCGGGCGGAATCTTGAGGTCGCGCAGCACCATGTTGGTGAAGCGCTTGACCGGCGGCAGGTTGGTGACCGCGCTGCGCACGGCGCCCGGCACCACCGCGAGCATGCGCGCGTCCAGGCGCATGGTCATCTCGGGCGCGTGGGCGGCGCGGCAGAAGGTGTTCATCAGCTCGCCGAAGCGCATCGGCTCCGGGTCCACCAGGTGGAAACACTGCCCGTCCAGGCCCTTCTTGTGCGCAATGTGGTCCATGGCGTCGGCCACGAAGTCCACCGGCACCACGTTCAGGCGGCCGCCCTCGATGCCCAGGGTGGGCACCCACTGGGGCAGGGTCTCGCGCATCTTCTTGATCAGGGTGAACAGATAGTAGGGGCCGTCGATCTTGTCCATCTCGCCGGTCTTGGAGTGGCCGATGACCATGGACGGGCGGTAGATGCGGAACGGCACCTTGCACTCCTTGCGCACGATGCCCTCGGACTCGTGCTTGGTGCGCAGGTAGGGGTCCTTCAGTCCCTCGGCTTCCTCGAACATGTCCTCGCGGAACACGCCCGGGTAGAGTCCGGCGGCGGCGATGGAGCTGGTGTGGTGGAAGCAGCCGGCCTTGAGCGCCGCCGCCAGCTCGATCGCGTGCCGGGTGCCTTCGATGTTGGCGACCTGCTGCGAGGCGGCGTCGGCGGCCATGTCGTAGATGGCCGCGAGATGGAAGAAGTGCTGGACCTTGCCCGACAGCGCCTTGATCTGCGCCGGCGTCAGGCCGAGCCTGGACTTGGACAGGTCGCCGGTGACCGGGACGATGCGCTTGCGGTCCCAGCCCATCCGGGCGGCGATGGCGTCGAGTTTCTTCTCGGAGCCCTTGCGGACCAGCACATGCACCGCGCCCTTGCGCTTGAGCAGGTTGCTGACCAGATAACGCCCGATGAACCCGGTGGCGCCGGTGACGAAATAGCTCATGACCTCTCCCCTGCCCTGTACCCTTGAACGACCGCGATGGCCGCCCGCACCAGGCTAACTTGCCAGACCGCAATCGCCGTGACAAACCCCGCGTTGACCGTCCCCGGGGGGCGTGATATCACCCTCGCTTCAACCCGGGGATCCAAGAAGATGGCCGACCTGAAAGACCAGTTCCAGAAAGCCGCCCAGGACGTGATGAACCTGGCCGACCGGCCCGACAACGACACCATGCTGCGCCTCTACGCCCTGTACAAGCAGGGTTCCGAGGGCGACGTCAGCGGCCCCAAGCCGGGCTTCTTCGACTTCGTCGGCACCGCCAAGTACGAAGCCTGGGAGAAGCTGGCCGGCACCAAGCCCGAGGACGCGATGAAGAAGTACGTGGACCTCGTGAAGAAGCTGCGCGGCTGACGCCGCACCGATGGCCAGGCAGACCCGCCAGCGCATCCTCGATGCCTCGCTCGCCATGTTCAACGAACAGGGCGAGCCCAACGTCACGACCAACCACATCGCCGACGAGCTGGAGATCAGCCCGGGCAACCTCTACTACCACTTCCGCAACAAGGACGACATCATCGAGCAGCTGTTCCAGCGCTATGAAGAGCGCATGGACACGGCCCTG
>JAKFDU010000106.1:0-8712 GCA_036675975.1 Devosia sp. | reverse complement strand
ACTCACGCGGCATGGCTGGATCAGGCTTGCGCCCATTGTCCAATATTCCCCACTGCTGCCTCCCGTAGGAGTTTGGGCCGTGTCTCAGTCCCAATGTGGCTGATCATCCTCTCAGACCAGCTATGGATCGTCGCCTTGGTAGGCCTTTACCCCACCAACTAGCTAATCCAACGCGGGCTCATCCATCTCCGATAAATCTTTCCCCCTAAGGGCGTATACGGTATTAGCACACGTTTCCATGCGTTATTCCGTAGAGATGGGTAGATTCCCACGCGTTACTCACCCGTCTGCCACTCTCCTTGCGGAGCGTTCGACTTGCATGTGTTAAGCCTGCCGCCAGCGTTCGTTCTGAGCCAGGATCAAACTCTCAAGTTTGAAATCTGACATGGTCGCTGAATGCACGTTTGCATGATTGACGAGAACTCACACTGCTCTCAGCAAGCAACCGAAGTCACTGCGAGAACAATCTGTTTTCTCTTAGAAAACGTGCACCCATCGAAAGTCTTTTTAACTTCCACCGGAATTGCTTCCAGCTTCAGTTCGCAAGAACCTCGCCGTCCACGTTTCTCTTTCTTCTATCTTCACAATTTCAAAGAGCTGACCTCACTGCCCTCGCGGGCTAGGACGTCATTGGAAGCGTTGGCTTCCACATTCTTTCAGGGAACAGGAGTTTCTGTCCGGTTGCCCGGCAGATCGTCTGCCCTTTCAGAAATCGTTGAACAGTGGGAGCGGCTAGCGCTCGGCGTCGTCAACGTGGCGGGTTGTAGTCGAGACGTTTTCGTCTGTCAACACCCTATTTTCGATTTTCGTTTCTTACCGAATTTCGAAAACCAGAAGATTTCAGTTACCTGGAACCTTCATACTGAGATCGCTAATTTCTTAGTGATTTCAGTGGCTTGCTTCGGTGCCCGCCGCCGTTTGGCGCCGCGCCCTGAAGCGATGACCGGGTTATAGGGGCGGTCCTTTTTCCTGTAAACCCCCCAAAACGACAAAAGCGTCATTTTCTGATTTGGGCTGATTTGGGCGTGTGGAAAACTCGACTGAACCACCAGTGATTACGGGGGTTTGCGGCCGATACAACCGATATGGGATTTTTCGCAGTCTTTTCAATGGCCCGCCCTCAAAGCCGTGGTTCCGGCTAATGGCAATAGCCAAGGACCCCGATTTTGCCGCAACGCCGTCAGCCAGTGGCCTTTTCTGACCGCGATGCGCCGATCATGCGGTTCACGTCGCCGGGGTGGACCCGGGCCGCGCTCCTGGGATTTCCCACCGGGTCATTCCGGCGAAGGCGGGAATCCATGTCCGCGCCGCTCCACACCACCCGTTGTTCGGATGTCCCGCGTCCCGAGACCCTTCACTTGTGCCCAGCTCGGCGGGTGTGGCCCCACCCCCTCCCAGCCTCCCCATCAGAGGGGAGGTGTCGCTCTGGATCTCGCCCCCGGAATGAAGGAAACCTCCACCTCTGATGGGGGAGGCTGGGAGGGGTGAAGTCATGAGCACCAGGCGTCAAAGCCGCCTGGTCCGTCAGTTCTCGATCACTGCACCACAGGCGGCGCTTGCGCACGCGTCCGTTACGCCCGCAGTTTCGCCGCATTTTTTTTGGATCAGCGGTGTTGATTGATATAGACTCCGCGCACGCATGTGAGCGCACTCGCGCGATACAGACGTGAAGCTGGCCGCAAGACCGGCATGGGGGATTGCCGTGACACATCAAAGGATGGGGCGTTGAACGCAGCGCAGAGAAATCGTCATGCCGCGCTGCTCAAGGCCACGGGCTTCGAGGACAGCCCGGCCCTGACGGTGCAGTCGACCGATGGCGAAATACCCCATGGGCGCGAACTGAGCTTTGCCTGGTTGACCGGCACTGTGATGACCGGCCTCACCAGTGTGCTGCTGATGGGCGCCGCACTCTATGTCTCGTTCCAGGGCCAGGACACTTTCTCCACCGCCTATGAAGCCCTGCAGCTTTCACGCCCGAAAACCGAGGCACTGACCCCGACCGATCTTTCGGCCAAGTCGTCGCGCCTGCGCCCCGTCACGGCCACGCGCTCGGATCTCCAGATCATCGAAGCCTCGATCCGCGAGACGGTCGATGGCCGTGACATGATCCGCAACCAGCCTTTCGTGCGCATCAGCGCAACCCTCGCCACCGCGCCAACCTCGCTGTCCGACGGCATACCCGACTATGATCCGGTGGCCATTCTCAATGCCACCCAGCCGATCTCCGCTGCCGCCAGCATGGACATCAACACCGATGTCTATGGCGCCGAGGTCGAGGGCGAAGTCGCCGTCAAGCTGGCCGCCATGCCGATGACCTTCGTGCCGCCGCGGGCCATCTCCGATCAATCGGCGGCCGAATATGTGCGTGGTGTCGTCGAGGCCACGTTCTTCAGCGACGATGCTACGCCGCCAACCCTGGCCTATGCCGCCCTTGCGCCATCGGTAACCGAACTGGGCCTGTTGGCCGGCGCCGGAACGCCGGGCGGCGTTGTCGAAAATGTCACCGTCGTGCCGCAGACGACCAAGGCGGCCGATGCGGCGCTCGGGCGGGCCGAGCGCATTCTCACCATCAAGGAGCGGACCCCTCTCGACGAGGCCATGCGCCGCAACGGCTTTACCGACGCCATGATCGTTGGCATCGAGTCGACGCTGGAAAATGTCTTCCCGTCGACCGATTTGCCGGCAGGTGCGCGTCTGCGCATTCTGTTCGGACCGTCGCGCAGCTCCAATACGCTCATCCCCTACCGGCTGAGCATCTATCTGCATGACGATGGCAGCGATCTCGATGTCCACCGTGCGACCGTCGCGCTGACCGACAAGGGACAGTATGTGCTCGGCCTCGCCCCGGCCGAGATCGAGTTTCCTGAGGAAGATACCGAAGAGGTCAATGTCGCCAACCTGCCCAGCGTCTACCGCTCCATCTGGGAGACCGGCCGCAAGCACGACCTGGACGATGCCACCATCGAGCGCATTGTCGGCATGTTCGCCTATGACGTGGATATGACCAAGAGGATCGCCGCCGGCGATTCCATCGAGATTCTCAAGACCGCGCCCGACGCCGAGGGCCGCACCGAGCTGCTCTATGTCGCCCTCACCCTGGGCAGCACCACGCGTCAGCTCTACCGTTTTGGCACCGAAGACGGCGTCGTCGATTTCTACGATCCTGATGGTGAAACCGGTAAGCGCTTCCTGACGCGCCGGCCGCTCGAGGGCGGTGGCACACTGCGTTCGCGCTTCGGCTACCGCATCCACCCCATTTTCAAGACCCGGCGCCTGCATACCGGCGTCGACCTCGCCGCGCGTTCCGGCACGCCAATCTATGCCGCCGGCGATGGCATCATCCAGTATTACAAGTGGCAGTCCGGCTACGGCAACAAGGTCGAGATCCAGCACGTCAACGGCTACGAGACCGCCTATGGCCACATGTCGCGTTACGTCGATGGCCTCGAGGTTGGCAGCCACGTGCGCCAGGGCCAGATCATCGGCTATGTGGGCTCCACCGGCCAATCGACCGGGCCGCACCTGCATTTCGAGATCATGATCAACGGCAACCTGGTCGATCCGCTGAGCGTCAAGCTGCCCAAGGACAACGTCCTGCCCCAGCAATATGAGGCGCAGTTCGCCCAGACCATGGCTCAGATCAATGACCTGATGACGCGCGAGCCCGCCCCGGTAACAGTCGCCCAGGCCAATCCCTAGAAGCCTTTGCGCTCGAGGGTAAGCCAGGCGACCACGGCCGAAACCACGCTCAATGCCGCGGTGACATAGGCGACGGTCGCGAAGGCGGCGTCGGTCGCGGCCAGGCGCAATGCCTCGTCCTCGGCACTCAACCCCTCGGTCGCCATGCCGAAAAAGATCGGCAGTTCGGCGGCCGAACCCAGTGCTGCGTCGAACACCGGGGCGATGATGGCGCCCAGCAGCGCCACCGCCACCAGCCCCGCCACCCGCGCGACGGCATTGTTGACGCCCGATGCGACGCCTGTGTCGCCATCCTCGACCGACGTCATGACGGCCGTCGACAGTGGCGACACCACCAGCCCCATGCCCAACCCGAGCAGCACCATCGCGGGCAGCACCGCCAGCCAAACCGAGTGCATCGGCGCCGTCAGTCCGAGGGCCGCGAAGGCGCCCGCCACGATCAGCGAGCCCAGCGCGATCAGCGGCCCGGGCCCGAACCGGTCGGCCCACTTGCCGCTGAACGAGGACAGGACCGTCAGGGCCAGGCCCAATGGCAGCAGCGCGAGCGACACCGTCGCCGGCGACTCTCCCCATCCACCGATCATGGTCATGGGCAGGAAAAACATGGTGCCGCCCAGCGCGAAATAGAGCGCGAAAGTCAGCCCGTTTGCCCCCGAAAAGCCGAGTTTGCCAAAAAGCCGCAGCGGCAGCATCGGCTCGGCGCAGCGAGCCTCCCAGATGACAAACACGACAGCCAGCACCAGTCCCGCCCCGCACCACGCGATAATGTGGGACATCGGCGGCGCGCTCTCGCTGCCATCGCCGGTCAATCCGTAGGCAATCAGCATCAGCGCCAGCGTCGCCAGCACCGCGCCGACCACGTCGAGCCGCCGCCCTGCTTCCGGCCGATCCGGCGCCACGCGGAACCATAGCAATGCCAGTGCGACGAGACCCAGTGGCAGGTTGATGGCAAAAACCAGCCGCCAGCTCCATTCGCCCAAAGCCGTCAGCATGAAGCCGCCGATGATCGGCCCGCCGATGGTGGTGAGAGACGAGGCCGCCGCCCAGATGCCGATGGCCCGCCCCCGCTCCTCGCGCGGATAGGCCTTGGCGATGATCGCCAGGCTCCCCGGCACCATGAAGGCGGCGCCAGTCCCCTGCACCGCCCGCGCGATGACAAGCACCAGCGGCGTCGGCGCCAGCGCGCATATGATGGAGGCAACGACGAACAGGGCTATGCCCAGCCCGAAGGTATTGCGCAGCCCGAACCGGTCGCCGGCCGCTCCACCCAGGAGGATCAGCGAGGACATCAACAGCAGGTAGCCGTTACTCACCCATTGCGCATCAGCCAGTGTCGCACCCAGATCGGCGCGGATGGCGGGAATGGCGATCGAGATCACCGAGCCATCAATGAAGCCCATGCTGGAGGCCAGGATTGCCGCCACCAGGACGAAACGACGGCTCTGCGGCGCGGTGATATCCTGGCTCATGCTGCGTCCGGTGCTGATTCCCGTCAGAGCCTATTCCGTCGCTACCCACACCGCCATCTCGTTGCCGCCAGGCTCGCGGAAGTGGAAGCGCCGCCCGCCGGGAAAGTCGAACTGCGGTCGTGTAATGGTCCCGCCTGCCGCAGTCACCCGGCGTTCCGCATCGTCGAGATTGTCGGTGCGCACCACGGCCATGGTAGCCGCCACGCGGCCCTCGCCCTGGTCCACCCCGCCATCGATGCCAGCGCCCTCGATTCCATCATAGCCCGGGCCATAGCTTGTAATGCCCCAGCCGAAGGCCGCCCGGAAGAAGGCACTGGTCACCGCCCGATTGGCGGAAGGAAATTCGATATAGTCAATCTTGTCTGCCACCGGATTGCTCCATTGTTCTTGTTTTGTTCTATATCGGAACAAGGCACCATGCAACGACAAAGGCCGGTCCTGGGACCGGCCTTCATTGCTTGCATTAGGCCGCTGCGTCGGCTTCCACGGCGCCATCTGGCAGCAGCACGATGCCGTCATCATTGGCATCGACCACCACGCGCGAGCCGTCGCTGACCCGGCCTGCCAGGATTTCCTCGGCCAGACCGTCCTGCACGGCGCGCTGCATCGCCCGCTTCAGCGGGCGGGCGCCATAGGCGGGGTCATAGCCCTCGTTGGCCAGCCACTCGCGGGCGCGCGGCGTCAATTCCAGCACGATGTCGCGATCTTTCAGCAACTGCTGCAGCCGCCCGAACTGGATATCGACGATCGCGCCCATATGCTCGCGACCCAGCCGGTGGAACAACAGGATCTCGTCGACGCGGTTGAGGAATTCCGGCCGGAACGCCGCCTTGACCATATCGAGCACCTTGCCGCGCACCAGCTCCACCGATTCCCCGTCCTTGAGCTCGACGAGATACTCAGCGCCCAGGTTCGAGGTGAGGATGATCACCGTATTGCGGAAGTCGACCGTCCGCCCCTGCCCGTCCGTCAGCCGCCCGTCATCGAGCACCTGCAGGAGGACATTGAAGACATCGGGGTGGGCTTTCTCGATCTCGTCGAACAGCACCACCTGATAGGGCCGGCGCCGCACAGCTTCGGTGAGGACGCCACCCTCGTCATAGCCGACATAGCCAGGAGGCGCGCCGATCAGCCGGGCCACCGAGTGCTTCTCCATGAACTCGCTCATGTCGAGCCGCACCATGGCGGTTTCGTCGTCGAACAGAAATTGCGCCAGGCTCTTGGTCAGCTCGGTCTTGCCCACGCCGGTTGGCCCCAGGAACATGAACGAGCCGATGGGCCGGTTCGGATCCTGCAGGCCCGCCCGCGAACGGCGTACCGCCTTGGCCACCGCGGCCACCGCCTCGGACTGGCCGATGACGCGGGCGCCCAGCGACGTCTCCATATGCAGCAGCTTCTCGCGCTCGCCTTCGAGCATGCGATCAACCGGAATGCCGGTCCAGCGGCTGACGACGCCGGCAATATCGCTGGCATCGACCGTTTCCTTGGCCATGACCGGGTCGGGCTTGCCGTCGCCATTGGCATCGTCGGCCGCCTTGAGGCGCTTTTCCAGTTCCGGAATGACGCCATAGGCCAGCTCGCCCGCCTTGGCGAGGTCGCCCTCGCGCTGCGCGATCTCGAGCTGCGACCGGGCCGCGTCGAGTTCTTCCTTGACCTTCTGGCTGCCCTGCAGCCGCTCCTTCTCGGCCAGCCACTTGGCGCTGAGGCCCTGTGCCTGTTCCTCGAGATCGGCCAGTTCGGTTTCGAGTCGGCCAAGACGGGTCTTGGAACCCTCGTCCTCTTCCTTGCGCAAGGCCTCGCGCTCGATCTTGAGCTGCATGATGCGGCGATCGAGTTCGTCGAGGGCTTCGGGCTTGGAATCGACGGCCATGCGCAAGCGCGCCGCCGCCTCGTCCATCAGGTCGATGGCCTTGTCGGGGAGGAAGCGGTCGGTGATGTAGCGGTTGGACAGCGTCGCCGCGCTCACCAGCGCCGAATCCGAAATCCGGATGCCGTGATGCAGCTCGTACTTTTCCTTGAGGCCGCGCAGGATCGAGATCGTGTCTTCCACGGTCGGTTCATCGACGAAGACCGGCTGGAAGCGACGGGCCAGAGCCGCGTCCTTCTCGACATGCTTGCGATATTCGTCCAGCGTCGTGGCGCCCACGCAATGCAGCTCGCCACGCGCCAGCGCAGGCTTCAGCAGATTGGACGCGTCCATGGCGCCATCGGCCTTGCCGGCGCCGACCAGCGTGTGCATCTCGTCGATGAACAGGATGATCTGCCCCTCGGCGGAGGTGACTTCCGACAGCACCGACTTGAGACGCTCTTCGAACTCGCCACGATATTTGGCGCCGGCAATCAGCGAGCCCATGTCGAGTGACAGGAGGCTCTTGTTCTTGAGGCTCTCGGGCACGTCGCCATTGACGATACGGATGGCGAGGCCCTCGGCGATGGCGGTCTTGCCGACGCCCGGCTCGCCAATCAGCACCGGATTGTTCTTGGTGCGGCGGCTCAGCACCTGGATGGTGCGGCGGATTTCCTCGTCGCGGCCGATCACCGGATCGAGCTTGCCCTCGCGCACATCCTGGGTGAGGTCGCGCGCATACTTCTTGAGCGCGTCATAGCTGTTCTCGGCCGTCGCCGAGTCGGCGCTGCGGCCCTTGCGGATCGCCTCGATCGCCGTGTTGAGCCCCTGCGGCGTCACCCCGGCCGAGCTCAGGATCTTGCCGGCATCGGTATCCTTTTCGACCACCAAAGCCAGCAACAGCCGCTCGACGGTGACATAGCTGTCGCCGGCCTTCTGCGCTGCGCTTTCTGATGTGTCGAACACCCGCGCCAATTCGCGGCTCAGATAAAGCTGAGAACCGTCGCCGGAGACGCTTGGAATTTTGCCCAGAGCCGCCTCCACGGCAGCCCGCACGGCCTTGGGATCACCCCCGGCGCGTTCGATCAGGCCGTTGGCCATGCCCTGGTCGTCATCCATCAGCACCTTGAGCAGATGAATGGGTGCAAATTGCTGGTGGCCTTTGCTTAGCGCCGTAGTCTGGGCGCTCTGGATGAAACCGCGGGCCCGCTCGGTATATTTCTCGATGTTCATTCAACTCTCCTTGTCTCGCCCGCATGCCGACCCCGAAGGCACCGGACACACGTCGGAAGCGTCGCTGATGAAACGCCCGCACCGGCAGTTTGACAGCATAGGGGGTTGCCCACTTTGAGGCTTGTCAAATGACCGGCTTGATTTCGGCGCTGCTCCACCACGAAGAGATATATGGGGAGGGTTTGTCGGGGGAAAAGGGGCCCACTGCGGCAAAGACTCGGCTGGCGCGTGCCAAAGCGCCGCCTGCAGCGCGGTTGTCGAATAGGCGCATGCCAGGAAGGCAGCGGGCCGTATGCCAAGATGGCAACGGGTGGACCCCGAGACGGCTTTCGCCTCGTAGTAATAAAATATGAGACGGAAGCCGTCCCGGAGTGCCGGTTTTTGGAACCGTTCCGGCGGCCCCGGGGACGCTCGCCCTATTGCGGCCGAAACGCGAACCTGTGGGAGAGGCAAAACCCCCACCCG